>PLXE01000032.1 GCA_003151335.1 Acidobacteriaceae bacterium
CTTTTAAGTGCCAACTGCTAAGTGCCAACTGCTATTTGCCAACTGCTAAGTGACATCTGCTAACTCCCCGCGGACAAAAGTCCGTAAACGCTCAGTTGATTTGCCGTGCCCACGAATACTTTGCCATTCGCAATGGTAGGGACGGTAAACTTCGACGCCGGACCGGGGGTATCGCGAGCCAGCCGCTGATTGGAGTTGTACAACTCGCGTCCCAGATTTCTGGCGTCGTACGCGTGCAGGATTGCGGCGCCAGGCGGCGTGGATGTGTAGTACCCGTCGGTCTGCACCGCCCACACGATTCCATTCTGGTTGCCATTCGCCGAAACGCTCACGGTGTTGCGAGTCAAGGCGTAGATAGCCTGGGTTTGCGACGCCGCGGGATGCGACAGCATTCCATTGTGGATAGGGAAAGCTCGTATCGAATCTTTGAACGGGCTGACTCCCGACCCAAAATAGACGTAGCCGTTCCAATAGGCGGGCGTACCCATCTGCTCGCGCAGCCCGGAGATTTCCTGCACCACCTGGGGATTGCGATTGCCCTCCGCCCGGTAACCGCCGAGAGCGTCGCGGTTGAGGAGATAGATGTGACCGTTCTTGCCGCTGGTCACCGCCAGATGCGGATAAGGACCGGGCTGGTCAGGCAACAAAACGACGCCGGCCGATCCCAGATCCAAATCATCGCGCGCCATGGCTGCCTGATTGAAAGGCGTGAAGTAATCCAGCAGCGATAAACCGGCCGGCCCCGGCTTTAACTTTACGACGCTGTCGCTCATATCCACACCGGGCTGCTCGCCGAATGCATCGAACGGACCATTGGCAACCGAGAAATAAAGGTTGCCGTCCGCATCCGCGGAGATCCCGCAGCCGCTCATCCAGATGCCTCCCTGGTAGCCATTGGGAGTAGTGACCCAACTTCCGCTTTGCTTCAGCGTCGTCGCGTCGAACGCAATGACCCAGCCGTGGTAAGCGCCAAAATCGCCGTAGGATGCAAAAGCAACGTACAGCCGGCCTTGGTCGAGCAGCAGCGCCGCCCTTTGCAGTTGGAAGCGTGAATCAAAGGCCAGGAGGCCATCTGAGCTTTCTCGCGCGGCGCCGGGATACGTCGCCTGGATAGGCTGCGGCCCGCCGAATTTTTCCGCCCCCGAAGCCAGATCCAGCGCATGGAGGCGGTGATAAAAAGCGCCATTCTCCTTGGTGGCCGCCACTACATAGATCGTGTTGCTGGCTGCGTCGATCACTGGAGTGCTGGTGATTCCTATCTCCGGCACGATGTCGCTCGTGTTCACGTCCGCGGGGGTCAAGGTGGTGATGCCAGCATCCGGGTTCAGAAAGTTGACTCGCCACAGCGGCGAGGCAGAACTGGAGTCTGCATCGAACGCGTAAACACTATCGTGCTGGGTTGCCACTACCACGACGTTATGAACACCGCTTCCCGGAATTGCCACCTGCGGCATGTAGAGCGGCTGGGCGTAAACATAACCGTCCAGCGGATAGGAGTACAGCTTGCCGAACCGCGCGGGATTCACGTTGGCCGGCGTCAGTATGGTTTCGTTGAGGTACTGGCCGGTCCGGGCATTGTCATTGTGGTAGGTGCTCACTGCAGTGACAGCGGCATGGTCAACAATCCCAGCACCGCTTGCCGCAAATGGGGCGGCGGTTGCTATGAGGTCTTCACCATTGGCGCCTGCGGGCTGGGTCCGGCCCCAATGGTACATCTGGAAGACAATCACAAGCAGGGTCATGCCCGCTCCCACGGAAAATAACTGCGAGCGGCTGCGCGATAGAGCAAACACGATTCTGGAGAAGTTGCGCAGACCAAAGTAAGCGGTGACGCCGAAGCCGAGACACAGCACCGCCATCGCGGCCGGAGCTTTCAACACTGCTAAACAAAATTGCAGATGCATAACATCAGTACTTGCAGATGGCACTTAGCTTCGTAACCCCAGAATGGATCCAAAGTGGCGACGCGGGCGACCACATTCTCAATTCGCGACACGTTCCTTAATAAGATGCTCGTGCCGGCCAAGGTGATGCACGCGGCACGGCTGCCAAAGCGCCACTGTGGGGAAGGGGGATATTCTGCAGTGCGCGGTGTAGCGCGGTTTAGCGCGGTTTTAGGCGGCATTTAAGCGGGTCTTATCGCGCCCAAATTCGCCGAAATTCGGACCTAGGCGTGCGGAATTGATTTGCAGTGCGGCGAAAGCGGGCGCTCCCAAGTGATTGATTCTTCGTGAACGGGTCAAGCTTTTCGCACACTTCTCGCGAACCTACCGCTAGGACGCAGGGCAGAATCATGTAACCTATTCAACCCAAATAACTTACGTGATGAACCGATGCATGAGCCTACAGCGATCCTGCGAACCTCTAACGAACCTGCAGATGGGCTCATGTCTTTGGGGATTTCTTGCTGGGTGATTGCGAGAAGAGACCAGCCCTCGATCCGCTTCACCTCGGTACCAGGCCTCCGAACCACTTAACCCACATTTCCTTTTTGAACTCTGTGTAAGTGGTTGTATGATCGCGCCAACGCCAGTATTCATGCGGTTTTGACGGCGCAAAAGACACTCCGGAGACTTGTACCCAGTGGGTGAACAACAAAACCAGCCGTTTCAGCTCTCTTTCAACCCCTCTTTGAAGGTGGATTTCCAAGGATCGCGAGTAACGTCGGATGGTGGCCTGCTGCTCGTGCGAGAGTTGGATGAACGCTTGGGGTTGAGCGAACTCATCGCAGAACACTTGACCGACTCACGAGGGAAGAACACGCAATTGCCGATGGCCGATCTGTTGCGTCAGGCTGTGTACAGACGCTTGGCAGGCTATGAACACGTGAACGATGCCGAGCGTCTTGCACAAGACCCGACCTTCCGGCTCATGGGTTCG
>PLXE01000119.1 GCA_003151335.1 Acidobacteriaceae bacterium
TCGCGCTGGTCGGCGGCCTTCGGATTGGCGGCAAGATAGGCGAGGTGAGCTTCGGCTTGCGCGTAGACCTGTTTACGTGCCTGCTCAAACACCGCCTGCTCGAAGCAGCGATAGTGCAATTCGCGCGCGAGGTCGCTGACGGAGGGGAACTGTCCGCGTGTCATGGCGATGATCCGGTCAAGCAGTAAACGAAACGGCTCGTCCGCGTGCTGCGCGAAGGCGTCGACGCACGCCAGACGGCGTTCCAGCAAAGCCAGAATAGGCGCCACTTGCTGCTCCACCCGTTGGTGCGACTTGTAGATCCAGAGCAAGCTCTCTTCCAGTTCGGGCGAGCGGTCTAGCGTCTGCACGCCATAATGAGCCAGAGTGCGACGGAGCGCTTCCACAAACTCGGGCGGGAGGCCCTCGCCGCGCGTTTCGAGCATGCGCGAATAGGAAAAGAGGTAGGCTTCGGTGCTGGGCGCTTCACCGCCGGCGAGATCGTGCACGCTCGGTTTCCGGCGAAACAGCGAGCATATATCCACAAAAATGTTGAGGATCTCATCTTCGCGGCGTCTTATTTCGACGCTATCGGCGGGAGCTTCCTTGAGCTGGCTCCATTGCGCAAACAGCCGCGCCGTCTGGGCCGGGTCAGCATCAAAGCCCAGCATAAGGTGACTCAGTTCTTCCAGGTCCTGGTGCCAGCGAGATTGAGTGTCCTTTCCGGGCTCGTTCGCCGTGGGAGACTCACCAAATACCACCCGCTCCGTAGTTGCCGGCGTCTGGTCATTCGCAATGGCTTCGATTTGCAGCAGCGGAACTCCGGCGTCCACCTGCACATGCGGTATCGTCATCACCTGGCGAACTCTTCCGGAAAATGGGGCGACGACCGCCATCTCCATTTTCATGGCTTCCAGCACAGCCAAGGTATCCCCAGCCGAAACCACGTCGCCCGCTTTCACCGCAATGGAAACGACTACCGACGGCCCGGGCGCATGGACCATTCCGCCGTCATCTCGATTGATCGAGTGCGACACGCCGTCCACCTCGATCCGGTAATTCAGACCTTGAACTATGGAGACAACGTGGAAGCGCCGCCCCAAGGCGGTGAGCCAATATTCAAACTTGCCCAGAGGGTGGATAAGCGCCTCGATGCGCGATCCGTCCACTTCTACGCGGTATTGGTGAGGGCCGAGGCAACAAACCTTGAGCGAGTATCTTTGTCCCCGATAGCGTAGTTCCACCGTCCGGCCTAGCTCATTGCGAACGTGTGGTCGTCCGCGGACGGCTGAGGCATAGAACTGCGTCTGCTCCACTGCCAACTCGGCAGAGTAGGCTTCGATTGCCGCTTGCACCAGCGCCACATCGGCGTGCCGCCTGGAACAATGCCCGCCATGCGCCGCCAGACGGTCCAGCCATCCGATATCCACTTCCGCTCGCTGCACCTCAGCCCGGTTCACCAAGTCCAGCAGAAATGCTTTGTTGCTGGTTCCGCCCTTGATGACGACAACGCTTTCGCGGAGCACCCGCTGCAGCCTCGAAAGTGCTTCCCCACGGTTTTGTCCATAGGCAATGATCTTGGCGATCATGGAATCGAACTCCGGGGGGATGGCATCGCCTACCGCCACACCGGTGTCAATGCGCACCCCGGGGCCGGTCGCAAGCCTGAACCGCTCAATCGTCCCGGGGGCCGGTGCGAAACTGTTTTCCGGATCTTCGGCGTTCAGCCGCACTTCAATCGCGTGACCAGTTGTCCGGGGCGATTCTCCTTCCAGGCGTCCGCCGCGAGCGACGTGAATCTGCAGCTTGACGAGGTCGCAACCGGTCGTGCACTCGGTCACCGGATGTTCGACTTGCAACCGGGTATTCATCTCCATGAAGGAGAAGCGGTGGCTTTCCGGCTGGTACAGGAATTCGACAGTCCCGGCGTTGTGATATCCCGCCACCTGGCTCAAGCGCACCGCCGCCTCGCGTAACGCCTGGTCCTGCAGCGAGGTGAGCGCCGGCGAGGGAGCTTCCTCCAGTACTTTCTGGTGGCGGCGTTGAATGGTGCAGTCACGCACCCCGAGCGGCCATGTCGTACCGTAATGATCGGCGATGACTTGCACCTCAACGTGGCGCGCCGCCTGAACCAGTTGCTCCATGAAAACGGTGGCATTGCCGAAGGATTTAAACGCCTCGGCGCGAGCGCCTTCAAAAGCCAGCGCGAGTTGGGGCGCAGAATTCACGCGCCGAATCCCATGACCGCCGCCTCCCGCCGTGGCTTTAATCAGAAGCGGATAGCCCAGGCGCTCGGCGTGGCGCTGGGCCTCGGCGAGCGTTTCCACCGGGCCGCCGCTCCATGGCGCAACCGGTATCTGGGCCTGCTCAGCCAGAAGTTTTGAGCTGATCTTGTCGCCCAGGCGCCGCATGACGTCGCCATCCGGACCGATGAACACGATGCCGAGCTTGCGGCAAAGGTCCGCGAATCCAGGGTGCTCGGCGACAAAACCCCATCCCACCCAGACCGCCTCGGCGCGCGCTTTGGTCAACACCTGTTCCAGCAGGTCGTAATCGACGTAGCTGCTCTTGGATTGACCCGTGGCCGGGTCCTTGCGCAGAGCGGCGCCCAGAGACAGCGCTTCGTCCGCTTCGCAGACGAACATCGCGTGACGGTCGGGCTCGGTATAGAGGGCGATGGTACACAACGATGCGCCGTACTCTTGATTGAACTCGCGCGCCGCGTGTATGAAACGCATCGCGGCTTCACCGCGGTTGACGATGGCCACACGTTGAAATTCGTGCTGCATAAATTCTCCGATCGACCGATCGTCACAGCGACCAGGTTAAGTTCGTTTATGCCATGACGGCATGCAGCAGTTTCAAAGGCCCGTCATCGAGGCTGTTGGGCATCGCTGCCGTGCGGTAGCCGCTTAGCTGCACGTAGCAGTTTCCTTTCGTGTCCACAACCTCGGCATCGAAGCTTTCTTGCTCCAGATTGGGGGTGACCACGGCGTACAACTGGCTTTCAGCCAGGTCCGGCGCACGCAGCAAGGACACTTGATGAACGTCCTGTGGCAGACCAAACCGGTTTTGCACGCTCATTTCCCAGAGCCCGGCGGTCTGGAAGCAAAGCTCGATCAGCCGTGGCGCCATCAGCGTCGGCCGGTTGGACGGCTGGTGGTTGCTGGGCAATCCTCCGGCCATCAACCCGATCATCCGCTTTCCATCCCACCAAGCCCGCTCCAGGACTTGGTACGCCGGTCCGTGAAAGTAAACGCGATAAATTTCGGCGGCTTCCACGATGGAGTCGGAAGACGTAACCAAGGCCTTCGCGGTCACCGCGGTTGGCGTCCGCTTCGACAGTCGCACCCGGGCCGTGAAGTGAATAGTCTCTTGCGGCTCCGCATGGTTGGGCAGCATGCGACGGCCAATGAGCTGGCAATCTGCGAGCAACCTGTCACCTTGCGGGTAGTACACGGCCTGGATCGTCACGGCCCGCGGCTCATCACGGTAGAACTTGAACGGTGACAGGAAATTCACCTCTTCCACCGCCTCGACATGCCAGCCGGGATGCACGCGCAGGGCAGCCTCGGCGAATCCCTCGATCCCCATGACTCCGGGCAGCACCGGCGTGCCGCCGATCCGGTGATCGTACAAGAATGGTTGAAGTTTGGGATCGAGAGTGGTCTCCATGGTCAAGCCACTGTAAATACCCATTCCGGTGATCTTGCCCATCATCGGTCCTTGCCGCAGCTTTTCGGTGGTAGCGGCGAGGGCGTCGGTGTCAAGTCCACCGGTGTCATCCCATTCATTCAGAAGAATGCCCATGCGCTGGCCTATGACAACTTCACCGCTCGTCCCTCCTGAGGTCAGTTCGCGGCGGACCAGCGGAATGCCGGCTTCGGGCGGCAACATATCGATGCCGGCCAGTTCCATCATCTTCGGAATGGAGCCGCGCGTAGCCATGCCGATACCGCCCCACGCTGTCCAGTCGATGACGATGCCGCGGGTACCCGGCCGAGTCGTGCGGAAGCTTGACGTGATCTTGCACAGCAGGTCGTTGGCGGAACTGTAATCGGTCTGTCCTCCGTTGCCGAAGCGGCCGGCAATCGAGCTGAATACCACCGTTGCGCCGAGGGGCATATCGCCGATAGCATGCAAAAGGTTGAACCAGCCGTCGCTCTTGACGTCAAACACCAGGTCGAACTCGCGCGGATCTTTGTCTGGCAGGAAATGGCTGCGCTCGATTCCCGCAGCGTGCAGCAGCACGTCAATGCGACCGCTGCGCTCCCGCACCTGGTTGATGATTCGGGCCACTCCATCCGCATCCGTTAGGTTGACGGCGAAGTAGTGTGCCGCGCCTCCCGCGGCTCGCACCGCGTTGATCGCATTCTTAGCGGCTTGCGCACGTTCGAGGGCAGCTAGCTCCTTTTCCACCAGCGCCGGTGTAGCTCGCTCACCGCGCGCCTGGATGCGCGCGAACAGATCGCGCTTCAGGCCTTCCTTGTCGCTCACGAAGCGCTTGAGGTCGGGGTTGTCCGGATCGGGTTCGGGCACCAGATCAAGCAAGTAGAACGTGCCGCCCGAAGCTGCCGCCAGGTCGGCGGTGATGGCCGAGACGATGCTTCCCGCCGCGCCGGTGATCAGAAAGACGGTGTCGCTGTCGAGTCTCAATCCGGGCTGTCCATCGGCCGCGGGCTGTTCTTGCAGTCCCACCGTCCAGCGCTGCCCGTCCTTGTAGCCGATCTCGATTGCGCCGGGGTCGCGCAGGGTTTCCTCGATAAGGATTTCCGCCAGTTCCGACGGCTTGCGCTCGGCTTCGAAATCGACCGCTTTGACGAGGGCGTCCTGCCGCTCCCGTTTATACGTCTTGGTAAAGCCCACGACCGCGCCGCCCAGGGGTGCGACCGCTCCGGCGTCGTCGTAACCGTGCTGCCCGCCCAGTCGCGTCGCCGACACCAGGAATGTACCCGGCTTCGCAACCTGGTCGAACAGAACACGCATGGTGGTATAAAGCGATTTCGCCCGGACCCACAGGGCCTGGCGCCAGGACGCAAGGTCCATGCCGGCAAGATTGTCCTCGTGATCCAGCGCGGACAGCCAATACACTCCTTGCACCGGCCCGGCGGCCAGCCACTCTTTGAGGCGATGGCTCAGCGCATCGGCATCCGGCGCGTCCTTGATCCATAGGACTTCTACACCCCTCATCGTCTCCAGCCGTTGCGCCAGTGCCTGTCCCACTCCACCGTTGTCGGGCATGATCACCACGCGGTTTCCGCGGGCGAAGGTCACACCGGTTGGCTTACAAACCTTAAGCGGCGGCCGCAGATTGGGAACTGGCACGCGGCGTGGAATAAGGTTGGCAGCATCGAAACTGGCGACTGGCGGGTGCGTCGGCGTAACCGCTTTCGCAGCAGGGGTTACGGGGGCAGGTGCGCTGACCGTTGTCCGCTGCCCGGCATGGGCAAATTGAATGACGTGGGCCAGGGTTGGGAAGTCGCGCAGCTTGAGGTTCTCATCGCGCGGGATGTTATACGCCGCTCGAATGGCGGCGAACATCTCCGCCTGCTTAACGGTGTCTATGCCGAGGTCGGCTTCCAGGTCAAGATCCAGGTCCAACATGTCCTTGGGGTAGCCCGTCTTCTCGGCCACGATCTCCAACACCTTGTCTTTGATGGAATCGTCTGTGATAGCTGGAGCCGCGACAGTTGTCGGCGTTGGAGCGGCTGGTTCGGCGGTGATTGGCGACGACGGAGCCGTGCTCGCCAAGTCCGGCCGCTTCTCATAGACGAACCGGATCACGTGCGCCAGAGTTGGGTAGTCGCGCAACTTGCGGTTCTCGTCGCGCGGGATGCTGTAGATCTCACGGATGGCGGCAAACATCTCCGCCTGCTTAACCGTATCCACGCCGAGGTCCGCTTCCAGATCAAGATCGACATCCAGCATGTCTTTGGGATAGCCGGTCTTCTCCACCATCAAGGCGAGAATGCGCTCCTTCACGTCATCGGCAGCGCCGTCCTTGGGAGATGTCACCGGGGACGGCGGGGTCGGCAGTTGGGTTGCGGCGAGGTTCGGTACGGCTGCGGGTATCTCAGCCGTCTTCGCCACGGGAGTCGCGCTGGCTAGGTCGGGTCGCTTCTCGTACACGAACCGAATTACGTGCGCCAGAGTTGGGTAGTCGCGCAACTTGCGGCTCTCGTCGCGCGGGATGTTGTAGATCTCGCGGATGGCGGCGAACATCTCCGCCTGCTTGACGGTGTCCACGCCGAGGTCCGCTTCCAGATCAAGATCGACATCCAGCATGTCTTGGGGATAACCAGTCTTCTCTACCATCAACGCGAGGATGCGTTCCTTCACCGACTCGCCAGCGCCGTCATTCGGAGATATCACCGCGGACACTGGCGTGATCGGTTGGGTTGCGACGGGAATCGGCACGGCTGCAGGTATCTCAGCCTTCTTCGGTGACGACGGAGCAAGAGCCAGGTCGGGCCGCTTCTCGTACACGAAGCGAATCACATGCGCCAGCGTGGGATAGTCGCGCAGCTTGCGGTTTTCATCGCGCGGGATGTTGTAGATCTCACGGATGGCGGCGAACATTTCCGCCTGCTTGACGGTGTCCACGCCAAGGTCCGCTTCCAGATCAAGATCGATATCCAGCATGTCTTGCGGATATCCGGTTTTCTCCACCATCAAGGCAAGGATGCGTTCCTTCACGAGATCCCCAGCGCCGTCTTTAGGAGACGTCACCGCGGGTATCGGCGCAGGAGCTTTCGTTTCCACTTTCATCTTCGCCGGCGGGGCCGATGCCACTGCGGCTGATGTCCTTTCTTGAAGCGGCTCGCTCTTTGCCACAACCTTTGGCGGTGCAGAAGCTACGGGCGCTGCGACTTTTGTCTGCACCTCAGATGTAACGACCGCTCGGGATGTTGCGGCTGGCGCCGTCGCGGCCTCCTTGACGGCTCCTGCCATCCGCGCTGCCAGCCCTTGGTCGCGCACGCGCAGCGTACGGTGAACTACTTCCAGGTCGGCGACCGGGCGGCCTGCCATCCGGCTTAGCCAAGCGTTCCAGACGTTCTCGTCGGCAATACGATAGGCGTAGCCCAGAGCATTCGGTCCGCGACGGATCCCGTCTTTGGTCGGCACCCAGCGCAACAGAATCATGCTGATCTGGGAACCGAAACCGGCGCCCAAGTGCATGGCATACTGCACGGGATAGGCGCCGCCCTTCGACAGGTTCAACAGACCCAACTCGGGATCGACTTCCTTGAAGTTGGCGACGGGCGGCACTAATCCCGTTTCCAGGGCCTTCACCGCAAGGACATCTTCGATGCCGGTGGCCATGGCGTGGCCAGTCAAGCCTTTGGTATTGGCAATGACGATTCGATCGGAGCTATCGCCGAAGACGCGACGCAGTGCGTGGATCTCCGCCGAGGCGCTGCCGCCACGCGCGGGCGTGTAAGTTTCGTGGGAAACGAAGACCATCTGCGGCGCGATCTGATTGCGGGCGACGCCGCTGCAGGTTTCGGCTTCGGCGACCAGGCCTTCCATCACCTGGCCAATGTGCTGCACGTCGAGGCGAGTGCCATGAAATGCGCTGTTGGCTGTCACCGCGCTCAACACTTCACAGATAGGCTGGATTCCGCGCTCACGCGCAGCATCCAGGCTCTCCACCACAAGGGCGGCGGCGCCCATGCCCATGATCAGGCCATGCCGGCGGCGGTCGAAGGGAATCGCGGCGTCTTCAACGTTTTCATCGGTGGCGGCGGCTCCGCTGGCCAGAAAACCGGCGCCCATCCAATCGATCAGGTTGTCGGAGGTGACATCGTCTGCCGAGATGACGATGACGCGGCGGCACCGTCCGGCGCGAATCCAGTCTTGCGCCAGCGCAACGCCTTGGGCGGTAGTGGCGCAGGCGGAGTTGATTTGCGTATTGGGACCGCGCGCGCCGATCAGTTCGGCGAATTGCGAATGTCCCATGGACAAGACTCTGAGCAGGAAGCGCCGGTCGAAGACATACGGCTGTTTTTCGATGGCCAGGCGCAACTCCTCGATGCGCCGGTCGATCTCCTGCCCCAGACCCGAATGGCCGTTACCTGCGGCCCGGGCACGGAGGCCTTCCAGCAAAGCCAACTGCTGGCGGCGCTCATGGTCTTTGTAATAGCTACCCATTATGTCGGCGAAGGAGTCACAGCCGGGGAAGGCGGAACCACAAATTACGCCGGTATCGTCGCGCATGGCGTCTGGCAATCCCCAGCGGTCCGGCAACTGGGTGCCTTTGGTCGTGGTCTTATAACGCATGACCAGCGGGATGCCAGCGTCACGCAGCGCGTCGATTCCAGCGCCGATAGCCAGGCGAGTGACACGGTCGAAAGCGGCCAGGTGTTCCGAGGGAACGCCGAATTCACTTCCCAGATCGAAGGCGCCCCCGCGGCCCGCCAGCTTGATGACATCCGCCACGTCGTGAATGGATTCAAACGTGGCCTCTCCCTGCTCGCTCTTAACCAGGCGCAAGATGTTCTTGTCCAACATGCCCTGGCGGAAGCGCGCTGGGATGGCGCTGATGAATTGATCACCGCGCAAGATGCGTTCGATGTTGCCATCGTCGAAGATGCGCTCAGTCCCAGGCAGACCCAACGACGCGCCGGTGATGCCCACTTGAAGACTGGCGGTGGCGGGCTTCTCGCCGTGGTTAATTTGCCAGCCGGCTCGTTCCAGAGTCTCGGCGAACAGGCGACCAAGTTCGTTGTACCCATTACCGTTCGCAGGGATCGACGGCGACGCGACGGAGGGGGGAGCAATTGCCGCCAGCGGCATTGGTTTGGTGTCGTTCGCTGGAGTGGCGATTGCCGATTGCGAGAACGCAGGTTTCGCTGGAACCTCGACCGCAGCTTCAGTCAGTCCGCGGCCCAGTCCAGCGGCATACATGGCGCACAGCGCCTGGTTGAACGCCGGAATGTCGCCGACTTTGGGATGATTCGTGAACAGCGAAACCACATCGCCGCGTTCGCCGAGCACTTCCTCAGCAAATCCCTGCAACGCCTTCTTCGGCCCGACTTCAACATAGACGCGAGCCCCAGCATCGTAGAGCGTGTTTAGGCCTTTCACAAACTGCACCGGACTGGCGACTTGCAGTGCGAGGAGATCCAGCATCTGCGGAACAGCATCAGGTCCCGTGGGATAAAACTCCCCGTTCACGTTGGCGATGACTGGCACACGAGGTGGTTGCATGTGCAGGTGCGACAACATCTCGCGCAGCGGTTCGCTGGCCGGCGCAACAATCGACGTGTGAAACGCGTGGCTGACCGGCAACGGCACTACGTTGTAGCCAGCTTGCAGGAAGATCTCCATGGCCTGTTCGACCGCTTTGCTGGCGCCGCCGATGACCGACTGCTGCCCGCTGTTTACGTTGGCGATCACCACGTAGCCGTTGATGGTCTTCAGGATTCGCTCGACTTCAGCCAGCGGCGCAAAGACCGCCGCCATCTTTCCGGTATCTTTCACCGCCACGCGAGCCATGCCGCGGCCGCGGGCGCTAACCGCTCCCAATGCGTCCTCGAAGGTGAGAGAACCGGACGCAACCAAGGCGCCGTATTCGCCCAGGCTGTGTCCCATGGTCATGTCGGGCTGGATGCCGTAGGCGGCCAACAGCCGGGTCAGAGCCAGGTCGATGGTCAGCACAGTGGGCTGAGTGATTTCAGTCTGGCGTAGATCCTCTTCAGCTTTCGCCACGGCGTCCGCGTTAGTTTGGTCAACGAAGACAAACTCACTCAGCGGCTTGCCGAGTAGTGGGGTCATGATGCGGTCCGCTTCGGCAAAAGTTTCGGCCACGATGGGTTCGGCGGCGCGCAGCGGCTCAAGCATGTTGACGTACTGCGAGCCTTGCCCGGTGTATAGGAACGCCACTTTGCCCGCAGGGCCGCGTCCACGGAAGATGCCTTGTGGACGCAGGGCCTTCCAGATCGGAACTTGGTTGGCTTTCAACGCCTTCAAAGCTCTGGCCGATTTGTCCGCCAGATCGGCGGCGTCGGCATAGTCGATCACAAGGCGTTCCGGCGCTCTCAGGTCCGCTTCCGCCGGAGCGGTAGGCGCAGGCGCGCGACCCGCCGCGGCATCTTTCTGGACTGCCTGGAGACGCTCGGCCAGTGCCGCATCCGACGAGGCACCGATCACCAGCGCGCCACGCAACGGAGCTTTGTAGGAGGCAGCCGCAGTTGACGGAGGCGTAACTGTTGCCGCATTGAAACTTCTCTCTACCACGACTGACGAGGGTGTAGTGACAGCTACCGACCGCTTGCCATTTCCGTTGAGCCTGCCGGGAATGTACTCTTCCAGCACGGCGTGAAAGTTGGTGCCGCCAAAGCCAAAGGCGCTGAGGCCGGCACGCCGCGGGGTATCTGCTGGGACCATCCACGGACGCAACTCAGTATTGACATACAGTGGGGAGTGAGCAAAGTCGATAGCCGAATTGGGATGCTCGCAATTCACGCTGGGGGGCAACACCTTGTCGCGAAGCGCCAGGGTTGCCTTCAGTAATCCAGCCGCGCCGGCAGCTCCCTTAAGATGCCCGATGTTCGATTTGACCGAGCCCAGCGCCACCGACCCAGCGGGAAGATGAAAACTGCTGAGCACTTCAGTCATGCTCTGGAGCTCGATGGCGTCGCCCACGCTGGTCGAGGTGCCGTGGCCTTCCATCAGCGTCGCGGTAGCGGGAGATAACCCGGCATTCTGCCAGCCGCGCTCGATGGCGAGTTTCTGGCCAATCGGGTTGGGCGCCGTAATCCCTTTTCCCTTGCCGTCGCTCGCCCCGGCGATACCGCGCAGCACGGCGTAGATCTTGTCCCCGTCGCGCTCGGCATCGGCCAGACGCTTGAGCAAAAAGATGGCAGCGCCTTCACCCATGACGAAGCCATCGGCCCCCTCGGCGTAGGGCCGGCTACCGGTTGCCGAGAGCGCGCCGATCTTGCAGAACTTGACGAAGGTTGGGGCACCCATGTTGCGGTCAATCCCGCCGCAGACTGCCACGTCAAAATCGTTCTCTACGAGTCCTTCGACTGCCGAACTAATCGCCGCCATCGCCGATGCGCAGGCGGCGTCCACCACGTAATTGGGGCCGTGGAAGTTGTAAAGGTTGGCGATGCGGCCGGCAATGCAGTTGGCCAATTCGCCGGGCATGCTGTCTTCCGTAATCTCGGGGAGCAGCTTGCCAATGCGGTCGTGCAATTCGCGGGTGATGTCGCGGCGGGCCGCGGCGGGCAATGCGGCGAAGCTGGCGCTTTCGGCCAGCTCACGGGCGTATTCCGGAAAGTGGACACGCAGCGATGTGAGGTAATGTCTTTCTCCGGCCATGGCATTGCCCAGGATCACCGCTGTGCGATCGAGATTCATCGGCCGCGCGGGATAGCCGTAATCTTCCAAGGCTTCGCGGGTACAAGCGATGGCCCATTTTTGGGCAACGTCCATGGCATCGACAACGCGCGGCGGAATGGGCAAGTGCCACTTTCCAGGCTCCCATACGTGCTCGCGTACCCAGCCGCCGATCTTGGAGTAGGTCTTGTCGGGTGCAGCGTGATCGGCATCGTAGTAAAGCGCAGCGTCCCAACGGCTGGGCGGGACCTCGCTGATGCTGTAACGGCCGTTCTTCACGTTTTGCCAGAAAGCCGGTACGTTCACGGCGTCGGGCAGAACTGCCCCTGCTCCCACAATCGCAATGGCACGATATGCGGTGTTTTCCATATCTGGTCACTTCCTTTGGAAATTTCTTAAACCGGGCGAAGACGGCGCCCATCGGGCGACGCAGAAGCAGGCGTTCGGAGGTTGGGTCGTTTCATTCCTTCCAACAGAGGGGAGACATGATCCACTCACACGGCCTGGATGACCCGGGAGCGCCCGACAGCATTACTACTGTGACAGGGGAAGTGGAACTTTGTCAGTGATACAGCACGGGAAATTAGGTGATGCAGGCCACAAGGCAGGGTGACAAGTTATGTGTGACAACACAACAACTACATGTCACAACATGGTAACTACATGTTACAACACTGTAACTACATGTTACGACACATACAATGTATTTAGCGTTGCTAAGCGGAGTCCCAACCGTTTTGGGTTGTGTTCGCTTTACGGGGAAACAGCACAGGCATCCGGCCCGCGAAAAACGGACCGAATGCCTGTCTCTCATTCCTTAAGCCAGGACGGCTTGTTCCGCTTCTTTCTTCACCCGGCTATAAAGTACGTCGGCCACGTAATCCATGTCCGCAATCAGCCCCGCCTGCGCGCGGTGGACGGCGGGCAGTCCCAAGTCCGTTTCAAACGCGGCCATGTTCGCGTCGCTAACGCCACCGGCTCCGGCCACCCAACGTAATCCCTCTTCGGCTACCTTGAGGGCCGCCTCGCGGGCGAAGATCCGGCCCAGCACCGCCAGTGCCGTCGCGTCGAAACGCGTGTTGGCTTTTTCGTTCAGCCGCCCTTCCGCACTGCGCGCGGCGCGGCGGGACAGACTGCCTGCGCACTCGGCGTAAGCAATCAATTCGCCCAGCCGCAGCAGGAT
Source organism: Acidobacteriaceae bacterium (assembly GCA_003151335.1). Classification (GTDB taxonomy): domain Bacteria; phylum Acidobacteriota; class Terriglobia; order Terriglobales; family Acidobacteriaceae; genus Bog-257. The sequence goes on from PLXE01000119.1 coordinate 12,509, forward strand.
GTGCTGGAAGCGGGTCAGGCGAGCAGCCCGCGCTTTTTCCATCACCTCGGCCAGCGCGTGCATGGACAACGCCGTAGTGTTGGCGCCCACCTCCGGATGCTGAACGTGCAGCGTCTCGTATTCGCGCGCCCGCTCGTGATAATACTGCCCGCGCGTCTTCAGGTGCAGTTGCCAGCGGTCGCGGCTGATGGTCATCTCCATGATCTCGGAGGTGCCTTCGTAAATCCTGGTGATGCGAACATCGCGGCTGATTTTCTCGACCATGTATTCGTGAGTGTAGCCGTAGCCGCCAAGCGCCTGAATGCTGGCGTCAGCGGCCGCGTCTCCAGCTTCCGTCGCCATGTACTTCGCGATGGCGCCTTCGGTGTTCAAGCTGCCTTCGCCGGCGTCGATGCGCTCCGCGGTCTCTTCGATGTAGGAACGGGCCGCTTCCAGCCGGACCACGTGCGGCACGATCAGCTTGTGCGTATAACCCTGCTTTTCGGAGAGCGGTGAGCCAGCTTGAATGCGTTTGGTGGAATACGGGATCGCACGATCGAGCGCCGACCAGCCGGCTCCCAGGCCAAACGCCGCCACCATCACGCGCGTGTAACCGAAGACTGCCTGCGCCTGCACCAGGCCCTGGCCTTCGACGCCGCCGACGAGCCGGTCGGCGTCAACGTACGCATCGTTGAGTGCCAGCGCTGCCGTGTTGCTCAGACGAATGCCGTGCTTGTCCTCGGGTTCATCGTGAGCAAAGCCCTTCGTGCTTGCGTCCACGATGAACCAGCTTGGCCCTGCGGGCGTATTGGCCAGGATGGTGTAAACGTCGGCGATTCCGCCGTTGCTGATCCACTGCTTGCTGCCATTGATCTTGTAGCCGACGATCTGGCCGTCCTTTTCGACGCGATCGGCGGTAGTCTTCAGCGCGCCCAAGTCGCTGCCCGCTTCCGGCTCCGTCGCGCCGTAGGCGAACAGAATTCCTTCGTCAGCAATGCGACCTAGCCATTTCTTCTTCTGCTCAGGAGTGGCGCCGAAAGTTATGGGATCGCTGCCAAGGAACGTCGCAAACAAGGAGGTGGCGACGCCAAGATCGATCCGCGCCATCGCTTCGCAGATGCAATAGACGTCGAAGGTGCTTCCCCCCATGCCGCCGTACTCTTCCGGGATGAACAGGAGTTGAATGCCCAACTTATCTGGGTCGCTCATGTGCCTGATAATCTCCACCGGGCATTCATCGCGTTCATCCAACGCGATCAGCTCTTCATCAGGCAGGCGTTTCTTCGCGAAATCCCGGAGCGATTTCAAACTTAATTGCAATGTCTTCTTGGTGATCATTGTCGGTGCCTCTCTTCTTTTCTTAGACCGAAACCTGTTTGATCTCACGGACCTTGCTGGTCAACTCCGGCAAGAACTCCAGGATGTCAGCGACGATTCCAACGTCGGCCACCTGAAAGATGGGAGCTTTGGGGTTCTTGTTGATGGCCACGATGAAGGGGCTGCCCTTAAGTCCGGCCAGATGCTGGAACGAGCCGCTGATACCACATGCCATATAAATCTTGGGCTTGACCGTCTTCCCGGACGAGCCGACCTGGCGGGATTTCGGCAGCCACTTGGCGTCCACCACGGGCCGCGAGCAACTCACCGCCGCGCCCAGCGTGTCGGCCAACTTCTCAGCGATGGCGATGTTGTCTTTTTCCTGGATGCCACGACCAACGGAAACCAGAACGACATGCTTGGTAATATCGACGTCGCCCGCCTCGGCGACGATGGTCTCGAGATAGCGCCGACCCGCCGTCAGAGCACCGACGTCGGCAGACTTGTCGACGATGATGCCGTTGATGGGGGTGCTTTCCTGCGACTTGAATGCGCCAGGACGCAGGTTGAGGACCGCGCCAGATGAACTATCACACGCCACGTGGGCGCTCACCTGCCCACCGAACTCCTGCCGGACCAGCTTGAGATTGGCCCCTTCAGCCCCTTCGATGCCCAACACATCGGAGACAAAAGCCGAGGTCATCTTGATGGCAAGACCCGGTGACAGATCGATTCCAAAATGAGAGTGAGGGACAAGCACAATGCCATCGTGGGGAAGGATGTTCACCAGGGCTTTGCGGACTAGCTCGGCATTGGGGTAAGCGAGTGCCTGATTCGCGATCTTCCATACTTCGGCGTAGGAGCCACGCAGGGTTTCGCAAACGGCGTCGAGTTCCGCGCCCCAACCGGTAACCACCGCGACCGGCGACGTGGCAGGGTCGATCTTTCTTGCGGCGGCTGCCAGTTCGGCCGCTGCATCGTCGGCGATGCCGCCCTTGTGTGCGATGTAGGCGAAGATGCGTGCCATTAGTTCAACCCTCCTTTGGCTTTCATTAACTCAATCAGTTTGGCGATCACCTCTTCCCGGTCGCCTTCAAGCATCTCGGCTCCCTTGCCGAGCGTGGGCACGAAGTAGTCCACCCGCTTGACCTTCGCTCCGGCATCGCCGACCGCACTTGCATCTACACCGAGGTCGGACGCGCCGAGAGTTGGGACCTCCAGCGACGCTACCTGCCGGATGCCTCGCATCCCGACGTAACGCGGCTCATTGATCCCGGTCTGAATCGAGAGCACACAGGGGAGATCGATCTCGTTCATTTCCTTGTTGCCGCCTTCGATCTCCCGGCTTACTCTCAGCTTGCCGCCGTCAAGGACGGAAATGGAATTCACCAGCGAAGCGAACGGATAGTCGAGCAGGGCCGCCAGCATCCCGCCGATCTGCGCGCCGCCGTCCTCAGCCTGGACCCCGGTCAGGATCAGATCGAAATGACCCTTGTGCACGTAGCCTTTCAGGATGGTCGCAATGCCCTTGCCGTCGGACCCGTCGAAGGACTCGTCGGAGAGCAGCACGCCTCGGCTGGCGCCTATGGCCATTTCGCGACGTAGCACTTCCTCGTCGTCGTCGCTGCCAACTGTAACCACGGTGACGCTGCCGCCGGCCTTGGCGGTGATCTGCAGCGCCTCTTCGACGGCGTAGTTGTCGGGTTCGTTGATCGAATACACCAGGTCGTCTCGTTCGATATCGTTCCCGGCGGTGTTTAGCTGAATTTCGTTTTCCGAAGTGTCAGGTACTCGTCTTACGCAAACTAGAATTTCCACAGTCGCACTCCCCAATGGTTTTGGTTCGAAAGTTATTGGCAAGGTTCTACGCGAAAACCTCACTCGTCAGCTTGTCGTGTTCCGGTTGTGCTGGCGCTGGGCGCACAAGTTGTTTGTCCACCAGTTCCGCCAAGTCGATGGCGGTCATCTTTCCTTCCATGCCAGCGACCTTAATCGCATCTTCTATATTGACCATGCAGAACGGGCAGGCAGTCACGATCACATTGGCCCCGACTTGGGCGGCCATCTGCACTCTCTTTACGCCCATCCTCTGATCTTCTTTCGGCTCGTAGAACAGCATCAGCCCGCCGCCGCCGCAACAGAATGAGCGGTCGCGGCAGCGGTCCATTTCGACTCTCTTCAAGCTGGGAATCGCATCCAGCACCTCGCGAGGATCGTCGTAAACCTGGTTGTGCCGGCCCAGATAGCAGGGATCGTGATAGGCGTAAACGTTGTCTGCGTTCTCCACCGGATCGAGCTTCAGGTTGCCGGACTTCACTTCCCGGCAGATGACCTGGCTGATGTGCTCGACGGGCGGCACATCTTTGTAATCATGCTTCAGCGCGTTGTAGGCGTGGGGATCGGCGGTTACGATGCGCTGGACTCCAGATGCCTTGATGGCGTCCACGTTGTGGTCTCGCAACGCCATAAACAAAGTTTCCTCGCCAAATCGCCGGGCGTCATGTCCACTATCTTTTTCCGCTGACCCCAGGATTCCGAAATTCACTCCGGCCGAGTCGAGAATCCTCGCCGTGGCGCGTCCAATCGATTGCATGCGGTCGTCGTAGGAGGTGATACTGTCCACGAAGTACAACGTCTCCGCGTTGCTTTTGGCGTCCGCGGTCTTAACATTGCACGTCTGGGAGAACTCTTTGGCCTTCGCCCACTCGGCCCTTTTCTTCTCCATCTTGCCGTAGGGGTTGCCTCGGCTCTCGAGGGCCTTCAGCGGTTTCTGCAGCGACTGGGGTACGTTGCCGTCGTCGATCATGCCCCGCCGCAAATCGACAATCTTGTCGATGTACTGGATCAGCAACGGGCACTCCTCTTCGCAAGCGCCGCAGGTCGTGCAAGACCAGATTTCATCTTCGGAATAAATGCCGCCGATCAACGGCGTGCCATTGTCTGAGCGGCCGAACATTGGATAATGCTGGAAGCTGTAATCTCTCGCTTTGATGGTGAGGAACCTGGGCGATAGCGGCCTTCCCACCGCATTGGCGGGGCACTGGTCGGAGCAGCGCCCGCAGTCGGCGCAGGAATAGAAATCGAGCATGTGCTTCCAGGTGAAGTCTTCGAACGTCTTCACGCCGAACGATTTCACCTGATCCAGATGCTCGTCGGCGACGCCCCATCTCACCGGCTTGACAGTTCCGCGCTCCAACTTTGCGAAGTAAACGTTGAACAGAGATGTTTCCACGTGGAACTGTATTCCAAACGGCCTGTAACACAGCAAAAAGTAAAAGGTCAGCACATCGACAAAATAGGAACTGAGATGGAGGGTCTGGAGTGTCGGCAACGAGGTCGAGCCGAGAACGCTCTTCAACACCCACGGCAATGACAAGACAGCCAGGAATTCAGCGGGCTGGCCTTGCTGTGTCTGATAGGCCGCGTTGCTGGCCTCAAAGAGGCTCTCCGACGCCATCAGCAGCGCAATCAACGCCAGGAGGAAGATGGCGTCCGCCGGGTGACCTTTCCCGTACCTGGACGGCACCGCGTACCGGGCAGGCTTGAAGACGATCCGGCGAACAGCGGCGACGATCATGCAAAGGAAGACAATGGTCGCGGCATAGTCCTTGACGATGTCGTAGATGTGGCCGATTTTCCCCGAGGAGCCCGGCAAAACGAAATTCGGGGAGACACCGAGAATCAGCAGCGAGAAGGCCTGGGTTGCCAGAATAAGGAAGCCCGCAAAGAAAAGGATATGCATGGTCCCTGCGGTCCGGTAGCGTGGATGCTTCCACTGCCCCAGCCAAAATTGCAGGACCCTTCCCGCCCGAACTACGGGTCGATCAAAGCGCCAATCGCGCTCGCCCCGTGTGAGCGGCAGAATGCGCCTGGCCGCAATGTAGAAAAAGCACGCCAGCCCCAGAACATTGAGGAGCAAGAACAAGTCTCGCCCGCTTATCAACCAGTACGTCACTTGCGCGGGTGACTGGATGCCTTCCACCATAATGCTCAACATCTCCTACTAGGCGAGGTTCCCGTTACTCCTGCAGATATTGTTCAGAGGGCCAATGCACGAAGCGGCTGCCGGACGAGCAGGATGAGGACACTGGGTTGGCTGGCTCCTGCTTTCGCCCTTGTGAATCTGAGGAGTCGCTCAGGAGCTAGTGCGCTGACCTGAGCACCCAAGAGTACGCCTCAGTTTGAAGGCGGAGCGGACGCATGTCTGTGATGCGGAGTATGGTGTGCCTGTGACGCAGGGTACTTTGGGACGTGACGGAACACGACGGTAGAGCTTTGCGGCAACTGGCGTATAGAGCGTCAGCCCTGCTGAAGCGAGCAACAGTCTGGCTCGTACAACGCCAGCGTTCCGCTAGAGTATGAAACTCAGTACCATGACTGGCGAAGTCACGCGTACAGAGGCCGCAGCAGCCGGGCCGGGCGCCACGCTGTTGTATGACGACTGGCATCCCGCGCTGCGGTCCCCAAAGATATCTGGCATGCAGATGGCGACGGCCATGTTGCTGGGCTTTCCATTGGTCCCGGGACGGACCACCGCGGGCCATTACTTCGCGATTCGCGATACCTATCCACAAACCGGCTTCTAGGACATGCGCCACAGCAGGACCTCCCAAATACCGTGATCGACCAGAACAGGACTTCGGAACAACTTCCGGAGTCAGCTTCGGGTGTGGGTCACTGTTCAGCAGCCGATGAGTCGCACGCCGAACTGTATGCGCCGATACCTGCCGGGTTTGCCCGTCAACCCAGAAACATTGGCGAGCGTTAAACGAAGTCGGTCCACTTTTCGATTGGGTAGAGCCTTACTCGGGAAGTCCGAGGCGTCGCATCAGGTCTTTGAAGCGGGGATCAGCGCGAAGGGGGTCCAGCGCCGGGAAGCGAATGACGAAGAGCAGTTCGCTGTCTCCGTCAGAATAGGCTTTCTCCAGATATTTGAATGCCTGATCGCGGTCTCCACAGAGCGCGGCTGCGACGGCCACGGCGGCCGAGCGATCCGAGTCGTCCATCGCCAGGGTGAGGGCGAGATAGCCCTTGGCGTCGGCGCTGGCGGAGATCGGCTTCGGAATTATGTGCCGGATTTCGTTTACCGCATCCGCAAAGCGGCCCGTGTTGGCGTACAGCTGCGATAGCTTGTAATGCGCCGGAGAAAAGTTTGGATCCCGCGCAAGAATTTTCTGAAATTGCGCGAGCGATTCGGGATAGCGCCGGGCTTGCAGCAACATCAGGGCGTAGTTTGCGTTGACGATCGAGGAAAGCGGGTCGAGCGATAACGCAATTCGAAACTGTTCCAGCGCCTCGTCGTTGCGGTTTTGGGGAGCGAGATAGTTCATGGCATAGAAATAGTGGGCGGTGGCGTTGTTGGAGTTTAACTCAATGGCACGGCGAAATTCGGACTCCGCCTCTTTCCATTTCCACTCGTTCGCCAGCGCGATGGCGCGCGCGGTGTGGGCCTCGGGCAGCGTGTCATCGAGTTCGACAGCTTTGCGCACCGCCTCGTCGGCCAGCAGTTCCGCCTGCTTCGACGGCATTGGAATATAGCTGGGGGCAATGTTATAGGTGTCGGCAAGCCCCGAGTAAGCGAGCGCGTAGTTGGGGTCGGCGGCGATCGCCTGCTGGAATAAACCAATGCTCTTCTGGATGCCCTCCGGGGTACGCCCATACCAGAGCTGGCGCCCTTCGAGGTACAGCCGGTAGGCTTCCGGGTTGGTGGTTCCGGCGCGGCCCAGCCGCTGTTGCTCGTTGCCGGTCAGGTGGATTCGCAGGCTGTTGGAAATGTCGCGGGTGATCTCGCTCTGCACTTCGGTGACGTCGGCCAGCTTGCGGACGTAGTGCGAGCCCCACAGCTCCGCGCCATCGGCTGTATCGACCAGGTCGGCATCGACACCCACTTCGTCGTCATGCTGCGTGATGCGTCCCATCAGAACGGCGCCAACCTTGAGCGTCTGGCCAATCTGGCGGGGGTCGTCTTCTTTCCCCTTAAAGCGGAAGACCGTGCTGCGGGCCATGACTTTGATGTTTGGCAGTTGAGAAAGAGTGCCGATCAGGCTCTCGGTCAAGCCATCGCCGAGGTACTCGTTGTTTGCGTCAGATGTTGCGTTGACGAATGGTAGCACGGCAATGGAAGTAATTTGCGGTGTGGCGGCCTTGGTGCGCCAGTACCAAATCCCAGCCGCCGCTACGGCGATGAGCAGGACGACAATTGCCGTGACCCAAACCTTGCGGGCTGACGTTATTGGGCGTGCGGCCGGCGATACAGCAACTGATTTTCCCGATTCCGTTTCCCGATTCAGCCGCTTGAGGTCCGCTCGCATTTCGGACGCATGCTGGTAACGCAAACCCCGGTCCTTCTCCAGCGCCTTGTGGATGATGCGTTCCAGATCGGCTGGCACTTCAGGGTTCAGCCGCACCGCCGCTGTGGGCGTCCCATCCAGAATGGCTTTGAAGATGACAGCAGAACTCTCTCCGCGAAACGGCAGTGTGCCCGTCGCCATCTCGTACAACACTGCGCCGAAGGAGAATAAATCGCTCCTCGCATCCAGTTCTTTCCCGCGCGCCTGCTCTGGCGACATATAAGCGACCGTGCCCAGCGTAGAACCTGGGCTGGTCAAGTGCTGCTCATCCGTGGGCATCGTGCTGACTGCCACAATCTTGTTCGACGAACTGGCCGTGGGCGCGACCTTTGCCAGCCCGAAATCGAGGATCTTGGCGTGACCACGCTTGGTGACAAAGATGTTGGCGGGTTTGATATCGCGGTGGACGATCCCTTCGGCATGCGCGGCATCCAATCCGTCGGCAATCTCAATGGCCAGCGAGAGCACCGTCTCGATGTCTAACGGCTTTCCCGCGATGAGATGCTTCAGCGTTACGCCGTCCAGAAACTCCATGGCGATGAACGACTGCTCACCGTGTTTGCCGATTTCGTAGATGGTGCAAATATTGGGATGATTGAGAGCGGAGGCTGCTCGCGCCTCCCGGCGAAAGCGTTCCAGGGCTGCCGGGTCCTTCGAAAGTTCATCGGGCAGGAATTTGAGGGCGACGAAGCGGCCAAGCTCAATGTCCTCAGCCTTGTACACAACACCCATGCCACCGCCCCCGAGTTTCTCGACGATGCGGTAATGGGAGATGATCTGGTCGATCATTAAAGGATGTCTGGCCTCGGGTCACCTCATCTTAAGGAGGCGGCCTCGGCCAGTCAATGCGTAACTGCTCTGGCAGGAGTGTGCAGAACCCGGAAACATCAGTTATGTAAGGACATATTCGTCGGAGGAACTGCACCGTCATTTCGATTCGAGCCAGTAATAACTCCTGGGTGGTCGATCAACCGACAGTTGGCCGGAAACGGGCTTCGAGGAGATCGGTGCGCAAGCGGTATTCAGCAGCACCACACTACCCCCAAGAAGACTTCGGCACAACTGTCTCAGACCGCGTCCGGGCGGTGGCCGTTCACAGGCCAACCGTTGCGCTGCGCTGCGGGTAGCTTCCTGTTTGCCCAAGATTCGCACTGACATTCTTGTGTACCCGTTTGCCAATCACTGCTGCGAAGCTCGCCTTAGTGGTTCGCTTTCGGGCTCAAGTTCAGCTATGGGCAAAGGCCGGTTACGACCCGGCTCACCGCGGTTGTGCTCTCCGCATCGACACGATAAGATTGGCAGACTCTGGCCGGGTGGGGCGAAGCAGACAAGAGCACGTGCTTTGGGGGAGCCGCTAATGCCAGCGGAAACGTCGTCAGCCTATCTGCACAGATCTTCAGCACGAGGAAGCATGGTTTTTCGGCCTCGCATTCGCCAGTCCGGCTGTGCCGGCCTTCTCTGGCTGGTACTGCTGGCGTCGTGGTCAACCGCGCCTGCGCTCGAGATACCGGATGACGCAAGCGCCGCAACCTCCTCTGCTACAGCAGGCACGACTCTGCCGGACGCCCCCTCGGCGACGCCATCGAATAGTTACGGGGTAAGCCTCGGGACAGCCGTCAAAACGATCGGCTCCGACGAATGGCATATCCTGAAGTACCCGTTCCAGAAGAAAGCCATCGTCTGGGATGCGCTAGTGGTCGGCGCTACCGGAGTGCTGATCGCCAACGATGAGAGCGTGGCGCACCAGGTTTCGCCAAGTTGGCACAACACCAGCATCAATGTGTCCAATGCTGGTGTCTACGGCTTGGGCGCTACTGCCGGAGGCATCTTCTTCACCGGCCTGATCACCCATAACGAGCACGCCACTAACACCGGCATACGCAGCGCGGAAGCCAGCGTCGACAGCGTCATCCTGTATGCTGCCCTGAAGGCGATTTTGGCGCGGCAACGGCCCTACATGGGCCAGGGCGATGGGAAGTTTTTTTCCGGCAATTGGACCAGCGGCTCCTTCCCCTCGGGACACGCAACCTTCGCCTGGACGCTGGCTTCCGTTATGGCGCACGAGTACCCGAACTGGCCGATGCGCCTGCTGATGTATGGCGCGGCGACAGCCGTCAGCACAACCCGCGTGACCGGGGGAGTCCACTTCCCCTCTGACGTCTTCTCGGGATCGGTGATCGGCTACGGCGTCGGGACCTACGTCGCACACAAGGACCGGCACAAGGACCCATCGCCCCATTCGCAGAACAAGCTCAACCGTCTGCAGAACGCGGTCCTGGAACACGTGGCTATTCAGTAGCTGTTACACCACGTCAAGAAAAGAAGACCCCCGAAAAGTCGACCAATGATTGTGGATCTGTGGTCTGGCAACACGAGGTTGGCCCAAAACTAGCTTCGGGGAGATCAGGCGAAAGCAGCGCTCCGTAACAACACACTTCCTCGAACCGGACTTCTGGCCCGCGCCGATAGGCTGTCGTGAACACCCCCACTCGCGACCTGACCCAAACGGGCCGTTCAGGGGACATGGGACGCTGATTGCTTACGAAATGTTTGCCCGTCATCCGCCCACAATCGGCGCCACCCGCCAAGGGTGCTTCGAGCTTCCCAGCTCGGGTCTCCCTGCGGAGCATTCACTTGTGCGCAGAAGCCGTTAATCCGGCGAAGGCCTCTTACTTGCCTGCGAGACTTGGAGCGCAGCTTGATTAAAGTAGTGATGCTGGTAAGTGGCTGCGGTCGATCATGCGGTAACAATGACGCCGGTGCACGGACTCTTGCTAGCACGGTGATAGCTGTGCCGCACTCCCGAATCAAAGTACACGGCGTCTCCTGATTCGAGGTTGACTGTCTCGGAGCCGATCGTGAGCTCCAGTTTTCCGGAAATTAGATAAAGCAATTCCACGCCCGGATGCTGGTGAGGCCGCGACCTGTCAGAGGCAATGGCTTCGAATTCCGCGTAGAAGGCATTTAGCTTCCGTTCTGTAGCTTTGAAGTCCAGGCGAGTACCAGACACCGATTGTCACGTCACCTATTCAGGAAATCCGAGAGGCGCAGGGGGTGCAGGCCCGTGATCGATGCGCTGGCGTAGGTCGCCTCGGTTGACTTGTCCTTGCTTGCGCCCTAACATTGCTGCCCTGAGGACGGAACTTCCTTCATTCGGTGGCCAGACCGTCTCGCACTACGGCATCACCCGGCCAATTGGGCAGCGGCGGATGGGCGCGGTACAAGGGGGTAATCTGAGGGCAGTGTACCTTGTAATCAGCGTTTGACTGTCCCCGCAGCCCCGCCTAAGATGAACATCCCGAAACCGAACATTCATGATTGGCCAAACTATCTCGCATTACCGTATCACTGGCCAATTGGGCAGTGGCGGGATGGGCGTGGTTTACGAAGCGCAGGACCTCACGCTCGGTCGCCGCGTCGCGCTGAAGTTCCTGCCTTCGGAACTGGCCCGCGAAGCCGCAGCGCTCGACCGCTTTCTGCTCGAAGCTCGCGCTGCCTCGGCCCTGAACCATCCCAACATTTGCACCATATATGCGGTCGAGAGCGCCGAGGGCCAATCGTTCATCGCTATGGAGTTGCTGGAGGGCCAGAGCCTCGATGCCAAGCTGAGCGGTGGGCCCTTGCCGCTCGACCGCCTGCTCGATGTCAGCATCCAGCTCGCTGACGCCCTCGAGGCCGCTCACGCCAAAGGGATCGTTCACCGTGACATCAAGCCGGCAAACATCTTCCTTCACGAGCGAGGGCGCGTGAAGGTTCTCGACTTCGGTCTTGCCAAGTTGACTCATTCCGGTCAGTTGGCGACGGGAACCATAGGCGCCACGCAAGACGGACCGGGCCCAGCCCACCTTACCAGCCCGGGCTCGACGGTTGGCACCATCGCCTACATGTCACCGGAGCAGGCTCGCGGCGAGGAATTGGACGCCCGCACTGACCTGTTTTCCTTGGGTGGAGTGATCTACCAGATGGCCACGGGCCGGCTGCCTTTTTCCGGCAATACTTCCGCCGTGATCTTCCACGCCATCCTGGAGCGCGATCCGGTGTCAATCCCGCAGCTCAACTACGAACTTCCGCTCAAACTGGACGAGATCATTCGCAAAGCCCTTGAGAAGGATCGCGAACTGCGTTACCAGTCCGCCGCCGATCTGCGCGGCGACCTCAGGCGCCTTAAGCGCGACTCCGAGTCGGGCCGCAATGTTCCGCAAACGCTTTCGTCTGCCTCGACGCCGGGGCCAAAGGGCAGCGGCTTGCTTTCAGCGAGAAGCGCTACCTCACTGGCGCCGCAGGTCTCGAGTAGCTCCGTCGCAGTGACTGCTGCGCGAAGGCACAAGCTGGGGACGGGCCTTGCTGCCCTGATTGGGCTTGTGGTCTTGCTGGCTGCCGGTTACGGTATTTATTCCTTGTTCTTCCGCAGCCGCGCCCTGCCATTCCAGAACATCTCCGTTACCAAAGTAACGGACACGGGCAACGCCGTCTTGGCCGCCATCGCGCCGGATGGCAAGTACATCCTGAGCCTGGTCAGAGAAAACGGCCTAGCCAGTCTCTGGCTGCGGAACGTTCCCACCAATAGCAATGCCCAAGTGGCCCCGCCCGCCGACGTCTATTACCTCGGGCTGCGCTTTTCCCCCGACAGTAATTATCTGTACTTCGAGCGCAGCGAACCAGGCAATTACGGCTTGAAACATCTTTACCGTGCGCCGCTTCTGGGAGGCACGCCCGATCGATTGGCGACCGACCTCGATTCGAACATCACGTTTTCTCCTGATGGCCGGAAGTTTGCCTTCATGCGTTTCAATAATCCGGACCCGGGTAAGTACCGCCTTGTCGTGCGCTCCTTCGGCAGCGAAGACGAGAGCGTCCTCGCCGAAGGTCCGAACAGCGAAGGAATCTCGCAGCCTGCGTGGTCCCCTGATGGTAAAACGATTGTGTGCACCGCCGGACAGCCGGGGGACGCCCTTTCCGGGCTGGTGGCTTTCGATACGCGAAGCGGCCAACGGCACCTGCTTCTGAGCGCGAAGGATGCGATCTTCGCCCTACCCACCTGGATGCCGGACGGCAGTGGCTTGCTGGTTTTGGATCGCGACCACTCGTCAAATTTCACCCGGCAGCAAATTGCTTTCGTCTCTTACCCGGAGGGAAAGTTGACCCCCATCACTCGCGACAGCAACAACTATTCCGACTTGAGCGTCGCGGCCAGCGGACAGGTGCTCGCCACCGTGCTGAGCGAAGACCGCTGGAATCTTTTCGTCATGTCGTCCACGTCCGGCGGTGCCGACGCCCGGCAGATCGCTCCCGCCAGGGCGTTCACCAACTTCACGTGGACGCGGGATGGCCAGTTGATCGATGACAAAGACAACGTGCTGCGTTCGGTCAGTCCTGATTCGGGAGCCGAGAGGACCTTCTCAACTGAACCGGACTCAGCCAACGGCGATGCCTGGGCCTGCTCCGATGGCCGCTATATCGTGTTCCTCCTCGGATTGCATGGCGGCAAGAGTAATCAGAACATCTGGCGCGCGGATTCTTCAGGCGGAAACTTGAAGCAGCTTACGAATGGAAGGCTGGACAACTATCCCGTGTGCTCTCCCGACGCACGCTGGGTCTACTACATCGACGACAGTGAAAGAAAACTGACGAGAGTACCGATTGATGGAGGCGCCTCACAAAAGGTCACGGATGTGCCCATGGAAGGCTTTTTCGACATTTCTCCCGATGGCAGCACGGTTGCATTTGCAACGGTGAGTCACGCGGGCGAGCATAAGGAAAAACTTGCGCTGGTCGCGACCGAGAGCGGTGAAGTTCGCAAGTTGCTCGATTTTGAACGTCCTCGCATTGGACTTCTTCGCTTCACCCGTGATGGCAAGGCCGTGGTTTATGCCGTCCGCGAGAACGGCACTGACAACCTATGGCAGCAGCCGCTCGACGGTTCTAAGGGAAGGGCACTCACTGCCTTCAAGTCGGAGCGCATTTGGGATTTCCATTGGTCCTGGGACGGCAACAGGCTTGCTCTCATCCGAGGACACACCGATTCGGACGTCGTCCTTATAAATAATCAACAGCCATAGTTGGCCAGGGGGAGCAACTGTAAAGGGCGGAGCGTTGCTGGCGGAATTACCTTTTCGAGTTTAGGCGTGCGGACAACAAATGGTGGGGTGCCGTTGGCGCAGAACCATTCGAACGCCGCCAACGAATCGAAACTGCACCATGGGATCTCGGCAAAAGCCGAGCCCTGATTCCACCCGAGTGACGGGCTATTCGGCAGTTGACTCAGTTGGCGAAAACAGGGCTTCGCATGAATTGGCCGCCTGTCGTCAGAAAAGAGGACCTCCGGAAAGCCCACCAATGATTAGGGATCTGTGGTCTGGCAACACGAGGTTGGCCCAAAACTAGCTTCGGGGAGATCAGGCGAAAGCAGCGCTCCGTAACAACACACTTCCTCGAAGAAGACTTCTGGGGAATCAGTAACATTGCGTGAATTAGGCTGTGCCGTACCCGACCCATGGGTTTGGCTCGTCAACCCTGTCGATTGGCTTATTTGGCTATTGCCTAATAAGGACACACACTATGGACTTTGCCTTCTCAGGCTCTAATCACTGGTCCTCCGGCGGAGTCGGAATGTCCGGCGTCTGGTCCGGCGGTTTCGCTCCAAAGTGGTCAGCAAGCTGTTTGCCGTCGAAGCTGGCGGTAAAGCTTTCTTTGATCTCTGGCAGCATTGTCGCGTTCCAGTCGTACCACTCTCGAACCAACCGCCGATAGACATCTTTTTGACGCTCCTTCAAGTTGGCACGCTCCAACGGATCGTCAACAACATTAAAAAGGAACGTGTTATCGAGGATTTTCAGGTACTTGTAGTCGCCGTCGCGCGCGGCCCGCTGCGCGTTGGCTTTGTAGCGCCAGAACAGCTTGCGTGGCACGGGCGGCGCATTTTGCGTTAGCACCGGCAGAAGATTGACCCCATCGAGCGGGTAAGCCGGATCGGCTTCGGCGCCCGCGGCAGCGAGCAACGTGGCGACCCAGTCCATGCTGATCGAAACCTGATTGGTCGTCCGGTTCTTCGGAATGCGCGCGGGCCAGGAGATCACCGACGGGATGCGCAGTCCGCCTTCCAACAACTCCGTCTTCTTGCCGGTGAAGGGCCATGTGTCGGCAAAGCGCTCTCCTCCGTTATCACTGGTGAAAATCACGATGGTGTTCTCTGTCAATCCGTGCGCATCCAGGACCTGGAGCACGCGGCCAATCTGCCGATCCATGGCTTCGATCATTTGCTGATAGGTCTTCTGCGTTCCACCATCGAGATCGAAGTTTCCTCCGCTCCCCGGTTGCGCCAGCCGAACGGACTCCGCTTCGTCACCGGGACCCTCCCACGGCCAGTGCGGCGCGTTGAAGTGCAGGCTTAACAGGAATGGCTGTTTGGATTTTGCATAAGCGCCAATAACCTCCACCGCCCGGCTTCCCAGCAGGTCGGTCAGATATCCTGTCTGGTGGATCGGGGCATCGTCATCCCAAAGATCATCTCTATGAAGTCCTGCGGTGTGCGAAAAATAGTCCAGCGCGCCGCCGCGAAATCCGTAGAAATGGTCATAGCCACTCTGGAGAGGACCAAACTTCGGCAGAACGCCCAGGTGCCATTTTCCGATCAACGTCGAGCTGTAGCCAGCCTTCTTCAACATCGACGGCAAGGTCGGCAGCTGCGGTGGCAGACCGACGTCAGGATTTCCTGCGAGAGGCTCTTCCAGACCTACCCGCAAGCGATACTGGTAGCGGCCGGTGATCAGCGCCGTGCGGGTCGCGGTACACACGGCGGAGTTGGCGTAAGCCTGTAGAAAACGAACTCCTGCCGCGGCAATGTGGTCGATGTGGGGAGTGCTGAGATCAGGCCGTCCGTAACAGGAAACATCGGCGAAGCCAAGATCGTCCGCCAGCAGGAAAACAATATTGGGAGGTTTGGACGCCGGCTGTGCAGCCTGAAGGTCTCCCAACGCCAGTGCGATCATTCCCGTGGCAGCACCGCGAAGCAGGTCGCGGCGGGTGATAGGGTGGTTTTCTGCAGCCGGCATTAGCCCCCTCCTCTTTCATGGCGATCTTATTTCGCGTGCTGCGCATAGGGACATGAGGTGAGCTGAATTATAGCCTGAGCAGGGTAGCCAGATTCTGTTTGCCTCGAAGGAAGCTCAGAATAACAATCTGTGTCGAAAATCCGTAAAGGATTCTCCCTAACCGCCTAGTAAGTATCCAACCGGTCACGTGACGAGTCGCGGCAATCGGGAAGTAATCGCGGAACCCAGCCTCGGAGGATGAATCATCTTTCCCGTGCTGCAGTGCTCCGCTCGCGGTCTAGAAACCGGCTTCCAGGAAGTTGGGCGCATTGGTACTGGGAAGTCGGCATAGCCGAAGCTGTCTCTCGCAGACTCGACATTTGTTCGCAATCATTCCCGAGTCACGGACAATCCGGAAGTATGACGGATTCCAGCGCGAACCGGCACGCTTCAATAGCCACCGTAGTCGATGCTGCAGTCGTCTCCAGCGGACCAGGACGCCAGACGGGCGACAGAAATGGCGAAAACATGCCGGCATCTGCTGAGGGTGGGAGTGGGAAACCGATCCGAGTCCCGTAGGGACGGCAGAGGTAGCGACACAGTCTCTTCAGCCCGCGAGGTATCGGCGGGTTCTTTCATCGCGCCGACTTCTTCCGCAGCCTCTCTAGCGCCGGACAACACAAATTCTTGGAGCATGTAACAACGGCCTCCTCAGACTCGCAAGCGGGTCCCGAAGGCCGGCACGCCACGAGTAACTTCCAGATTGCCGACCATACGGGAGTTGTCGCGTAGTGTCTCGAATCGAGATGCCGAGTGGCCTACGCAATCCGGTGGGTTATGCGAAGTGCTCCCGCGACGCCCGTTTCGTGGACTACTGCAGTTTCGCGTACTCTGCCTTGGCTTCTCTTAGGATAGGTATATCAGGATCGGCGTCCTTCCAGAGAGTGAGGAAATCCTGATAGGCGGCGCGGGCCTTATCGCGGGCGGCGGGGTCGGCCGCGGCATCGAGGGCGTAAGCGCGGGCCAGGCCGAGGCGGGCCAGCGCTCCCCAGGGAAAGTTCGTCACCAGTCCTCGGTGGTCGATGAACTTCTGAAATTCCGCTGCCGCTGCGTTGCCGTCGTGCAGCATGAGATAGGCTTCGCCGCGTAAGTAAGCCGGGCATAGGTACACAGCGAGGCCCGTGGGACTGCCGAGTTCGATCGTGTTCGCCACTTTCAATAGTTCGACTGCCCGGTTGGGGTCTTTGCGCTGCAAGGCGATCGCCGCCCGGATCGTGGGCAGCCAATACCTCTGGACCATCGTGTCCAGCGGGAATGTCTTGTCGAGTCCGGCTGCCAGCTTCTCCGCCCCTGGCGTATCGCCTGCCCGCGCCATGGCCAGCGCCGCCATGGCCTGCACATCGCGGTTCGGGGCCAGCTTCACTGCTGCAGCGGCCTCGGCACGGGCTTGCGCCCGGTTCCCCGATTCCACCTCGCGCAAAGCCGCCGCTGCCTGATACGTTGCGGCAGCCTCTTTGGCGTCGTTGTGCTGGGCTGAATCCATCGCCCGCCGGGTCAGCTCGTGCGCGTTTTTCAACTTCCCGTGCCAGGCTTCCGTGTCCGCTTGCGAGGCCAGCAGCAAGTCTTCCGTGCCGGGCTTTCCCATGGCAGCCGATAGTAACTGCGTCATCTGTGCCGTGTCACCCTTCACAAACGCCAACTGGTAGCGGTTCAACAGCAGGATCTCTCCCTCCAGCTTGCGTTCCTCCGCCTGCTTGTACACGGCCTCCGCCTCGTCCAGCCGGTTGAGGTTTTCGTAGTCGCTACCGAGATTGTTGTAATCGATCTGGTCATTCGGTTCCAGGCGCATTGCCTCCCGGGCTTCCTCCAATGCCTTTTCCAAGTTTCCAAGTCTGGTGTAGATGAATCCCAGGTTCCCGTAGGTCAGAGCGTCCCTCGGGTAGGTCTGCTGCCATTGTTCAAAAACCTGCGCCGCCTTTTCCAGCTCTCCCGTCGCCGCCATGTAGTACGTTGCCTCTATGCCAAAACGCTCCCGTTCGCTCACCTTCTCCCGCAACTCGTAAGCCTTGCGTGCATTCTCCGCCGCCCGCCCGAGGTCGTTGAGGTTGCCGTAGACAGCCGACATAGAGACGTAGGGCATGGCAAAATTCGGGTCAAGTTCTACTGCCCGCTTGTAGAACGGCAGAGCGGCTGTTTCCCCTTGCGCATACCGCATCTTCCGTCCTAGGCTGAAGGCTTGCAGCGCCTCCAGGGAGGGCGTAGTCGCTTCGCTCAACGGCGTGGCGTACTTCTCCACCGAGCTGAGCGATTCGCCCAGCTTGCCGCGCAAGCTGACCGCGGCCGCGTCCAGGGCTTTGAGCACCGCTTCTTTGCCCGCCGCCTGCTCCTGCGCCTCGGCCAGCACGTCGCCCGTATTGCAGTTCACCGCCTTTAGGCCACTCACGTACTGGCTGCCCAGTTCCGCAATCGATCCGGTCAGCATGGCCTTGCTGCCGGTGCGCTGGCAGACCTCGCGTGTAACCTCCGGCGTCAGCCGGTCACCGGCGGGACGGCCCATCAGCTTCAATGTCTGATTCACCTTACGCTCGGAAACCAGGTCGAGAAAGGGCGATTGCTCAAGCTGTACCGAGAGTCCCTGTTTCAGCGTGTCATCGAACACCGTGTCCCCGGTCTTGTTGTCAAAGTCGGCAAGGACGATGGTGTCCTTATCGGTGAGCTTGGCCGGACGGTGGGAGACGAAATAGCCCGCCACGGCGGCGGCTACAATTACGACTGCTGTCGCGCCGATCCACCAGCGCCGCCTCTTCCTAGTCGGCGCCACCCGAGACACGGGCGCGAAACGATTCGAGTCTGAATCACGCTTCAGCCGCTGCAAATCCGCTCGCATGTCCGCCGCGTGCTGGTAACGCAGCTCCCGGTCCTTCTCCAGCGCGCGACGGATGATGTCTTCCAGTTCGGCTGACACACTCGGATTCAGTTGCGAAGGCGGCTGCGGATTCTTGGTCAGAATCTCCGAACAAATCACGGCCGAGCTTTCGCCCTGGAACGGCATCTTGCCCGTAGCCATCTCGTAGAGCACCGCGCCAAACGAGAACAGGTCGGTACGCGCGTCTAGTTCCTTGGCTCGCACCTGTTCCGGCGACATGTAGGTCACCGTCCCCAGCATGGCTCCCGGACTGGATAGATCCTCTTCACTGACCGTAATCGTCGCGGCAGAGGCTGCACCTGCTGCTTGCAGGGCCCGCTCTGCCAAACTCACCTTCGCCAGACCGAAGTCGAGAACCTTGGCTTGTCCGCGCTCGGTTACAAGAATATTGGCGGGCTTGATGTCGCGATGAATGATGCCCGCCTGATGGGCGGCGTCCAGCGCATCTGCGATGTCAATCGCCAGGGTCAGCAGTAGTTCCGATTCCATCGGCCGGCCGCCGATGCGATGCTTCAGCGTCATTCCATCGAGGAACTCCATGGCGATGAACGCGCGACCGTCCTCCTGGTCAATGTCGTAGATGGTGCAGATGTTGGGATGGTTCAGCGCCGAGGCGGCGCGAGCTTCGCGCCGCAAGCGCTCCAGCGCATGCCGGTCGTGAGCCAAATCGTCGGGAAGAAACTTGAGGGCGACGAAACGGCCGAGACGTGTGTCCTCGGCCTTGTAGACCACACCCATCCCGCCGCCGCCGAGCTTCTCCAGAATGCGATAGTGCGAGATGGTTGTGTCGATCACAAGATAGGTAAAAAACTCCGGTGAGCCACAGCAAGCGTTATTGCTGAATAGGGCGGGTCTACGCTCATACTGCCGGATATCAATTAAATTCGGGGTTGAGCTCAATCGTTGAGCTCAGTCAAGTTCCACGACCCAGCGCCACTGTCCCAGCCTACTAGCGTGCGGCGTAGTCCGCATTGCGAGCAGAGGAAGGATGCGGCGGGCATGCCAGGGTACGACAGATTTTCTCCGCGTCGTAGGCCCGGTTCTAACGGCGAAAACATGCCGGCATCTGCTAAGGGTGCGTCTCAATTACAATCGAATTTCCCGAGCTGGAGAAATGCGCTCGAAAGGATTGCGGATGAACAGGAAAGCCAGCGCCGACGCCACGCGCTGTGTGCATTCCGGCGAAGATCGGCACGACCAGGCGGCGCCCTTGACCACGCCTATCGCGCAAACCGCGGTCTTCGTGCTTCCCGATGTCAAAGCGCTGCGCCGCTACGCCGAGGGCGATCGTGACTTCTATCTTTATTCGCGTTACGGCAACCCCACGGTCGCGGCGGCCGAAGAGAAGATTGCTGCGCTCGAAGGAGCGGAAGCCGCAGTCGCCACCTCCAGCGGGATGGCGGCGGAACTGGTTGCGGCCCTGATCACCTGCCAGGCGGGCGACGAGATCGTCTCCATGCTCGACATCTATGGCGGGACCCTGAAGTTGTTCGAGCAGGTGCTGCCGCGCTGCGGCATCAAGACGCGCTTCATTCCGTATCACGATATCGGGAATGCTGATCGCTACTTCAGCCGCAAGACACGAATGCTCTTTCTGGAGACGCCCACCAATCCGACGGTGCGCTGCGTCGATCTGGCCGCGCTGGCGAAAGTGGGCCGCAAGCACAAGGCTTGCGTGGTGGCCGACAACACCTTCGCCACGCCGGTACTGCAAAAGCCGCTGGAGTTGGGCGCCGACATCGTCATCCACTCGGCGACCAAGTATCTGGGCGGGCACAGCGATCTCACCGCCGGAGTGCTGGCCGGTTCGAAGAAGTGGATGGAGGCCGCGCGCCAGACCATGATCCTCACCGGCGGATGCCTCGATCCGGGCTGCGCCTACCTGCTGCTGCGCGGCCTGAAGACGCTGCACGTGCGCGTGGAGCGCGCCTGCCGCAATGCCGCACAAATTGCCGAGGCGCTCGAAGCCCATCCCAAAGTCGCGCGCGTGTATTATCCCGGCCTGGAAAGCCACGAAGCGCATCAATTGGCGCGCCGCCAGATGAAAGACTTCGGAATGATGGTGTCGTTCGACATTCGCGGCGGCGAACGCGCAGCCGAGCGCTTCATCGACCGCTTGCAGCTCTGGTATCTGGCGGCCAGCCTGGGAGGCGTGGAATCCACGGTGTCATATCCAGTGCTGTCGTCGCACGTCGGACTGGGCGCCAAGCGACTGCGCTTGCTTGGGGTGTCGCCGTCAACCATCCGGCTTTCCGTGGGAATCGAGGACGCCGGGGACTTGATCGCTGACTTGAAACAGGCACTGGCTCGCACCTGAGCCAAACTTTGCGGCGCCTCAGGCGTCAAAGCATTGTGCCAGCAGCGGTTACTGACGGACTTGGGCTTCTTCTGAGCTTCCGTTGACCGTGAATTTCAGCGCGTAGTAACATCGCATTCACCCGCCGACGGCGGTGTGAGAGAGGGCTGTTTCCAAGGAATGAGAATCTTTCGCGGCATGGTTTCGGCGGCCCTCCTTGCAGGCCTGGTTTTCAGCGCCGGATGCGAGACCGATCACCCCAAAACGGCCGCCGCCTCGCTTCCCGCTCAAGCCAAAGCTCCCGAGATCGCTGACCCTGTTGCCCAACCGGCTGATCCCAAGCCCAAAGTCCAGCCCCAGGTGAATAATCCGAAGCCCGATCCAGCCGAGGCGTTGATTGCGCAGGCCGAAAAGCAGTACGCAGCCGGACAGGCCAACTATCGGGCCGACCATTTGGAAGCCGCCAAGCAGGACTTCGATCAGGCGTTCAACACCCTGCTGTCCAGCAATCTCGACATCCGCAATGACGAACGGCTGGAGCGCGAATTCGACAAGATTGTCGAGGCCGTGCACGAACTTGAAATGGCCGCGCTGAGACAGGGCGACGGCTTCACCGAACCGCGCTCCGAACCGGCCCCCATCGACGAAGCCAACGACATCACCTTTCCTGTCGATCCCAACGTCAGAGCCACGGCCGAGGCCGAGATCAAGACCACTAAGTCTGACTTGCCACTGGTGCTCAACGATCAGGTGGCGATGTTTATCAACTATTACTCCAGCCCCAGGGGGCGGGCCACGCTGGAGCGCGCGTGGGCCCGCTCCGGCCGTTACCGCGACATGGTCTCGCGGATTTTCAAGGAGGAGGGCGTTCCCCAGGACCTGATCTACCTGGCGCAAGCGGAGTCTGGATTTCAGCCGCTGGCGCTTTCGCGGGCGGGCGCGCGCGGCATGTGGCAGTTCATGGCCGGCTCGGGCGCGCTGTACGGCCTGGAACGGAACTGGTGGGTGGATGACCGCCAGGATCCCGAGAAGGCCACCCGTGCCGCGGCCCGCCATTTGAAAGACCTCTACAACCAGTTTGGCGATTGGTACCTGGCCATGGCGGCCTACAATTCAGGCGCCAGCACCGTGCAGCACGCGGTGGAACGCACTGGCTATGCCGATTTCTGGGAACTCTACCGGCGTGGCGTGCTGCCCCAGGAGACCCGCAACTACGTGCCCATCATCCTGGCTGAGACCATCATGGCCAAAAATCCGGAGCAGTATGGGCTGCAGCGCGTCGCACCTGACCCGGCGCCGCAGATGGACCAGGTGACCATCGACTATCCCGTGGACTTGCGTCTGGTGGCCGAGTGCGTGGATACGTCGGTGAACTACCTCCAGGAGTTGAACCCGAGCCTGCTGCGGATGACCACTCCCAAGGACCAGAGCTTCGCCCTGAATCTTCCCGCCGGTTCGCGCGAGAAATACCAGAGCGCCATGACCGCGATACCGCCTGACATGCGGACGTGGTGGCGCTATCACCATGTCGAATATGGGGATACCCTGGCGTCGATCGCCCACAAGTATCACACCTCGTCCTCGTCGATTGCGGAAGCCAACGGCCTAACCGGCGGCGATGTCAAGGTAGGCTCGAAGCTCATCATTCCGGTTGCTCCGGGCCGCTCGAACACCGAAACCGCCTCCTATTCGCGCTACGCTACGCATTACAAAGTGCGCAAGGGAGACACCCTGTATTCCATCGCCGACGATTTCGAGGTCCCGGTCGATAAGTTACGGAAATGGAACCATCTACGGGGAACGGAGGTGGCCCCGGGACGGATGCTGGCCATCTACAAGCCGCTGGCTGGCGCCAGCCCAGAAGAGGCGTCATCGGGCAGCGGTAGCGTTCCGGTCAGGGCCGCCAGGACAGGTAAGTCCGTATCCCCGCCGTCGAGTCCTGCGGCTGCCAAGTACCACAAGGTTAAGAAAGGCGAGACCCTGAGCAGCATCGCCGAATCCAATCACACCTCGGTGGCCGCTCTGAAGCGCGACAACCCCAAGCTGGCCGCCACTCTGCGCGCCGGCGAGGTGCTGGTCATTCGCAAGTAGTGGCCGTCGTGTTGCTGCTGTGCCATTCATCGGCAATTTTCTAATTGCTCTCTTCCCTTCGCGCGGTTGTTCTGTTACAACAAGCCCGTTACGATTTTTTGGGGCGGCGCGATCATGACCGGGCCGAGGGGCCTGCTGTGCTATAATCGCGCGCTTATTGCGGCAGCATTTTTTCTGGTATAAATCTGAATTGAGCCTTACGAGCTGCCTCCGTTTAGTTCTGCGGAGTCGAGCAAAATCAGGAGGACACATGACGTTTTTCGATGAGACGCTCTACGGTCGAGACGACGAAATGGATGATTACGGAGACGGTTCCTACGGCGATTCCCTCGAAGACGAGGAATACGAAGAGGAAGAGGAAGAGGAAGAAGAACCGGAATCCGTTTCGGTGGTGATAGAAGAAGTTGACGTGGAGGAAGCGGAGCCGGAAGTTACCACGGAATCACGTGCGCCCGTCGCGGGTCAGCCGCGGGAGAGCGCTCCCAAGAAGGCCGCCAAGAAAGCACCTAAGAAGGCGGTGAAAAAGGCGGTGAAGAAAGCCGCTAAGAAGCCGGCGAAAAAGGCTGCCAAGAAGGCGGCAAAAAAGCCCGCCAAGAAAGCCGCGAAGAAACCGGCAAAGAAGTCGGCCAAGAAAGCTGCGAAGAAACCAATAAAGAGATCGGCCAAGAAAGCCGCCAAGAAATCTTCGGGCGGTGCGAAGAAGAAAGCCGCCAAGAAGGGCCGCAAACGCCGCTAAAGTAAACTCACCAATTATCAGGGCCGCGGTGTGCACCGCGGCCTTTTTGCTGCTCAAACAGCGTAGGCCGTTCGGTCGGCACATTGGCAGAGCGGAGCTGTGCTGCCCCGATGGCGCTCCAACCTTCCTTGGTAGCGCAGTCGCGATCGCACATCGCCCGGCGACGCAGAACACACTGGCTTGGTTAATATCGCACGTGGAAGCGTGACCTTGGTCGCTGCATTTTGCGCCTCCGGAAACTACGATAAGGGCGTTGTACTGACTCGATGGTCGCGCCGTCTTCACTGTCGGGCGAGCCAGACCCCCTGTACCGCCCGATGCTAGCGGCGCGACCTTTTCGCAGAAATTGCAAGTTTTTTCGTGCCCGCGCCCAGCCACCCGCCCGCCTCAACTGCCTGTATTTAGCGCGGGAAGAAGTCCGCAGACAGTGTCTTTCCCCGAACAGGTGGCCTCGCGGCCGCGCACCGGCCCGTTCTACTTCACAGCGATGTGTGATGCTAATCACCGTGTCTTCGAGCCGAACTCTGGCATAAGAACACAATGAAGAATGTGGGTAACGGTTCTAACATCCTCAACGCGTCGCCGAACTTGAAGAGTTCCCTGGAAGCGCTCGGTCAAGCGCAGCAAATCCCAGCCGGAGATGTCCTGTTCAACACCAGCGATGAAAACCTCGGCGTGTTTCTGGTGCGCAGGGGAAAAGTGTGTCTTCGGGTCGAGGGCTTGCCCCGATTGGATCGAGTATTTCCGGCGGGGTCGGTGCTGGGCTTGCCAGCAACCTTCGCCGGAAGCCCCTACAGCCTTACGGCCATCGCAGTCACCAACTCTGTAGTTTTACGGGTGGCACGCCGGGAATTCCTTCGTCTGATGCGGGAACAACCCGAACTCTGTCAGCAAGCCACCGACATGCTCAGTCGGGAGGTGCGCTTCATCCAGTCGGCGGTAACCCAGCGGATGCAGTCCCTGGCCTCCTTCAAAGCAGAATGCCCACCGGCAGCCGTGCGGAAGGTGCCCGCCGTGCGTAGGATGCAATCTTCTCGGGCCCGCTGAGCACCACCGGTCGCGACTTAAGCCGGCTTCGCACTTTGTCTCGAAATTGCGTAGAATGGCCTCGCCTTGCACATCGCAAGCGAGAAGGACATGATGCGACTTATCCCGCCTTTTTCTCCTGGCCACACTCTGCTCAGTTGCCGCCTTTGCCCAACAAGTCCCGGTCGGAATTGAAACTGCTGATCTCGACCGCTCCGCGAATCCCTGTAACGACTTCTATCAGTTTTCCAATGGAGCGTGGCGGGCCGCCAATCCGATTCCTGCCACCATGGATCGCTGGAGTCGCCGCTGGGCTGCGGGCGAAGCCAACAAGGACCAACTGCGGGTGATCCTGGAAGAAGCGTCCGCCAAGCGCGATCTGCCCAAGGGCGGTGTTGACCAGTTAATCGGAGACTACTACGCCGCCTGCATGGACGAATCGCGGGTAAACCAGGCGGGCGCCACGCCGATCAAGCCGTTGCTCGCCGACATCGCTGCCATCAAAGACCAGGCCAGCCCCCAGCGGATGCTGCTTCGCTTTGCGGACCTCGGCATCCAGGTCCCGTTCGGGGTGAATGCCGCCTCCGACAATCACAATCCCGCGCAAGTGATTGCCGATGTGCAGGCGGCCGGTCTGGGTCTTCCTGACCGTGACTACTATCTGAAGACGGAAGAGCGCTTCCAGCAAGCGCGCGCCAAATACCTGGTCCACGTGGCCAACATGTTCCAGCTGGCCGGATACAGCGAGGCAGACTCCCGCAAGGCTGCCGACCAGGTGATGCAATTCGAGACCGCGCTGGCCAAAGCCACTCTGGACAATGTCGCCCGGCGCGATCCTCAGGCCGTTGATCATAAGACGACGTATGCCCAGCTACAACAACTCACGCCCCACTTCGATTGGGATGGCTATTACAAGGACGCGAACCTGCCGCGGGTCAATCTGAATGTTCAGGAGCCAAAGTTCATGGAAGAGTTTGACCGGCAACTGAGCACCACAACTCTTCCCGATTGGAAAATCTACCTGACCTGGCAGCTTCTGCATGGCGCGGCGCCCTATCTTTCGCAGCCATTCGTGCAAGAGAACTTCAACTTCTACGAGAAGACGCTCGGCGGGGTGGGCGAACTGAAGCCGCGATGGAAGCAATGCGCGGAATCCGCTGACCAGTTTCTAGGGGAAGCGCTGGGTCGAGACTATGTGGCGCGTTATTTCCCGCCGGAAGCCAAGGCGCGTGCGCAGGAAATGGTGAAGAACATACTGGCGGCGATGGGTGACACCATCAATGGCCTGGACTGGATGACTCCCGACACCAAGAAGAAGGCGATGGAAAAGATCGCCACCTTCAATGTCAAAGTGGGATATCCCGACAAGTGGAAGGACTACAGCCACGTTGTCATTACCCGCAGCTCGTACTTTGACGATGTCATGGCGGGAGCGCAGTTCGCCGTCAACGACGACCGCTCGACCATCGGGAAAGCGGTAGACCGGGGACGCTGGGGCATGACGCCACCCACCTCCAACGCTTACTACAATCCGTTGTTGAACGAAATTGTGTTTCCGGCCGGAATCCTGCAGCCGCCTGCGTTCAGCGTCAAGGCAACCGATGCGGTCAACTACGGCGCCATCGGCGTGGTCATCGGGCACGAGATCAGCCACGGCTTTGACGATCAGGGGGCGCAGTACGACTCCATAGGCCGTCTGAGCAATTGGTGGACGGCTGACGATCTGAAGAAGTTCCAGGCGAAAACCGCGTGCGTGGTGAACCAGTTCGATGGCTACTACATCGAGCCGAACATTCATCACAACGGCAAGCTGGTGCTGGGCGAATCCATCGGCGATCTGGCCGGAGTCAAGATTGCCTACCTCGCGTTCCAGAAGTCACAGCAGGGCAAGCCTCCAGCGCGAGTCCTTGACGGTTTCACGCCCGATCAGCAGTTCTTCATCGCCTGGGGACAGTTCCGCGGAGACGAGACCAGGCCGGAAACCCAGCGGCTCATGGTGCAGGGCGATCCCCACCCGGTGGCCAAGTTTCGCGTGATTGGGCCGCTTTCCAACTTTCCGCCGTTCGCCAGCGCATTTTCCTGCAAGCCGGATTCTGCCATGGTGCGTCCGGCCGCTCAGCGCTGTGTGGTGTGGTAGCCGGTCATTTTTCTGAAGGGAACTAAATTCACCGCCTGCCGTACAATAAGTAGCCGTACTGGCGGCGCACTTTAAATCCAGGCCAGAACTCACGAAACCCCCTGCGACACGTCGAATGAGCGTATCGGCCCCGCCAGACCTAGCAGTTCAGTTGCGTTAGAAGAGGAGCGAACTACATGCGCGTAGCCCTGAAGGTGGCGCTTGGAATCCTATGTCTCACCGCCCTGGCTTCAGCCCAGACCGCCGAGGAACTGGTGGCCAAGAATATTCAAGCCCATGGCGGACTGGAAAAAATCAAGGCGATAAACACCATGCGGATGACCGGCAAGATTTACGTCATGAACTTTTACGCCGTGGCCGGGGTGGAGAAAAAGCGGGGCAACCTTTTGCGCCAGGACTTCACCCTCCAGGGGATGACCCAGGTCCTGGCTTATGACGGTTCGAGCGGTTGGCAGATTCAGCCCTTCGGCGGCCGCAAGGACCCGGAGTTAATGGGCGAAGACGATACGCGCGACCTGATGGAAGAGTCCGACATCGATGGACCGCTGGTCGATTACCAGACCAAGGGCAACAAAGTCGAATATCTCGGCCACGACACGGTCGATGGGGATGACGTTTACGAGCTCAAGGTCACTCTGAAAAACGGAGACATCATTTATTACTACCTCGACCCCGACACCTATCTGGAAATCAAGCGAGAAAAACAGCAGTTCATCCGGGGTTCCGTGCATGAAAGCGACGAGCAACTGGGATCCTATAAACAGGTGGCGGGCGTTTACTACCCTTACTCCATTGAGGTGGGCGCGAAGAACGATCCCAGCCAGCACGTGGTTATCACCGTCGAAAAAATCGAAGTCAACGTTCCCATCGACGACGCGCAGTTCAAGATGCCGGCCGTGAAGAAATAATAACGATACACGTAGATATCACCTGCCCGATTGGGCTACCTGATCTTCGAATAAGAGGATTTGAGCGAAATGATTGCTGCTTCCTGGGTTAACAAAACCGTACGAGTTCTGTCTTTGGCGTGCGTATTTTTGTCGCTGTGCGCGATCGCAGCGGTGGCACAAACGCCCGTCAAGTTCGATTCCTCCACCATCTCCGGCTTGGCTGCCCGCAATATCGGGTCGGCCAGGATGAGTGGGCGCATCGCCGCTGTGGATGCGATCTACGACAAGGGCCGGCTGACGGTCTTTGCCGCCTCGGCCAGCGGCGGCGTGTGGAAGTCGATCAACGGCGGCACCACCTTCAAGTCGGTGTTCGACAAGCCTGACGTGCAGTCGATCGGGGCCGTCACCATCGACCCCTCCAATCCGCGCATCGTGTGGGTGGGCAGCGGCGAAGCTTGGACCCGCAACAGCGTCTCGGTGGGCGACGGGGTTTACAAATCGACGGACGGCGGCGAGAACTGGACCAATGTCGGCCTGAAAGACTCCGAGCACATCGCCCGCATTCTGGTGGACCCGAAGGATTCCAACAGCGTTTACGCGTGCGCCACCGGCCATCTTTGGAATGACAACACCGAGCGCGGCGTTTACAAGACCAGCGATGGCGGAAAAACGTGGCGCAAAGTACTGGCGGGCGGCAATGCTTCGACCGGCTGCGGCACGTTGTCCATGAGCCCGCTGGAACCGAATACCATCTTCGCCTCGATGTGGGATTTCCGCCGCCAGGGTTGGACCTTCCGCTCCGGCGGCCCGGGCAGCGGCCTCTACAAGTCCACCGACGGCGGCGAGCACTGGACGGAACTCACCGACGCCAACAGCAAGGGACTTCCCGCCAAGCCTTACGGCCGCATCGCGCTGGCGGTGGCGCCCTCCAAGCCGCAGGTGGTGTATGCCATGATCGAATCGGCAAACAGCGCACTCTTCCGCTCCGATGACGGCGGCAAGACCTGGGCCAAGCTGGATGCCAGCCAGTTCATGGTGTGGCGCCCGTTCTACTTCGCCAACCTCATCGTCGATCCCAAGGATGAGAACAAAGTTTTCAAGCCTGATCTCATGCTGTTGCTCAGCGTGAATGGCGGCCGCAGTTTCAGCGGGGTCTCCAACGCAGCGCACGGCGACTTTCACGCGGTTTGGATCGACGCTGCGAACCCCAACATTGTGTACGCCGGCGACGACGGCGGCTTGTGGCGCAGTGAGGACGGCGGCACGCGATGGAAGCACCAGTTGAATCTGCCGGTCTCGCAGTTCTATCACGTCAGCGTGGACAACGCGGACCCGTACCGCGTCTATGGCGGCTTGCAGGACAACAGCTCGTGGGTGGCCGATTCGTCCTATCCCGGGGGCGTCAGCAACTCACGCTGGGAAAATATTTTCAACGGCGACGGTTTCTGGGCGTTCGAAGACCCTGCCGATCCTGCCTATATCTATGCCGAATACCAGGGCGGCACCATCGGACGGATAAATCGCTACACCCATGAAAGCCGTGCCATCACGCCCTATCCCGAATACGGCGAGAAGAAACTGCGCTTCAACTGGAACACGCCCATCGCCATGAGTCCCAACGAAAAAGGCACGATCTACATGGGCGCACAGTTCCTGTTCCGGTCGCGCGATCACGGACAATCCTGGGAGCGCATCTCTCCGGACCTGACCACCAACGATCCCGAGAAGCAGAAGCAGGAAGAGTCTGGCGGCGTCACCGTGGATAACTCGGCCGCCGAAATGCACACCACGATCTTCTCCATCAGCGAGTCGCCCAAGAATGGAAACATCATCTGGGTCGGCACCGACGACGGTAATCTGCAGATCACGCGCGATGGCGGAAAGACCTGGAAGAACGTGGTGGGCAACGTCGGCGTGGCGAAATACTCATGGGTATCCACGGTCGCGGCCAGCCACTTCGACGAGGGCACCGCTTACGTGACCTTTGATCGTCACACCCTCGGCGACATGCAGCCGTACGTGTACAAGACCACCGACTACGGCAAGACCTGGACGTCTTTGCCGGCGCAGGGCAACGGAGTACGCGGCTACGCTCACGTCATCACCGAAGACACGGTCAGCCCGAACATCCTGTTTCTGGGCACGGAGTTCGGCCTGTGGATCTCGGTCGATGGTGGCAACAAGTGGGCGCAGTACAAAGGCAGCGACTTCCCGGCGGTTGCGGTGGACGACATCGTGGTGCAGCCGCGCGAGTCCGATCTGGTGCTGGCGACCCACGGCCGCGGCATCTGGATCATCGACGACATTTCGCCGCTGCGCGCTTTGACT
This sequence comes from Acidobacteriaceae bacterium, assembly GCA_003151335.1. GTDB lineage: Bacteria > Acidobacteriota > Terriglobia > Terriglobales > Acidobacteriaceae > Bog-257. The sequence continues at coordinate 42,615 of PLXE01000119.1, forward strand.
CCCGACCTGATGCCCAAAACTGCGGCCTTCATCACCAGCAGGCCGGCTACGCAATACATCGACGCCAATGCTTCATGGCCGGAGGGCGACGAGGCTTTCATCGGCCCCAGCCGTCCGACCGACGCGCTCATCACTTACTACCAGCGCAGCCGCCATATCTATGGCGACATGAAAATCGAAGTCTTCGACCAGCAGGGCAAGCTGCTCGACACCATAAGCGGGAGCAAGCATCGCGGTCTGAACCGCGCCACCTGGTCGATGCGGCTGAAATCCCCGACCATTCCTCCGGCGGCGAGCGCAGCCTTTGGCGCTCTCCAAGGACCGCTTGTCGTGCCGGGCGCCTACACCGTGAAAATGACCAAGGGCGATGAGGTGTACACCACCGAGCTGAAGGTCGTGGAAGATCCGCGCACTAAGTACACGATGGCGGAGCGCCAGGCCCAATTCGATCTGACCATGAAGCTCTACAACATGCTGGCTCACATGAGCTGGGCGGTCGATTCGATCATCGGAATTCGCGACGCCGCCACCCAACAGGCTGGCACGCTGCCGGCCAACGATCCCTTGCGCCAGCGTCTCACCCAGCTTGCCGCTTCGGCGGACAAGATCCGTTCGGAGATTGTGGCCACCAAAGAAGGCGGCGCCATCACCGGCGAAGAACGGCTGCGTGAATTCCTGACCACGGTTTATGGCGACGTGAATAGCTACAACGGGCGTCCGACCGCTGCGCAGGTTGAGCGCACGGAAGTATTGGGCCGCGAACTGGAGGACGTCATCAAGAAGGTCCAGGACCAGCTCGTGGGACAACTGCCCGCCCTCAACAGCGCGCTGGAACAGAAGAAGCTGGAGCCCATTCAAGCCCTCAGCGAGTCGGATTGGCAGAAGCAGCATCAGGAAGCACCGCCGCAGCCGAAAGCATCGGGCCTGCAAATGCGCGAGCGCGATTGAACTGACAGGCCGTGTTTTGCGGAGAAAAGATCCGCTCCAAGCGGGCCAACGCATTGGGCTGCGAATCCTGCGTAACGCGGATTCTTGCCACGCTGGACATCGCGTCCCACCCTTCCTGTGGCAATCCGTTCTGAAAGTCGTCCGCGGAAGAAACCAACTGAATAACGCTGTGGCCAAACTCTCGTTGACATTCGCCTTTTATTCGCTAACAATAGGATCGGAGGTGCGCGCCCAGCCATGGCTCTCACACGCCGTCAGAAACAGGTGTATGACTTTCTCTCCGAATTTGTGGACAAGCACGGCTACTCGCCATCGTTCGAGGAGATCGCCGAGGGACTCGGCCTCAGCTCGCTGGCGACCGTGCACAAGCACATCACCAACCTGGAGCAGAAGGGATTGTTGCGCCGCGACTACAATCGCAGCCGCTCCATCGATCTGCTGAAGCCGCGGGGACGCATGAAGCAGTCGCTGGCGGTGGCTGCGGCAGCGGCCGCGGAGAGCGGCATGAGTCTGCCGCTGATGGGACGCATCGCCGCCGGCCAGCCGCTGGAGGCGATGGAGAACCCCGAGTCCATTTCGCTCGCCGACTTCACCCGCTCCAAAGACGTGTACGTGCTGCAGGTGAAGGGAGAGAGCATGCAGGACGAGCACATCGTGGACGGCGACTACGTTCTGGTGGAGAAGACCAACGTGGCCCGCGATGGCGAGATCGTGGTCGCCCTGGTGAATGGCAGCGATGCCACCTTGAAACGAATCTACGTTGAGGGCAACAAAATTCGTCTGCAACCTTCCAACGCCGCCATGCCGCCCATCATGGTGCCCGCCGCCGTGGTGCAAGTGCAGGGCAGAGTGATTGGAGTGCTGAGAAAATACTGAGAGAAGCCCTGCGCTCCAACAGCGCTTTCGGCTCCCGGTAGGCACCGACTCCATCGCGCGGATGTGCTCCCCCCACGAATGCGGGGCTCCCGCCTAGTTCCCTGCTTCCTGCTGCTTTTTCAACCTTCGGGTCTCCGCCAGCAGGGTCATGCTGTGCATCAGGTTTTGCATAGTGACGATGCCGACCAGGCGTTGCTGATCGACCACAGGGATCATGCTGAGTCCTCGTCCCCCAAGTTTGCGGAAGGCCGACGCGAGCGAGTCGCTGCCTTGCGCAATTTCGAAGGCGCGCACCATGGCCGACTGCACGTATCCGTTGCCGCCGACGCGCAGCGCCTGAACGATGCGCTGCTTGCTGATGACCCCAATCATGTCGCTGCCGCGGACCACCGGGAAGTCGTCTTGCAGAGTGTGCACTGCTTTGTGCAGCGCGTCCTCCAGGGTATCGGCCGGCGAGAGCGTGGAGAAGCCGGTCAGCATGACATCTTCCATGCGCACGCTCTCCAGCACCGACTGAAAGACCACCGAGCGATCTTCCAGTTGCGCGCCCACGAAGAGGAAGAAGCCAATCAGCATCAGCCAGGTGTTCCATACTCCGAGAAAGATCAAAAGCATGGCGAACGCCTGCCCGATGGCAACGGCGCGGCGGGTGGCGCGCACATAGTCCATGCGCTCGGCGAGAAGCGCGCGCAGTATGCGGCCGCCATCCATGGGATAGGCAGGCAGCAGATTGAAGCCGCCCAGGAACACATTTCCCCAGAACAAACTGCGCGGCAGATTATTAGCGTGAACGAAGGGCTGTGCCCACAGGTGCACTTGCGGCAGAAACGCCAGGATGAATGCACCGGAGATGGCGGCGATCACCAGGTTGACTACCGGACCGGCGGCGGAAATGCTGATATCGTGAGCCGAGTCGGCATTGTGCTGCCCCACGTCCTCCATCAGGGTGACTCCGCCGATGGGAAGCAGAATGATGGATCGCACGGCCACACCGTTGCGGTTGGCCACTACCGCGTGCCCCAGTTCATGCAGCACAACGCAGCCGAAGATGATTCCAACCAGCGCCAGACCGCGCATTGCGCCCGCGGCGCCCATGGTCACCGATTGGGTGAACCACACAAACGCCAGCAGGAAAACAAAGGTGAGGTGGATGCGGATGTCCACTCCGAACAATCGCCCTGCGGGAATCGACCAACTTCTCATGGTTCCGCGTCAGCCTCCAATTTCATTCTATACACTCTAGGAGATGCGCATCATTGCCGGACAGTTTCGGAGCCGTCGTCTGCGTTCGCTGCCGGGTCTCGATCTGCGGCCCACCAGCGACCGGCTGCGGGAGACGCTATTCGATGTGCTGGCCGCGGCAGGCAATCTGCAGGGCAGCGTGTGGCTCGATCTGTACGCCGGGACGGGGGCGGTGGGGATCGAGGCGCTGAGTCGCGGGGCGCGCCAGGTGTATTTTGTGGAATCCGTGAAAAAACACGCACGGCTGCTGCGCGAAAATCTGGATCCGCTTGCGATGCCTGATGCATTTGAGTTGCACGAGCGCGAGGTCGCGCAAGCCCTGCCGCTTCTGGAAAGTACGGGCGTGGTCTGCGACTACTGTTTTCTCGATCCGCCGTACCGGATACGCGGCAGCTACGAGCGCACGCTCGGTTATTTGTCGCAATCGCGGCTGCTGCAGCCGTCAAGCCTTGTCATCGCCGAGCACGAAAAAAAGTTTGACCCCGGGGAACGCTTCGGCGCGCTGGTGCGTTCTCGGCGACTCGATCAGGGCGATGCCTCGCTGAGCTTTTACAGGCTGGCCTGAGGTCAGGCGTCACTCCACATAGCGTCGCGGCACGCGTTTGGTGAGATTGCACAAGGTCTCGTAGACCACGGTGCCCTCCCATCGCGCCAGGTCGTGCGCCGTGATCTCCTGCGCGCCGCTGCGACCGATGAGCGTAACCTCGTCGCCGATTGCGGCGCCCGCAATGTGCGTCACATCCACCAAGGTCAGGTCCATCGAGATGCGCCCGCGTATGGGCGCGCGCTGCCCGCGCAGCAGTACTTCACCGTTGCCGAAAAGCCTGCGCGAAAGTCCGTCACCATAGCCGACGGAAACCGTGGCGATGCGCGCCGGCGCCGTCGTTTTATAAGCGCCGTTGTATCCCAGCGCCTGACCGGCGGGGACGTCACGGACCGCGACGACGTGCGTCTTCCAGGCTAATACCGGCCGCAGCGGCAATGGGAGCGCCATCGCCGGCGAACCATCGCGATAGCAGGGTGGCTGCTCGTATCCGTAGAGCGCCAGACCGGGCCGCACAAAATTGTGCCAGGTATCGGGACGCTCGATGGCCGCGCTGGTATTGGCGAGATGGCGTAACCGGGGACGCAGATCGTAGGCCGCAAGCGTTTGCAGCGCAGAGCTGAAGCGCTCGATTTGCCGCTGGGTGGCCTCGTCATCAAGCACCTCCGACGAGGCAAGATGGCTGAATACGCCTTCCAACTCGATCTGCCGGAGGCGCTGGATGCCTTCGGCGAATGATTTCAGATCAGCCAGAGGAAGCCCGAGTCGCGCCATGCCGGTATCGATCTTCAGATGGATCGCAATCTGCGACGGCAGACGCTGGCGAGTGGCCGCCTGGGCCAGCGCTTCCGCATCTTGCAAACGGAACACCGCAGGCGTAAGCGAGAGGCGCAGGGCGTCGTCTTCTTCTCCCCGATTGACGCCGCACATCACCAACACGCGTCCCGTGATGCCGGCCTCGCGCAAGATGACTCCCTCGTCGGTAGAGGTCACCCCGAACCATTTTGCGCCTTCCTGCTGAAGCGCCAGCGCGCACTCCTGCGCACCATGTCCGTAGGCGTCGCACTTCACCACCGCGCAGATGGCGACGTCGCGGCCCACATGCTTTTGCAACACCCGGAAATTGTGACGCAAGGCGGGAAGAGAAACCTCAGCCCAATTGGGCCGGGTTTCGATACGAGAAGATGTAAAGGTTGTGACCACTTGATTTCGATCATACAAGCCGGCAGGGGCGACTCGCCAGCCGCCAAGGTTTACTGAATGGTTCCGGGGATAGTCAAGACTATGACGAGCACTATACCCCGCGGTTCACTAGAGCCAACCTACAACTTTCGGGTAGTTCAATTATTGATTACAGGTGACTAAAAGCCTACCCTTGGGTGCACATTCATGGTATAAACCAGAGTTCAAGCTGGCCTCCGTTTCGGGGAGGCGCGGTAAGTCGTTCGCGAAGTTGAATTCGGGCCCACTAGAAAAGCAGAGCGGAACCGCAACCTATTCCAACTATGATCAACGTCATCATCGCTGACCACCAAGCAATCTTTCGCGCCGGGATAGCCAAGGTATTGGCGGTGGAGGAAGACATTCGTATTGTTGGTCAGCCGCAGTCACCGGAGCAGTTGCTGAACTCGCTCCACAAGCTGCGCTCGCACGTCCTGATTCTCTCCACTAATTTTCTTTCTTTCCTGCCGGAGATCCAAGAGATTGCCGCGGAGCATGGTATCGTACTGCTCATGTTGGCGGAAAATGCCGAGCGCGCGTCGGACTTCATGCGCATGGGAGTGCAGGGCGTCATCTACCGTTCGGCCTGCGGCAACGTCGCCGTCGAAGCAGTGCGGCGGCTCTCCCGGGGCCAGTCGTTTCTGCAGAGTCCGAACCCGGCGGATGCGGATGTCAGCGAGGACTTGGTCGGCGCACGGGTGCGCGACCGCCTGACCGACCGAGAACTGCGGATTACCGCCGCGGTGGTGCAGGGATACAAGAACCGTGAAATCGCCTTGCAGCTCTACACCAGCGAACAGATGATCAAGAATGCTTTGCGCAACATCTTCGACAAAATTGGGGTCTCCGACCGATTGGAATTGGCGCTGTTTGTGGTCCACCACCGGATTCTGGCGCAGGCAACGGCATCGGTGGCGGTGGTGCCGGCGCGTCCCCCCCGGCTGTCGCAAGGTGTTAGCCAGCGGCGCACGGTCCCGTCTGAATCATCCTCCATCCACTGAAGGCCTCCCAATTGCAAGTCGCGTTACGTCAATAGCTTACGAATAAAGAAGGGAAACCAGTTCTTCGAGTGCCCATACGTGATTTGCTAATCCCGCCTCCATTGCTGGCATGACCCGTCATGCCACGAATCGGGGGTGGATGCGAGTGCTCTTGATTTCAAATTGAGCCGCTACCGGGAGGGCTGATCCGCGGTTGGCTCCGCCGCTAGATCGTCCGCCGATCACTTGTCTCGCTGGAACTCTCGGTAGGTCGCGCTCTTGGAAAGCCCGAACTCCCTGGCCGCCTGCTTGAGCGCGGCTTTCTCGTCGAGTTGCCCGGCTGCCATCAGTTCTCGAATTCGCTTCACAATGCTCTTGCTGGAGGCTGGCGCAGCGACACTGTCGTCGGCTTTGCCTATCAGCAGCGTGATCTCACCCCGAATGTCCGCGCGCTCCTGCAATTGCGTCAGCACGCTGGCGGCGCTGCCGCGAAGAAATTCCTCGTGCAGCTTGGTCACCTCCCGCGCCATCACCACGTGGCGTTCCGGCCCGAGAATGTCCACGATGTCGCGCAGCGTCTCGACAATGCGGTGCGGCGCCTCGTAAAAGATCTGGGTGCGCGATGAGCTGCGAATGACCTCCAGCATAGTGCGGCGCGCCCCTTCCTTGGCCGGAAGAAAACCGCCGAAGTGGAAAGAATCGGTGGGCAAGCCGCTGGCCACCAGGGCCGACAAGAATGCCGATGCTCCAGGTATGGGTACCACGCGTAGGTGATGGCGCACCGCCAGCGCCACCAGCCGGTAGCCGGGATCGCTTACCCCGGGCATGCCGGCGTCACTCACCATGGCGATGTTGTCGCCGCGCTCCAGATGCACCACCAACTCAGCCGCGCGGGTAAGCTCGTTGTGCTCGTGATAGCTGATGGTGGGTTTCTCGATGCCGTAGTGGTTCAGCAGCTTCATGGTCTGCCGCGTATCTTCGCAGGCGATGAGGTCCACCTCCTTCAGGGTCCGCAAAGCGCGCAGCGTGATGTCTTCCAGATTGCCGATCGGAGTGCCGACCAGGTAAAGCGTGCCGGGCGTGACCACGTCGTCTTCACTGTCAGGTGCGGAACTGTGGGGTTCTTTGGTCACTGCGCGCAGTTTAGCACTGGGAGGGGGCGAGGTGTCAGGAGTCAGGCGGGGGCGAGTTGCCGTAAAACGACTCGGTCAGGTATCATAAGGTGTTTACCCAGCCAGTTTGGCAATTTTCTGGAGTTAACATGGCCCAAGTTTGTGAAATCTGCGGCAAAGGCCCGCAGTTCGGCAACAACATCAGCCACGCGCACAACGTCACTCGTCGGCGCTGGAACGTCAATCTGCGCCCAGTGCACGCTAAAACCAAGACCGGCAACAAGCGCATGCGGGTCTGCGCCAGTTGCCTGCGTAGCGGCAAAGTAACCAAGGCGTAAGCCTCTTCGTCTCTTCACGTTGCAACCCTCTCGGCGTCGAGGGGGTTGTTTTTTGGGCTGGGAAAGTTCCACCTTGCGCTGGCTCTCTCACGCCGTCCTCGCCGACGCCATGCCCTGTCACAATAATTTGCAATTCTCAATACCGCCTACTCTCGTTCGGCTTTGCGCGTCAGCGACTTCAGCACCATATTGATCAGCGCCAGCACGATGGCTCCCCAAAAGGCCGGCCAGAAGCCGCGCACCACGAAAGCGGGCGCCAGCAGGGTGGAGGCAAACATCAGCATCAGCGCATTGATGACCCACCAGAAGAGCCCCAGGGTCAGAAAAGTCAGGGGCAAGGTAATGAGTTTCAAGAAGAACCCAAGCGTGGCGTTGACCAGCCCGATTACCACTGCGGCGATCAGCGCTGCCGCGAATCCGCGCACGTAGAATCCGGGCACCACCTTGGACACGATCAGCAGGCTGATCGCGCTCAACAACCAATTCAGCAGCAAACGCATTTCGCTCCTTTGAAGGGGCGCACCTTCAGGTGCGCCATTGTAAACCTTTATTCTTGTCATTCCGCAGCCTGTTCATCCACCTTTATTTTTGTCATCCCGACCGAGCCCGCCGCGTCGGGCGAGCGGAGGGACCTGCTGTTTCTGTCCGTTGCAAGGCCTTTCTCCGCAGCCTCTAAAGCCGGCTTCATGGGCAACTCTCCAATGCACCGCGGTAGCGGTGCTGCGGCCAGATACACCAAGTCAGACCCTGCACCAAGCCCGCGCCATGCGATAAGCTCTTGCAGAGGTCGTTGACCATGCCGGATGCGATTGGGCAATTCGCCAAAGCCAAGTACCTGAACCTGGAAACTTTCCGCAAAACCGGCGTGGGGGTGCGCACTCCAGTATGGTTCGCGCAGGATTCGAGCTCGCCGTCGGGCGCTGATTTTTCGCCTGACGCTGGCTGCGTTTTCTACATTTATTCCACACCCGACGCCGGCAAGGTCAAGCGGATCCGCAACAATCCCAAGGTGCGGGTTGCGCCTTGCAGCTTTCGCGGCAACCTTCGCGGAGCCTGGGTGGAGGCCCGCGCCCGCATCTGCCAAGGCGCGGAAGCGGCCCACGGGCAGGACCTGCTGCGCCGCAAATATGGCTGGATGAAGATTGCCGGCGACTTCTTCAGCCGCCTGCGGGGCAGGACGCAGACGGTGCTTGCGATTCACTTCGATTGAGGCGGCTGTCTGCCTCTTCACCGCGTCCCCAGCGAAGCGTATTCCGTCACCGAATGCAGTTTCACACTTGATGTATAGGGTGGAGCACCGCCTCCGATGGATTATTTGGATTATTCATGAACTTGAAAATGTCATCCTAAGGCAGGTGCCCCATCCTAGCCTTCTTTTGGCTAGGGTGGGGATTTTGTTTGCCTTGAGCTTGTTGATTTGCTCTGCGTCCTTCTGACCAATACGCCAGTCCCGCTTTGCGGGACGAAACAGCTTAGCCCAGGGCGGAAGCCCTGGGAAGGCGTAGCGATGAAACCCGAGCCCCTTCAGGGACGGCACCTGCCGCTTCCTTCGCCCAGGTTAGCGTCCCAAAGAAGGACGCGAACCTGGGGAACCAGGCACCAGGCATTAGGCAACGACCTCGTCAATCAGGCTTTTTTTGAACGAATGATGACGGTCGATTTGACCAACCGCTGTGAAGAAGAGAGCGAATATGGTTGTCGCATCGGAGACGATGATTTGAACTCTCCAGTAGTTGCACTGCGACGTACCGCAGAAAGGTCGTAGGGATTGACGCGCACACTTTTTCTTTTTTCGCTCATATAAGCATCACTATTCAGAGGGTTCCAAGTAGAAATTCCAGAAACTGTTCGTTAGCATAGCATCTCCGGTCATAACGCGGAAGATCGAATTTGATACCGTTTCCCGAAGAAGTTGATATTCGACATTCGCGAGGCATTTCATCTCTATGCGGAATTGAACCGTCTGCGTGAGAAACCTGTAAATCAGTTCAGCGCAATCTGTTACGGTCCGAACGACCAGCACTCCGTTTGCGACCCCCGTATCGAGGTTCACCTGAATTCCCAAAGGATGGCTTTCCATCAATGTCTCGGCTCGCTTCTCGTAGTGTTCCTGCGTCGTCTTAACGAGAAGCGCCAAACCAGCATCCCGATCCATTTTGTCTGGAGCGTCGAGCCAGCGGCGGACCTGTTGATCGCTCCATGCGAGATTTGCCGAAAGCGTCTGAATCCGTTCAAGGATAACTGAATCTGCAGACCTAGAATAAAGGCTAGAAAGACGAGTGACAGTGACCTGCCCCCCATCTTTAGTCC
>PLXE01000111.1 GCA_003151335.1 Acidobacteriaceae bacterium
CATCAAGCCGCTCTATGGCAGGTTTGATCTCGATATTGCCGAAGCGAACATTCGTGCTCTAGAGCAAAATCCCCCGATTGAGCAGTTGGGTAATCAGATTCGCATCGTATTTTTGAAAGATCCGGCCCTACTAAGAGCTGTCACAATACGCTTTGAGATCGCAACACCACGCGCAACTCAAGTGCGGGCCCATACAGAATCGGGTGGAATCTCTATCGATGGCATCGCCGGACCAGCCGAGACGGTCACGTCCTCGGGACGGACCGAGATTAGCAATGTCGAAGGTGAACTCAAGGTAACGGGTCATTCGGGAGCCATCATCATTCGTGATACAGGTGGCCATGTCTCCGTTCACAATGGATCGGGCGGCCTACAGCTTTACGGCATTCACGGAGCCGTCGAAACAGAAACGACAAGCGGGCGAACAGAGATCAGCGATGTTTCAGGTGATATTCGCGCAATGACGCATTCCGCAAGTATCCGTATCGACAAGGCGAAAGGCGCTGTAGAGGCTCACAATACATCAGGAAGCATTGATGCCCTTCAGTCGAGTGGCTCCGTTCATGCCGAGACGACCTCTGGCGCAATCCGAATATCTCAAGTGAGCCCAGCCCCCATTCGCGCTTTGACAAGGTCAGGTGCAATCAAGGTGGAGCTTGCGAGCGGGGGAGGATACCTGCTCGACGCTCAATCGGCCTCTGGAAAGGTCTCAGGCCTGAGTACGAGTACGCTTGCGCGGACGAAAGATGCTCATAGTCTGAAGGGGCAAATCGGATCCGGGGGACCGCTCGTTGATCTGGACACTCATTCGTCGAAGATCGAGATCGAATAGCAACGCAGTTGAATCGTTAGAACCACTTCCTGGGCGCATTAGCGGCGGCTAGATCAGCAGCTCGTCAGCAGTTATCATCCGCCCGAGTTCCGCAGTTTGAAACTCCCCAGAAGTCGGCTTCTGGGAAGTCTGCCCCTGACAACCACTGAGATTCTCCCCGAGCGACGCGCAATACAGAAGTTGGCTGCGTTTTCGGGATTCGTACCGACAAACGCGGTTGTGTCCACGAATGGAGTAGTTCCCGGTTTGTCGACAATCCGGAAGTTGAAACATCGAGGCTGTTGCGCTACTCCAGCGGACGTCCGCCTGAAAGCTGGCTCTACCCCGTCTGCGCCAGCCCTGAAACCGCTCCAAAATTTCCTCTTTCCCCCTCCCGTAGTAATCTAATGACAACTAGATGCCCTCGGAAAAAGTGTTAATTGTCGACGATGAGAAGCTGGTTCGTTGGTCGCTCCGGCAAAAGTGCGAAGAGTGGGGTTATCACGTACTGGAGGCTGACAACGGCTCGGCCGCGTTGCGCGTGGCCCGCAACGAGTCCCCCGACCTCGTGCTGCTCGACGTTCGCCTGCCCGACTCCAGCGGCATCGAAATCCTGGAGCAACTGAAGAAATCCAACGACGCGCGCGCCATCATCATGATCACCGCCGATCCGCAGCTTGAGGACGTGAAGACGGCGCTCAAGCTGGGGGCCTACGACTTCGTGGGCAAGCCGCTGGATTTCGACGAACTGGCGGTGGCGGTGAAGAACGCGCTCGAGACCACCCGCCTGCGTTCCGAGGTTGAGTCACTGCGCGGCGAGGTCCGCCGTCGCGCCGGCTATCACAATGTGATCGGCGTCTCTCAGAAGATGTCCGAGTTGCTGGGTTTCGTCAGCAAGATCGCCACCAGCGAGGCGACCACCATTCTGGTGCAAGGCGAGAGCGGCACCGGCAAAGATCTCATCGCCAAGGCCATCCATTATCAGAGCCGCCGCCAGGACAAACCGTTCGTCGCCATCAACTGCTCGGCCATTCCCGAGACCCTGATGGAAGCCGAACTCTTCGGGCACGAGCGCGGCGCTTTCACCGATGCTAAGGCCATGAAGAAGGGCCTGTTCGAGATGGCCGATGGCGGCACGCTCTTTCTCGACGAGATTGGTGAGCTGTCGCCGCTGTTGCAGGCCAAGTTGCTGCGCGTGCTGGAAGACCAGGTCATTCGCCGCGTCGGTGGGGTGCGCGATATGCAGGTCGATGTGCGCGTCATCGCCGCCTCCAACCGCGATCTGGAGCGGGCGGTCCGCGATGGCCAGTTTCGCCAGGACCTGTATTACCGGCTGGCCATCATCTCCATCTTCCTGCCCACCCTGCGTGAGCGCAAAGACGACGTTCTGCCGCTGGTGGAATACTTCATCGCCCGCTACAACCGCAAGTTCCGCAAAGCGGTGAAGGGCATCACCGACGAAACTCGCAAGCTGATGCTGAAGTACGACTGGCCGGGCAATGTGCGCGAATTGAAGAATGCCGTGGAGCGCGCCATGATTCTGGAAGACCGCGACGAACTTCATCCCGAGTACATGCCGTTCGCCGTGGCCCAGCAGCAGTCTGCCTATACTGCCTTTGAGCTCTCCTCAGCCAACAACGGCAGCAGCATTGCCGGCAAGCAGTTGCCCGATGGCCGCAGCTTGCCCAAGCTGGAGATTCCCGAGGGTGGCACTTCGCTGGAAGAGGTGGAGCGCGAGTTGGTGGACATGGCCATGGCGCAAGCTAATGGCAACCAGACCCATGCCGCCCGCCTGCTCGACATCAGCCGCGACGCGCTGCGCTACAAGCTGAAAAAGTTCGGCCTCATCCGCGCCGAAGAAGACGAGCCGACCACCACTACCACCTCGTAGGGGCACACCCGACCTCCAGGAGCGCTCGACCAATTGCTGGGCCCGAAAAAGAAACCCTGAGAAGAACAATGATCTGCGGAGAAAAATAGGAGAGCCCAAGCCGTTTAGCCTGGGCTCTTCATTTTTCGCTTGGGTCCGCGGGCCGTGCGTCTAGTTTCTGGCGTGGCCCGCGTTCCGTTCCATTTAAGGTTGAGCGAATCTTGTCACCGTCAATCCGCCGCTACATGTCGTTACATCATGAGCGCAATGCTCTCCAGCTCTCGTTGGAAGGTCTCCAAACTGCCACCCAGCATTCCCGCTCTGGCCACCGCACTGCGGGCTTCCTCGGCCGAGACACCATAACCGTGTCCGGCGAGGAACATCTGGATCAGCTCGGCCGCATCCTTCGAGTCAAATCCCTGGAGCAACTCGCTCCTCAGCGCCGATAGTTCCGGGACGGAAAATTTCTCTGCCATCATTCACCTCACCTCCGACCCCTTACGGGCGTTGCTACCTTAGACGGATTAGACAGCTATTAAGTTGCAAGCAATCCGAGTGCCGAACTTGATAACCCGCCAGCCCTTGGGCCCGCTTTTTGTATGAATCCAACCCCTTCATGCCGCAATAGTTGCAGGTTGCCCTCCCGAAAAGGGTGCGGGGTTCCCATTTCTGCCACAAAAATGAGATGCACGGCATCCCGCCGCTGCAAGAATTTGCGCAGACGGGGAGGGGAAATACTCTTTGTAACCCTTGTGGTGAGTACTATTTCGGGAAAACTGAGCAATCTCTACCACTGCGTAAGCCTCTTTCGGGCTTAGGGTTCCGGCCGTACGGGACCCAGAGCACTCCATCTGCGGCTAAGAAACTCGCTCACCCTGGGAGGTTCAAAGCTGCTCGATGGTGGCTTCCGGTTCCAGCAGAATTGGAATGCCATTGCGAATGGGATAAACGCGCTTGCACTCGTTGCACTTCAGGCTGTCTTCGCCGCGCAGCACCAGCGGCTTGCGGCAAACCGGACAGGCGAGGATTTCCAGCAGGTCTGGGCTGATCATGACCATCGATTCTAGCAGCCTCGGCTGGTCCGCGATCAACCGCCCCAATTGCTTCCGACCGCTCCGGCGGATGTCCTGCGCTCCGTTCTGCTAAACTTTACTCTTCCCCTATGACGGAACAATCGCGTTCTCGCGTGTTTCTCTGGGTCCTGCTGGGTGGCGGGGCCTTCTTCCTATTCTTCATTGGCATCTTCGCATTGGTTTACTTCACGGTGCGCTCGCAGCAGAAGACAACCTTCAGCGGCTTCGGTGACAAGATCGCCGTAGTTGATTTGGAGGGCGTCATCCTCAGTCCAAAGGATACGGTCGAGCAGCTCAAGAAGTTTGCCGACGACGGTTCGGTAAAAGCCATCGTCCTGCATGTGAACTCTCCCGGCGGAGGGGCGGCAGCCTCGGAAGAAATCTATCGCGAGGTGCTGCGCATACGCGACGAGAAGAAGAAACCGATTGTGGCGTCCATCGAGACGGTGGGCGCCAGCGGCGCCTATTACGTGTCTTCGGCGACCAGCAAAATCTTCGCCGATCAGGCCAGCATCGTCGGCTCCATCGGCGTGATCGCCGAATGGTACAACTACGAAGAGCTGATCAAGTGGGCCAAGCTGAAGGCCATCACGCTGAAGGCGGGCGAATTCAAGGACACGGGATCGCCCACGCGCGACATGACCCCGGCCGAGCGCGCCTACCTGCAGTCGCTGATCGACAACATGCACACCCAGTTCATCCACAACGTGGCCACCGGACGGCACCTGAAGGACGACCAGGTGCAGGAGCTGGCCAACGGCAAGGTTTGGACGGGAGAGCAGGCGCTGCCGCTGAAACTGGTGGACCAGATTGGCGACTTCCGCACAGCCATTGCAGACACCGCGAAATCGGTCGGCATTAAGGGCGAGCCCACGCTGGTGCGCCCCGAAAAAGAGCACAAGACCGTGCTCGACCTGCTCTTCGGGGATGTTTCCGAATACCTGCCCAGCCGGGCGAAATTGATGGAAACCAACGTCGGGTTCTATTACCTTTGGAAGTAAGCGGTCCTGTCGTCTATGAAAACTTGGAAGTGCAACGAAAACTTAGGCTTGCCAAGCCCGCGACAAATCTGAGAGTATCCGTGGTGCGGGCTGGACAAGCGATTGGTTTCGCGATAAGGGGCGTGCGAGATGACCAAGGCAGACTTGATCGATGAAGTTTCCCGGCTGGCCGAGCTCACTCGGAAGGACAGCGAGGTCATTGTAGAGACCATCTTCGAGAGCGTGGTGCGTTCGTTGCGCGCCGGCGACAAGATCGAGATCCGGGGATTCGGCAGCTTCCGCACACGCCAACGTAAATCCCGCGTGGGTCGCAATCCCAAGACCGGAGAGCGCGTCGAGGTCCCCGCCAAGAAGATTCCGTTCTTCAAGCCCAGCAAAGAGCTGAAGGACATGGTCAACAGCTACGTCGAGCAGCGCCCCCACGTGCAGGCCGCCGCGGAAGGCCTCCCCGAGCCGCAAGCATAAATCCTCGCTGAAAAATTCAAGATTGCATTGTTTTGAAAGGGCGCACGTTCAAAACCCGTCCTGCGACCGCCGAGGCTGCGCCGTTGCTAGGGCCATCTTGGCCCACTCTCTGCGATTTTGTTGATTGCCGTGACAGGGCTCCTATTCCAGAACACTTCCGTTCTCGCATCCGACCAGGGCGTGGATATCGGGGATGTAAATAGAACAACTCACGGTGTGTCCTTGGTGCTTGAACACGTCGAGGTAATCAATCACGGCCACGGCGTACAGAAATTTAGTCCCGGCGTTGATGGCATTAAATTCATCGCTGTTGAGAAGCCTATTCCTGTTGCCGTCCAGCCACGCTTCGTTAGGGCGGGAATTGGGCTGTTGTGCGCCGAGGAATGTGGTGCTGAACGGAGTCCTGGAGTCGGACGGGGCCTTGCCAATGGCGGTCAACTTAACTAATTTTCTGTCAGTGATGAAGACCTGAAAGGCGAAGTGGATGTCTGTGGCTGGTGTCGGCCCAGAATTCTTGATGGTCAATATCGCCCTAACTGGATGATTCGGCTGAAGGGGTTCAGGAATATTAAAGTCGTAAGTCGTGAGGTAGGCTCGCTGACTAACGTGTACTTGCTCTACGGTTATTCCGAGGCCGTCTCTTGCCGTTTTAGCAGCGCTCTCCGCAGCATTGGCCGCTTTTCTGTTGGCACAGTACATAAGGATGGTTACGAACGTATAGGCGACGAGAGCCCAAAGCGTGAGCCTCGCCCAAAAAAGCTGTTTATTGTCATGGGTGGTGCGCTCCTCATGTTCGGCTTCGTACTTAGTTCCAAGATTCTGAGAAAGGTCTATTTCGACCCCGCCACGGATGGAAACATTACAGTTTTTGGGGTGTCCCTCTCCGCCTTGATGATTGTTGGGGGGTTGGCGATTTTGTGTGGATTTGGGGTTGCGCCGTGACATAGTGGCATCAGGTGGAACATGAAAGCAGAATACAAAGAAGGCCCAGAAGCAAGGAAAAACTTCGAGCGGGCTTGTTCCGCTCAACGGCAGAACCTCCCGCTTACATCATGCGCTTTAGCGGCGAGTCGTGATGCCTCCCCCTCGGGTTTATGATGACGGCATCACCGAGATGCAGTTGAGCCATCGACAATCTATTGTGTCCTGTAAACAGCAGTCTCCTACCTGTTGCTGCGCCAACCTGAGCCTCTGCCGGCCTGCGCTGCTGGGCAGGCGACGGTCCCTGCTGTGGCTTGTCTTCAGTTGGAGTTTGACTTTGAGTTTGATCTGGTGGGCCGTCTTGAGCGGAACCGCGATTGCGCAGATGTCTGCATCGCACTCGGCCACAAGCGACGCCAGCTTTACGCTGAGTGGCTCGGTCATAAACTCCGTCACTGGCGAGTCCGTTGGACACGCGCTGGTCCGGATAGCGGGCAGTTCGCAACGCACGGTTTTTTCTGACGGCGAAGGGCACTTCCAGTTTGAGGGGCTGACGGCCGGAAGGGTGATGCTCACCGCGCAGAAGCCGGGCTACTTCAGCCAGCAGGAGTTCAGAGGCAGCGCCAACAAGCTGGTGAACGTCGGTCCCGGCACCGACTCGACTGTGCTGAAGCTCACTCCGCAAAGTGCGATCTCGGGCCGGGTCACGGACGCCACGGGCCAGCCAATCGAGCATGTGCCGGTCCATTTGACGGCCAAGGCGGTGCGTGACGGCCGCAAACATTGGGAGGCGCGGGGTCAGCAGCAGACCGATGAAGATGGCCGATATCGCTTCGCCAACTTGATGCCGGGGACGTACTACCTCGCCGCTGGACCCGCTCGGGATGAAACCCGCATTCTGCCCGGAGCCGAGAAGCCCAAGACCGGCTATCCCAGCATGTATTACGCAGGGGTGCCCGATTTGGCGTCAGCGTCGCCGATTCAGCTTGCCGCAGGCCAGCACGCACAGGCCGATTTCTCCATGACCGCAGGCCCGGTGTACCACGTCTCCGGCAGCGTCAGCGGCCATCCTCCGCAGCAGGGCGTGGGATTTCAATTCTTGAGCCAGTCGGGCGATGACTTGTCCCTCCCCATCAAATTCAACATGGAAGCCGGACGCTTTGATGTGGACAGCGTACCCCTGGGCAGTTACGTAGTGAAGGCATTTTCCCAGGCAGGCCCGGACCAGCCACTTCGCGGGGAATTGCACCTGAACGTCGTTGCCAGCGTCGAGAACCTGCACCTGGTTCTCGGACCGGCCATCTCCATTCCGGTGGTTGTGCGGATGGAGTCGCGAGCGTCTTCGAACCAAGGTACTGCGGCGGAAGGAATTCAGCCTGCGCCGATCGCCGTGCGTTTGATTTCCTCGGAGCCGACCACTGCGGAATCCTACTCGACCGCCGTACGCGGCAGCGCGGGAGCCTATTCTTTGGCGCTGCAGAACGTGGAGTCGGGGAAGTATTCGGTTGATCTGATAGCGCACGGCGGGTGGTACGTGCAGTCTGCCCAGTATGGACAGACGAACTTGCTCAATGACGATCTCGCCATTGCATCGGCGGGACAAAGCTATGCCATGGAAATCGTCTTGCGCGACGATGGCGCGACCCTGACGGGAACGGTGAAATCCCCTGATGGAACGGCGGCCCAAGCAACCGTGGTGGCGGTGCCCGAACCGGCTTCCAAGGTGGCCGCCAAGGTCGCGTACTCGTTTGCACAGAACGGCTTCACCTTCAGTGGGCTTGCTCCCGGCGAGTATCTGGTTTACGCCTTCGACTATGCCGAGGGCATTGAGTATTCCAATCCTGATGTCCTGCAAACTTATGCGTCGCAAGCCGCGCACGTCGCCCTGGCGGCAAATCAGAAGACGCAAGTCGCGCTCGATCTGATACGCACCGGGGATGGAGACTGACTCGAATGTTTGCGCGTGCCGCTTTCGTCGTGCTTTTCGCCGTGGGATTGTCTGCGCAATCGGATCAGCCGCCCCATGCGCCATCAATCCAGCAGGGCTACCGGATTGCGGGAGTCGTGGTGAACTGGGCGACCGGACAACCGCTGGCTGGAGCTTCGGTCGCGATCGCTCCAACTACGCAAGGCACAGAACGAGACATATCACGCTCAGTGACCACTGGCGCCGACGGCCGCTTCGCCTTCGCCGGCCTGAGTCGCGGCAAGTACTCGCTGATGGCGGCCGCACATGGATTCATGTTGCAGGGCTTCGAGCGCCATGGCATGTATGCCACGGCCATTGTGGCCGGCCCCGATCTCGATTCGGAGCACCTGGTCTTCCGGCTGCAACCGGACGCTGCGGTTGAAGGCCAGGTCACCGACGAGAACAATGACCCGGTGCAGAACGCCATGGTGCGCCTCTTTCAGCAATCGACGGAAGATGGACGGCAGCGGACCATTCCAACGAACCACGGGCAGAGCGATGATCAGGGCCAGTTCCACATCGGCCATCTGGCGCCGGGAACGTATTATCTCGCCGTCTCGGCGCGTCCCTGGTATGCACAAAACAGTCGTGTGATTTTGCGCCGGAAATCGAACAATCCCGACGCCGAGGCGCGAGCGGCGCAAGAGGCCGCTGCGCTCGACGTGACCTACCCTCTCACCTTCTACCCTGACTCCCCGGATTCGGCGGGCGCGAGTCCGATCGTGCTGCATCCCGGTGAGCGGCTCACAGCGGGCGTGGTCCTGCGGGCCGTGCCGTCGCTGCATCTCAGAATCCGCACCAGCATTTCTGGCGCCGGCGATGCGGGGATGGTCGGGTTCCCGCGAGTGTTGCAGCGCATCTTCGATGGCTACCTGGACTCCGTATTCAACGCTCCCGAGTCATCGGTGGAACCGGGCATAGTCGAGATCGCCGGCTTGGCGCCTGGGCACTACGTTATCGAGATGCCGAGTTCGAAGGGCGCCAACGACAAAGGCGCCAATCGCGAGGGATACCGCGAAGTTGATCTCGCCGGCGATCTCGAGGTGAATGCGAATGACAGCTCCGGCTTCGCTGCCGTTGCAGGCTCCGTATCGTTTGAGGGCGCGCAGCGCGTCCCGACGGGGTTGGCCATGCAGCTCTCCAATCAGGAGACCAGCGAAAATTTCGCCAGCGAAATCCGGGATAAGGGGCAGTTCGAGTTCGAGGGAATGAAGCCGGGACGTTATACCGTGGGCCTTCAGGGCAGCGGCGGATATTTCCTGAGGAAAATGTCGGTGACCGGGGCAAAGCTGACGGGGCGCACGCTGGAGATCGGCAGCAGCAGCGTCCATATTGCCGCAACGGTAGGGCGTGGTGTCGCGCAGGTGGATGGAATTGCACTGCGCGGCGGCCAGCCGTTTGCTGGCGCGATGATTGTGCTGGTTCCCCGGGATGCCGCCAACAATTCGCCATTATTCCGCCGCGATCAGAGCGACAGCGACGGCACCTTCACGCTGCCCAACGTTATTCCCGGCCAGTACACCGTGCTCGCGCTGGCCAATGGCTGGGACCTGGAGTGGGGCAATCCGGCGGTGTTGCAGCCCTACTTGCAAGGCGGAGAAGCCGTCCAGATTACCGGCGACGGCAAGCTGCAAATCGAAGTGCAGGTGCAATAAGAACTGATCCGCAAAGGCGACGATCGCCTTATCGCAACAGGCGGTCGAAAACGAAGTGCCGATTTCGTGGAATTCCTGTTTGCCCGTCTCACAATAATCCGTGACCTGGCTCACTGCGTTGCGCGGCGGTTCGCGCTGCAATACAGATGCCTGCTGGGGAGTAGGTTCGCCCCTCCGAGCGGTTTTCATATCCGGCTCTATGCCGGGAGGTCGGAATCATCATGCAATCGGAAAAAGACGAAGTCCTCTGCCCGCTGTGCCACGGCCACGGCCGCGCACACAAAGAGGTTCTGGTGGTGCGTTGGCGCAGCCACGAGTTCGAACTGGCGCTGCAGAACATTGCCGACGAAGCGTCCTTTGGGACCACTGGCGGCCTCGACAGTCCGTTTGAGACTAAAGAGCCCGTTTACAGCAACGAATCTGACTAGCTGCCTCCCGACGTCTGCTGCGGCGGACGCCGGAGCCAGTCCTTTGGCTAGTCGCAGACGGACAGCTCACAGGATCCACCTGGGCCCGATCACGGTGGGTCGCACCGGAAAGGCCAGTAACCATGCCTGCCACTGCTTCCGCTAGAAAAATTCTGGAAGATCTCAATCCGTTAAACATTGCCGCCCAGCAATTCGAAATTGCCGCCGACTACCTGCAACTCGATGCGGGATTGCGTGAGACGCTGCGCCGTCCCCGCCGCTCCATTGCGCTGACGCTTCCCATCAAGATGGACGACGGCGCCATCCGCGTCTTCGATGCCTACCGCGTGCAGCACAGCAACATCCGCGGACCGTGCAAGGGTGGAATTCGCTATCACCCCAACGTCACCTTCGACGAGATGTCGGCCCTGGCGGCCTTGATGACATGGAAGTGTGCGCTGGTGGACGTGCCCTTCGGCGGCGCCAAGGGCGGTATTGCCTGCGATCCCAAGCACCTGTCGCGGGACGAACTGGAGCGCCTCACTCGCCGCTATACCTATGAGATCGCGGCGCTGATCGGCCCCGACCAGGACATTCCCGCGCCCGATGTGAATACCGACGCGCAAACCATGGCGTGGATCATGGACACCTACAGCATGACTACGCGTCACGCCACTCCCGCTGTAGTCACTGGCAAGCCGACCGTCCTCGGCGGTTCTCTGGGCGGCTTCGAAGCCAGTGCAAGGGGATGTCTGTTCGTCCTCCGCGAAGCCGGCAAAGTTGCGGGCGTCGACTTGAAGACGGCCACCGTCGCCATCCAAGGTTTCGGAAACGTGGGCAGTGTGATGGCGCGACTGCTTTGGGAGGAAGGCGCCAGGGTGATCGCCGTCAGCGATTCGAAGGACGGCATACTCAACAAGCAGGGCATCGACATTCCCGCCTTGTTGCGCTTCAAGGCAGCGACCGGCAGCGTCGAAGCTTTTCCCGGGTGCAGCCCAATCCCCAGCGACGAAGTGTTGAAGGTGCAATGCGACATTCTCATTCCGGCAGCTTTGGAGAACCAGATCACGATTGAGAATGCGGGCTACGTCCGGGCAAAGATCGTCGCCGAAGCCGCCAATGGACCGACCACACCGGAAGCCGACCTCATGCTTGGCCGCAAAGAGGTGATGGTGCTGCCCGACATTCTCGCCAACGCCGGCGGTGTGACCGTCTCCTATTTCGAATGGCTCCAGGATCTGCAGCAACTCTTCTGGGACGAGGCCGAAGTAAACCGCAGGCTGGAGCAGGTGATGGTGAAGGCGTTTCACGAAGTGCACGACACCACCAAAAAGTACGGCTGTGACTATCGCGCTGCGGCGTACATTGTCGCCATCGGCCGCGTGGCCCAGGCGGTCATCGAGCGCGGCATCTGGCCGTAAAGCAGGTGCGGTTATTCCGTGCTTTTGACCTCCATTCGTTATAAGCTGCGAGGTTCCCGGATGCAGTCGCTTATGATTTTGGAATCTTCTTCTGTCCTACAGTTCGTCGAGAACGCCGTCAAAGCGGCGGCCACGGTCGAAGTTATCGATCGCTCCCCGCTTACCTTGCGCGATGCCATCCTGCGCGAAGTGGGAAACGTGACCCGCATCCTGTTTGCTCCGCCGCAGGAACTTCCGATTGCACTGTTCAGCGAGTTCTTAAACGATGCGCGAGTGGTGGCAGATCCAACTCCCGACGAGATGGTCCACTCAGCAGCGGGAGTGACCGAGGCCTTCGCCGGGGTCGCCAGTACGGGCTCGGTCTGCATCGATGTCAGCTACCAACGCACGGGTATGGTGAGCCTGCTGGCCCCACTGCAAATCGCCGTGGTCGCGGCTGAGACCATCGTGCCCAAACCGCGTGACCTGTTTCGCGCCGACATGCTTGGCGGTAAAGGGCTGTGGCGGGACTTTGTGTTCGTCACCGGCCCTAGCGCCACCGCGGACATGGGCCCGCTGGTGCGTGGCGTACATGGGCCACACAAGCTGCACATCATCGTGGTGAGGTGAGCCATGGCCGCGCCCTTGAATTCCGCGGAGATCCAACCGCGCCAGGTAGCGAACAAGAGCAATAAGAAAGCCCTGCTCGACGCCATCCGCATGACGCTCGATGTGCAGAGCGCCGCTGTCCGGCACAATACCCAGACCTTTAACCGCAACCGTTACGCCGCGACTGCGCTGATCGGCGATTACGACGAACTGAAAGACCGCGCGCGCCTGATTAAAGAGAATGCGCTCGCCAACCTTCCCGAACTTCTGCAGCGGCTGGAAGCCAGCGTGCAAGCCAACGGCGGCCATTTCTACCTGGCGAAGACTGCAGCCGACGCCAACCAGTACATTCGCGACGTGCTGGTGCGGCACCAGGTCAAGCGGGTAGTAAAGGGCAAGAGCATCACCTCGGAAGAGATTAAGCTGAACCACGCCATCGAAGCTGCCGGCATTGCCGTCGCCGAGACCGACCTGGCGGAATTCATTCTGCAGGTCGCCGACGAGCAGCCGTCGCACATTATCGCGCCGGCGTTGCACTATTCCCGCGAACGCATTACCGCGCTGTTCAAACGCAAGTTCACTACCGATCTGCCGCTCGACACCGGCGAAGAACTCACGCGATTCGCCCGCGAGAAATTGCGCGAACAGTTCATCGCCGCCGACGCAGGCATCTCCGGCGCGAATCTGATTGCCGCCGACAGCGGCTCGCTCATGCTGGTGGAGAGCGAAGGCAACATCCGCATGACGATGACCCTGCCACCGCTGCACATCGCGATTGCCGGCATCGAAAAGGTAGTTCCCTCGCGCACCGACTTCGGCCCATTTCTTGAGTTGCTACCGGCCAGCGGCACCGGGCAGCCGCTGACGTCCTACGTGAGCATCCTGCATCCGCCCTTGCAGGCGCCCCCGTTTGTCGCGCCGGGCGGGACCGGCAAGCCGCGCGAGTTCCACCTGGTGCTGATCGATAACGGACGCAGCCGCATGCGCGAAGATCCGGTGCTGCATGAAGCGCTCTACTGCATCCGTTGCAGCGCCTGCCTGAACTCCTGCGCCAACTTTGAAACGGTGGGCGGGCATGCCTTCGGCGGCGAAACTTATTCCGGCGGCATCGGCGGTCCGTGGGAAGCCGGCACCGGTACGCTGATGAACGCGCGCTTCAGCGAACTGTGCACTGCCTGCTCGCGTTGCGTGCCGCAGTGTCCGGTGCGCATCGATATTCCGTGGCTCAACGAGAATTTGCGGCAGCGCATGAATCGGGAGGAACCGCCGTCCGCCGCCAAGGCCGCATTTGGTGCCATGACCGGCAGCGCGGAGCAGGACCGGGTTGCACCGCTGCAGAAGCAGTTCTTCGGCAACTATCACAGCCTTGGCAAGTGGGGCACGCGCTTCGCTGCGCTGGCCAACGCGTCCATGCGCCTGCCGGGAGCGCGTGGCCTGATGGAGAGTGCGTTTGGCGTCGACCGCAGGCGCAAGCTGCCGCTGTTCCCCAAGAAAACCTGGGAGCAGTTGTACCACGAAGAGCGCGGCGTGAAGCCCGGCGCTATCGACCCCGGCGTGGTGATGCTGGCAGATGTGTTCACCAACTACGGCGCGCCGGAACGCGGGATGGCGGCGATCCAGGTGTTGCGCGCGGTTGGCCTCGACGTGGCCCTCAGCCCGGTCATGGCGGATGGCCGCGCTGCCATGTCGCAAGGCATGATGGAGACCGCGCAGCGACAGGCGCGCGCGCTAGCCCCAGTGCTCAAGCGCTACTTGGACGAAGGCAGGAAGATCGTCGTGCTTGAGCCCAGCGTGCTGGCCATGCTGCGCTTCGACTTCAAGCATCTGCTCGACGATCCGGGAACGCAGGCGTTGCTCGCGCAGAACAGCTTTGAGCCGCTGGAAGTGCTATGGGGAGTCG
This sequence comes from Acidobacteriaceae bacterium, assembly GCA_003151335.1. Classification (GTDB taxonomy): domain Bacteria; phylum Acidobacteriota; class Terriglobia; order Terriglobales; family Acidobacteriaceae; genus Bog-257. Next base: position 14,082 of record PLXE01000111.1, read on the forward strand.
CGCAGGAGATGCAGCTCAACTTGGGACAGATTTTTTCCGCAAGCAAGTGTCCGCAGGGCACGCGGCTTTTCTACCACTCGCATTGCCAGCAGAAGACGTGCAATTCCGCGACGCAAACCGTCGAAGTGCTGCGCGCAGCGGGCTTCGATGTGGCGACATCCTCGGTGGAATGTTGCGGCATGGCCGGCAGCTTCGGGTACAAGCGCGAGTATTACGAGTTGAGCATGGCGGTTGGCGAAGACCTGTTTGCGCAAGTGCGTCGCGCCGAAGCGGAGAGCGGACCGCGGACCCTGGTCGCGAGCGGGATTTCCTGCCATGAGCAGTTGTCGGCAGGATTGGGACGCGAGGTCTTTCATCCCGCGGAATTGCTGGCCAGCACACTCTGATGTGGACACAATTGTGGTGTGGCCCTTGAATCCTCGAAAGCCGTGCCAGAATGGGATTCCGGACGACTACTATCTGTCACGTCGATCACCTAATTATTTACCTGAGATGTATTTACAAATTGAGAGTTTCGCGGCACAATTCAATCTGTAGTCAGGCAGTTCTGGGGGAGGGCTGCCTTCCAGGCGCTCGGCGTTCACACGCTGAGCGCCTCTGATTTTTTGGCACAATTTTCTATTTCTTCCCCAACGGCAGCGTTTCCCGCGTCGGGCTACTCTGGAGTTACCAAACGGCGGCTTGCGTCCACAAGCGGGCGCCAGCATCTAATGTAAGCCGGAATGTTACGATGAATTGCTGGCTTGGCCGCCACGGCGGGCTGGGCTGAAAACCGGCGACCCTCAGGAGGATAAATGGCAAGTGACGCAATTGTAGAGGTAACGGACGCCAATTTTGACCAACTGGTGCTGAAGTCAGAGCAGCCGGTCATGGTGGATTTCTGGGCGGCCTGGTGCGGCCCCTGCCGGGCGCTGGCTCCCATCGTGGATGAAGTGGCGCAGAGCTATAACGGCAGGGTCACATTTGGCAAGATGGATGTGGACAAAAACGCTTCCACTCCACAACGCTACGGAGTGCGCGGCATTCCCACCTTATTGGTCTTCAAAGGCGGCCAGGTGCGCGAACAGATCGTCGGCTATGTTTCGCGCGAGGTCATCGAAAAAGCGCTGGACAAGAGCCTGTAAATGGCAACGGTTTCCTTCTGGGCATTTCTTAACGCACAGAGAGAAATCATCGTACGCGCCACCTTATCGTGATGGACGGCACGCCCGTCTCCGCCGGATAGGAACGCGCTTCGACCGCGAGCTCAACTTCCTTCGCAAATAACGCCGGCGAAAGTACAAAAGCTGCGCCCTGTAACTGCAAGCGGACCGTCTCGCCTTTCGGTCCGATGCGCTGCGGAAATTCGACGCTCTCCTTCGAGCCGCAACACAGATAGAGCGACAGCAGATCGCAAAATTGCAGCACGTCCGTCCAGTACTGCACTTCGCTTTCCGCGCGGTCTTGCAGGCGAAGCCAGCGGCGCTGGCGCTGCTCTTCAGACGCCAGAAATTCGCGCACGTGCTGTGTATCTTGGACAGGATATGTGCCCAAGCTGATCCCAAACTCGCCCAGCCGGCAGAAGTGCCCGCTGACGATCAGGGCGGCGATGGGCGCGACCGCTTCGGCGGAATCAATTGAGCCTCGCCAGGCCCGCAGGAAATCACCCGCCTTGATATCGAGAAACGACAGCGGTCTGCCTTCTGCGTTCAGAGCGATATTTTCGCCGGAATAGATTGCGGGAGTCGCGCTCAGCCGCTCGCTTCCGTTGTCGAAATCTTTCCAGCCCTCATCGTGCAGGCTCATGCCGCGTACGATGTCGTCGTCCACCGCAGGCGCACCCGCAATCGCAAGCTGCTGGGCTATATCGCCGGAAACCCGCGCGTGATCGGGCTGGCGTACCAGATGATACTTTGCCGAACTGGTCTTCTCGGCGCGGGCCAAGGCATCCCAGGCGGAGCCGAACCCGTTATCGGCGTGGGCAGGTTGGGTTTCAGGTTGGAGGACCATGGAGCTTATCTCGGCCGCGCGGCGCGGCCGCGCTTGGTGGCCGCGGCGCGAATCGGCCCAGTTCCGGTTGGAGGTTTGCGTTCGCCGTCGATCAGTTGTTTCAACACCAGCGCGTTATTGTGCTCTTCGTTCTTGGAGGCGAACAACAACGTCAGGCGGCGACGTTTCTTCTGTAAGTCATAAAGCTGCTGCAGCGCTGCATTCGCTGCCTCGGTCGTAAGCTCCTTGAGATACCTTTCGCGAAACTTGCTCCACCGCTGGGGATGAGCGTGAAACCACTTGCGCAACTCATTCGAAGGAGCCAGGTCCCTCAGCCAGGCATCGAGCGCAGCGTCGGCCTTTGTCAACCCCCGCGGCCACAGCCGGTCCACCAGTACGCGCGTGCCATCCTGCGGCGATGGCTCGGCGTAAACCCGTTTGAGAGCAACCGTCATGCGAGGTGTATTCTAACTCTGCCGGGGCCGCAGTGCCGGCACAGATTTGCCCGGACACCTGGAAAAATGCCGAGACCAAAACCCGCGCCCTTTGCCCTTTTGACTGCAATTATTCTGATCGTGATCACGATCTTTCTGGCCTGCGATTCCGAGCCCCGCAAGAGCGACGCCGAGCTCGGGCTGACTCCGCAGCAGGCGCAAGGCCGGCGCGTTTACGACGCGCGTTGCGCCGAATGCCATTACGCCTACAGTACACATGACCTGCGCGCACCCAGCCTGAACGGGTTGTTCAAAAAGCCATTCATGAAGAACGGCATTCCCGCCAATGACGACAGGGTCACCGACATCATCCTCCTGGGCCGCGCCAAGATGCCGGCCTTCCAGCAGAAGTTGACCCAGCAGCAAATGGATGATCTGATGGCCTACCTGCATACGTTGTGAAGAGCGAAGAGCGGCTCCCGTCCTTGTACAATAGTCACGTCCCATGGCTACCGCTCCCGACCTGATCCAGATCGAGATTGGCCCGCGCCGTCCGGCGCCCAAGCCGGAATGGCTGAAGGCGCGCGCGCCCATGGGCGAGAACTACCACAACCTCAAGACCCTGGCGCGCAACCTGGAGCTGCACACCGTCTGCGAGTCGGCGCATTGTCCCAACATCGGTGAGTGCTGGAACCATCGCACCGCGACCTTCATGCTGCTGGGCAACCTGTGCACCCGCCGCTGCGGCTTTTGCGCCGTACCCAAGGGCCGCCCGCAGCCGATCGATTTCGAAGAGCCTCGCCGGGTCGCCGAAGCGGTTGAGAAATTAGGACTGAAGTTCGCCGTCGTCACCAGCGTCAATCGCGACGACGACAACGTCGGTGGGGCGCGCGTCTTCGCCGACACCATCCGCGAAATCCGGCAACGCGTTCCCGGATGCCGCGTGGAAGTGCTGATTCCCGACTTTCAGGGATTGGAAGAGCCGCTGCGCATCGTGATGGACGCCAGGCCCGACATTCTCAATCACAACACCGAGACAGTACCTCGCCTGTATCGCGTCGCCCGCTCCGGTGCGCGTTACGAGCGCACGTTGCGGCTGCTACAGCGCGCCAAGGAAATGAATCCGGCGATTCCGACCAAAAGCGGCGTCATGGTCGGTCTGGGCGAGAGTGCCGGCGAACTCCTCGAAGTCTTCCGCGATCTCGCAGCCCACAACGTGGACATCCTTACCATCGGCCAATACCTGCGGCCGTCGAAGGACCACCTTCCCGTGGCGCGCTTGTACACCCCCGACGAGTTCCGCTTCCTCAAAGAAGAATCCCTGCAGATGGGTTTCCGCCATGTCGAGTCCGGCCCGCTGGTGCGCTCCAGCTATCACGCCGACGAACAGGCCGACGCGGGAACGCGGATCGTATAGTCCGCGTGGCGGTAATATAACCTCATGTCTCAAGAAGTTTCTGAATTGTTGAAAAAGGCGCTTGCCGCTCTAGACAGACCCCTGCTGACAAGTCTGGAGCGCACCTCCGTGACGGATGCCTTCATCGAAAGCATGCGTGGGAGCCTCGCCCAGCGAGGCATGCCATCGGAGTTGGAGCGTGATCCGGATCGTGAGTTCGGATAAAAAGCCAGCGGTTGAACCGTTCACTCCACGACAAAGCTCTTCATCTTGCGCAACAGCGATTCCGGGGCTTGTACTTCGAGTTCAACGTTGCCGTCGCGATACTCCCGTGCAAATATAACGGACTTAGCGTCGAGCGCAGCCAGCGCTTTGCCTTCCGACTGGGGCACGCGCAAATGCACCCGGCGCACCGGATCCTCGGCGATGAGTTCGTCGATACGCTCCAATAAACTGTCGAGTCCAAACCCCTTCGCGGCCGAGACGTGGATCACGCTCGCCGTATCGCGCAGGCTCTCGCGTTTCTTCTCCGGCAGCAGGTCCACTTTGTTCATCACGTAGAACCGCGGCTTGTCCTGGGATTCCAGCTCACGCAGCACTTCTTCGACCTGCGCCTGCTGCTCAGCCGCCGTTGGACTGGTGACGTCGGACACAAGCAATAGCAGCGACGCGCGCTGTACCTCTTCCAGGGTGGCGCGAAACGCCGAAACCAGCGTGTGCGGCAGGTTTCGGATGAATCCCACAGTGTCAGACAGCAGGACTTGCCGCCGTGAAGGCAGGGTCACGCTACGCAGCGTCGGATCGAGCGTGGCGAACATGCGTGCGCTTTCCAGCACCCCGGCCTGGGTGAGCGCATTGAACAAGGTTGACTTCCCCGCATTGGTGTAGCCGACCAGCGCCACCGTCGCAATGGGGACCGACTCGCGCCGCTGCCGCTGCTGTCCGCGGATGCGGCGAACATTTTCCAGTTGCTCTTTTACGTGGCGAATGTGCCGGTAGATTTTGCGCCGGTCCGTCTCCAACTGGGTTTCGCCGGGGCCACGGGTCCCAATGCCGCCGCCGAGCTGCGACATCTGCACGCCGCGTCCCGCCAGTCGCGGCAGCAGGTATTGCAGTTGCGCCAGTTCCACCTGGAGCTGTCCTTCGCGGGTGCGCGCATGGCGGGCAAAAATGTCGAGGATGAGCTGGGTGCGATCGATCACCCGCAGGTCGAGCCCGCGCTCCAGATTACGCTGCTGCGAGGGCGTGAGGTCGTGATCGAAGATGACCAGATCGGGCGAACTGGAAGCGACCGCGCCTTTCAGCTCCTCCAGTTTTCCGCTGCCAATGAGAGTAGCGGGGTCCGGCTTTTGGCGCCGCTGCTGAAATTCGCCGATGACAGCCGCTCCCGCGCTGGTGGCCAACTCGCGTAATTCAGCCATGGACTCTTCGGAGGAGAATCCGCGATGCTCCGGACCTTCTGCGTTCAGATGAGAGGTGGCCACACTGCGCGCCACGCGCGCGCTGGGTGGAACTTTGCCAGTAGATTGCTGCCGAGGAAGCAGCGGCGTATCGGGTTCCCCTGGCCGGGCCTGCGAGCCACGGGTTTGGGTATCGCGGGCCGCCGCCGACCGGGAAGAGAATTCCACCCCCACCAGGAAGACGCGTTCCGGCTGGCTCTGGCCGGTTTGCCATGAGCGGCCATTCGTTCGGGAGTTCATTCCATCGGCGCGGGAAATAGACTAGCCCTCGGAGGTCGTGTTCGCGGTCTCGGCGTCCGCGGGAGCCACTGGAGCCACCGGTTCCGCTGGCGCGTGCTGTTCAAGGTGACGTTCCGAATAAGGGGAACGCGACATAACCACGGTGGAAATGGCGTGCTTAAAAATCAATTGCTCCTGGTTGTTGGTGTCCAGAACGATAGAGTACTTGTCGAAGGAGCGGATTCTTCCGGTCAGTTTCACCCCGCTGAGCAGGTAAATGGCAACTACGAACTTGTCTTTACGGGCAGTATTTAGAAATCCGTCCTGTATGTTCTGTGCTGCCTTGTTTTCCATACGTCCCTCCTGGCAATATGCAAAAAACAGCACAGCCCCAGATTCGCACCCCTTACGATTCCGAGCCTGTAGAAATCCGTCCGCAGCCGAATATGCCACGGCCGCAGAAGCAATCATAAGCCACTTTTACGATAAGGCGGCGACAGCGCGATTTCAACTAAAACAACCACTCGGGCCTGTGATGTAGAATTCGCCCACTGCTCCGAATCCCAAAGCATGGCGCGGGATACCGGTTCAACATAGGTGACCAAGAGATGACTTCCTGGCTAGTGGCGCTACTCCTCTCGCCCGCAATCCAATTCCCCGGCGGCGCAGCAACCGCCCTGATGGTGCTTCGCTGGATCCACTTTGTCGCCGGCATCACCTGGGTCGGGCTGTTGTACTTCTTCACCCTTGTGGGTGTGCCCTTCGTACAGGAGCTGGACGCAAAATCGCGGGGAATCGTCGTCCCCAAGCTGATGCGGCGGGCCTTGTGGTGGTTTCGCTGGAGCGCGGTGGTGACCGTGCTGGCTGGCATCGCCTACTGGATGCACATCGTGGCCAGCGACGTTCGCAATGCGGTGTCGGCGGGCGAGCCGGCCTCCGCTGGGATGATGTTCGGCGCCTTCTTCGGACTCTGGACGCTGGCGTTCGTCATCGAGATGGGAGCGCTGATGTCCCCGGCCGAGGTGCTGAGGAAGGGCCCCGTGCTGGGAGCCATCGTTGGGCTCGCGGTGGTTGCAGCGGCGTACATTTTTCTGAGCCTGAACCAGCACGGCTGGGAGAGCAATCACGCCTTGGCGATCGGCATTGGCGGCGGACTGGGCTGGTTCATGCTGCTGAACGTTTGGGGCGTGGTGTGGCGCATGCAGAAAAAGATGATCCGCTGGACCGAGGCTAACGTCAGCCAGGGAACGGCAATGCCGCCCGAGGCGCCCAAGGTGGCGAGAATCGCGCTGCTGTGTACCCGCCTGAATTTCTGGTTGTCGTTCCCCATGCTGTTCTTCATGGGCGCGGCCAGCCACTACATCCTGTTTGCGGGGAAGTGAAGAGCGCGTCCGTCGTTGAGCAATCGCCGACACAGGAACCGATTCAGCGGGTCAGTTTTCAGGCTTACTTGTGATATCGCCTGATTTCAACAGTTATCCCTTATTCTGTTCACAGTAGGCCGAGTTTCCTTAGGTGCGCCAGTTGATCAGCCGTTAGTTCCCCGCGATCTTTTTCCTCAAGGAAGGTTTGAAACTCGTGATGGTGGCGCATCGTGACAAATGCCAGCGCCCATCCAGCACGCTCCAACGCGACGAACTCTGGGGTGTTCGTTTCAAGAGTGTTGGCGATCTTCTCCAACCACTGCGCGTGCTTCTCGTAATCGTCAAAGTGGGTAGGCATAGTGAGCGTTTGACGGTCTACCACGCGCCAATATTGTAGCCGATGACTGCGTTCCGAACGTGCCTTTGGATGGTTGGCGTAAAATCCCCATTACACTCACAATCTCTGGAACGCCGATTGCGGTGAATAGTCGGCAGTTCGGGAACTGAGCCACTACGCGCCGCTTCACTCTGCGTACATCAACCGAGAATTCGCTATAGAATCATGTTTCGTTATGCCATCGACCTCGCCGCAATCGTCTGTTAGTTCGGGTTCCATGACCCAGCGCGATCCCGTCCCCATGCTTGATCTCACTCGTCAGTACGAGACCATCAAAGACGACGTTCACGCAGCCATCGAACGGGTGCTGACTACCCAACACTTCATCGGGGGCCCTGAACTCGACGGCTTCGAACGGGAGTCTGCAGACTACCTGGGGGTGAAAGAGAGTGTTGGCTGCGCGTCTGGAACTGACGCCTGCTGGCTGGCGCTGGCGGCCGCCGGTGTTGGGCCGGAGGCGTGCGTGGTCACCACCCCGTTCAGTTTCTTTGCCACGGTAAGCTCGATCGTGCGCTGCGGCGCCACTCCAATTTTGGCCGACATCGATCCGGCAACGCTGAACCTCGATCCCGAAGCGACCGAGAGGGCGCTGCAGCGTGCGCGTTCGTACAAGCTCCGCGCGGTGATGCCGGTGCACCTGTACGGGCAATGCGCCAACATGGACAAATTCGGCCGCCTCGTCGAGCAGTACGACGCCAGCCTTGTCGAAGATGCGGCGCAGGCTTTCGGCGCCAAATGGCGCGACAAGAAAGCAGGAGCGCTGAGCAAGGCCGCCGCTTTCAGCTTTTATCCCACCAAGAACCTGAGCGCCTATGGCGATGGCGGATGCGTCACCACCAATGACGAGGAGCTGGCGGCGCACGTTCGCCGTTTGCGCAATCACGGTAGCCGCCATCGCTATTACCACGAAGAGATTGGCTGGAACAGCCGCCTCGATGCCATGCAGGCAGCGGTGCTGCGGGTGAAACTGAAGCATATTGACGACTGGAACCAGGCGCGCCGAATGCTGGCTCGTCGCTATCACGGCCTATTCATCGGTGCCGGCGTGGTGCAAAGCGGCGAGCAGTCAGTCAGCACGCAGGCGCCCATCACGCTGCTGGCGACGGTGCCCGAGGCTTATCACATCTATCACCAGTACGTGGTGCGTGCCTTTCGGCGGGATGAACTACGGGCCTTTCTGACCCAGCAGGGAATCGGAACAGAGATCTACTATCCCGTTCCGCTGCACTTGCAGGAATGCTTTACTTACCTGGGCTATAAAGTGGGCGACCTTCCCGAGTCGGAGCGCGCGTCAAGAGAAGTGCTGGCGCTGCCCATGTTTCCTGAACTGCGCGAGGACGAGCAGCAACGCGTGGTGGCCGCCATCACCGAGTTCTACAGCCGATAGAACGGCTAAGCATTGGGGTAGCAGCCAAGAACCAGAAAATCGTTCACCACGGAGACACGGAGGACACGGAGTTTTTGATTGCTATCGAGTCTCCTCCGTGATCTCCGTGCCTCCGTGGTTATTCATTCCTGTAGGTGGACTCACTTGTGCTTGTGGCGCGGATGCGCTGGCGCCTGTTTCTTGCGCTGCGCGTAGTAAGCGGCCAACGCTGCCCCATGCCTGGCTTTTTCCGCAGCCTCTTCTTCCGGGGTCATGACCCGCCGCACGATGGGGCCGTTCAATTTGTAGGTGATGTCCACCATCTGCCCATCGTCGGTTTTCTTGCGGATGGTGAAGGTCGGCAGGTCGCCTTCTTTTCCGAAATCCTGGTGCCCAGTCTTCACCGGAAAATAGCCCTCAAGATTGCGTTCGCGATAAGCGGTTTCATAGCGATGCTTGGCGCGGTTCCGGGTGAAAATTCGAATCTGATTGAAGTCCCAGGGCAATCCGTCCTTGGGCTCGTTCAACAGCACCAGGTACTGCGGCACCTGCTTGTCCTCCTCCTGCACCGTGTTCAGCACGAAGTAGCCCATGATGCGCTGCCCCTCGGCATATTGCGCAACCTCCAGCGGGATATCGAGGTCGATCATGCGCAGCAGCACCCAGCCGACATGCCCGGCAGAGTTGCGCACCAGATACCAGTCTTCCATCACAGGCTTGGGAGGCTCCGGAGGCTTACCTGGGGCGCTGGAGGGCGCGGCTTTGGCGGAAGCAGCTTTGGCGGAAGCAGCCGGCTTAGCTGGCACAGGTGTGATCTTCGGTTGCGATTGAGTCGTGGCGGCACTCTTCGGATTTTGTGCGGTCGTCGTGGCTGGGGACTTCGGCGGGTTCTTCTCCGCCGTAGCGCGCTTCAGGACCTCAACTTTCTCGCCATCCTTGAGTTGGTAGAGGTGGTCGCCTTCGCGCGACGGAGTGACGTGGATGTTGAGGTCGGAGCGAGCCGTTCCGTGGGCTTGCACTTGCTGGCTGGCATTGTCGCTGGCCAGCTTCTGGAAGGCATCGTAAACGTCCTGAGGAACCAGGCTGCGCTCCTCGATCCAGCCTTCCTGTCCGCTGTCCGTGCGCACGCGCAGGAAACGCCGCTGCTTCTCCAGAACTTCCACGCGATCGCCGCCATGCACCGTGCCGATCTTGTTGTACATGGTGGCCACCCGGTCGCGCAGGCTGGTCTCCTGTGCCGAGACGTACATGTACTCGTGCTTGGCGAGGGCTCCACGCTTGCAGGCGCAGCCCAGCACTAGCAAAACCAGCGCGAGGGCGAACAGCGAAATGCGAGTATTGCGAGAAGAGGAAGATTTCACCGGCAGCACAGACCACTATAAACCAGTGGTCAGTGATTAGTGGTTGTTAGTGGTTAGTGGCTAGAATCCATCGATGGCCTCCAGCGAGCCACTACAGCCCAACCTCGATCCTGGAGCGGGGATCGAGATAATCGCGCAGGCCGTCGCCAATAAAGTTGAACGATAGCACCGCCAGCATGACGGCGACAGCGGGAAACAACACGAGGTGCGGCGAATCGAACAGGTGGGAGCGCCCGTCGTTCAGCATCGAACCCCAACTTGCCGACGGAGGCGGCACGCCCAGTCCGAGAAAGCTCATGGTGGCTTCGGCCAGGATGGCGCCCGCCATTCCAATGGCCGCCTGCACGATAACGGGCTGAATGATGTTGGGAAGAATGTGCCGCACGATGATTCGCAAGTCACTTGCGCCCAGGGCGCGCGCGGCTTCCACGAATTCGCGTTCACGGACCGCCAGCACCTGAGCGCGGACCAATCGGGCGTAGCCCACCCATCCGCCAATCGAGAGCGCCAGGATCAGATTGAAGATGCCCGGACCGAGAAACGCTACAAACGCGATTGCCAGAAGAATTCCGGGGAACGACATGAAAGCGTTCATCACGATCACGTTGAGCACGCGGTCGGTGACTCCGCCGTAGTAGCCGGCGATGGAGCCGAAGATCAGTCCCAGGGTGAGCGAGGCTGCGACCACGCAACTGCCCACCAGCATGGAGATGCGCGCTCCATAGATGATGCGCGAGAGGATGTCGCGTCCCAGTTCGTCGGTGCCAAACCAGTGTGAGGCCGACGGCGCCATCAGTCGCGCCGGCAGGTCGATCTGCGCGGGATCCCGAGGGGCGATCCAGGGCGCGAACAGAGCGCACAACAAGAAGATGGCGACCATTACGAGGCCCGCAGTGGCGAGCAGGTTATAGCCGGCAGCCCGACGCAGCGTGACCAGTTGAGCAGTGGACGCCATGCAGCATCATGGTAAACGAATACGGCGGCGTTCCTTCGAAAGCGCCGCCAAGCAATCGTAATTTTGGCTCAGGTAGCTACTTCAACGTGATTTCCCGGGTCAGATAGCTGGCGACCGTTCGTGCGTGCTCGACTCGCTTGTCGATCACCTGCTGCTCTTTTTTCTTGTCGCCATATTGTTTCATGCGCAGCTCCAGGACCTTCATTCCAAGACCATCGAGAGCGGCCATGTTCTTGTAGGTGATCTCGAAACCAATGTCCCAGTCGTCCGCGCTGGCTTTCGTCTGGTTCAGGAAAATGCCATAGCCTTCGATGAGCCCGGCGCTCTTCTCGGTGTCCCAGATCGGCTTGATGTTGTTCTTTACGTCGTCCATGAACGCGTTGAAGTGCCCGGGAAGAATATGGACGAGAACGACACGGTCCACCGGACCCTCGGTGTATTGGTCTTGCGCTGTCGCCGTCGCCAGAGACACGAGAGCGACACACAACGCTCCTAGTGCGAGCCGCAAAGCTTGCTTCATATACAGCCTCCTTGTTTTGTGATCTGCGGAGTGTGCCCCATTCGCGGTCTCTCGTAAAGTAAAAACTGGCAGGCTGGCCGTATTCCCGCACTGCATGTGCTTTCGTCCAACCTTAATGGAGGACAACTCCATCACGAATTGGGTAGGGAGAGCATAGCCTTATGCCACGAAATGGCGACACACTCGCGGTATTCAGCGTCCAGGGAATAGAATCGTTGGTTCAGAGGCGTAGGTATTCGCGCCCCACATAGTCGGCTCATGTTGCCTTTCAAGCTGGTCTATAGCGAAAAGTATTTCCTGCCCATCGGCGAGCACATTTTTCGCGCCGACAAGTTCCGCCTCATTCGCGAGCGCCTGCTTCAGCAAGGCGTCGCCGAAGACGCTGACTTCGTGGTTCCACAAACGGCCACCGAAGCCGACGTCCTCCTGGTCCATTCGCCGCTTTATGTGAAGAAGTTGATGGAAGGCAGCCTGAGCGCGCGCGAGGAGTTGGAGATGGAGATTCCATACTCGCCGCAGGTGGTGGATGCCTTCATGCTCCACACCGGAGGTTCGATCCTGGCAGCGGAACACGCACTCGAAGATAGTGTCTGTATCAACATGGGGGGCGGATTTCACCACGCCTTTCCCGAACACGGAGAAGGCTTCTGCATGATCAATGATTTTGCCGTTGCCATTCGCGCCCTGCAGAAGCGCGGCAAGATTCTTCGCGCCATGACGGTGGATTGCGACGTACATCAGGGAAACGGCACCGCCGTTATCTTTGGAAGTCCGCGGCCCAAGCCGAACACTTTACCCTCTGGGCCGGCTGCGACCTCGGGAGCTCGACAACGGACCACCATGACCGAGGGCTCCAGCAATGATGTGTTCACCATTTCGCTGCATCAGGAGAACAACTATCCCTTCATCAAGCCACCATCTTCCATCGACGTCAACTTGCCTGATGGCTGCGGCGACGCCGAATACTTGGCCTGGCTCGATAACGCTCTGAGTTCCGGCCTGCGGCAATTTGAGCCGCAACTGATCTGCTATGTTGCGGGCGCCGATCCTTATATGGACGACCAGCTTGGCGGCCTGAGCCTGTCCATTGCGGGCCTGAAGCAACGCGACGAGCTTGTCTTTCGCGTCGCCCGCGCTCGCGACATCCCGGTGATGGTCACTTACGCCGGCGGTTATGCGAACCATATCGAAGACACGGTGACCATTCACAGCAACACGGTGGTAGCGGCGGCCGAGGTTTACCGCACCGCTTCGAGCCGAACTTCGCGATAGTGTCTGTGTCATAGCTGAAGTTTCGTGACAAAGTGGGATAGCAGCAATGATCGAGTCGCGAAGCGGCGACATTTGTGTTAGCCGTGGGCGTAAGTCCGCGATCCGGTGGGAAAACCATTAAGCCGCGCAGCGGCGGCACAAGCCACGACACAGACACCGACAGATCTTATTGCTGCACTTGCTCTCTAAGTCTCTTCGCCAGCTTCTCAATCTTCTTCAGGCGCTCGCCCAGGTCTTTGGAAATCACGCCTTGCGAGAGTTTCTGGATGTCATCCGGTATGGCGTCGCTCAAGTGCTTCATCTGGTTGGCTTGCTCCAGCATGACCTTCCGGTCGGAGCCGCGATGCAAGGCGGCAGGCGGGTGACTTTTGTCCCCAAAGTCAGGTGGACTGCCGTTATTGATTTGAGCCATGGAAGGCGCACAAAGCGTAGCGGCCGCGAGCAATAGGGAAAATGTGCGTGTCCTCACCGTAGCGGATACCTCCTGCTCAGCGCATTGTACTGCGCATCGCAGAGGCTGTTTGCGAACACGTTATCACCGCAGCGTCAAAAAGCCGTGTCGCTGCGTGATATCCTGATTTCAGCGTGGAAACCGCAGGTTTCCGCCCACCCAGCCTGAGCTGTGGACTCCTGACAATGTTTGAGAACCTTACCGATAAGCTGCAGCGTGCCTTTAAGAATCTGCGCGGACAAGGCACCCTGACGGAAGAAAACATCAGCGAAGCGCTGAAAGAAATCCGCATGGCGCTGCTCGAAGCCGACGTTAACTTCAACGTCGTCAAAGAACTGATCGAGCACATCCGCGAAAAGGCGCTGGGCCAGGAGGTGCTGACCGCGCTTTCTCCCGCCGAGCAGGTGGTCAAGATTGTTCGCGACGAACTGATCGCCGTCCTGGGCAAAGACGCGGCCAAACTGAAGTTCGCCTCCCAGCCGCCCACGGTTGTGCTGATGGCGGGTCTGCAGGGTTCCGGCAAGACCACCACTTCGGGCAAGCTCGCGAACTGGCTCAAGCAAGCCGGACACCGGCCCATGCTGGTCTCGGTTGACGTTTACCGCCCGGCGGCGCGCGAGCAGCTCAAGGTGGTTGCGCAGGCCATCAAGGCCCATATCTACGAAGGCAAGGTCGAGGAATCGAACACCGCGACTGTCGAACGGCTGGTGAAGGAAGCCCGGCGCGAGGCCATCAATAACGCCTGCGACGTGCTCATCGTTGACACCGCCGGCCGGCTGCACATCGACGAGCAACTGATGGACGAGATGCAGTCGCTGAAGAAGATACTCAATCCGCAGGAGATCCTCTTCGTCGCCGACGCCATGACCGGCCAGGACGCGGTGAAATCCGCTGATGAGTTCCACAAAAAGCTGACGCTCACCGGCGTGATACTCACCAAGATGGACGGCGACGCCCGTGGTGGCGCGGCGCTTTCCATCCGCAAGGTCACCGGGCAGCCCATCAAGTTCATCGGTATGGGCGAAAAGTACGATGCGCTGGAGTTGTTTCATCCCGACCGAATTGTGGGGCGGATTCTGGGGATGGGCGACATTCTGTCGCTGATCGAGAAGGCCGAAGCCCATCTCGACAAAAAGAAGTCGGAAGAGTTTGCCCAGAAGGCGCTCAGCGCCGACGGCTTCTCGCTGGCGGACTTTCGCGATCAGTTGCGGCAGGTGAAGAAACTGGGCTCACTGCAGAGCATCATGGGCATGATGCCCAAGATCGGGCCGTTCGCCAACCTGCAGAAGTCGGGGGCGGACAAAGTGGACGAAAAGCAACTCGGCCGCGTGGAGGCAATTATCAACTCCATGACGCCGTACGAACGCGAGCATCATGAGTCGATCAATGGCAGCCGGCGCAAGCGCATCGCCCGCGGCTCGGGGACCAGCGTCCAGGAAATAAACCAGCTGCTGCGCCAGTACGCGCAGATGCGAAAGATGTTCAAGAGCATGGGCAAGCCCAGCTTCGCTCGCCGGCTGGCAGGGATGAAGATGCCGGGGATGTAGCAAGGGCCGCCGTTCGCTCTTCGCCGTTCGCCGAGGCCGCCCCAAAAACGATGTTGGGACAGTCCGGCCTTTAGAGACTGTGTCGCAGTTTCGCATCGGTTTGTCGCAATGGAGGGCAGCACACAAAAACAGCCCCGAATGGGGCGAAAGAGCTTAGCCCAGCACGGAGCCGCAGGCGGAGTGCTGGGTAGAGTGGGGAAAATCGAGGAGTCCCTTCAGGGACGGCACAATTCTCACGCACTGTAGTCCCGGCCTTCCGGGCCGCAAGAGGTATATTCATTGGCTATTTATCTTCCCGCAACCGCAGATGAGGAACACGTCGCACTCGACGAATTGACCCCGCGCGAAATCGTGCGCGAACTCGACAAGTATGTTGTCGGGCAGAACCAGGCGAAGCGCGCCGTGGCCATCGCCCTGCGCAATCGCATGCGCCGCCAAAAGCTCTCGGCCGAACTTGCGGAAGAAGTCATCCCCAAGAACATCATCATGATTGGACCCACGGGCGTGGGCAAGACTGAGATCGCGCGCCGGCTGGCCAAGCTGGCCAACTCTCCCTTCATGAAGGTGGAGGCTTCCAAGTTCACCGAGGTCGGCTACGTGGGACGCGATGTCGAGTCCATGATCCGCGACCTGGTGGAGATTGCCATCGACATGGTGCGCGAAGAGAAGCTGGAAGACGTCGCCGACAAGGCCGAACTCAACGCGGAAGAGCGCCTGCTCGACCTGCTATTGCCGGCGATGCCGGCTCCGGTGCAGACCCGTCCCGCCGCGCACGACTCGCAGCAGATCGGATTCAACCTTGGAATGGGCATCGGCGGCGAACCCTTGCTGGCCGGCGAGCCCGGCTCGCGCACCCGCGAAAAATTTCGCCAGCAGTTGCGCGAAGGCAAGCTCGACGAGCGCATCGTCGAACTCGACGTCCGCGAAAAATCGATGCCTGCGTTTGAGATCATCACCAATCAGGGCGTCGAGGAGATGGACGTCAACATGAAAGACATGTTGCCCAACATCTTCGGCCAGCGCACCAAAAAGCGGAAGATGAAGGTCAGCGAGGCGTTCGAGTACCTCATCCAGGAAGAAGAGCAGCGCCTGATTGACATGGACCAGGTCACGCGCATCGCCGTGGAGCGCGTGGAGAACTCGGGCATCATCTTCCTCGACGAGATCGACAAGATTGCCGGGCGCGAAGGCGGGCACGGGCCTGACGTTTCGCGCGAAGGCGTGCAACGCGACATTCTGCCCATCGTCGAAGGCACCACGGTGAACACGCGCTACGGCATGGTGCGCACCGACCACATCCTGTTCATCGCCGCCGGTGCATTCCACGTCTCCAAGCCCAGCGACCTGATCCCTGAATTGCAGGGGCGCTTCCCCATCCGCGTCGAGCTACAGTCGCTGACGGTCGAAGACTTCATCAAGATCCTCACCGAGCCCAAGTCGTCGCTCACCAAGCAGTACATCGCGCTGCTCGACACCGAAGGGCTGAAGCTCGAGTTCACTACTGAGGCGTTGGCCGAGGTGGCAAACTTCGCCTTCCGCGTGAACGAAGGGACGGAGAACATTGGCGCACGTCGCCTGCACACCATCATGGAACGGGTGCTGGACGAGATCAGCTTTGAGGCTCCGGACATGAAAGAGAAGAACGTGACCATCGATGCCGACTACGTACGCAAGACCCTCACGGACATCGTGAAAGACCAGGACTTGTCGCGCTACATCCTGTAGTTCAGAGCGGCACCACAACAGCTGTGTCCGGTTTGCACGGGTAGTGCGGGCGCATACACGAGAGTCGTTCCGGGCGCGAACAAAAGCAGATTCCTCGCTTCGCTCGTAATGACAATTTCAGAGGACCCACTGGCAACTGACAACTGCTTACATCCCGGCCCCGCCTTCGAAGATCTTCTCCATCTGGTAGGGGAACACGCGATAGAGAGCGTAGCTGATGGCGGTATCCGAATACTGGCGAAAGAGCAGGTCGCCACGGCCGTTGGCGTCGGCATCGATCGCGTCGATGATCTGCATGCGCGGGAAGGCATCGAGGTGGTTGCGATCGGTGACCACGCTGAAGATCTTCTGCGGCGTGCCGTTGAGATCAACCCTGGCAACCACCGTGACGAAGTAGTCGAACTCGCCTCCGGGAGTAGTCTTTGCGGGCGCAACCGGCAGTTTGGCACTGAGCACTAGCGTGGGCGAGTTGCTGTAGTCGAGATCGAAGCCACGCAGATCGTAGTCGGTGACGGCGGCTGTCTTGGGCACCGCCGGACCGTTGTGTTTGCTGGCATACTTGCGCACCTCGTCCATCGCCATTCTCGACATCGGATCGCCCAGGCTTTGTCTTTCGCTGGCCGCCATCCCATACAGCAGCGACCGAGTTTGGTAGTCGCCCGCATCGGAGATCGCCGCATAGGCGCGCGGCGCCTGTGTGGCTTTGGCCGAAGTTCCGGGAGTGCTGGTTGCAATACCCCCTGCGGCTGGGCTGCCTGCCTTGCTCGCACTTGCATTGGAGTCGGCTGTATCGGGAAGGCCTGGCTGCGTGACCGGCTTGCCACGCCGCAGTACTGGACGGTTGGGATCGTCTTCATCGGGTGACGCCGCTGACGGCGCATTTGAAGCTGACGTCTGCGCTTTCGCTTGCTGAGTATTGTCGCCGAGGGTCGGCTTGGAATTCGAAGGCGCAGACGACGAGGCGGGCGGCGCGGCTTTTAGCGTGGGCCGGTCGGAATCGTCGTCCGATTTCGGCGGAGCATTGCTGTTCGCAGTTGAAGTCCCACCGTCGGACGGAGTCGAATTTCCACCCGAGGTGGAAGCTGGCGCGCTGGTCTGTCCACTGCTCGGAGACGCCGTATCGCTTGCTCCCGGGCGGCGCAGCACTGGCGGCCCTTGATCGTCGCTGAGCACGTCCCGCCCCTTCGGCTCCGGCTTAGGCTGCTTCGCGGCCTGCTGAGCGATCCGGGCTTCGACCGGCGTTTCAGGCTTCCATTGCCCCTCCGCAACCCAGTTGCCGTTGAGGTCTCGGGGCGTCGTCACCGTAAACCATCCCGCAGGCTCTCCGTAAGCCAGCGCTTGGTACAGGGTTTCGGGCTGCAGCGCCATGGGCTCGGGATTTGCGCCGTAAAGGCTGGCATCGTAGAAGTGCCCATCGAGCCATAGCGCAATTGGCACCAGCCGCGTGCCGCCGCCGGGCAGAAACTCGACCACGGCGATGGCGCGCGGGCCGCGCTTGCTCTTCTTGTCTTGCTTCTTGTCTTGCTTCTTCGCTTGCTGCTGGTCCTGGTCAGTGGGCTTGTGCTCGGTTCGGTCGCGAATCTGCGCAGCGACGAAAGTTGGCAGCAACAGGACTGCAAGCAGCCCCGCGGTGGCCCATTTGCCGGATTTGCGGTATAGATAGTGCAATATGGAAATCAAATCGAAAGCTCCCGACTTTACCCTGCCCGACGAAAACGGAAACCCGGTTTCGCTCGATCAGTTCCGCGGCAAGACCGTGGTCCTGTTCTTCTACCCCAAAGCCGACACGCCCGGTTGAACCATAGAGGCGTCCGGGTTCCGTGACGCATACAGCAAATTGCAAAAGGCCGGACTGGTGGTGCTGGGCATCTCCGGCGACACGCCGAAGGCACAGTTGAAGTTTAAAGAAAAATACGGCCTGCCGTATACCTTGCTGGCCGACGACAAGAGGGAAGTCGCCAAGAAGTTCGGCGTCCTCAAAGAGAAGAACATGTATGGCAAGAAGGTGATGGGCATCGCCCGGACCACGTTCCTCATCGGGCCGGACGGCAAAATCGCGCATATCTTCGAGAACGTCAAGCCCGACGGCCACGCGGAAGAGGTGCTGGCGGAGGCGAAGAAGAGGGGATAGGGGATAGTTGGTCAGTGGTCGGAAGACCTCCTCTCCACAAGTCCTCGCTGGCAGTCCAGCACCAGTTGGAGCGCGTCGCGAAGGTTCGCCTTCGCTTCTTCGAGGGTCTCTCCCTGCGAAACGGCGGCAGGAATCTCTCCCACGAAGCAGGTGTATCCACCCTCTTTGGCTGGTTCAAACACCGCAGTCAGTTTCACGAGGATGACAGCTCGATTTTCATTTCTTGCGAAAAGCGAGTAGCGAATGGTGAATAGCGAAGAGCGAAAAGCGGCCCCTAGATTTTCTGCATGCGCTGCACGTCGCGCACCCCGGGGATCTTACGCACGCCGGTGACGATGCGCTCCAGGTGCTTGAGGTCGGCGATGTCGGCCACCAGGTCAACCGTGGCGTGGTCTTCGGCGGTTTTGGCTTCGATGTTGCGGATGTTGGTGTTCGCGTCGCTGATAACCGTCGCGATTTGTTTCAACATGCCGGGACGGTTATCGCAGTGCACCGCCAGCTTTACAGAATAACCAGCTTGCCAGTTTGCCGAAGCGGCATCCTTCCCCCACTCGACGGCGATGCGACGGTCCGGTTCATACATCAGGTTGGTGACGTTGGGACAAGCCTTGGAGTGCACCGCCACTCCTTTGCCCCGGGTGACGTAGCCAACAATCTCTTCGCCGCGAATCGGATTACAACACTGCGCACGGTACACCAGCAGGTCGTCGTGTCCAGTTACCATGATGGCCGACGTTTCCGAGCCAAACACGCGACGGATAACGCTGGTAAATCCCCCCGTCGGATCTTTGTCCGGTTCGCCTGCGCCTGATATCCCAGACGAGGCGTTGGCGGGGAGTACGCGTGCCAAAATGCTACGCGCCGAGTACTTGCCGTAACCGATAGCGGCCAGCAGGTCGTCGGGCTTGGCCAGCCCATTTTCGCCGGCCACCCGCGTCAGCTCCGCTTCGCTCAGATTTTTCAGAGCAATGCGATATTTGCGCGCCTCTTTTTCGATCAGCTTGCGGCCGATTTCGATGGCGCGTTCGCGCTGATGCACGTTCAGCCAGTGCTTGATCTTCTGGCGGGCGCGCGGCGATTTCGCCAGTTGCAGCCAATCCCGGCTGGGATGGTGGCCGGGCGAGGTTTGAATTTCCACGATGTCGCCGGAGCACAACTTGTAACGCAAGGGCGCCATGCGCCCGTTTACCTTGGCGCCTACGCAGGTGTGGCCGACCTCGGTGTGGACGGTATAGGCAAAGTCAATCGGCGTGGCATCCTGCGGCAGGATGACGATCTTGCCCTTGGGGGTAAACGTATAAACCTCTTCCGGATAGAGGTTGATCTTCAGCGTGGAGAGGAACTCGTCGGAGCTCTTCATGTCGCGCTGCCACTCCACCACCTGGCGCAGCCAGGCCAGGCGCTGCTCGTCGCGCGCCGACACCGGCCCATCTTTGTACTTCCAGTGCGCCGCAATGCCTTCCTCGGCCATCTTGTGCATTTCTTCGGTGCGGATCTGCACCTCGAAGGCATGGCCCTTCTCGGAGATGACGGTGGTGTGCAGCGACTTGTAGAAATTATTGCGCGGGATGGCGATGAAGTCCTTGATTCGTCCCGGCACTGGCCGCCATTGATTGTGGATGATGCCCAACACCGCGTAGCAATCGGATTCCGATTGCGTAATGATGCGCAACGCCAGCATGTCGTATATCTGGTCCACCGAAATGCGCTGCCGCTGCAGCTTCTGCCAGATGCTGTAAAGGCGCTTGATGCGGGCTTCCACCTTGGCCTGGATCTTGGCTTCCTTCAGCTTCTGCCCGATGACGGTCTGCACCTCGGCCAGGAAAGCCTCGCCCTCTTTGCGGCGTGACTCCATGGCTTCCTTGACCTGGTTGTAGGAAATGGGATCGACGTACTGGAAGGCCAGGTCTTCCAGTTCGCCGCGGATCTTTCCCATTCCCAGGCGATGCGCGATGGGAGCGTAAATTTCCAGCGTCTCTTTGGCGATCTTGAACTGCCGCTCCGGCGAGAGAAACTTCAAGGTGCGCATGTTGTGCAGACGGTCGGCCAGTTTGATCAGCACCACGCGGATGTCATCCATCATGGCCAGCACCATCTTGCGCACGTTTTCGGCCTGCGCCTCTTCCGACGACGCGAAGTCGATCTTGCTGATCTTGGTGACGCCTTCGACGATGTGGGCGACCTGCTCGCCGAACTCAGCCGTGATCTCTTCGATGGTTACCGAGGTGTCTTCCACTGCGTCGTGCAGCAAGCCGGCGACAATGGCGGTGGGGTCGAGCCGCATCTCCGCCAGCAGGGTCGCAACCTCCAGAGGATGCGTCAGGTAAGGTTCTCCCGATTCGCGGGCCTGTCCTTTGTGATGTTCCAGAGAGAATTCGTAGGCCTTCTTGATCAGGGCCTGGTCGTCGTCGGGCCGGTAGGAGCGGACCTTGCGCAGCAGATCGCGAAAACGTGTAACCGTCAAAACATTGGTCGCGATGTGCTGGCGCAAAGTCGCCATGTCCGATTATACGACTTCTTCGCACCAGCCCCGATGCGGCGTGGGTTTTCGATTTTGCCGTAGATGTGTTACAGCTAACTGCAAACCTCGCTTGCAGGAGTGGACGTGCGAGTACTGATTAGCGGCGCTTCGGGATTGATAGGCCGGGCACTTACCCCCGCTTTGATTTCTGCTGGCCACACGCCGGTCGCTCTGGTTCGGCGAGCGCCGCGCGAGAACGAGGTGCAATGGAATCCGGGCGAGCGGCTCGATGCGGAGAAACTTGCGGGCGCGGATGCCATCGTCCACCTGGCGGGCAAGAACGTCGCTGGCCGTTGGACGGAGAAATTTAAGCAGGAAGTGCTGGAGAGCCGCGCGCAGGGAACTCGAACTCTGGCGAACGCGGCCGCCGAATCGTATCGCCAAAGCGGACGGCCGCGTATTTTCATTTCAGCCGCCGGGGTCAATTACTACGGAGATCGTGGCGACGAACTGCTGACCGAACAGAGTTCTTCGGGCAAGGGGTTTCTCGCGGAGGTCAGCCGGCAATGGGAGGCCGCGACCGCCCCCGCGAGTGAAGCTGGACTGCGGGTCGTAAACCTTCGCATTGGCGTGGTGCTTGCCCATGATGGCGGAGCGCTTAAACCGATGCTATTGCCATTCCGACTGGGGCTTGGCGGACGGATCGGCAGCGGAAAGCAGTTCTGGAGCTGGATCGCGTTTGACGATGTGATCGGTGTGGCGCTATTCGCCTTGCACTGCGATACCTTGCGGGGGCCGGTGAACACGGTTGGACCCGAGCCAGTTCGCAATGCGGAGTTTGTGCGCGCGCTGGGCAAGGAACTCCACCGTCCCACGATCTTCCCGTTGCCAGCCTGGATTGTGCGGACACTTCTCGGCGAGATGGGAGAGGAGTTGCTGTTGACCTCAATTCGCGCCGAACCCGTGAAACTGAAGGCCGCCGGATATAGCTTCGCTCATCCGGAGTTGAGGGACGCCATCCACGCCGCCATACGCGGGAAGTGACGCCGATGGGTTTGCATATCAAAGAAGAGCGGTTGGGCGGGCCGCAAGAGGATGGGTGGGAACTGTGCCGTCCCTCAACCACCCCAACAAGCGCAAAGGCGGCGCTCGTTGGGGACCCCGGTAAGGGACTCGAATCTATTTTCCACTTTACCCAGCACTCACAGGGCACGGCTTCACAGGCTGCTGAAAAACAGTTTAGCGGAAGGGCGGCGAAGCGAACAGTTACAGCGTGGTCCGGTAGTGGAGAAGTTTGAAATTAGGTGTGCCGGAGGAGTCAGGGCTGGTGAGCTTTCACGAGGTGTTCGGCAAAGGCCACGCTCACGGAAGGGTGTACGCCCGCAGGAAACGGATATCCGCAAACCGAACACCTCTGGAGGTTTCCGTCCGGGATCAGACGCGGTTCCGATTCTTGCTTCCCTGCAGTGTCTTCGCATGTTGACAGGCTGTCAAATTCACGGGGATTCAGACCTGCTGCAATTAACGTCTGAGCCATCGCCCTCTGTTGTGCTTTGTAATGTTCGCTTGGAACGAACTGTTCGGAAATGAAGTCGCTCTCTGCCCCCATACCTCGGCGGTCGGGATAACCTCTGGGTTTAACCGTTCCCCGTTTAGCCATAGCGCAGCTTGGTCGTCAATTATACGACGGGCAAATAGAAAGGGATTCTGGTCCACCAGATTCTTTTCCACCAGTTCCAAGCCGGCCCACCGCCCTGATACACTTGGTCGGCTAATTCTCCTAAATGAGTCATAACGGTTCCCCGAAGATCCGGTTGGTGCTGCTCTGGCACATGCACCAGCCTTTCTACAAAGACATGGTCACCGGCGAGTATCGCCTTCCCTGGGTGCGCCTCCACGGGCTCAAAGACTATTACGGGATGGTGAAACTGCTGGACGAGTTCCCCCAGGTCCATCAGAACTTCAATCTTGTGCCTTCGTTAGTGGCCCAGATCCAGGATTACGTCTCGGGCCACGCGCACGACCCATTTTTCGATCTGGTGTCAAAGCCTGCGGCCGAGCTAACGCCATCCGACCGGCACTTTGCGTTGCAATATCTGTTTCAGGCCAACCCGGTCAACATGATTGGGCGCTATCCGCGCTATCGCGAGTTGTGGGAGCGCTATCGCGCAACCTGCGAGCGCCCTGAAGGGCCGGAGGGCTACTTTGGGACGCGCGATTACGCCGATCTCCAGGTACTTTCGCAACTCGCCTGGTTCGACGAATACCTCCTGGAGGAAGCGGATGTCGCCGCGCTGGTGCAAAAGGGCGAGGACTTCAGCCGCGCCGACCAGCAACTGGTGATTGCCAAAGAACGCGAGATCCTCGCCAAGGTGCTGCCCGCCTACGCCGCGGCGGCGCAGCGCGGATCGATCGAGCTTTCGGCTACGCCGTACTATCACCCTATCCTGCCGCTGTTATGCGATACCAGCGTGGGCGAGCAGTCGACGCCCGGACTGAGTCTGCCAACCCGGCATTTCCGCCGTCCGGAAGACGCCAGTCTCCAGATCGAACGCGCCCTGGATTCGCACCAGGCGCTGTTCGGGGTCCGCCCCAAGGGACTCTGGCCCTCGGAGGGAAGTGTCTCGGAGGAGGCCGTGATGCTGGCGGCCCGGCAGGGAATCGAATGGATGGCAACCGATGAAGGCGTGCTGGGACGCTCGCTCGATTTCAATTTTGCGCGCGAAGGTAATGGCCATCTTTCCGCCGACGCCGCGGAACGCCTGTACGGCATTTACCACTACCAGAAGAACGACACGCGGATGCATATGGTGTTCCGCAACCATCGCCTTTCCGATCTCATCGGGTTTGTGTACTCGGGGATGCCCGCGCAGGAAGCTGCCCATCACCTGCTGGAGAACATCAAGAGCTCCGCGCGGCCGGTCCTCGAGCGGGGGAAAGATCCCGTGGTTTCGATCATCCTCGACGGAGAAAACGCGTGGGAGTATTACCCGAAATCAGGCCGCGAATTTCTGCGCCGCTTCTACGATGCCTTGCAGCATGACTCGGAAATGGAAGCGGTTACCATCGGCGAAGCCATCGCCCGGCACAAACCCGATGACTTCAAGCCCTTGCAGCGGCTGGTCCCAGGTTCGTGGATCAATGCCAACTTCAACATCTGGATTGGCTCTCCCGAAGATAATCGCGCCTGGGACTTGCTCTCCGAAGCCCGCGATTATTACGACCGCCATGCGCAAAAAGTTTCTGCGGCGCAACGCAAACTGGCGTGGGAAGAGTTGCTCATCGCCGAGGGCAGCGACTGGAACTGGTGGTACGGGCCGGAGCATCACTCGGCCAACGATCGCGACTTCGACGAACTCTATCGCCGGCATCTCTCCAACGTGTACCACGCCCTCGAAGGAGTTCCGCCGGAAGAGTTGAACACCCCGATCATCAGCGGAGTTGTGCGCCCCAGCTATATTCCGCAGACGGCTTATGTGCGCGCCCGGGTGGACGGATTGGTCAGCGGATACTTCGAGTGGATGGGCGCGGCCAGCTACACTTCGGACCAGCGCACCGGCGCCATGCACGGCAGGCAGTTTCTGCTGGACGCCGTTTTCGCTGGACTGGACGCGGATTCCGTATCGGGTCGTTTGGACTTCCAGCATGGCGTGCCCGAAGGGGCCTATCGCCTGATGGTGAACTTGGAAGTTCGCCGCGACGAGCGTGACCGCAAGTCGCCGATGGAGTCGTACCGGCTGGCCGTGGATGTGCACGGACACACGCTGCAAAAGTGGGTATTGAGTAACGGACAAGAGCGTCGTAAGCTCGCGAGCTTTTCTTCTGATCGTCGCAACTCAACCAGCAACGGCGTCGAGGTGGCGCTGCGCGAGATTTTCGAATTCCGTGTTCCCTTCGCCCTGCTGGGCGCGCAGCGGGGAAGCCGCATCCGTTTGCGTTTCGCCATCTGGCGCGATCACCTGCCGGTGGACTCGTTGCCGCTGGAGGGCTGGATCGATCTGTTTGCGGTTCCCGAGGAAGAACTGGAGAACAACCTCTACAGCTTTGCCCCGCACGAATAGCGCTACAAGTCATCTGGCCTTGTTGACATCCTGTTGTAGTAGCGCAGAGGTTCGTACGCCACAAACCAACGTCTCACTCGCGTTCGCAGGGAGACCAGCCCGAAGGGCGGCATTTGTGTTAGCCGAGGGCGTGAGCCCGCGGTGAGCGTCTGTCTCACCGCATCCGAGCCGCGTAGCGGCGGCAGCATTCCATGATTTCTTGTGCCGCCGCCGGCGCGGCTCCAGTTTCTCTGCGGGCACCGAACCGCGGGCTTACGCCCACGGCTAAGGCAAATATCGCCGCTACGCGGCTCCCTGAGGCTCAGACCGTTTCGGACCATGCCTGGGATATCAACAGAGCCAAATAGGCCCTAACCCTGTGGCTGGCCCTGACGTTTGCTTCCCGCCGGCCAATAGACAGGCCATCCGCGCTCCCGCGCAAGCTGCTCCAGATCGTCGTTGGGATTGACGCAGACGGGGTGCCTTGCCATCTCCAGCATAGCTTGGTCGTGCACCGAGTTGCCCACCGCCACGTCTATAGGTTGGCCAATGTGTTTGCGAATTGCCACCACTTTCAGTTCGTCGGTCGGAACGCGAACCAAGCGATCGCTGGCGCATCCCCCCTCCACCTGAACGCATGCCGCCAGCACGCGCTGGCGTGCAATGCCGAACTGCCTGGCGGCATGTTCCACCAGCCAGTTGTTGGTTGAGGAAACCGCCCAGAGAGTGCACCCCTGCGCCGCCAGCCGGCGAGTCAACTCTTGCATCTCCGGAAAGACCCGCGGGGTGACCACCTCGGTGAAAAACTCTCTCGCCGCCCGCCGCAACAGCCGGCAAGAGACACCGTGATTCATGGTGACCATTTCACCGCAGATTTGTTCTTCGCTGACTCTGCCCGCTTTGTACTGCTTGTAGCGCGCCAGAGCCCACTGCGCAACGTCGCGGCTGATAATGCCACGCTCGATCTCCCAATAGAAGAAATCGGCCCCGGCGTCGCCGCTCCACAGGGTTCCGTCGCAATCGAAGACCGCGATGGCCGGCCGCAGCGCCAGTACTGACTCAATAAACTGCAAGGCAGCGCTGCGGCATTCCGTTTCGCTCAAAACTGCTTCTCCGAGGAGATCATGTCCGATCGCGACAGGCGTTCATAATCTTCGGGCGTGTCAATGTTGGTGACGGCCCGCGCGTCTTCCACCGGCAGGTACTTGATGTGCCGTTGCTGCTGGTGCTCGAGATCGCGGGCGGTCGCGTCGAGCGGAGCGCGGAGGAAGGCTTCGATCAGCTCCCGGCCGATCAAGATGGGATGCCCGTGCACCCGCTCCGCCCCGCGTTGCACTTCGGGTACGACGGCCCACACCTCTGGATCCGCGCTCAGAAAAGCGTCGTGCAGTTTTTGCAGCGTAGCGGGCAACACCGGAGGGCGGTCCGTCAGCGCCAGGAAGGCGGCATCGCGGCCGTGATTCAGCACTTCCCGCACGCCCAGCCGCAGCGAACTGAACTGCCCCCGCTCGGGAGTGGGATTCACCACCAGAAACGCTCCGTGCGCGTAGGTGACCGGCCCAATGGCCGGTGCGTTCTTCCCAGCCACCACGATGACCAGATCGGTCATGGGCTGAAGCAGATCGATGGTAGCTCCGAGAAAGGTGTTAGCCGCCGGCGTTCCTTCGGCCACGGGCGGCCACGGCAGAAGCGCTTTGTCGCGGCCCATGCGCGTGGAAAAACCGGCCGCCAGGACCACTCCGCAGATACTGGGAGACATCGCCATGCCACGAAGATATCAAAGCGCAGTTGCAGAAACCAGCCAATACCGTGGCGATGCCGTTATACTTCTGCAACGACGCGATTGCTTTTGCATCGAACCTGCATGGCGACCCGAACACAAACTCTGAGCGAACAAGACCTTCGGGACCTGGGCTTCGGCTCGGTGGTGTCGCGGGAAAGCCACCAGCGCCTGCTCAATCGCGACGGCAGTTTCAACGTCGAGCGACGCGGATTGCACTTCTGGTCGTCCTTCAGCCTCTATCACGCGCTGCTAACCATGCCCTGGTGGCAGTTTCTGCTGGTCGGGGTGGGCTGGTACGCGCTGGCGAACACCGTGTTTGCATTGGCTTACGTGGCTTGCGGTCCCGCAGCGTTGGCCAGTACCACTCCCGGTATCGAGCACGATCCGTTCTTGCGCGCGTTTTTCTTCAGCGTGGAGACGCTCTCCACCATCGGCTACGGAAATATCGTGCCCACTGGCGTGGCCGCAAATGTGGTGGTCACCATCGAGGCGCTGGCCGGACTGGCCGGGTTCGCCATCGTGACCGGACTTCTATTCGCGCGGCTTTCGCGGCCCACGGCGAAGGTGCTGTTCAGCCATCACGCTGTCATTGCGCCTTACCGCGACATCACCGCGTTCGAGTTTCGCGTGGCCAATGCGCGTTCCAGCGAATTGATCCAGGTCTCCGCCATCGTGCTGCTCAGCCGCTTCGAACAGATTGGCGGCGTGCATACCCGCCAGTACTACCCGCTGCCACTGGAACGGGAGAAGGTCGTATTTCTGCCGCTAACCTGGACGGTCGTGCACCCGATCGACGAAACCAGCCCGCTGCATGGCGAGACGCAGGAGTCGATGCGCAGATCGCAATCGGAATTTCTGGTGCTGCTCAGCGCTTTCGACGAGATTTTCTCGACCACCGTCCAGACGCGCACCTCTTACACGCCCCACGAGATCATCTGTGGGGCCCGCTTCGCCAACGCTTTCATGCTGGATGCCGCGCAACAATTTACCGACGGCGCGGGCAAGAACAGGAAGGTTGCGGTGGACATGCGCCTGTTCGACAAGGTGGAGACAGTTGCCGAAATGCAACGGCGTTGATTGTTCTGAGACGAGTGGACTGTATGCCCGGAACAATCCTGGACGTACTGCAACAATAGGGGTCCTTCGCTTCGCTCAGGATGACAGCACGGAGCTCGGGATGACAGCGCTGACCTCAGAATGACAGCGCTGACCTCAGAATGACAGCGCCAAGATTGACTCACTCGTTCGGCACCCGCTTGTGCCACTGTGTCGCCTGCTCGTAGGCATGAGCGAGCCGCAGCACGGTCGCATCGGCTCCGGGCTTGCCGGAAATTTGTAATCCCACGGGCAGTCCTTCCCGCTGGAATCCGCAGGGCACCGAGACGCTGGGCCAATAGAGCACGCTGAAGGGCGAAGTGTTGCGCAGCAGGTATCTCGTCTCGAATTGCCGCAGGTCATTGATAGCCAGCGATTGGAGCTCCGAAATTCGCGGTGCTGCCACTGGAACCGTGGGCGTGATGACCACGTCCACCTGCTGGAATAGCTCTTCGGCTCTGTTCCTCTCCTCGTTCAGGCTGCGCCAGTCGCGAATGTAATCGCTCGCGCTAATACTGGCGCACTTTAGAATTCGAGGCAGAGTCTGCGGCTGGTAGAGTTCCGGAGTCTTAGTCACCATGGCTTCGTGATACTCGTAAATCTCGGCGTTGAAGATGCTGCGGTGTCCACCGGCTTCGAGCTCCACATCTGCAACCTGCGCCACCAGCGTCTTGATGGCTGCGATGGCCTCCTCCATGCAGGTGGCCACCTCGGGCTGCATATCGAAGAAGAAATTCTTGCGAGCAACTCCGACTCTTAACCCGGCCACGCTGTCGTCGAGCGCCGCCCAATCGTTTGGGGCAGAAGAGCCTGCATCGGCTACCAGCGCGCCGAGCAGAAGCGCCGCGTCGCGCACCGAACGTGTCATCGGCCCCGGCGTGTCGAACGATGTCGAGAGCGGCACCACTCCTGTGCAACTCAGCCAACCCGCGCTGGGACGGTGTCCGACAATTCCGCATAGCGCTGCGGGACAGCGAATCGAACCCGCCGTGTCAGTCCCAATCGCTGCGATGCAAAGCCCCGCCGCAACCGACGCCGCAGAACCGGACGACGATCCTCCCGTGATGCGTTGCAAATCCCACGGATTGTTCACCGGCCCAAACGCACTCACGATGCCGCTGCCGCCAAACGCGAACTCATGCAGGTTCAGTTTGCCGACCAGCACGGCGCCCGCCTGCTTCAACTGACGGACCAATACAGCGTCTTGCGTGGGAACCCGTTCGCGGAACTGATTGCTGGCCGCCGTGGTACGAACGCCCGCCGTATCGAGCAGATCCTTCAAGCCGATCGGAATGCCGTGCAGCGGTCCTCGCCAGTGGCCCGCCATGACTTCTGTTTCAGCCTGGCGTGCTTGTTCCAGCGCAAGTTCTGCCGTGACCGTGATGAAAGCATTGAGAGCGGGATTCAGCCGCTCGATGCGCGCCAGACATTCGCGAGTGAGCTCCAGCGGAGAAAGTTGGCGGGTGCGAATCTGTTGCGCGGCTTCGGTGAGGGTGAGCATGGAATTCGCCTACTCGAACTCCTTCAATTCTCCCGGATTCCGCTTCAACTGCAAACGCCAGAGGAAATAGAACGGTGCGCCGAGAAAAACGATGGCAATGCCGATCAGCGTTTCCTTGGGACGCGTGACCACCGAGTTGAGCGCCCAGGCTCCCGCCACCAGCACGTAGAGCGCGGGCAGATAGGGATAGCCGGTGCAGCGATACGGACGCGGCAGATCGGGGTGGGTGCGCCGCAGCACGAACAGTCCCGCCACCGCCGCGGTGTACGACAGCACCATCATGAACATCACGTAAGTGTAGAGCTGATCGAAGCTGCCGCTGAGGGCCAGCACCGCCGCCCACGCGCTCAGCGAAATCAGGCTGAAGGCCGGCGTGCGGTAGCGGCGGTGCACGCGCCCCATGGCGTGAAAGAAGGCGCCGTCGCGCGCCATGGCAAACGAGACCCGCGCGCTGCTGAGGATGGCGCACGACATCGCTCCGAAGCACGAGAGTGCGATCACTGCGCTGAGCCAGCGCGCGGCACTCCCTCCTAAGAGCACAGCCGCAGCAGCGTGTGCGACGGTTTCTTCCTTGGCCACGGCAGTGATCGGCAGTGCGTAAAGATAAACCGCGTTCACCGCCAGATAGATGACGCCAACTACGAGCACGCCCATCACCATGGCACGCGGCAGCACGCGCTGCGGATTCTTGATTTCGCCCGCCACCCACGTGATGTAGACCCAGCCATCGAACGCCCAGAAGACGCCGATCAGTGCGACGCCAAAGCCGGAGATCACGGCGCCCAACGACATCGGCTGGCTAGCGGGAATGCTGACGGCATAGTTCGACCAATGGCCGTGGCCAATGGCAAGGCCGAGCGCAATGAAGAGCCCGATGGCCGCGAACTTTGCCCAGGTCGCCACGTTGATCAGCGCCGAGCCGCGCTTCAGCCCGAGCACGTTGATCGCGGTCAGCAGAACAATCGCGCAGATGGAGACAAGGTGCCCGCGCGTCAGCGCCCATCCAAAAATCGTCGCAACGGGAACATGAGCCGACGCAAACGGCAGCACTGCGCCGAAGTATTCGGCGAAGCCGACGGCGAGCGCGGCGATGGTGCCGCTCTGGCCGACGGTGAAGATCATCCATCCGTACAGAAATGCGGGAAACTCGCCGTAGGCCTCGCGCAAATAAACATATTGCCCGCCTGCCTCGGGAAACATCGCTCCCATCTCAGCGAAGGCGAAGCACGCCAGCAGCGAGATCAGCCCGCCTGCCAGCCACACTCCCAGGAAGAACCACGGCGTGCGCACGGCAGAGGCAATCGGTCCGGCGGTGAGAAAGATGCCAGAGCCGATGATGCCGCCGGCCAGCAGCATCACGGAATCGGTCAGGGAGAGGCCGCGCACCAGCGACGGCTCCCGATGGGCCGCGACGGCGGGCTGCGCTGTGGTGGGCTGCGCCATGAATCAGCCGATGCCGAGGTCCTCGGGCATTTCCAGCGGCGTGCCGCACACCCGGCAGATCACCGCCGAGCAGTCGCCGCAGGTGAGCGGATCGTCCACCTCGCGCGCACAGTTGGGACAATACAGGTCGGGGGAATGCGCCGAGCCGTTCGTGGGTTCGGGAGTTTGAGCCATATGTTCCGGAGACTGTAGCAGATGGGTCAACGGAAAAACAATTCGGCGGGCTGGTAGCGGCTCAGTTTCCCGGATTGCCGACCGGGCGATTCTTCACTTCCGGACTTATCTCAAGCCAAGTTCGCCATCGTACTGTTGGATGACCCCGTAGCACTCGCAGGCAGCGTCTTCAAGTTTTTTGCGGTGCACGATCTTCACTGCACCCCGGGTGTACTCGATGAGCTTCTTCCTCTGCAAAACACCAGCCGCCAAGCTCACGGTAGGTCTATCTGTCCCTAACATGGTTGCGAGAAAATCATGAGTGATGGGCAGCGACTCAGAATCCACTCTATCCTGAGCCATTAGCAACCACCGCGCCAGGCGCTGCTCAATACCGTGCAGCCGATTACACGCAGCCGTTTGTGCAACCTGCATACTCCGAACTGCAGCATAGCGGCCCAACATCAATTGAAGGTGGGGAGCGGATTGCAAAGTGTTTTGCAAAGCCCCGATCTCCACCCGAAACCCATCCCCCGTGATTTGTACCACCGCTTGAAACGGACTCATGCTCAGGCCAACCGCCGCCAGGGTCCCTGTAAAGCCTTCTTTTCCAACTATGCCAGCTTCGGCCGTTTTTCCATCTTTCATTACGGCGACAAGAGAAATCAAACCTCGATTCGGGAAGTATGCAAATTCCAGCTTTCCACCCGCCTCGTGGAGGACTAGATGGTTTGGCAAGCTGACGTATTCGAGATGAGGACGAAGTGAGCTGTAGTCGCTATCGGAGATTGATAAAAGGATTATGTTGCTGACGGGTTTCCCGTCGGTATTAGTCCGCTCGCCGGACCGCGCGACTTGGAGGTTTTTGCGTGCCACAAACCAGAACCGAAAACCATCCCAGATGGGAAAGTGAACTAGTCGTGGCATGCGAAGCAGGAAGCCTGCTTATTCGCTCCACGCGGAAAATTATACAGTGCCCCTACCGAATGCTTCTGTAGGATGCCCAACAGTGGCTTTACCGCTGGTACGCGCAAGTATCGCGACGCACGAAACGTGACCCACGCTTAAGCGATTCCGCCACTTCAAAAGAAGGCCCCGAAATCGGGTATGCGAACCAACAAGAATCTTCTGCGTATGTAAGATGCCCAACCGACCAGCAAAATTGGCATGTGATATTACCGCAACAGGGGGAAGTAACATGGGTCCCCGTGGTTATCGCCTGGCCGGGTCGTCACGGGAATCCCATTTTGTTTCAGCGCCTCCAACAGGTCTGATGTCGAAGTGCAAGCGCTGCCCCTTCGGAGGTAGGAAATGAGCGCCAGGGGCATTCCGACCCGCAGCCAGGGCCGTCCAGCCGAACGGGTTGATTCGCTGCGGTCTGCAAAACTGGCCACCGGCGAAATTGCAAAGCCTTCCCGGCTTCAAACCCCCAAGCCACAACCAACCAATGGCGATACGGTCTTCGATCCCGAGGCCTTCCTGGCGAGAGCTGGGTTGGGCAGGAAGATTCTCAATCTGAAAAAGAATGACACGGCGTACGCGCAAGGCGACCCTACCGATGCGATCTTTTACGTGCAGACGGGTCGACTGAGAATAACGGTCACCTCCGCAAACGGAAAAGAAGCGACGCTTGCCTTGGTGGGCGCCGGGGAATTCGCGGGGGAGGATTGCATGGTCTCAGCTCATCCTCTTCGACTCGCGACGGCTACCGCGATGACCGAGTGTGCACTGCTCAGAATTAGCAAAGCAGAAATGGTCCGCGCACTTCATCAAGAACCCGCATTTTCGAATGTGTTCGTCTCCTTTCTGCTTACCCGCAACGCTCGCATCCAAGCGGACCTGGTCGATCAGCTTTTTAATTCCAGCGAAAAGCGGCTGGCGAGGATTCTGTTACTGCTCGCCCAGTTCGGCAAGGAGAGCAAACCCGAGACGGTGGTTCCGAAGGTCAGCCAGGAAATTCTGGCGGAGATGATTGGGACAACCCGGTCACGAGTGAGTTTTTTTATGAATCGCTTTAGGAAACTGGGGTTCATCGAATATAACGGCGAGATTCGGGTTCACAACTCCCTCCTCAACATCTTTCTGAATGAATAAAGGCGCTGTAGTTTTTGCGCAAGCCTCCATGTGAAACGTCCCTCCCTTACAGGCCTCCAGGTTCAGCAGTTGGGAAACGGCTAAAGCGCGTTTTCCGGGTGCACTATCTTCCCACTTGGGCACGCCGTAGCCTTTGAAATCCCGGTTTGTGCATAATTGACCAGACATCCGAACGTAGGGCGGAATATCGTCAGAATGAAGTCCCCTTCTTAGGGGATAATTTAAGTGGCACAGAAGCCGCCCCTGGCTGAGTCCCGGGTGGCTTCTCTTTTTTTGCAGATGCTCACGTCGAGGGGCACCTTGGCGATTGCCCCGGACTGACGAGGTATTCGGAAACCGATCCACTGCCGACAGGTCACAGGACATCTCTGGTGGCACGAGCGAGTTATTCTTGCAAGTGTACATTCGAAATTCCCGAGGACCTCATGATCGATAAGAAGACCATTGCCGCGGACGAGCGTTTGCGCCAGGAGTTCAACCAGTGGGCCGAGCAGGGCCGCGGCGAGGAGATGGAGAACCATCACATCAGCATCACCCAGCAAACGCTGGCGCGGATGGAACTGAAGCCGGGCGACCGCGTGCTCGACCTGGGCTGCGGCGCGGGATGGGCGAGCCGCCTGATCGCGGATGCCGTGGCGCACGGCGACAAGCCCGGTCAGGTGATCGGGCTCGACGTGTCGGACGAAATGATTCGGCGCGCGCGCGCCGGCTCGACCGCCTATGACAACCTGATGTTCGTCATCGGCTCCGCCCAACAAATTCCCTGGGAGGAGAACTTCTTCGACAAGGTGCTGTCGGTAGAAAGTTTTTACTACTATGCCGACCAGGACCGCGCGCTGGCCGAACTCTTCCGCGTGCTGGCGCCGCACGGCGAGCTGTTTATCCTGATCAATCTTTACAAGGACAATCCCTACTCGCTGCGCTGGGTCGAGGAGCTGAAAGTGCCAGTGCAGGCTCGCTCGGAGCAGGAGTACATCCAGCTATTGAAGGCGCACACCTTTGAGGATGTGCAGGCGGCGCGCATCCCCGATCTGACTCCGACGCCGGAGGAGTACAGCGGCAAGTGGTTCAACAATGCCGAAGAGTTGCGCGAGTTTAAGCGCATTGGCGCGTTGCTGTTGACGGCGCGCAAACCCGGCTTCCACTCGCCGCCACCGGGATATGAGGTGTACTGAGGGGCGGAGGCAGTGTATCCGGCATGTATGGGTGGTGCGGGCCTTCAGGCCCGCCTTGAAAGGGCACGGCTTCAGCCGGGCCGTTAGCTGTGCGTGGGGAGTTGGGCTTTAGCTGTGATGTTTCAATAGGTTGTTGTC
>PLXE01000092.1 GCA_003151335.1 Acidobacteriaceae bacterium
GACAACAACCTATTGAAACATCACAGCTAAAGCCGAATTCAAACGCGACTCTCAAATGCACCGCTGAAGCAGAAACGGCGGTCCCAAAGCTCTCGGCTTGCGCGGGGTCCCATGGCGGCGAGTAAACTGTAATTTGCCATGACCTTGTTCGAAGCCCAACCCTATGATCCGGCGCGTGCCCGCAAGAAGCGTCTGGTGGTCCTCGCCATCATTGGCGGCGTCATCGTCATCGGCCTCCTGTGGTGGATGTTCCGCTTCTGGCCGCAAGAACATGCCGTAAACCAGTTCTTCGATGCGCTGCAGCAGCAGAACTATGACCAAGCCTACGGCGTGTGGATGCACGATGCGGATTGGAAACAGCATCCTGACAGGTATTCGCGTTATCCCTACGACGACTTTATTAAGGATTGGGGACCGAGTGGCGAATGGGGCATCATCAAGAGCCATCACATTGACGGCGCAGCGGTGCCGACGGGCCACAGTGGTTCCCCGTTTGCTACCGCCAGTGGAGTGGTGGTTGTGGTCACGGTCAACGACCGGGTCAGCGACAAAGCGCACATCTGGGTGCAGAATGACGACAAGACGCTGGGGTTCTCGCCGTACTAGCCGAGAGTGACGAGCATTCCGCGCCTAATCCGGTTTGGGCGACGCCGTGCTGAGGTGGTTCACCGTCTTCTGCAGCGAGGCTTCGTCTTCCACGTTGACGCAGGTGCGCGAGCGGTCAATCTGGCGCAGCAGTCCGCAGAGCACCTTGCCGGGGCCAACCTCTACAAAGGTGTGCGCTCCCAGCGCCGCCAACTCGCGCATCGACTTGTGCCACTGCACCGTCCCGGTTACCTGGCGTATCAGCGCATCGCGCGCCTGCTCGCCGGTCGTGATTAGACTGGCATCCACATTGCACATCAGGGGAATTGCGGGCGTGTGAAGCGTCAATGCGCGCAAGTCCTCCGCCAGCCTGTCCTGCGCGGGCTTCATCAGCGCACAGTGAAAGGGAGCGCTCACCGGAAGCAGGATGGCGCGCTTAGCTCCGCGGTGCTTGGCCAACTCGGTCGCGCGCCCGACCGCCGCTTTGTTGCCGGATATTACCGTCTGGTCGGGTGAGTTCAGGTTGGCCGCCTGGCAGATCTCTGCCTGCGCCGCCTCTTCGCATA
Source organism: Acidobacteriaceae bacterium (assembly GCA_003151335.1). GTDB lineage: Bacteria > Acidobacteriota > Terriglobia > Terriglobales > Acidobacteriaceae > Bog-257. The sequence continues at coordinate 1,152 of PLXE01000092.1, forward strand.
CCTGTTGCACCTCCTCGCACGACAGCGCGAGGATGGCAGCCATCGCGCCCACACCAACCGGTACCGCTTCCTGCATATACTTTCCGCGATTGCGCACGGTGCGCACCGCATCCGCAAACGATAGGGTGCCGGCAGCCACGTGCGCCGAATACTCCCCCAGGCTGTGTCCGGCGACGTAGGAAGGGATGATCGCTTTCGACTGAAGCACGCGCCACGCCGCAACCGACACCGTCAGAATCGCGGGCTGCGTGATTTCCGTCAGCTTAAGTTTGTCTTCGGGACCGTCGAAGCAGAGTTGCGAAAGTTTGTAGCCGAGCGCATCGTCGGCTTCGTCGAAAGTTTCCTTCGCCACCGGATACAGAGCGGCCAGTTCCTTGCCCATGCCAACCGCCTGCGAACCTTGTCCGGGAAAGAGAAAGGCGATGGGAGAAGAGTGTGAACTCATCGTGCCTCGCTGAATCGTGCGGTCAATTGGAGTTGGCAGAACCTGTCGCGGGCAAGCACAGTATTACACCAGGCTGCTGCCGAGCGGGCCGGCTGTGGCTGCGTCGCTGACGTGATTGTTCAGGTTCTTGCTGGCCGCGGCGATGCGCTCCTGAATCACGTCATTGAGTTGGCTGTTGGCAAACTCCATGGCCACACGCACCGCGTTCTTGATGGCGTTCGAGTTCGACGATCCGTGACTGACGATGCACACACCCTTCAGTCCCAACAGCGGCGCGCCGCCATACTCGGAATAGTCGAGACGCTTCTTGAAATCGGCAAAGGCCTTGCGCGACAGCAAGAAGCCGACCTGGCTGCTGATGGTAGCTTGCAAGGACTGCTTCAAGAGGAAGCGGACGGTCTCGACCATGCCCTCGGAGATCTTCAGCGCCACATTGCCCACAAAGCCGTCGCACACCAGCACGTCGGCCTTTCCGTTGTAGAGATCGCGCCCCTCAACATTGCCTACGAAATTCAAGGGCAGCTCTCGAATCAACTTGTAGGCTTCGCGGGTAAGTTCGTTGCCCTTGCTCTCTTCCTCGCCGATGGAAAGCAAACCTACACGCGGATGCTCGGCGCTGGGGAACTTCCCGCCGAAAATGCTGCGGAAGTAAATATCGCCCATGATGGCGAACTGCTGCAGGTTTTGCGGCTTGGAATCGACATTGGCGCCCACGTCGATGAGGATGGTGGCAGTGCCTTGCGCGGTGGGAAACACTGCGGCGAGTGCGGGACGGTCCACCCCGGGGATCGCGCCCAAAACCATTTTGGCGGTGGCCATGGCCGCGCCGGTGTTGCCGGCTGTAACGAAACCAGCGGCCTTGCCGTCGCGCACCAGGCGCAGGCCGACGCGCAGGGACGAATCACGCTTGCTGCGCATCGCCTGCGCCGCCTTCTCTTGCATGCCGATGACTTCGCGCGCATTGACGATGCGAATGGAGAGCCTGCGCCAGAATGGGTGCAGGTCGAGCTCGCCGCGGATCACGTCCTCTTTTCCCACCAGCAGGACTTCCACGTCATAGTGACGGGCGGCAAGAATGGCGCCTTCCACTTCGGGTTTGGGCGCGCGGTCCGAGCCCATGGCGTCAACAGCAATAGTGGTTGGCATGTCTGCCTGTCAGTTGCAAACCTTCGTAACCGTCAAACCGAGGACGCAGTCCAGCTTCCAATTGCGCGTGCGCTGCTGTAGCTTACCGCCCAAGTTTGGCCGGAAAAGGATACCACCGCAACCGCGCTAGCTGGTGCTCTCTGCGACCTCGATGACCTCGCGCCCCTTATAGTAACCGCACTTTGGGCAAGTGCGATGCGGCAATTTGCGCTCGTGGCAGTTGGGGCACTCGGACAACGATTGCGCCGTCAGATGATCGTGGGAGCGGCGTTTGGATGTGCGCGCCTGGGAATGACGTCGTTTCGGATTAGGCATTCAAGACCTCGTAAAAGGACCGCCCGGCCGTGCCGCGCGATCGGAACTTTAAGTTTGCAGCTTCTTCTTGATTTCGCTCAGCGCTTCCCACCGAGGGTCGCTAAGATATTGCTCACAATGGCATTGCTCGACGTTCAGATTGCTGCCGCAATGCGGGCATAATCCCCTGCAATCCTCGCGGCACAGGGCCCTGACCGGCGTGGCCAGCAGCACCTGCTCGCGCAGCGCATCTTCCAGCAAAAGACCTTCGCCTTGATAATACCCGATCTCGGTCTCCGCCTCGGTGATCGCCACCTCATCGGCACGGCGATCCACCCCTAACGGACGGTAGATCAGGTCGAAGGCCCAGTTCACGTCCTCGCCGACAGGCTCCAGGCATCGCGCACAACTGAATTCCAGGTGCGCCTCCACCTTGCCCACCAGTCGAATGTCTTCCACGTTCTGGTGATGCCCGCGATGCTCCACAATCAGCTCGGCACGGCCTGTGCTGTGCAAGAGGCCAATCTGCCGGAAGTCAGGACCAAATTCGATGGCGCCGGGCTGATAGTTTTCGTTGAACTCCAAATTACGGAGTTTCAGTTCCCGGACCCGAATCAGCATGGCAGCACCCGCCTAAGAAAACGCCCAAAATAGCCCTTCGCTCCGGCCGGAACCGGGTCTGGCAGGCCAAGCTCCTGACGGGAAACGCTGGCAGGTACAGACGGGCGGGAACGTTCTTAAGGCAAACATCAAGGATAAATTTATGAGAGAGCAGTGTCAAGGCGAGTTGGATGGGTACAACACCTTAGGCTCTTATTGGAGCGTTTTGAGCAACGCGCAGCGAGAGCGACTGGCGTAAGTGATTGAAGAAATGGTAGGCACGAGGGGACTCGAACCCCTGACCTCTACCGTGTCAAGGTAGCGCTCTAACCAACTGAGCTACGCGCCTACGCGGTGGGACGGACTTTATTCTAGCGGGCGGGCGCTAGGTGGGCAAGTTCGCAATTGCTACGGTCCGCGTCTTGGGATGAACAAGCGCCTTGAGACGAAGGAACTTGTCCACTGTTCGAAACCGCGGGCCCTGAAGCTGACCTCAATCCCGGGTTGGTCATCTTCGTCGCCGCCAGAAGTGTCGATCGCGGAAGTCTCGACGCCAGTAGTTTCGTGGCTTATCGGTGTCCCACGAGAAGGCCCCCTTGTGCACCGTGATCTGGGGTTTGCCATCGTCGCCCTCCAAAATAATGCTAACTATGTCGAAACGGCACGGCGGAGGCCGGTTGCCTGGGATGCGACGAACATATCTGCGAGCGACCGATAAGATGTGCCGCCGCTTGCTCCGATCGACTGCGGTCACTGGTGGCGCTAATCCCACGTTCGTTCGGGTCTTGACCTCAATGAAGCAGAGGATGCCATCGTCCCATCCAATCAGATCAATCTCACCCCGGTCATACGGCACACGAAAGTTTGCAGCAACGATCGTGTAACCCAGGCTGCGCAAGTGCAGGTATGCCTCAAGTTCGCCGCGCTTGCCGGTCAGCAGATGTTTGGGCTTGCGCGCCGGTAAGAGACGACTAGCGAATTCCAGACTGCGCATGACGAACTTGGTCAGCCACAACATGAGGCGAGTGCGCCTCCGATAAGCCTGACTCTACTGGTTTCCGGTCTCTGCCGTTGTGATGCGCATCACCGAAAGTCGTGCTGGGGAGAGAAGAGCACACTACCGCGCTTTGGGAAATTCCGTTACCCGGTTGCCAGCCGGAGACAAAGCCGTCAGAATCGAGGAGGCGCCGGGCTAAGCTTGGTCCGTATGCCGGTTTGCGAGAGTCGCCCGGCAGCCATGCCAAGATTTAGAGATAGGTTCGGAGACCCGCAGGAAAGGTGCACGTGGAACATTTGGCAGTAGCAGACTTCGTTTTTGGAGTAGCCGCGTGAAGAGTCAATTCTGGACTGCGCCCAACCAGATCACACTGCTGCGCCTGATCTTCATTCCGTTTGTCATCATTACGGTGTTCGATGAGCAATGGCTTTGGGCGCTCGGCCTTCTGGTCGCGGCAGCACTCAGTGACGCCCTCGACGGACTGCTGGCGCGTGTCTTGCAGCAGCAAACCATGCTGGGACAATATCTGGATCCGATCGCCGACAAGCTGTTGCTGAGTTCGCTGTTTCTGGTGCTTTCGTTTGTCAAGAAAATCCCGTGGAAGTACACCATCCTGGTGTTCAGCCGCGACCTGTGCATCGTCGCCACCGCGGTGGTTTTATATGCCGCGGTCGGGTTCCGCGACTTCCGGCCCAGCATTTATGGCAAGCTGAACACGGGTTCCCAGATCGCCGCAGTTTTCTTCGTTGTTTTGGCACAGGTGCTGCGCGTGCCTTGGGTGCTGTACCTGCAAACGCTCTTTCTCTACGCCACCTTTACATTCGCGACCATTTCGGGCGTCCACTATGTCTTGATTACGGGACGGCGCTTGCGCAAACAGGACCAAAAGCCGGCCGTCTAGCCCGACGCCAGAGCGCGGCAAGCTGACCTGGGCTGCGGCCATCTCATGACCACGGATCGCCATCACCGTCTTCAAGTGATCGTCGCCTTTGCCTTGGTGTACGTGTTCTGGGGCTCGACCTATCTGGCCATCGGAATTGCCGACGACGAGCACCTTCCACCCGCCGTGATGTGTGCTCTGCGATTTCTGATCGCCGGGCCGCTGATGCTGGCCGCTTGTGCCGCCTTGGGCCGCAGCATTCGTATCAGCTTGAACGAGGCGATACGGCTGGCGACGATCGGGTGCTTGCTACTGGTCGCCGCCAATGGCGGTCTGGCCTGGGCAGAACAATGGGTGCCTACGGGACTTGCAGCACTGATCGTAGCGGTTACGCCGATCTGGTTTATGGTGCTGGAAACCTTCGTCTTCCGGGGAGACCGGCTTTCGCGCCGCGGTTTGATCGGGCTGGCGCTAGGCATCGCGGGCATTGCGATCCTCTTCTGGCCGAAGTTTGCGGACCGCACTACGCTTGGCACGATGCAACTGGTGGGTTCGTTCACACTCTTGCTCTCTTCCATGAGTTGGGCCATCGGCTCGGTGCTGTCGCGCAAGTGGCAAATGAAAGTTGACCCACTCACCGCAACCGGATGGGAAATGTCGTTTGCCGCGATCGGCAATACCGTGGTCGCATTGGCGACGGGCCAGCAGCATCGCATTGTGCTGACTTCCCGCGCACTGATGGCGGTGCTCTACCTGGTGGTTTTCGGGTCGTGGGTCGGTTACACCGCGTACATCTGGTTGCTGAAGCACGTATCCACGCACAAGGTGGCGACGTACGCCTATGTGAATCCCATCGTCGCGGTTTTCCTGGGATGGCTGGTGCTGCACGAGCGCTTCGATGGATACATATTTGCCGGAAGCGTCGTGATCATCGCCGCCGTGGCATTGGTCACCACGGCAAAAGTTCACCGCCGCGAACCGGGCGAGCAAGCGGTGGGATTGCCCGAACTGGAGTCGGAAGTGTAGGGGCTAACGCTTATTTCCTCCTCCACCGCACCCCGTCTTTGGTGTTTTCCAGAATGATGCCGTTTTCTGCCAACTGCGCTCGGATAGCGTCTGAACGAGCGAAATCGCGGGTCTTGCGCGCTTGCGAGTGCTCGGCAACGAGTTGCTCAACATCGGCGTCGGAAAGCGCCGCAGCTTTGGCAAGCTCGGCCGTTTGCGGGCTGATCTTGTTCTCCAGGCCTTCTGTCTTTGCCCACTCGACCGTTGCGCGCACTTTGGCGGCATCGTCGTCCTTCAGCACAGCGAAGATCTCTTCGAATTCTTCCAGCACCCTGAGCAGTTGAGGTACGTTGGCTTTCCGGACTTCCCCGGCATCGGCGGCAGCGTTTACGTCCCTCACCATGTCAAAAACGGCGCCCAAGGCGCGCGCCGTGTTCAAGTCATCGTCCAGCCCGGCGCGCATTTCCGCCGAAGTCCTCTCCGCGATTTCGGCGATGATCACATTGCCGCCGTCGGCGAACTGCGAAGTCTGCAGCCGCAGCTTGAAGTTGCGCAGACGCTCAACCGAATTGGCCGCCTGGGTCAGCCCGTCGAAGGTGAAGTTGAGCTGTTTACGGTAGGGGACCGACATCAGCAGAAAGCGGATGGACGACGGCTTGTGTCCCATCAGGATCAAGTCGCGGACGGTGAAGAAATTGCCCGCGCTCTTGGCCATCTTTTCGCCTTCCACCAGCAGAAAGCGCGCATGAACCCAAACGTGCACGAATGGCTTTCCGGTCAGCGCCTCCGATTGCGCGATTTCGTTCTCATGGTGCGGAAAGATGAGGTCTTCGCCCCCGGCATGAATGTCGAAGCTCTCGCCGAGGTACTTCATCGACATTTGCGAGCATTCGATATGCCAACCCGGGCGGCCGGGGCCGATCTCGGTCTCCCATTGCGCCTCGCCCGGTTTCGGCGCCTTCCACAGCGCGAAGTCGCGGGCATTGTCCTTGTCGTATTCGTCCACGTCCACCCGTGCGCCGTCGTTCATCCCGGCGAAATCCTTCTTCGACAGCTTCCCGTACTCGGGAAATTTTGCGATGCGGAAGTAGTACGAGCCGTCATCCGTGCGGTAGGCATACCCCTTTTCCACAAGTCCGGCGATGAAGTGCGCCATCTCCTGAATGTGGTCGGTGGCGTTCACCAGGAATTCGGGATGCTGGATGTTCAGCGCGTCGGCATCTTCCAGAAACGCCTGCTTGTACTTTTTGGTGTAGTCCTGGACGCTGACGCCCAGAGCGGCGGCGTTACGGATGATCTTGTCGTCCACGTCGGTGATGTTCATCACGTGCTTCAGCTTGTAGCCGCTCTGCTTCAGAAATCGCCGCAGCGTGTCCACCACGATGAAAGTGCGGAAATTGCCGATGTGGCCGTAGTCGTAAACCGTAGGGCCGCAGGCGTACATGCGGACCAGATCGTCTTCCAGCGGATGGAACTCCTCGACTTTTCCAGACAGCGTGTTAAAAAGCTGAAGCGGCATGGACCTTCCCTGTGCAGGTGGAGAATCTTTGATTGTAGGGGGCTGCGAGAAAGGGGGTCAAGAATGCGGAGTGGGTTGGAAGGTTCGGAAGGTCGCGAGAAGGCGGCGCTCGATCTCCTTGGTCTCGGGCGTCGGTGTCTTGTCGTCACGGCATGGCCCGTCGAAATCGATGGTAAGAGTCTTCCCGCGGAGGTTGAAGAAGTATTGATCGGGATAGCAGACGCCACCACCGCCCGGACCATAATAGTAAAACGTGTAGCGATCGATCTTGATCGGTTCGGGCGGCGATTCACTACCAGTCGGCGCCCCCTCGATGAAACTCTGTAGATCGAACCGCGTGGTTTCAAGCCACACCCAAATTGAAGCGTCCTCGAATTTCTTGTGCTGCAGGCGTAGCAGCCGGCCTTCTCGAACGGTCTTGCGCAGGGTTTGCGAATAGACAGGGTCATTCTTGTATTCCTCGAGCCACGACTTGGCGCTCGGAGTGTAGACCGGCGGATGAGAAAAACAGAAACTGTGAATCCGATCGATGTAGACGATCCATCCCTTAGGAGCGCTCTCCACCGGGCAGGGAGCGTGCGTTGTTTCTTGCGCCATCGCGGCAACGACAGCGAAGCACATGAACCCGGCAATTCGGACCAAACTGTTGCTCACGAATCCCTCACGCGACAGGCGGTGGGCCCTCTACAGAATAGACCTTACCACGCCGCCGTCGGCGCGCAGGGCGGCTCCGTTGGTTGCCGAGGAAAGCGGACTAGTCCATGCTGCGGCGAAGGTCAACCAGCACTCGTCCCCGAAAGAAATTATCGGCGATAATGAAAGCAAGGTGGGCGAAGGAAGAAGCTGGAAGTAACGGCCCGCGAACTTAAGGAGTATCAAATGCCGAACGCAACAGAAAGTGGGGTCCAGTCGGGCAAAACCGCGTTTCACTCGATGACGCGCGAGCAGTTGCTGCTAGCGCTCGAGATGTTCGCCAAGAACTGGCTGGCCCATGACGGTTGCTGGTTTCTCGCGGCGGAGGAAAGCCTTGGTATGGATGCCGCCATCGATCTGGATACGGCCGCGTGGCGGCGGTTCGCGGCGACTGAGGCAAACCGCATTATGACGACGTTCGGCATTTTGCCTGCAGGCGGCTTGGGAGCGCTGGAAAGGGCTTTGGGCCTGCGGCAGTATAGCCTGATCAACTCTCAGCGAACCGAGTGGTCGGAAGACGGCAAACGCCTGCGGCTCTTCATGGATGTTTGCCGGGTCCAGGAGACCCGGCGGCGCAAGGGGCTTCCGGATTTCCCTTGCAAACCCGTCGGCACAGTGGAGTTTGAGACTTTCGCTCGCGCCGTGGATCCTCGTATTCAGACGAGGTGTCTGCACTGCCCACCGGAATCGCCGGATGGCAAATATTGCGCCTGGGAGTTCAGCCTGTGATGGTTCTTGTCCGATCCACTTAGGCAGTCCGCCGGGGTCCTGGCAGGCCGATTTTTGGGGGTTACGCCGCGCTTGGAAGGCGACTATAATCGGGCTAGGAGTATCCCTTTGGCCAGCCGCCAGAACCAGCCGAACGCCGTTGCCGCCGCCTCCAATCCGGGGTGCGGCGTCGGTGTGCCTGCTAACTGGTCAAGCGCGATCTCCCACCCCACCAAACCCAAAGGCGGTTGGGGACCCCGGGTTCCGGTGCGTGCAGATGCCAGACTAGCCCCCTGTATGGCCCGTCCCAACCTCTTCTCCGGCGACTAGCTAGCTTCCTGTCTTTCGTCTTCCCGTCGGCCTCCCGCGCCATACCAGTCCAACCAGATTGCAGTCGCGGGCTGACAGAAGCTCCGGCCCCCGCCTCGGCGGGCCGCAAGCCTTTCGAAGGAGAAACATCATGACCACAGATACTCTGACCCACGTTGCCGGTCCGAACATCAGGACCGCTTTGCCCGGCCCCAATGCCCGGCGCATTCTGGAGGGCGATGAACGTTACGTCTCGCCGTCCTACACTCGTTCCTATCCCATGGTCGCCAAGCGTGGGCGTGGCGTCATCGTCGAAGACGTGGATGGCAACGAGTTCCTCGATTTTTCTGCCGGCATCGCCGTGACCTCCACCGGACATTGCCATCCGGAAGTCGTGGCCGCCATCCAGAAGCAGGCGGCCGAACTGATTCACATGTCGGGCACCGACTTCTACTACGAGAGCATGGTGACCCTGGGCGAGCGTCTGTCGAAGGTCGCGCCCATGAAGGGGCCACACAAGGTTTACTACGGCAACTCGGGCGCGGAGGCCATCGAGGCTGCGCTGAAACTGGCGCGCTATCACACTAAGCGGCAGAACATCATCGCGTTCTACGGGGCGTTTCACGGACGCACCATGGGCGCGCTGTCGCTGACGGCTTCGAAGCCCCAACAGAAGCGGCGCTTCGCGCCGATGGTTCCGGGTGTGACGCACGTGCGCTATCCCGATGTGTATCGCGGATGCGTGGGTGGAAGCCAGGAAGCGGAGGCGTTCGCGCTAGGCTGCGCCCGCTTCATCGAAGAAAAATTGTTCAAGACGACGCTGCCCCCGGAGGAAGTGGCGGCGATTTTTGTGGAGCCGATTCAGGGTGAGGGAGGCTACGTGGTCGCGCCGACCGTGTTCATGCAGGAGCTGCGGCGCATCTGCGATCGCCATGGCATTCTGCTGGTCGCCGACGAAGTTCAGTCAGGGGCGGGGCGCACTGGAAAGTGGTGGGCCATCCAGCACACCGGCGTTGAGCCTGACATCTTCTGCAGCGCCAAGGGGATTGCCAGCGGGATGCCGCTCGGCATCATGATGTCGAAGGCGGAAATCATGGACTGGGTGCCGGGTTCGCACGCTTCGACGTTCGGCGGGAATCCGGTCTCTATCGCGGCTGCGCTCGCCACCATGGATGTGCTCGAACGTGAAGGCGTCAAGAATGCCGAGGTGGTGGGCAAACACATCATGCAACGTATCGCCGATTGGCCGCAGCGGCTCAATCTGGTGGGCGACGTCCGCGGACGCGGCTTGATGATCGGAGTCGAGATCGTCACCGACAAGAAAGCCAAGACGCAAGGCGCCGCGGAACGCGATCACATCGTCGAGCTCGCCTTCGAGCGCGGCGTGCTCTTTCTGGGATGCGGGCCGAACAGCATTCGCATCGCGCCTCCGCTCATCGTGACCAGGGAGCAGGCCGACATCGCCATGGATGTGCTGGAAGAGTGCATTGCGGTTGCCGGCAAGGAGCGCCGCAGCTAGAGCAGCTCCCGAGTTGTTGGACCTCGGGTGGGTAGCTTTGAAGGAGCGCGCTGGGAAGGCGTGCTCCACCCTTCGCCAATCCATCAAAGCGCAAATGCTTTAGCCCTCAGCTACTTGGACTTTGACGGTACGTACAGGAATGCTGTACGCTTGCTTGGAGGCCAAATCGTCATGCCGGTGGAGACCACCTACACCAGTTTGCGGGAACGGCTGGCTTCGGTGCTTGACCAGGTTGCCAACGATCACGACGTTGTCATTGTGCGCCGCCGCAACGCCAAGGATGTCGCGTTGGTCCCAGCCGAGGAGCTGACCAGCTTGTTGGAGACAGCACATCTGCTGCGCTCCCCGAAGAATGCCCAGCGCCTGCTGGCGGCATTGCGGCGCGCCACTCGTGGAAGAGGCAAGCCGGAATCGCTGGACAAGCTGCGGCGGGAGATGGGACTTGGCCCGGCCCGCTGAGCGCCAGGCGGTATTCCAGCCCGAGTTCCGCGAGGACCTACGGTACTGGATCAAGACCGACCGGAAAGTCGCGCTGCGAATTCTGGAACTGGTGGAAGCAGTGATGAATAACCCGTGCGCAGGCATCGGCAAGCCGGAGCCCTTGAAGTTTGCGCTGGCAGGTTGCTGGTCGAGGCGCATCACGCAAGAGCACCGGCTCGTCTACCGGGTCAAAGAGGCCCGCATCGATTTCTTACAAGCTCGGTATCATTACTGAAAGCCCTAGTAGACCCCACCGCCGGTGCTGCCGCCCCGCTGTCACGCAGACTTGTGATTAACTCGCGTGTTCGCCGCCCGCTCTGCAACATAGAATTCGGGTAGAGAATAGCAACCGAGTATTGTGAGGCAGATTGCAGGTTCCATGATGAGGCATAGGCTTTGGGCGTTCTGCAGATCGCACGCCAATATTCACTTCATAGTCCTTACCTGGCTGTTGCTTTCAGCCGCAGCTGCCGCGCAATACCAACATCAACTCTCCCTGTCACTAGTGAAGCAGTTCCTTGTTCTGCGCAACAATTACACTGACGATCATCTTACGTATGACAGCCAAGGGAAACTAACGTCGCCGGAAAGCCCGGGCTTCGGTCCCATCGAAGGACGGATATTCGTTGACGGCATCCAACTACAGCCGGGAAAACTGCTCATCGCCGGCAATCGTCCCGTGGATGTTCACTATGAGAGCAAGAACCAATTGCAAGCGACGAATGTCAAGCGCAAGGTGACAATCGAGGTGGCGCTACCGAGCGATGAGGGGCTAGACAAAGCAATACCGGAGCTGCTGGAGAAAATCTTCTACACCCCCGCCGAGCTTGACCAGATGAAGTGCTCGCCCGACGAACTGAAGAGTTTTACCGACCTGCTCCAGAAATCGCGAATCGTTGATCTGACTAGCACGCAAAGGAAGAGTCCGCCTACGCCGGAGGCTCAGAGCCTCGATGAGCTTCGCCGTGCCTGCTATCCGATTGGTGATCGCGCCTACTCAGTGGGGAAAGGTGTCAAGCCTCCGAAAGCTATCAAGGCACCGGATCCTTCCTTTTCTAACGAAGCTTTGCGCGCTCACAAGACTGGGACGGTCGTTTTGATGTGCATCATTGATACGGATGGGAGGCCGACCTCATTTATCGTTGCGGGTCCGGTCGGGTACGGCTTGGATGAGGCCGCGCTAAACGCCGTGCGCACCTGGACCTTCACACCCGGTACTTTTCAGTTCAAACCTGTTCCCGTCGCCATTACCGTGGAGGTCAATTTCGCATTCCGCTAGTGCCCTTCCTCAGTCGAATTTGACAGTAGGAATTGCAAGGGTCCGTCACATCACTGAGGACGCCGGCTCACCCACCCGCTTGGCCACTTTGAACGTCAGCTTGTGGTCTTTCTTGTCGGCGTCCACGACGACGTGGTCGCCGTGCAGCACTTCGCCATCGAGGATCTTCATGGCGAGCGGGTCCTGCACCAGTCGCTGGATGGCCCGCTTCAGCGGGCGCGCGCCGTAGTTCGGATCGTAGCCTTCGGTAAAGATCAACTCCTTGGCCTTCGCGGTCAGCTCCAGGCTGATCTTGCGATCGGCCAGCAGCCTGCGCAAGTCCTCCAGGCGCAGGTCCACAATCCTGGTTAACTGCTCCTTGCCCAGCGGGTTAAAGATGACAATGTCGTCCACGCGGTTGAGGAACTCGGGCTTGAAGTGCGCCCGCAGCGCCTCCATCACCCGCTGGTGCGCTTCGGAAATCTGCTCCGCTGAACGCTCGCCGAGGTCCTGCAGATAACTGGAGCCAATGTTCGACGTCATGATGATGATGGTGTTCTTGAAATCGACGATGCGGCCTTTGCCGTCGGTGAGGCGCCCATCGTCCATGATTTGCAGAAAAACGTTGAACACGTCGGGATGCGCCTTCTCGATTTCGTCAAACAGCACCACCGCGTACGGCCGGCGGCGCACCGTTTCGGTCAGTTGCCCGCCTTCGTCGTAACCGATGTAGCCCGGAGGCGCGCCGATGAGCCGTGACACCGAATGCTTCTCCATATACTCCGACATGTCGATGCGCACCATGGCGTGCTCGTCGTCGAAAAGAAATTCGGCCAGCGCCCTCGCCAGCTCGGTCTTGCCGACGCCGGTCGGTCCGAGGAAGATGAACGAGCCAATCGGACGGCGCGGATCGCTGAGTCCCGCACGAGAGCGCCGAATGGCGTTGGCCACGCTCTGAATCGCCTCGTCCTGTCCAATAACGCGCTGCCGCAGCCGCTCTTCCATGGTCACCAGCTTCTTCACTTCGCCTTCCAGCATCTTCGACACCGGAATGCCGGTCCACTTGCTGACGATCTTGGCGACGTCTTCCTCGTCCACCTCTTCCTTCAACATGCGCGCCTGCTTGTCGTCCATTGCCGCGCCCAGCTTCTTGACCTCGGCTTCGAGCTGCGGCAACTCGCCATACTTGATTTGCGCAGCGCGATTGTAGTCGCCCTTGCGGGTGGCTTCCTGCTCCTCCAGCTTCAGGCGCTCGATGCGCTCCTTGGCCTCGCGCACTTTGGCGATGGCTTCCTTCTCCTGCTTCCAGCGCGCCTTCAGAGCGTTGGATTCCTCTTTGATGTGCGCCAGCTCTTTCTCCAGAGCGGCCAGCCGTTCGCGCGAGTTCGCATCGTCTTCGCGCTTCAGCGCCTGGCGCTCGATCTCAAGCTGCGTCGCCCGGCGCTCCAACTGGTCGATCTCGGTCGGCATGGAGTCGATCTGAATGCGCAGCGAAGCCGCAGCCTCGTCAATCAGGTCGATGGCTTTGTCGGGCAGAAAACGGTCGGAGATGTAGCGATGCGACAGCGTCGCTGCCGCCACAATGGCTGAGTCCTTGATGCGGACGCCGTGATGAACCTCGTATTTCTCCCGCAGCCCGCGCAGAATTGCGATCGTGTCCTCGACGTTGGGCTCGCCGACGTACACAATCTGGAAGCGGCGCTCCAGCGCGGCGTCTTTCTCGATGTACTTGCGATATTCGTTCAGCGTGGTGGCGCCAATGGCGCGCAACTCACCGCGCGCCAAGGCGGGCTTTAGCATGTTGGAAGCGTCAATCGCGCCTTCCGCCGCGCCGGCGCCCACCAGCGTGTGCAGCTCGTCAATGAACAGGATGATCTGCCCATTGGACTGCTCGATCTCTTTCAGCACCGCCTTCAGCCGGTCTTCAAACTCGCCACGATATTTCGCACCTGCCAACATCGCGCCCAGGTCAAGCGAGACCACGCGCTTGTTCTTCAACTGCTCGGGAACGTCGCCGGAAACAATGCGCTGCGCCAGACCTTCAACAATCGCGGTCTTGCCAACGCCGGGTTCGCCAATCAGCACCGGATTGTTTTTTGTTCGGCGCGAAAGCACCTGCACCACGCGCCGCACTTCCTCGTCGCGCCCAATCACGGGATCGAGTTTGCCCTGGCGGGCGAGCTCGTTAAGGTCCTTGGCGTAACGCTCCAACGCCTGGTACTTCGCCTCGGGATTCTGGTCGGTGACCTTCTGATTGCCGCGCACGGAAGTGAGCGCACGCAAAATGTTGTCGTACGTCGCGCCCGCAGTGGCAAGAATCTGCTGGGCGGCATCACGCTTCAGCTTGGTGAGGGCCAGCAGCATGTGCTCGGTGGAGACGTACTCGTCCTTGAAGTTGTCCGCCTCTTTGAAGGCGTTTTCCAGCATCTGCGAGGCGGCATCGGAGAGATGCGCCTGCGTAGCCCCGCTGCCCGAGACTTTCGGCAGACCGTCGATCTCACGCATGGCCTCGGCCTGCACCGTCGGCACATGCAGGCCTACGCGCTCCAGCAGAGGCGAGACGATGCCTTCGCGGTCTTCCAGCAGCGCTGCCAGAATATGTGCCGGCTGTAGCTCAGGGTTGCCGTGCTCGCTGGCGAGATCGTTCGCCCGCTGCATGGCTTCCTGCGCTTTCACGGTTAATTTTTCCCAACGTATTGCCATGGGTAACTCCAGTTGTCAGTGGCCAGCTGTCAGTTGTCAGTTGTCAGTTGTCAGCTAAACGCTAGGCTACTCGCTTGCCTTCTGAAAAATCTCTAAGCTCAAAAACTACTGGCGACTCCTTCCAACTTGGCTTCGGCGCGCTTGGCCAGCCGGATGTTCAACACGCCGTTGTTGTAGTCGGCGTGGATATCGTCGGTGTTCACCGTGGTCGGCAGCGTGAACGAGCGGCTGAAGCTGCCATAGCGGCGCTCCACGCGACGGAAGTTCTCTTCCTTCTCTTCCTTCTCGAATTTGCGCTCGCCACTGACGGTCAAAACGTTGTTTTCCACCCGGATGTCCAGGTCTTTCTCGTCGATGCCAGGAACTTCCAGCTTCAACTGAATGCTCTGCTCATCCTCGTAGATGTCAACCGGGGGAGCAAATGCGCCAGCGGTCAGCGAGTCTTCGCGCCCGCCGCCGTACTGCTCTTCAAACAGACGGTTCATGCGATGCTGCAAGGAATTCAATTCACGGAATGGGTCCCAACGGGTCAATACAGTCATGGTTCCAAAGCCTCCAAACAAGGTTTGTGGTCATTCCGACCATCGCTAAGTTTGATGCATGACTTATCGTAAAGTAAGCATAAAATATGAGTGTATTGCTGTCAAGTACAAGTGTTGGCTGGGGGCTGTCCCGATGATTAAAGTTAAGCCAAGCAACTGATATTAAATAAGTTGTTAATACTTTTGATCTCTGGAACAGGGTACAACTTTGCCGTCCGAAAATGGCTGTTGCCTACAGCACTTGGCAAACGATGCACTTCAGATAGCCCGTTTCCAGGACATTCAACAGGACAGGATGGTCGAGCGACTGGCCGCGCTCTTCCAGAATGCGCACTCGGCGGCCTGCATCGGCGGCAGCAGAGCCGAGCATTGCCAGGAACTCACCCTCGCCGACGTGGAACGAACAGGAGCAGGTGACCAGAATGCCGCCGGGACGAAGCATCTTCAGCGCGCGCAGGTTCAGCTCCTTGTAGCCGCGGAGGGCGGTCGGCACCGCTCGCTTAGTCTTGGCGAACGCCGGTGGATCGAGGACGATGGTGTCATACTGCCGGCCCGCGGTAGCGTAGTCCTTGAGCAGGTCGAAAGCGTTGGCTTCGGTCCATTCGATCTCGCCGCAGCGGTGCGCGGCGCGATTGAGCTGCTCGTTCCGCTCCGCCACTTCCAGTGCCGGACGCGACGAATCCACCGCGGCGACGGTGGTGCACACTCGCGCCAAATACAGCGCAAATCCTCCCTGGTAGGTGAAACAGTCGAGCGCGTCTCCGTGAGCGTAGCGCGCCGCGGCGGCATAGTTCTCGCGCTGATCGAGGAAAGCGCCAGTCTTCTGCCCGCCGAGTCCATCGAAGTGGAAACGGACTCCGTTCATGGTGAAGATCGTGCTGGAGCGGTCGCCACGCACCAGTTGCGAGTCGCGCGGCGGCAACTGCTCCAGTTCGCGAATGTGGGGATCGACGCGCTCGACGACGCTGGCCTGGGGAAAGTGTTCGGCGATGGCGTCGAGGACCGCCTGCCGCAGGTCCTGGCGATCAAAAGCCTGGGTCAGCGCCTGCATGGAAAGCACATCGTTGTATTTGTCGAGGATGACGCCGGGCAGCAGGTCTGCCTCGCTGAAGATCAAGCGGTAGGAATCGGTGTCGCGCGCGGCTTGCGCGCGAAAGTAAACTGCGGCTGCAATGCGTTCCCGCAAGAGCGATGTGAGCTGCGCTTCGCCGATTTCGTCGCCAGTCAGCAGGCGGATAGCAATCTGCGATGCACTGCTGTAGAGCGCCGATCCCAAATGGCGGCCGCGCTCATCGCGGACATGCACCAGCGCTCCGGCAGCGGCCTCGGCTGGCGGCACAAGGTCAGAGCGATAGACCCACAGATGTCCGCCGCGCAGACGAGCCGCGCCGCGATGGTTCACGGTTATGACTGGAATGGAGTTGGCCAGGGGTTCCTCGCGCGAAAGCCAAACGCTTATCTATCTTACGCGCGCGATTGCCTCCAGAGCCGTCACTGTGTCCCGAGCCGCTCAATCCGACTGCCGCGCCGCAAGCCGCGGACGTATGCGACAGGATCGCGAAATTCGGAGCGTTGCTTCCTGATTCCGACGAACTCCTGCTTCGCTTCTATGGGGCGATAGCGCCGAACGCGAATTTTGCTCTCACGCTTACGGGTGCGGGCAATGTCATAGGCGGACTGCATTCGCATGAGCGTGTCCATCCTGGGGCCAAACGCCTTTTCAATTCGCAGGGCCATCTCTCCGGACAAGTCGGCTTTGCCGTTAAGCAGGCTGGACAGCGCAGGCCGGGAAACGCCCAAGACTTCGGCGGCGGCGGTTACAGACAGGCCGAATGGCTCGATGATTTCAGTCCGGATAAATTCGCCGGGATGCGGCGGGTTCGACATCGGCATAACAGATTCCTTTGGTTCCCTAGTGATAGTCCTCAAACCTCACGTCGCAGTTTTCGTTTTCATCACCATCAAGCGTTAGGGGCTCGGCGTCAGACGCAATGATTCTATCGGAGGCTGAAACGGCTGGATAGTTATGCCAGCGCCACAGGAGACGGACTACTGCTCAGACGGTGCCCCCGGTCAACCACTCGGTGGTGTCATAAGTCCGTAGCACGCGGTGAGGGATTAAACTGGGTGTGCATGGAGGGTCGCGATGCGCAGATCGGGCATCAGAGAAAGATCGCAGCTGAAAATTGTCAATAAGAAGTGTTGCGATCTGTATTTGGAGCTTCGCAGCAATGAACCTAACCCCCCAGAGAGACTCTTCCACTACACAAACTCACAAGGACTGCTCGGTATCGTAGCCGGTAAGAAGCTGTGGGTTTCACATGCGGATTTTCTGAACGACTCGAGCGAGCCCCGATACGCTCTCGCTGTACTCAAAGACTCTGTTGAGAAGGTTACCCGAGCCCTTGAAGGCGATAGCATTGCAGCTCGATCGCTCAGGGGTGTCTGGGAGTATGTGGACGATGAGTACAAGAAGCATGGACCGCACGTGTATGTTTCTTGCTTTTCCGAAGAGGGTGATTTGCTTAGCCAGTGGCGAGGATATGGCGACCAGTGTGCAGGCTACGCACTAGGATTTTCAGGCTCTAGCCTTCGTAATCTCTTGGCGCGTGGCAAGGGTCAATTCATGATGAAGATCGTCTATGACGAACAGAAGCAGTGGGAGGAGGCTAAGTACGTTTTGGAGCAGATTGTCTCGATAGCCAACGACGTCGAGACTCGGCTACCGGATGCTGAGGCGGAGACAATTGAGGACAGACTGCGATCCGCAATTTTCGCAGAAATTATTCGACTCCGTGCAAAGTTCAAGGTGAAGTCATTTGAGGAGGAGCGGGAGTGGCGAATTGTGCAGTTTATCCCTTCCGAATCGGAGGTCAAGTTTCGCGCGGGTGTTGAGGTGATCAAGCCTTACCTCGAACTGGATCTCGGTAGGCTACCGATTGACCAAGTCACGATAGGCCCAACACTTGATATGACTTTGTCAAACCAGTCCCTCGATCTACTGTTCACGAACCATGGGTATGCGAACATCTGTTTAAAGAAGTCAAGCGTTCCCTATAGACAATAGAACCGGTCTCTGGATGAGTGAGTTGGTCAGCTGACAGTTGGCGAACTCCGTAACTTCCTACTGCGCGGCGGCTTCGTCTGCCTCGACGGACTCTTCTTTGGCGGGTTTGGCGCCGTGCCCGGTTTTTGCGTTCTTCGCGGCCGCTTCTTCCGGCTGGGGCGGCGGGGGGACGTAATACAGAATGCGATTGCAGTAAAAGCAGGTGACGATCTGCTCGTTGCTGGTGACTTCCTGGAACACCTGCGGGCGCAGCCGGACGCGGCAAGCCGAGCAGCTTTCATCCTCATAAACCGGCGCCATGACGGAACCGCGCAGCTTGAGCACGCGGTCGTAATGGGTGAGGGTCTCCTCGGCGACGCCGGAACGCAACTCCTTACGCGTCGCGCTCAATTCCGCGAGCTGCCTTTCGTCTTCGGCGGTCTGCGCCCGGGCGTGGTCTTTCTCTTTTTCATTGGCAGCGGTGTCGGCCTTCAGCGCGATCTCAGCCTGCTTGATCGCTTCTTTGCGCGCGTCGGTGGCGACCATGATTTCCAGGACCTTGTCTTCCAGCTTCTGGATCTCGGACTCGGCAAACTGGATTTCGTGGTTCAGCGCCCTGTACTCGTCGTTGGTTTTGACCTTCAGCGACTGGTCGCGGTACCTGCTGATCTTCTCCTGCTGGTCCTTGATGTCGGATTCGTGCTTGCGGCGGGCGATCTCGTCGGCCTTCATTCCGGCCTGGGCGGCGTCGAGTTGGGCCTTGGAACCGGCGAGTTTGGCCTCGATCTGCGCCACCTGCTGGGGCAGGGCGGCAACCTCGGCCTTAAGCGCGGCAATCCGGGCATCGACCTCTTGCAAGTCGATCAGCTTTTGCAGATCTGAATTCATCTGGACCCCAAGGGAACCTGCTGGGATTCTAGCACGCAGAAACCAGGCCCCGAGCCGGCAGTCACGTTGGCAGACTAAGGTTTAAGGCCTATTGAGAGAATGCTGCGGGCTTGTGACCGGTGCCGTCCCTAAAGGGACTCAGTTAGATTTCCCACTCGACCGCGGGCTTACGCCCACGGCTAAACCAAATATCGTCGCTTGCGCGGCTTGATGCCAGCCATCGCCGCATGAACCCGCTATCCTGATATAAACTTTCCCGCTAGAGATTTTCTTCATCGGAGTTAACGTGAAATCACGGTTTGCTGCATTCGTCTGCTGTGTGCTGTCCGCTTCATTTCTGGCTGCGCAATCGGTCCCATCCCCTGCCTCGCAGGAATCACCAACGAAAAAAGAGCTGACGATTGAAGAAATGTTCAAGCCTGGCGCCATACTCGGCCGCGGCCCGGAAGATGTGAAGTGGAGTCCCGATGGCTCCAAGGTTTCCTTCGTGCAACGCGACGACAGCGGCCAACACGGAGCTTTGTATTACGTGGATGTAACCACGACGGGCAAGCCGGCCGTGCTGGTGGCGAGCGAGAAGCTGGCATCTTTGGCTCCGCCCACCAGCGCCATCAAGGACGAACGTAAGAAGGAGGCGGCGCAGCGTTATTCCATTGGCGCCTATCACTGGTCGCCTGATTCCAAGAAGTTGCTGTTCGACTCCATGGGACAACTTTGGCTTTACACATTGGACACCGGCACCGCCGTGCAGATCACCAGCAGCTCCGATGCCGCGGTCGATCCCAAGTTCTCGCCGGATGGAAGCCGCATCTCGTATGTGCGCAAGCACAACCTCTATGCTCAGCCGCTGGACAGGGGGAGCGAACGAACTCTAACCAAAGATGGCGACGACAACCTGCTGAACGGGGAAGTTGACTGGCTTTACGAGGAAGAGCTGTACACACGCAGCAATTACTTCTGGTCTCCCGACGGCAGGCACATCGCATTTCTGCAGATGAACGAGAAGGCGGTGCCCACCTATCCCATCACCGACTGGATGCCCACCCACGCCAGCGTGGACCAGGAGAAGTATCCTCAGCCCGGCGATCCGAATCCCAAAGTGCGCTTGGGCGTGGTGGGCCTAGATGGCGGCAAGATCAAGTGGATCAGCGCGGGAACGGGCAGCGACGCGCCGCTGTCAGACAGTCCCGATGCGCTGGTTCCCCGCTTCGGATGGGTGCGCGACGGCCTGCTCTGGGCGATCGCTCTTAACCGCCTGCAAAACCGGCTGGACCTGTATCTTGTGGATGTCAAAAACAGCAAGTGGACGCTAATGATGACCGAGACCACCGACGCCTGGATCGACATGCATCCCGAGGTGGATTTCCAGATATTGTCGTCCGGCGATCGCTACTTGTGGACGAGTTGGCGCGACGGGCACAACCATATTTACCTGTACCAGTTCGACAAGCAGAACCCGCTGAGTGGCCCGGCCAAGCTGGTGGCCCAACTCACGCGTGGCGACTGGGAAGTCGAGAGCATCAATGGCGTCGACGAAAAGCAGGGAGTGGTGTATTTCTCGGCTAACGAGGGCGATTGGCGGCAGACGAACCTGTACGGCGTGGGACTGGACGGGCAGAACTTCCATCGCATCTCCAAGGAAAATGGATTCCACTCGACGGACTTCGATCCCCAAAATTCTAAGTATTATGTGGACCGCTACTCCTCGCTGACCACGCCCACGACGATTTCGCTATGCGCCGTAGGCGACGTTTGCAACGTGTTTTGGAAGCCGCGCAGCCTCGAGGCCTACAACCTGCTGACCCCGAAGTTCGTGGACTTCAAGGCCGCCGATGGCACAACCACTTTGCAAGGCGTGCTCCTGCTGCCGGAGAGCGGGCCGATGATGGCGAACGGCAAAGCACCGCTCATCGTCAATCCCTATGGCGGGCCAGCAGAGCAGACGGTGCGCGATGCCTGGGGCGCAATCGACCTGTTCGACCAGGTCCTGGCACGGCAGGGGTTCGCGATTCTGAAAGTTGACAACCGCGGCATGGGCGGACGAGGTAAGGCCTTCGCCATGGCCATCCAACACAACTTCGGCGAGACCGAGCTCAGCGACCAGATGGCCGCCGTGAAGCAAGCGCTGCAACAGTTTCCGCAACTGGACGGAAACCGGCTCGGATTCTGGGGCTGGAGCTACGGCGGATATTTCACGCTCTATGCGCTGGAGCACACCGACATGTTCAAGGGTGGAGTTTCAGTGGCGCCGGTGACCGATTGGCGCAATTACGATTCGATTTACACCGAGCGTTATATGGGCCTGCCGAACGAGAACCAGGAGGGTTACAGGAAAAGCTCGGCGGTGAACTTCGCGGCGAATTTGCACGGCAAGCTGCTGGAGGTGCATGGCACCAGCGACGACAACGTGCACATGCAAAACACTATTCAGATGATCAACGCGTTCATCAACTCAGGCAAGCAGTTCGAGCTGATGATGTATCCCAGCAAAACTCATGGCATCGCCGGGTACCAGGCCCGTACGCATCTGTTTCATATGATCGAGAACCACTTCGAGAAGATACTCGCGCCGGAGAAGTAGGTGAGACTCTTCACCACGGAGGCACGAAGAAGCAATTAGCAAAATCAAAATGCTAAATGCCAAGTGCTAAGTGCTAAGTGCTAAGTGCTAAGTGCTAAGTGCTAACTGCCAAATGCTTCCTCCGTGGTGAATTACCTTCCGCTTGCTCTCGCCCGGCCCTTTCTGTTTGAATTCGGAGGCACTGATTCCAGCACTCCTGGGAGCGTCACCCTGGCGAACCAAGTCTTCGCGCGCAAGTCTATCGACAAGCTGATCTCCGATTCCGAGGAGCCGGAACATCGGCTTAAGAAGACGCTGGGCCCGTGGTCGCTGACCGGGCTCGGCATCGGCGCCGTGATCGGCTCCGGCATCTTCACCGTGGTGGGAACGGCGATTGCCGGACAGAAATTCAACACCTCGTCCATCCTGAACGCACCCTTAGCCGACTACCTGGTGCATCATGCGGCCACGCTGGGCCGTCCCGGAGCGGGTCCGGCATTGGCGATCTCGCTGGTGCTGGTGGCCATCGTCTGCGCCTTTACGGGACTCTGCTATGCCGAGCTGGCGTCCATGATCCCGATTGCCGGCAGCGCTTACACGTACACCTACGCCACCATGGGCGAGTTGATTGCCTGGATCATCGGCTGGGACCTCATCCTGGAGTATGCGGTCAGCAATATGGCGGTGAGCGTGGGCTTCGCCGCGCACATGGTCGCCACGTTCAGTTGGTTCGGCTGGCATCCCGCGCTGCGCTGGATCACCCCCGCGTACTTGCCCGGCGGCCTCACCGACTTGCAGAACAACGTGCTCTATGCTCCGGGCTGGCACTTTGGCTTCAACCTGCCGGCGTTTCTGATCGTCATGTTGCTGACGGTGGTGCTGGTGCGCGGCATTCGCGAATCGGCCGAAACCAACAATGTCATGGTGATCCTGAAGATCGCCGCCATCCTGGCCTTCGTGTTCGTGGGGATGCGATTCATTCATCCCGCCAACTATCACCCCTTCGCGCCCGAGGGCTGGCCCGGCGTGCTGACCGGCGGCTCGATCATCTTCTTCACCTATATCGGGTTCGACTCGGTCTCGACCGCGGCCGAGGAGGCGCGCAACCCGCAGCGCGATCTGCCGATCGGCATTATCGCCACGCTCATCGTTTGTACCGTGCTTTACATTGCGGTTGCCGTGGTGCTGACCGGCATCGTTCCCTGGCAGACTTTGATTGACGACGCCGCACCCGTGGTCAACAGCATGAGCAAGCTGGCGGGGACCACGAAGTCCGCGCTGCTGCA
Source organism: Acidobacteriaceae bacterium (assembly GCA_003151335.1). GTDB lineage: Bacteria > Acidobacteriota > Terriglobia > Terriglobales > Acidobacteriaceae > Bog-257. The sequence continues at coordinate 24,030 of PLXE01000092.1, forward strand.
CTGGACGGAGCTGGCGGTCCTTTTCGGCGCGATGATGGGTATGATCTCGTCGCTGCTGGTGTTCCAGTTGGGACAGGCGCGGGTTTGGTTCTCGATGTCGCGCGATGGCTTGCTGCCCAAATTGTTCAGCCGGGTGCATCCGCGATTTCGCACACCGGCCACCGCAACCTGGATCGCCGGATTTCTGGTGGGGATTCCGGGCGGGATTCTCGACATTGGCACGCTCTCGGATTTGTCGAATATCGGTACGCTGTTCGCGTTTGTCCTGGTGTCGATCGGCGTCATCATCCTGCGCTACAAGCAGCCGGAGCGGCGTCGCGGATTCCGCGCTCCGGGCGGGCTGACGGCGCCAATCCTCAGCGTAGTGTTTTGTGTGCTGCTGATGTCGGGCCTGCCGATCTTGACCTGGCTGCGCTTTTTCGTGTGGCTGATTATCGGCTTGACAGTGTACATGCTCTACAGCCGCCACCGCAGCGAGTTCAGCCCGCGCCAGCTCAGACCCGTGCCCAACGCGTCGAACAAGCCGTAGCATCTCGGGTACTCGCATACCCCATGACGAAATCGCCCCATCTTACTGATTCCGCCAACGACTTCATCCTAGGGCTGCCCAAGGCCGAGCTACATCTGCACCTCGAAGGCACGGTCGATCCGCCGACGCTGGCGGAACTGAGCCGCCGCCATCCCACGCCGCTTCCCAGCACCAATAATCGCTACAAAAACATTGAGGACAGTGGACGCGTCTTCAGCGAGGAAGAAGCGCGCGCGCTTTATGAATACAAAGATTTCACCGGCTTCCTAGTGGCGTTCAAGGCGGTCACCGAGCGGTTGCGTACCGCCGAGGATTACGAGCTGGTCACCTATCGCATGATGCAGAAGCTGCATGCGCAGAATGTTCTGCACGCCGAGGTGTACATCTCTGCTGGCGTGGTGCAGTGGCGCGGGCAGGAATTCGCTCCTTTGTTTGAAGGGGCGGAGCGCGGGCGGCAGCGCGGCGAGCGCGAGTTTGGCATGTCGCTGTATTGGATCTTCGACGCAGTCCGGCACTTCGGCGTGGACGAAGCGCGCAGGGTGGTCGAGGAGGCAATTCGCTTCAAGGAAAGAAGCGTCGCCGGCATTGGAATTGGCGGAGACGAGCGCCGCGCCGGTCCCGAGCAGTTCCGTGAAATATATGAGCGCGCAGCGCAACATGGGTTGCGTTTGACCGTGCACGCCGGGGAAACGGTGGGAGCCGAATCCATCTGGAGCGCTTTGCGGGAGCTGAAGGCGGAACGCATCGGGCATGGACTGCACGCCCCCGGCGATCCCGAACTGGTGCGGTATCTCGCCGAAAACAAAATACCAGTGGAAGTGTGCATCACCAGCAACGTGATGACCGGGTGCTGCACTACGGTGGAGGAACACCCGGTCCGGAAATTGTTTGACGCTGGCGTCCAGGTCACGCTGAATACGGACGACCCGGACATGTTTCACACCAGCTTGTCGCGTGAATACCGGATTGCGCAGCAGGTTTTCCGCTTCAGCGAGGCCGAGCTTCGCGAGCTGGCGAAGAATTCGTTCCGCGCGTCGTTTTTGCCGGACGAGAAGAAGCGAGAGTACCTGGCGAAGTTCTGAAATCCTTGTCCGCGGAGTTTGTTACTTCCCACGTGCCGCACGAAAGGCAGCCAGACGCTCGCGAACATTCATGACATGCTGTGGCAACTCTAGCCGAGAGCCTTCCTCGAGAATCGGAATCAGCTTGTCGAACTCGGGGCCGGAGTGCGAGCCGGTCAATGCGATCCGCACGGGATGAAATAGATCCTTGCCCTTCACGCCAGTCTTCGCCTTCACCTCATTCATGATGGCCTTGAAGGCTTCTGGCGTCATCGGCGACGGACCGCCTTCCACCTGTTGCGCAAATACTGCCAGGACGTCGGAAGTTTTGGGCGAGGCGAGCACCTCCGCGTTATCGGCAGAGTTCACAGCAGCGGCTGCATCGTAGCGAAAGATCAGCGCGGCGCGCTCGGGAAGCTGGTCCAGCTTGTCCACCGACGGAACGAGCAGCGCGACCACCTTGGCAAACCAGGCTCGCGTGTGTTCATCGAGATTTTCCGGCAGTATTCCGGCGCGCACAAAAAACGGTTCGGCGAGCTTCGCGATGCGCTCAGGCGGACCCTGCTTGATGTAGTGCCGGTTCAACCAATACAGCTTCTCCATGTCGAAGACCGCGGGCGATGGGGTTACTCGCTGCAGGGAAAATTCCTTGACCAACTCTTGGGGCGAAAAGATTTCGCGGGTGCCGCCGGTCGGCGCCCATCCCAGCAGGGCGAGGTAATTCACCAGGGCTTCGGGCAGCACACCCATCTCGCGAAAATTGGCGATGGAGGTTGCGCCGTGCCGCTTGGACAAGCGCTCGCGATCGCTCCCCAGAATCGTGGAAAGGTGCGCGAACTCCGGCACCGGCCATCCCAGCGCCTCGTAGAGCGCCACTTGCTTGGGCGTGTTGGAGAGGTGATCGTCTCCGCGAATGACGTGAGTGATGTCCATCAAAGCGTCGTCCACGACCACGACATAGTTGTAAACCGAGATCCCGGTAGAGCGCAGGATGATGGGATCGCTGACCACTTCGTTAGAAAACTCAACCGGCCCGTGCACGATGTCGTGAAAGCGAATGGGGTGCTCAGGAATGCGCAGGCGGATTGCTGCCGCTTCGCCGCTGGCGCGGCGGCGCTGGCTCTCTTCCGGATCGAGCGCGCGGCATTTTCCCGAGTAGATTGGCGGCTGCTGATGTTGCAGAGCACGCTCGCGGTCGCGTTCCAATTCCTCCGGCGAGCAGAAGCAGAGGTAGGCTTTGCCTTCCGTCACCAGCCGCTCGGCATGTTCGCGATATAGTTCCAGGCGATCGCTCTGGCGATAGGGCTTGAACGGACCTTGGGGCTCCTTGTCGGGACCCTCGTCCCAATCGATGCCTAGCCACTTGAGATCGTCGAGGAGTTGGTCCTCGAAACGCGCCTCGCTGCGGGCCACATCGGTGTCCTCGATGCGCAACACCATGACGCCGCCGGCTTGACGGGCAAAGAGCCAGTTGAAGAGTGCAGTGCGGGCGTTGCCGACATGCAGTTGTCCCGTAGGAGAAGGAGCGAAGCGGACGCGGACTTTGGAAGGGGTGCTCACGCTTTGATGTTAGCAAGAGCGGAGGAAGAAAACCGTTTGTCCATGAATTTGCGCGGATGAACACGGAGTTTTAAGCGTAGCAAACCTCCCTGTTTTCTCGTGTCGATCCTCGGCCGTGCCGCGCGCCGATTACGTCGGCGGTGGAGGCGGAACATCGTCGTCAGCGACCGGTGCTCCGCCATGCCGCCGCATCTCTTCGAAAATTTCCTTCATGACCCCATCGTGGTACGCGCCGTTGTGCATACGCTCCACCATCTCCTGGAGCGCCACATTCAGCACATGGTAATGGTGGAGCTCGCGATAACGCGGGTCGGTGGTCACTTCCTTCCACAGACCGTGCAGCAGGTCCACATCTTCCTGGCGCATGCGCGGGGTGTGCGGGCCCAGTAGGTATTCGTGCTTGGTACCGTTGGGCTCAACCACCACCAGCCGCAGTCGCGGACGCGGCTCGGGCAACCTCTCCCAGGCATCGCCGGTGAGTTTGCCCTGTTCATCCGCGGTGAGCTTGTTTGACAAGCCGCAGACGGCGACCGACGAATGCAATCGTTGCGCCGTGGCCACAATGCTTTCGAAAACATCGTTGGTAGGCACCACCAGCAGGGAAACGTGTTTACCTTCCTTCTCGGCGGCGGTTACTACCGCGGTGAACAGCTCCTGCTCATACTTCTTGAACACTTCCGAGGTGTCCACCACCTCGCTGCCGCTGAAGGAGTGCTCACGGTGATAGACGCGAGCGGTCATCACCACCACATCGGTCTTGGTGGTGTCCGTCTTGGCCAGCACTTGCCGCAAGTAGTACAGATTGCGGGGGTCGCGGACGGCGACCAGAATGTTGCCCGGCCGCACCTGCATGGTCTCCGCGCTCAGTTCTGGATCGGTGGCGATGTTGAACTGCTCCAGCCCTGATTCGCCGGCGGCGTGTTCGCGAGCGGTCTTGCGCTCGGAGATGGTGAAGACGACAAAAAACACCACGCTGAACGTCACCCCGGCGACAGTCGCCAGTTGCTTGGTCAGCAGGTTCACCAAGGCAGTGGAAAACAGGACCGCCGAAATCAAGATCACGCCCACGGGTATCTCAACCCCCCGGATGTGGATGTTGCCCGGCACTTTCCACTGCCGGTCCTCCGGGCTCTTGTAGCGCAGCACCATTACCGCCAGCGACATGAAGGAGAAGCTCCAGATCACGCCAAAGGCATAGAGGGAGGCCAGCAGGTACACGTTGCCGCGGCTGGCGATGATGGTGAGTACCTGCAAACCAACGATCAAATTAATTACCCGATAACTGGTGCCGTAACGCTTCTGAGGTCTTTTGAACCAGGTAGTCAGAACGCCATCCTCGACCAGCCGGTTGAGCACGCCATTGGCGCCCACGATGGCGGTATTGACCGCGCCAGACAGCATGAGGGTGCCCACGATCACCACGAAGGCCTGGAAGAAGAGCCGTAGGGTGTAGGGACCGACGACGTTCATGGCCAACCCGCCAATCAGATTGGCATAGTAGTCGGGACGCACCTTGTCGGGAATGATCATGACGGCGAAAAATGAGACCAGCCCGGTGAAGAACAGGCTGTACAGGAAGATCACCAGCCCGGTTTTTTCCAGGTTCTTAAGCTTGGGGTGTTCGATCTCGCGATTGATCTGGGCCAGCGATTCCTCGCCGCTCATGGCCAGCACCGAATGGCCGAACCCAACCAGCAGCATGATGATGGAAATCCGCTCGGCCCAGGTGCCCAGCAGCCAGCCCAACGATTCCTTGTTATGGTGCATGTGGGCGGGCGACGGCAAAGGCGGCAATTGACCGCCGTGTTTGGCCAGCGTGATAAGACACCAGACAATCAGGATCACCACCATCACCGTGGTGATCTTCATGATCTGCAGGGCGCGTTCGCTGGATTGGTGAATGCCCTGGATGTTTTGCCACCAGAAATAGAGGGTCACCAGCACGGCAAAGCCGGCAGCAAACGAGTTCTCAGGAACGTGGAGGTTGTAGCCGAGATGATGGAAGGTGTCGGTCAGCAGCCCGGCAGCGTACTGTCCGGCGGCCACGGAACTGATGGGGCCGGTCAGGATGTAATCGAACAGCAGCGCCGAAACCGACAGCTTGGCCAGCGTCCCACCCATCGCCTGCTTTACCACGCGGTAAACGCCACCGCGGACGAACATGGAGCTGGACTCGATGTAGAGGGCCCGCACGGCATAGCTGAAGAGCATGACGGCGAGCACGAACCAGGGCGCGCTTTTGCCGATGACCTTCTCGGCGTCGCCGCCAACGTAGTACGCCGATGATCCCAGGTCGGAGAGAACAATGGCTGCGGCCCGCCAGAAGGAAATGAAAGTCAGCATCACCGAGGTGGCGACGAAGACTTTGATGGCGGGTCGCTGCAGGTTCTCAGCTGGTGTGGACATAGTTATTCGCGCGGCGCCCTCATAACGCCCTCTCCAGTTTACTGAAGGCCTCCGTCATCTTCTCTGAAACTTTCTCGCCTTCCACTCCTTCGATCTCCAGCAACACGGGCGGTGCGTGCGGCGCAGTCCGCAATAGTTCCCTCGTCTGCTTCCAATCGACGCTGCCTTCGCCGGGCCAGAGATGCAAATCGTGATCCTTGTCATTGTCGTGAACGTGGGTGGAGCGCACGCGGTCCTTCAAGACTTCGAACGCCTGCGGCACACTCGACATGATGTGCGCATGGCCGACGTCAAAGCACACCCCGATATCGCCGAAGCGCCCGGTGTGCAGCAGTTCCATCAGCTTCTCCGGCGTCGAAAGCTCGTTGGTAATGTTCTCGACCAGCAGTTGCACGCCCAGGGGTTTAGCGAAGGCGTGCAGGTGTTCGAGGGAACTCATCGCGGCGTCGAGCTTGTGCTCGTCCGCCTCTTCGTGGCCGATCCCGACATGCTGCACCAGAAATTGAAAGGGCGCCTGTTCGGCTACCTCGATGGCGCGCTTGATTTCATCGGTAGCCGCGACCCGCTGAAATCTCTCAACCGACGCAATGTTGATGGGCGTCGCGCCGCCGCGTCCCCAATCTTCGTCGGGATGCATGGGCGAGTGCATGGAGTGGAACGTCACTCCGGTGCTGCGAAACCAGTTGGCGATCTGCCGGACGTGTTGCCGGTCGGTGTAATTGAAGTGCCCGCGCGCCGCGAAGATCTCGATGGCTTCCGCCCCGCCGGATACCATCTGATCGAGCAGGCCGGGATGCAGCCGTTCCCGCCGTGCATAGATCAGCGTGGACATGGCGCGGCGCATCAGAATCCCACTGCCTTTCCGTTATGGCGTCCGTCACTGGCGCCCAGGCGCTCGCCGGTGTTGAGGTCAATTTCGATACACTGAGCGTCGCCCCAATATTCCGGCTTCGAAGGATGCTGCTGTCCCGGCAGAGAATCCAGGTTGGCGTCGGCGGAGACCTTGTGTCCCATGTGCTCGAGGATGCGAACCGTGTCCGGCGAGAAGCCCTCCTTCTCCAGTTTGATCTCGTCGGGCAGCCATTGATCATGGAAGCGGGGCGCATTCACCGCCTGCTGAATGTTTAATCCGTAATCCACTACGCCCATCAGCACATCGGCAACCGTGGTGATGATGGTGGGGCCGCCCTCAGCGCCGAGAACCAGGAAAAGCTTGCCGCCTTTGAGCACGATAGTCGGCGCCATTGCCGACAGCGGCCGCTTGCCGGGGCCAATGGCATTTGCGGGGCCCTGGATCAGTCCGAAGATGTTAGGCACACCGGGCTTGGATGAAAAATCGTCCATCTCGTCGTTGAGCAGGAAGCCCAACTCCCCGGCGGTGACGTGGGAGCCAAAGCTCTCATTCAGCGTGGTCGTGACCGACACTGCGTTGCCCTCGGGATCGACTATCGAATAGTGGGTGGTGTGGACTGGCTCAACGAGCTTCTTCGGCTGGGGATGCGAACTGGCATAGCTGTCTAACTGCGAGAAGATGGAAGGCCGTCGCAACTCATTTCCGGGAGTGGCGCGGCGCAGCGGGATAGTCTCGCGCCAGGCGTTGGCATAGCGCTTGTCCAGCAGTTGCGCAACCGGGACCTTGGAAAAATCCGGGTCCCCGAGAAACTCGGCGCGATCGAAAAATGCCCGCTGATAAGCTTCGGCGGTGAGATGAATGCTCTGGGCCGAATCTTCGCCCTGCTTAGCCAAGTCGTATCCTTCGAGAATGTTGAGGATCTCGACCAGGGTGACGCCGCCAGACGACGGCGGTGGAGCGCTGATGACTTCGTAGCCACGATAGGTGCCGCGAATCGGCTGCCGCTCCTTTACTTCGTACTGGGCAAGGTCCTCGGCGGTGATCAAGCCGCCGCCCTTCTCGATGGCCGCAGCCAGCTCGCGCGCCATCGCGCCATGGTAGAAGTCGTCAGGGTTTTCGGCGATGCGCTCGAGGGTCTTGGCCAGTTCCGGCTGCTTGAAAACGTCGCCCGGCTGGTAGTAGTCGCCATCGCGCTGAAAGATGCGATGCGATTCGGGAAACTTCGCCAGGTTTGGATCGTGGAACGACCTCGCCGCGTCGTAGTCGAGCACGAAGCCATCGCGTGCCAGCCGGATCGCCGGCTCCATCACCTGCTTCAGCGGCAGCTTGCCCCAATGCTTCTGCGCGTACACCAGACCCGCAACTGAGCCCGGAACGCCGATCGCTTTGTAGCCGAGAATACTCATTCCTGGGACAATATTGCCGTGAGCGTCAAGATACATATTGGCAGTGGCTTTGGCGGGAGCTTTCTCGCGGAAATCGAGGAAGTGGACCTCGCCGTTGGCTTGGCGGAGGAGCAGGAAGCCGCCTCCGCCGATGTTGCCTGCCTGGGGAAGCACCACGGCGAGAGCGAAACCGACCGCAACCGCGGAGTCCACCGCGTTGCCGCCCTGCCGCATGATCGTTACGCCCGCCTCGGATGCTTCGGGTTGCAGCGTGGCCACCATGGCCTTGGGCGCGTGCACCGGATGCATCCCATTGCCGGCGAAAGCCTGGGCGCAAAGAGCGAAGGCAAGTGCTACATGCAACAGTTGGCGTCTCAGTTTCATAAGACGAGGGCGGGAGAGCCCGAATTCCTAGCCGCTCAAATGCGTTCGGCGCAAGAAGTTACGGCCATGCGAATACAAGACATTGAGGCTAGCCCACGCCTCTGGGAGAGTCAAATCTGCACGGATGGGGAAACGCACTAGTGTAGCTCGCCTGCTCACGACAGTCCGCGGCTGGTGATTTCTTGCGCGGGTGAGCCGCCTGTCAGGCCTTGCGCCAGAACCAGATCGCGGGTCTTAGCGCGCAGCGTTGGCATATACCTGCCAAACCAGACCGCCGCCGCGATACATGCCACTCCCCCCATCGCGACCGTCCAGGGAGCCCCCAGATGATGCGCCACAACGCCGGCAGAGAGCGCTCCCAGCGGCGCCATGCCCATGAACATCATGGAGTACACCGACATGACTCTGCCCCGCAGCTTATCGGGAACCATCGCCTGAATCAGCGTGTTGGAGGAAGCCATCTGCACCATCATGGTGAGGCCCACCGGCAGGAGCAGTATCGTGGACAGCCAGAAGATTTTCGAAAACGAGAACAGAATCAGGCTGACCCCAAATCCTCCCGCGGAAAGAGCGATCAACTTCCCCAAGCCCTTAACGCCGACTCGGGCCGCCAGGCTGGCCGCGCCCAGCAGCGCTCCCACGCCGGTAGCTCCCATCAGAATGCCCAGTCCGCGGGCGCCGCCGTGCAATATCTTATCGGCGAAGACCGGCATCAACACGGCATACGGCATGCCTACAAAACTAACCACTCCCAGCAATAGCAGGATGGCGCGCACGGGCCCGGTATAGCGCACGAAAGCAAATCCCTCCAGGATGTTCTCCAGCGGCGATCCCTGATTAGCAAGATTGGCAGGATGTTTGATGCGCATGAGCAACAGGCCGACGATGACCGCGATATAGCTCACCGCGTTGGCGAAGAAGCACCAGCCCTCGCCGATGGACGCGACTAATATGCCGGCAATGGCGGGACCGATGATCCGGGCCCCATTGAACATGGAGGAGTTCAAGGCAATCGCGTTCAACAGGTCCTCCCTGCCGACCATGTCAATCAGAAACGCCTGGCGCGCGGGAATGTCGAACGCATTCACCACGCCGAGCCCGGCGGCGATCGCCATGATTTGCCAGACCTGGATGCGTCCCGTCAGGGTTAGCAGTGCGAGTATCGCCGCCAGGACCATGGAAGCGATTTGCGTGCCGATCACTACCCGCTGGCGGTTCTGTCGGTCGGCTACGATGCCGCCAATCGGCGCCATGATGAACACCGGAATCTGGCTGGCGAATCCCACCGTACCGAGGAGTAACGCAGAGCCGGTCATGCGATACACCAGCCAGGACTGGGCAACGGTCTGCATCCAGGTGCCGATCAGGGAGATGGCCTGGCCGGCGAAGAAAAGCTGAAAGTTGCGGTGGCGCAGCGCCCGCACGGCCAGCCCCAGCCTCGATTTCCGCGATGCCGGCCGGGCAAACTCCTGCTTCTCCTGTTGCACGGTGGAGGCCAAAAGGTCGCGTTCGGATTCCCAGAAATTCTTCGTCATAAGGCAGAAAACAAATTCACGGCTTGCGCGGGCTGTGATGGTGGCCGGACGGGCGCCACCAATCAGAATACTTCAACTCGTCCCTGATGAAGGCGGTTATGACACGTCTGGCTACCCGATTTTGTAACGGCTGGTTGCCAGCCTGCACTCGAGGTAGGTGTCCTCCTTGTTTGGCTGACCCCATCGCAGCATTGTCACAACAACAAGCGGTACCCGCTTAGGCCGTCACTGCTTAACACGGTATTCGATAACTATTACTCCGCGAAATGTCTTCCGGTCACCTGCGTCGTATTGCTTCAGAAGTTCCTGTTCGATCACCCGCGATTCGGGGTCGTCGGGCTTGGCGCGATACAGCACTAGCCACGCTCGCGGAGCATGGCCGAGCTGCTTCTCCCAATCCGTGCTGGGCGGATTCACGCTCAGCGCTGACGGATGCGGCGCGCCTCCACCCGGCAGCCACCCGCGGTAATTCTCCCCCGCAAGATATCCCACCGGCTGGTAATACAGGACGCGGTCTTCAGGATGAGCTGCGGCGATCAGATAGCTGACAGCGCCGCGCCAGTCTTCTGTGACCCGGGTGTAAGAAATGACGGTACTGAAGAAGGACAGAACACAGATACCCCCAACGGCAAGAGTTCGCCATAGGCGATGACGAATCTGTCGCGCACCGACCGCGGTCATCAGCACCCAAGCTGGCAGGCAGATGATGAGGAAGCGGTGATAGAAGACCGGCCTCACAATCGATACCAACAGAGTCAGGACGATGGGAGAAAAAAAGGAACTGGCGACCAACGCGTGATGCGAGCGTCGCAGATGGTTGTCGCGCTCGCGCCACTCCGTTCTTAGTTTGCCGAGGTAAAGTCCCACGATTACGAGATTGAGCGCGAGCAAGACCGCACCGACAGCTTTGCCGCTGTTGGCCGCAAGAAACACACCGAGGTGATAAAACTCCAGCAGCGAAGGCGGCTGCACCCACGAGATGTGCCTGACGTTCTGTGCGTGAATCAGCCAAAAGATGGGAATGGCCAGGAGTACAAAAATTACGCCCGCAACCGAATACTGCTTCCACGGCCACTTGCCCCGCGGCATCGCCACCAACGAGACGGCATGCGCCGCCGCAACCAAGACCCCGAAATAATGGAAGTAGCAGGTGAACCCGGCGGCAAGGCCATAGACAATAGCAAACCTGTAAGACGGGCCTTCCATGAAGCGAATGAAGCAATAGGTAGAGATAATCACCATGAGCACAAGAAAACTATAGGCGCGGGCTTCCTGCGAGCTAGCAATGGCGCATGGATTAAGCGCGAATAGCGCCGCGGTGAGTATTCCTGTGCGGGGGCCGAACAGGCGCTTGCCCAGCAGATACATAAGAGGAATGGAAAGGACGCCCGGGAGCACGGAGAGCAGCCGGACGATAGCTTCGCTGTTCCCGAAGTGCAACCACGGCCGCAGCAACACGTAGTACATCGCCATGTTGCCTTCCTCGTGCCAAAGAAAATGCCAGAAGGCGGCGCTCGGTCGCTGAACGATGGCGATGCTGGCGATCTCGTCGAGCCAGAAACTCTTGTGGCCCAGGGCAACCAGCCGCAGGACCGCGCCCAGAGCGACGAGCGACCATAACCGGAGCGAGTTGCGAGGTCCGAAAGGACCGTCGTCGCCCGCCTCACTGGTAGTCGTTACCCCCGCCCCTGATGCGAACACCATCGTCCGAATATAGCAGTTTAAATTTGTTGAACGACGGGATTGCGCCCGGCGCGAAGTAGCGATGCCAACTACAGGGCAATTACAAATCCGTGAACGCGAGATGAATGTATCTTGAATCTGCGAAGAACCACAAAAGGGGTATCTACTTGTAAAGGACGCTTTGGTAACTGATACTTTTTCTGGCCTTGCATGCCAACCTTCGCTGCGGTTGATATCGGTTCGAACTCGGTCCGGCTCAAGATAGCCAAGGCCGTTCGCGGCCGTCTGGAGACGCTCCACGACGAGCGCGAGGTCACGCGCCTCGGGGAAAGCGTCTTTGCCAACGGCACGCTCGATCCGCAAGCCATGTCGCACACCTTGCAAGTGCTGCGGCGCTTTCACCGCGCCGTGCAAACCTACGCTGCCGACCGGGTGCGCGTGGTCGCGACCAGCGCTTTGCGTGATGCGCGCAACAGCCGCGCCTTTCTGGATTGGGTGCGCAGCGCCACCGGCTGGAAAACAGAAATCATCTCGGGATTGGAAGAGGGCCGCCTCATTCACCTCGGGGTGCTCTCCAATGCCCGCATCGCCGGCGGTCGCGCCCTGCTGATCGACCTCGGCGGCGGCAGTTGCGAGTTGACCATCTCTATCTCGGGTCACATTGAAGACATGGTCAGCCTCCCCATCGGGGCGGTGCGCCTCACGCAAACCTTTCTGCATCACGATCCGCCCAAGAAAAAAGAACTGGAGCAGATGCGTGGGTTCATCCAAGGCGAGGTTTCCCGCATCCGGAAACGGATCGCGGCCGCGAAATTACAGATCTCCATCGCCACCTCCGGCACGCCGGCGGCGCTCTCCGATTTGTACGCTGCGAAAATCCGCGGCTACCACGAAAGCAAGCCGCAAACCGTGCCCAAGACCGCAGTCGCAACCTTGCTGACCACCTTGAGCCGGCGCAACCTGGCGCAGCGGCGGGCCCTGCCCGGCATTGGACCGCGGCGCGCCGAAATCATCATTGCCGGCGCCATGGTCCTCGCCGAACTCATGCACCTGTGCAACCTGCGCAGCTTCCGCTACCTGCCGCTCGGGCTGCGCGACGGATTGTTGGCGCAGATGATGGCCGATTACAACGGCAGCGCGGTCATGCGCGAACGAGTGGAATCGGAGCGCCACGATGCCTTACTTTCCGCGGCCAAACATTATGGCGCCGATCTGACCTTTGCCCAGCGCATTCGCGATCTCGCCATGCAGTTGTTCCGGCGATTGCAGCCCGTACACCAGTTGCCGCCGCAGTACGCCAATTGGCTGGAGGCGGCGGCCATGTTGCACGAAGTCGGCGCCTATATCAATCGTTCCGGACGGCGTCGCCACAGCTATTACGTCATCGCCCACTCGGAAATTTTTGGATACACTCCCATGCAGCGGCGCATCATCGCCGCCATCACCCGCTATCTTGGCAAGTCGCTTCCCGCGCCCAGCGATCGCGTAATGGGGCTCTTACCCGGCATCGGCCAGATTCACGTTGCCAAAGCCGTGGCTTTGTTGCGCCTGGCGCGCGCCCTCGATCAAGGACGCCGCGGTTCTGTGCGCGAGTTGAAAGTCCGCGTTCACCTGGACGGTCGAGTGCGCCTGATGCTGACACCGAGCCCCGCGGAAGGAATTGAGCTGGAATTGTGGGCGGTGGAGCAGGAAAAGACCTACTTCGGGACGGTCTTCGGCCGCGAACTGCTGGCCGAAGCCTGCTGAATTGCGCGCACCACTTTAGGCGGCATGCACCACTTCAGCACCGCAGGCTTGCGCCCGTCCTTTTCGACCTTGGCTACGCCGCCCTTCTTCAGTTCGATGGCGTTCAGCGGGCTGCCACCGGAGAGAAGCTGGTTCAGGAACAGCGTCATGCTGGGATTGTGGCCGACCACCATAATCGCGTCCCGGCGGCTGTGGCGGCCAAGCAGTTCCCGGAACTTCTCATAGCTCGCCTCCGGGCGCAGCGCGGCGTCGAGGATGACCTTGTCTTCGTATCCCAGTTCGTTGGCCACCACGGCTGCGGTCTGGGTCGCGCGCCGCAGAGAACTGGAGATGATCACGTCAGGGCAGACGCCGAGCGCCGCGAGCGCACGTCCCACATCGTGGGACTGCTCGATTCCCAGCTTGTCAAGCGGCCGTTTTTCATCCTTGGCTGGGTTAACTTTCGGCTCCCCGGCGTTGGCATGACGCAAGAAATAAATGTCCATGACGACTATTTTGCCCTAACCGCCCGGCGAGTGCTACGCGGGCGATGGGACGGCAGCGCCGGAATGGCGTCCAGCGTGACCTGCTGTTTCCTCTGCGCGTCGCTCCAGGCGCAAACAACAGCAGATTCCTCGCTGCGCTCGTAATGACAATTTTCAGAAGCGCACCGTCAATTCCAAACGACCCTGAACCGACACAGCGCCATGCATCATTCGTCACAGACAAACCCAGGCTCGCAGTGGGATGATGGACTTGAACGCAGGCCCAGCGGAAGCCGTGTGTGCAGAGAGATTCCATCCTCCGCACTCGACTTGGACGTGGTCCTGCGCAAATTAACTTTCGAATGAGGAGGCCGCTCCCATGAGAAAAGCAATCATTCTTCTTGGGCTTTTTGGGCTATTGGCTGCAATGCAACTTATGGCGGAGGACAAGTCCATCATCACCGTGAAAAGCGGCGAAACAAGCAATGGCGTGGTGATTCTCACCGTGCATCAGACCGCTACGTCGCAAGTGGCAGAGTCTTTCATGCTGCATTGTAATAAGGGCATGGCGGACTGCAAGGTCCTGGAACCAGGAACTTACGTGATGGTCCGGCTCCCTAAGAATTGGGGAATGTACGACTGCGCCTGCATCGATCTTTATGCCAGTACGGCCGATCCGGCGAGCGGCGAGAAACTGGGCGAGTACTGTTTGGTCGAGAAGTAAGACCAGCACGGACCGGGCGGTCCGTTAGCGACTCTGCATTTCCGCTGGCTCCGCAGCGTCGTTCCAGTCCGTCTCCGATGCCGGGGGGATGAAACTCATCGCGCGTTCCGTCAGGGCGGCGATAGTCAAGCTGGGATTGACGCCAAGATTGGCTGCGACCACCGACCCGTCGCAGACATACATGTTCTTATACCCAAAAACGCGGTTGCGATAATCCACCACGCCGTCCTCCGGCGAGCTGCCGATTACAGCGCCTCCCAGACAGTGGGCGGTACCGGGAACATCGAACAATATTTCCGGCAACATGCTCATCGCCGTGCCGCCGGCAATTCCAGCAAACTTCTGGGCAAACTCGTTGGCCTGGGGAATGAACGTGGGTACCCGCTGTCCGCGGCTGACCAGAAACTTCCTGAACGGCCAATAGATGTGCCGCTCCCAGCGCATGTCAATGTGCCCCTCGAGGGCCTGCATACAAAGCAGAATCACCGATTCCTGCGCCCATTTCACGGGTTGGAGGATGCGCAAGGTCTTGAAGGGATGGCGCAGCAACGCGACAAAGAGATTCCGAATCCAAAGTGCAATCCGCCCCGGGCCGGGACGGCCGCCCGTCAGAATCGTGGCCAGAAGGCCCATAGTGTCCGAGCCCGCTGGATACCGAACTGCTTCAATGTGGGTGTGCTCATCGATGTAAACCCCCGACCCGATGGCAACCCCTGTGGACAAGTCTTCGCTGGAATTAGGTATTCGCACCCCGATGAGCGATTCGGAATTGGTGCGCACTCGCCTGCCCAGCTGATCGCTGATCGCCGGCAAAGAGCCTTTTTCTTTCAGATGAAAGAGCAATTCCATGGTGCCCAGCGACGACGCCGAAAACACTACGCCGCGACAAGTGAAGCGCCTAGGATGCCGGTTGAAGCGGGCCGTGGACTTCACCGTACAAACTTCATATCCACCGCTGCCGTCGTTCAGTCCATTGAGCGGCCTGACGTTTACCACTCTTGTCTCCGGGAAAACTTTGGCGCCGTGCTTCTCCGCCAGATAAAGATAGTTCTGGTCGAGCGTGTTTTTGGCGCCGTGGCGGCAACCCATCATGCAGCCGCCGCAGCCCAGGCAGGTCGTCCGCTCCGGCCCCTCTCCGCCGAAATAGGGGTCAGGAAACGTCTGCCCACCAGGCTCTCCTTCGGGAGACTGAAAGATAGCGACATGCGTCCGGTAGAACGTGTCTCCGATTCCGGCAGCGTCGGCAACCTGCTTCAGCAGATGATCGGCAGGCCCGAGGATTTTGTTCTCCGTAACCCCCAGCATTCGCGAAGCCGTCGCGTAATGCCGCGGCATCTCCGCCTTCCACTCCGCTAAACCTTGCCACGAGCCGCAGTCCCAAACCTTGTCCGGAGGCGGAAGAAGAGTGCAGGCATACGTAATCGATCCGCCGCCTACCGCACAGCCGTGCAGAATGGTGACATGCCTGAAATAGCGCATGTTGAAGAAGCCCCGCAGCGCAAGATTAGGGCTCCAAAACCAGCGATGAATGGACCAGCTGGTACGCGGCAGGTTCTCAGGTGTCCATCGCCGGCCCATTTCCATTACCGCAACCCGGTAGCCTTTCTCCACCAGCCGGTGAGCGGTAACGCTGCCGCCAAAACCTGAGCCGATCACGATGAAGTCAAAATCCCATTCGCCGTTGTGAGACGGCATAGTGGACTCCTCTGTTGGGATTAATGCTGCGGTTATCGTGGAATTTCGATCCGCAGTTAATTATTTCACCGTTGGTGACACTCGGTTCAGTTACAGCGACCTGTTTCGTGGGTGCCCGTGCCGAATTGGAGCGGCGCATTCCCAAAACGGGAATCACACCGAACGGGTTCGCTCGTCACTGCATCCCGGGTCTTAGGTGCCGCATTATGAAGAAGTTCCTGTTTCTCATTTTGGGAACGTGGCAGTGGGCGACCGCCAAGGAACGGCTGGGGCGCAATCGCTGGCGAATTTGAAAGGAAGTAGAAGGATGGCAGAGATCGTTGCAAGCCTCAGTGAAGAACGGATTGCTTACCTGGAAGGACTGGTCAGCCAAGCCCGGACCGCGGCCGCCATCTTTACGCAATACACCCAAGAGGACGTCGATCGCATTGTCAAACCCATGGTGCTGGCTGGACTGGAACAGGCGCAATATCTGGCCCGGCTTGCCATTGAGGAAACCCGGCTTGGGGTTGTGGAAGACAAAGCCCTGAAGAACATGGTGGCCACGGAGTTCGTTTACAACTACGTCAAAGACAAACGGACGGTTGGCACCATTCGCGAGTTTCCGGAACGCGGTGTGGTGGAGGTGGCTGAACCCATCGGGGTCATCTTTTCGCTCACCCCAATCACGAACCCGACTTCGACCGTCCTGTTCAAATGCATCATGGCCATCAAGACGCGGAACGCGGTCATTTTCAGTCCGCATCCCAGCGCCGGGCACTGTTGCTACGAGGCGGTGCGGATCATGCATGAGGCGGCGGTGAAGCACGGCGCGCCTGAAGGCGTCTTCACTTGCCTGGAATCGCAAACTCTTCAGGACAATGCCTACCTGATGCGACACAAGGACGTCGGCCTGATCGATGCCACAGGTGGGCCGGGTATGGTTAAAGCCGCTTATAGCTCCGGCAAACCGGCCTTGGGTGTAGGTCCGGGCAATACACCGGTCTATCTGGAAAAGACGGCGGACCTGAACATGGCCGTGGTGGACATCATCACTTCGAAGACCTTCGATAACGGAACCATTTGCGCCTCCGAGCAGACGGTGGTGATCGATGACGAGATTTACGACTCCGTGCTGCAAAAATTTTCGGACCTGGGCGCGCACATCTGCAATGAGAAAGAAACGGAACTGCTGGGACGCACTGTGATCGATCCCAAGACGGGATACATGCAGCCTCTGGCAGTCGGTCAGAAGGCCACCGATATCGCCCGCATGGTTGGCTTGTCGGTCAAGCCGAACACCAAGCTCCTGATTGCGCCGATTCAAGGTGTGGGTCGGGAATATCCACTGTCAGTCGAGAAGCTGTTCCCCGTGCTCGCCGTTTACCGGGCGAAATCGGTCAATGAGGCGCTCACGGTGTGCGTGGACGTGAATCATGCCGGCGGAATTGGACATACGGCGGTCGTTTTCTCGCGCAACGACGAGATCATCCAAAAGTTCAGTGAACTGATGAACGCGGGCCGGATCATTGTGAATTCGCCGGGTTCCATCGGAGCGTTGGGTGGCGTTTACAACGACATGGTGCCCACCTTCTCCTTTGGATGCGGGACCGGTGGGGGCAACAGCACCACCGATAACGTAAATGTGTACAACTACCTCAACATCAAACGCGTGGCGCGAAGGACGCAAGCCCATATGTGGTTCCGAGTTCCCAATCAGATTTACTTCAACATGAACGCGGTGGAGAACCTGCGCCAGTTCCCATCGCGCTCCACCGTCATCATCACCAATCCGGCCATGGAACAGATCGGCCATGTGGACACGGTCCGTCGCCACATTCCACCGGAAACTCTGGTCCACGTCTCGGTCATTCCTGACGCGGAGCCCGAAGTCAAGGTCGTGATGCAAGGAGTGGAGGCGCTCAATTTCTACAAAGCCGACCAAATCATTGCGTTGGGCGGCGGGTCGGTGATCGACGCGGCGAAAATCATGAAGCTCAAGTACGAATCGCCGGAGGCGGACCTGGAAGAACTGGCCGCGCCCTTTCTGGATCTCCGCAAGCGCGTGGTCCAGTACCCTACTGAAAAAGTTACCAAGGCGCGTTTGATTGCCATCTCCACCACCAGCGGAACGGGGAGCGAAGTCACGCCGTTTGCCGTCCTGACCAACAAGCAGCAAGGGCGCAAGGTGACACTCGCGGACTATTCGCTGAGTCCGGATGTAGCGATCGTCGATCCGCAGTTCGTCATGTCAATGCCGAAAGGCCTGACCGCCGACACCGGCGTTGACTGTTTGACCCACGCCCTGGAAGCCGGAGTGTCGATTTTCGCGTCACCCTACACCGACTCCAACGCCATGCAAGCGATTCGCATGGTATTCAAGTTCCTGCCCATCGCTTATGAACATCCCCAGGATGAAGAGGCGCGCACCATGATGCACAATGCCGCCTGCATTGCGGCGATTGCGTTTTCCAACGCCTCGGTGGGCGTGAATCACGCGCTGGCCCATGCCTTCGGCGCGCGCTTCGGGGTCGCGCACGGTCGCGCCAACGCGCTCATGTTGCCGCATGTCATTGCCTTCAATGCGGGCGTGCCGACCAAGTTCATGCCGTCGCCAAACCAGCGGGGATATATCGCGCACAAGAAGTATGCGATGGTGGCCGATCTGCTCGGCCTGGGCGGTAAGACGATTGAGGAAAAAGTGAAGAACCTGGAGGCGGCGACAGAACGGTTACTCGACCGATTGGCGATCCCGCGTTCCATCGCCGAGTTGGGGATTTCCAAGGAAGAATTCGAGCGTGCCATGCCCGAGCTGGTCAAGATTGCCTTTGACGATCCTTCCTGGCGATCCAACCCGCGCATGCCGCTGTTGAGCGAATTGGCCGAGCTGTTTTGGAGCGCTTATCGGGGACGGAGCCTGCCGACCGTGGCTAAGGCATCGCAACCACAAACCGCTGAGGAATGGTCGTGCGTATGACAAGCAATGGCGAGTGGCTTGAAATTGATGGAGAGCGTGTAGTCCAGGGCTTGCAAGCGGCCCGTGAGGCGCTGGCCAGTGCCCACAGCGATGTGGTCCTGGATTTCTCTGCCGTGCGCCGGATCGATCCCAATGCGCTCCGGACGATGGAAAAGCTGGCCGGGTTAGCCGACGGGAAGGCCGTCAAGGTCGTGTTGCGCGGCGTCAATGTCGATATTTACAAAGTGCTCAAGCTGGTGAAGCTGACGTCGCGATTCTCCTTTCTGGCCTGAGGCTTTTGGTGGAAGCCTCCTGCTTCAGCAGGGGGAAGCTGGAAGCTTGGAAGAGGTAGCTGCTATGACGAACGGAAACGGGAACAATTCCTTCTCCTGGGGCGATGCGCTGTTTCTGCATATCGAACGCCCAGGCCAGCCGCTCAATATCGCGGGCGTCAGTATGTTCGAGGGCGAGATAAAGCTCGCGGACCTCCGCGCATTTGTCGAATCGAAGCTTCCGCTGATTCCCCGCTATCGTCAGCGTGCGGTGCCTTCTCCTTTCGATTTCGGCCTTCCCACTTGGGAGTTCGACCCGCAGTTCGACATTCGGAACCACGTTCGAGAAGTGAAACTCAAGCACGGGACGGAGGACGAACTCAAGGCGCTGGCCGGCAAAATCGTGAGCCAGAGCTTGGACCGGCAGCGGCCACTGTGGGATTTCACTCTGGCGCGTCTGAAAAGTGGGCGCACCGGAATGGTGACTCGAATTCATCACTGCCTGGCGGACGGAATTGCCGGCGTGGGCGCGATGAATGTCATCCTGGATGCCTCCCCGAACCCGCCTCCGGTCTCGCGGAAGCGATTGAAGGCGACACCTCCTCCGACGCCCAAGGATGCCGGAGCGGCCCTGCTGGACGGGCTGGCCAAGTCCTACCTCTCGCTGTTCAACGGGGCACTAACTCTGCATTCGGGACTGATGAACATGGCGGAGCAGGCGGTGGCCGATCCGGCAGGCGCACCGGCCGAGCTGCTTCGTGTATTGTCTGAGCTGGCTGCGCCGGCGGAGCGGTTGCCTTTCAACGTGATCTGCAACGGGCCGCAGAAGTTTGCCTGGACCGAGGTCCCGCTCGCCGACATCAAAGCGATCAAGAACAAGTGCGGAGGGACGGTGAATGATGTCGTCCTGGCGACGGTGACTATGGCGTTTGGCCGTTATGTCGCGCACCGCGGCGTTGACCTGACCGGGCGATCGCTGCGAGTTGTGGTTCCGGTAAACGTGCGCGGCAACGGAGATGCCAAGGAACTGGGAAATCAAATCTCCTTCGTGCCGGTGCCGCTCCCGCTGGACCTGCGCGATCCCGTGAAGTTGCTGGCCGTGGTGACGGAACGAGTGGAGTTCCTCAAGCACGCGCGGGCGGCCGAATTTGTCGGCTTACTGGGCGGGCTGTTGGCAACTCTGCCCAATGCTTTCTGGAAAAATATTGGACCCGTGGCCAGCCAACTGCCGCTGAGCCTGTGCAATATCATTTGTACCAACGTCCCGGGCCCGCAGATACCGCTCTACCTTATGGGGCACAAGATGCTGTCCTGGTATCCGTGGGTGCCGATCGGCGGCTTGATGGGCATTAATTGCGCCATCCTCACCTATAACGGCACCGCGTTTTTCGGCTTTACCGGCGATGTACACGCGGCGCCCGACCTCGAGCGCCTGGAGAAGTTCGTGGATGAGAGTTTTGCTGAGTTGCGTGCAGGTGCCGACACCGCAGTGGAAGCCAAGCCGGAGGTGCGCACGCGCGCGCGGCCGCACGCAGAGATTCCGGTGGGGCATACGAAGACTCGCCTCTCGAAGAAGCCGACGGTTCGCAGGAAGTCGTCGCCAAAAGGTGCAAGCGCCCAGCCGGGGGCACCGGTTGCGGCTCCGGCCAAACCGGAGAAGGAGCCGGAGAAAACTGCGGCGGTCGGCGCGTAACGGGACCTGATTGAGCGCGCTGCAGGCTATTCAACTTCCCGTTCTTGGTAGGGATGCATCTTGGCAGGGATGCACTTGACACTAACCGTTGCCGCGACCTACCGTGAACGACATGGATGTGATCCCCATCAAACCGGAACGCAAGGCCCAACTCGAGGAATACGCGCAGCGTCGCGGGCAGGATCCTGCCACCGCCCTGGATGACGCTCTGGCTGAGTATCTGGAGTGGGAGCGTCAGGATTTTGAGCAAGCTGTTGAAGGTATCCGGCAGGGCTATGAGGACGTGCAAGCCGGACGCACTCAACCCATCGAGGAAGCATTTGAAGAGTTCCGCCTGAAGCATGGCCTTCCGCGTTAAAACCACTGCCCAAGCAAAGCGGGATTTGGACGACATCCTGGAGCGGCTGTTGTCGCAAGAGGCGGGAGAAACCGGATTGCGCTGGTTTCAGGGATTGCACCAGGCCGTCGCAACCCTAGCTGATTCTCCCCAACGCTGTGCCTTGGCTCCCGAGAGTGCCGTCTTCCCCTTCGAGGTGCGGCATCTGCTCTGCGGGCGCAGGCCCCATGTCTACCGAATTATCTTCACCATTGAAGGCAACACGGTGTCCGTTCTACATGTCCGCCATGGACGCCGCCAGCCAATCGCCAAGCCTTGACCGAAGGCAGAAAAACGCGTTCCGACCGCAGATCCCTCGACTCCGCTCGGGATGACAATATTGTTTTTTGTTGCCCATGAATAATCCAGTTTCAGGAGTCCTGAAACACCCACCTGTCGTATTCCGCGCGGTTTGTTTAGAATTACGCCGTACTCGTTTCATCTGGAAGAACGCTCGCATTTCTTGAGGAGGCCTCCTGTGACTCGCCTATTACGTCATTTTTCTGCCCTTGCCATCGCCCTAGTCTGTTTTTCCACCATCGCGTCAGCCGACCTGAAGATCAAAACCCGCACCACGGTGATGGGCCACTCCACCGAGAGCACGGTGTACATCAAGGGAGGCCGCCAGCGCACCGAGACCAGCTTTGGAGGTCGCGGCGGGTCGGTCAGCATTATTCAGTGCGATCAGAAGCGCATGATCACCGTCACCGGCAATGAATGCATGGTGATCCCGATGGGCGGCGGGGAGTCGTCTTGTCCCGCGATGCCGAACATGGGGGCCATGGCACGGGAGATGGCAGGAGGCGAGTCCACGCCTCCGCGCAAGGGTGGCGTTGTGACCATCACGCGCACCTCCACGGATACTGGCGAGCGCCAGGACATGTTCGGCTACAAGGCACGCCACATCAAGAGTGTCATGATGATGGAGTCCAGCCCCGACGCCTGCAACCAGTCGCACATGAAGATGGAAATGGATGGCTGGTACGCCGATCTGTCGGCGGGGTTTTCCTGCGGCGACGAGTCGTACCGCGCTCTGGCCTGCGGCGGCCCCGGCGCCAAGCGCGATTGTAAGGACCGCATCGTGATGAGGGGCGGCGGTGGCGGCGCGCTGGGCTACCCGCTTAAGCAAACCATGACCATGACGTCAGGCCAGGGAACATTCACCACCACGACGGAAGTGGTGGAACTGACCAACACCAGCCTGGATGCGCCGCTGTTCGACATGCCTCCGGGATGCAAGGTCATGGACATGTCCGCCATGATGGGCGGGGCGCCGCCAACAGCGCATTCGGAGACGGCGCCTGAGCCGGCAGCGGCCCCGGCCAAGCCCGCAGCAACTGCACCGGAGCCACCTCCCGCGCCGGTGGTTGCGGCCAAGACTGCTGGCGTGGTGCGCATCGGCGTAGTCAAAATTAAGGACATGAGCGGCCAGTCCCTGCCGACCGACAACCTGCGCCTCAACCTGATCAACGAGATTGCCCGCCACCAACATGAAGCCGTTCCGCTGGATGCCGAAGGGCCGCATTCGGACGTAGAGAGCGAGGCCCGCTCTAAGCAGTGTGACTACATCCTCTACACCGTTCCCACGCAGGTGAAGGAGCCTAACAGCGGCGGTCTGCCACCGGCTTCTCTGCCCAAAGGAGTGGTGCTGGATCCGGCCAAGTTCGAGGCCTTGACTCACGTGACCTTGTACAAGGTGGGCAAACCGCTTCCCGAACTCAAGGAATTGCCGCTGGCGGCTGATGCCGGTCAGTTCGCCGTTGACGCGGTCATGATTACGTTTGTAATGGAGTCCGACAGGGTCGATCAGCAGATTGCCGAGGATGCCCATCCCAAGCCGGGTTCAAAGTCCTCCAAGGCGCAGGCGAAGCCTGGGACGAGCGGCACGAAGCCGCACTGAACGGTGCATTCGCTGTGGAGAACTCATGGTGGTGTCACCCTGAGCGAGCGGCCGTTTTTTGCCGCGCTCGCTCAGCATGACAGAGGGTTTGCCGCAAGCGATCGACGAATCGCACTCAGCGCGATGCTTCGATGACTTTCTTGATCCGCTCGAACGCCCAGAAGATGTCTTCGCGCGTAATGACCAGCGGAGGCGCGATGCGGATGACGTGTTCGTGAGTTTCTTTGCAGAGGATCCCAAGCTCCTTCAGTGCCTCGCAGTAGGGTCGCGCCGGGACATCCAGTTCAATCCCGATCCATAGGCCTTTGCCGCGGACCTCGCGTATGTGCGGACTCTTCAGCGTCTTCAGCTTGGTGAGGAAGTAGTCGCCGAGTTCTGTAGAGCGTTGAATCAGGTTCTCCTCGACCAGCACGCGCAGCGCGGAGCGGGCGACAGCGCACGCCAGCGGATTACCGCCGAAAGTGCTGCCGTGGTCGCCTGGGTTGAACACGCCGAGCACTTCCTTCGACGCCAGCACCGCCGATACCGGGTAGAAACCACCTGACAGCGCCTTGCCCACAATCACGACATCTGGAGTGATGCCTTCGTGCATGTAGGCGAAGAGCTTGCCGGTGCGACCCAGACCCGACTGAATTTCGTCGGCTATCAGGAGCACGCGATTCTCGCGGCAGATGGCAGCGGCCTCCTTCAGAAATCCCGCAGGCGGGAAAACGATCCCGGCTTCTCCCTGAATGGGCTCCACCAGGAAGGCGCAGGTGTTGGGCGTGATCGCCTCGCGTAAAGCGTTAGCATCGCCGAAGGGAATGACCTTGAATCCTGGCGTGAACGGTCCGAAGCCATCGCGGTACTGCTCGTCGGTCGAAAAGCTGACGATGGTCACCGTGCGTCCGTGAAAGTTGTTGGCGCAAACAATAATTTCGGCCTTGCCGTCAGGAATGCCCTTGAGCTTGTAGCCCCACTTGCGGGCGGCCTTCACGGCAGTCTCCACCGCCTCCGCGCCCGAGTTCATGGGCAGCGCCATCTCGAAGCCGGTCAGGTCGTGGAGTTCCTGATAGAGCAGGGGCAACTGATCGTTGCGAAAGGCCCGGGATGTCAGCGTCACCTTGCGCGCCTGCTCGATCATGGCCTTCAGGATTTTGGGATGGCAGTGCCCCTGGTTGACCGCGGAATAGGAAGCCAGGCAATCGAGATAGCGATTCCCTTCCACGTCATAAACCCACACCCCTTCCGCGTGTTCGATAACCACGTCGAGAGGATGGTAGTTGTGCGCGCCGTATTGATCTTCAAGTTCGATAAAATTGCTGGTTTGCAAACGATCGATGACTTCCATAAGCTCCTCAAATCTTTAATTGGTGTTTCCAGTATTGCAGAGTTCACATCCGGCCCACCGCGTTGGTGAGTGTTTGAAACAGGACACTTCCCCAACTGTTGCCGGCCACAGCGGGAATGACCGCGATCGCGTACCCAGAAGCAAAACTACCAAGAAAACCAGATACACCCTGACCGAGAGCTGCATGGATGAGACCATTGAACAGACCGAATCCCCATGCGCCGGGAGTAAGCCATCCATGGCCCTCATGTCCTACGATGTGGTTCAATCGGTTGGCAAAGAACACGCCATACAAGGCTTCGAAAAAGCCCCACACCATCACAGTTGTAGCTATGCCTACGAGGTTTAGCGGAAACTCCGAAGCCAGGGAGAGCCGCAAAGCCAAGTGGCGGCGCAGCGGCACCCAGACCGGTTGGCCCATCTGCGAAGAAAGAGCTGCGTCATAGATTATGGCGAAGAGCACGGCAATCGCCACTGACTTGAGAACACCACGTGAACTAAACCCGTAATTCGACAGCCGTTCGCGCCGAACTGCCATTAACAGCAATACCGCCAACCCTTCCGCCGTAAATTGGAACATTGCGAGAGCAAAGACCTCTCGCATCCCGCCCAGACGTTTAAGAGCAGGGGTGATCGCGGGAATGCTGAAGCCGCAGATCAATGTGACGCTGACTGCAATCGCAAGGTCCACCGCCGCGGAAGAGCGCGTCGCGGTCATGATTCAATACCCTGGATGATGCTCATGGCTTCTCGCTTTATCCATCCCAAAGCATGGTCAGCAGCGCCATTCGCACATACAGTCCGTTCTCCGCCTGCCGGAAATACAAAGCGCGCGGATCGTCGTCCACTTTCTTGTCCAGCTCCACGGTCCGTGGCAAGGGGTGAAGAATCATGGCGTCGGACCTTATGTGCTGCAGCACAGTGGAGTCGATGGCATAGCGCAGCGGCCCCTTGAGCCGGTCGGGGCGGATGCGCGTCTGGTAAATGACATCCACCTCCCCGATCACGCGGTTGATGTCCGACTCCAACTCGTAGCTGACGCCATGCCGGTCGAGGTACTGCAGGATGTCGGGTTTCATCTGCAGCTCGGGCGGGCTGACGAAGAAGACCTTCACCCGTTCGAATTTTGCCAGCAGGTAAGCCAGGGAACGGACGGTGCGGCCGCGATCAAGTTCCCCAATGAAGGCCACGCTCAGTCCATCGAGCGGACGTTCGCGGTAAATCGTGTACAGATCGAGCAAGGCTTGCGTGGGATGCTGGCCGCCCGCGCCGTCGCCTGCGTTGATGATCGGCACCGGCGAGACCTTGGCCGCGCGGCCCGCTCCGCCCGGCTCATGATGGCGAATCACGATGACGTCGCAATAGCTGCCAATGATGCGGATGGAATCCTCCACCTGTTCGGCTTCGATCTCGGAGGAGAACGTGCGAGCATGTTCGGTGGAGAGCACGCGTCCGCCCAGCCGGTGCATGGCCGCTTCAAAGCAGAAGCGCGTCCGGGTGGACGGCTGATAGAACAGGCTGGCGAGAATTCGATTCTGGTAGTCCAGCGTTCCGCCGCGCGCCACAATTCGCTCCATCAGCCGCGACCGGTCGAACAGCTCCATCAACAATGGAACGGTGAACTGTTGCGACTCGACAACGTGCTTCAAACTCATACGGGAACGTCCTGGCTTGGCTTCCTGCAGTCTAGTGGTTCGGTCTGTCGTTAGCATGGTTCACCGGATAACCGGCACCTCAAGTTCCTCATCTTGCAGCCCAGTTTTGCGGCGTGGTCCTGCGTCCGCCACAATGCGCGTACCCGCGGAGCCTTGCACGGCTTCGCACAAACGCTCATACGTGGTAATCACGGCTTCCCTGCCTCCGCTGTGCAGGAAGCGCAACACCGATTCCACCTTTGGCCCCATGTTTCCCGGCGGGAAGTGGCCGTCGCGCAGATGCTGCTCCATCTGCGCCGCGGTGACGTAAGTGAGCGGCGTCTGGTTCGGCTTCTTGTAGTTCAGAAAAACATATTCGGTATCGGTCGAGATCGCAAACAGGTCCACTCCCAACTGAGACGCCAGCAACGCCGAAGCACGGTCCTTGTCGATGACCGCTTCCACGCCTTGCAGGCGGCCGTTCACGCGCATCACGGGAATGCCTCCGCCCCCGGTAGATACCACCAGCACGCCGCGATCGACCAACGCGCGAATGACATCCAGTTCCAGGATCTCGATGGGCTCCGGCGAGGGTACCACGCGCCGATAGCCGCGGGCTGCATCCTCGACAATCTGCCATCCCAGCAGGCGCTTTTTCTCGTCGGCATCGGCCCGCGAATAAAATGGCCCGATCGGCTTGGACGGATGTTGCATGGCAGGGTCATCGAGCGAGACCAGGGCTTGGGTCACCAGGGTCGCGACCGGAACCTCCATGCCGGCTGCGGCCAGTTCGTTCTCCAGCGACTGGGCGAGCAGATAACCGATCTCGCCTTGACTGGCGGCGCCGCAAACATCAAGGGTCTGCCCATACACCACGTCGGAGGCGCGCTCCGAGCGCAGCAATTGTGCGCCCACTTGCGGCCCGTTGCCATGCGTGATCACCAGGTTGTATCCGAGGCGGATGATCCCGACAATCGCCTGGGCCGTGCGGCGAGTGTTGGCCAACTGCTCGGCAATCGTGCCCTTTTCTCCGGCACGAATGAGAGAGTTGCCGCCCACCGCGACTAGCGCAGTCTTTGCCATAAAAAATTCCTTACAAACGCGATTCGCCATTCGCTCCTCGCTCTTCGCCAGAGGTTTCTGGGCTCCTGCGCGAAAGGCGAAGAGCGAAAAGCGAACAGCGGTTTTTCTACTTCACCAACTCCAACCTCGATTCACGAGCGGTCTCGCGTTCCGCGGCCTTGTCTCCCTTCATCAGTTCCAGCATGATTGCCTTTTGGGCGTGCAGCCGGTTCTCTGCCTGCTGGAAGACGAACGAGCGCGGCGAATCGATTACGTCCTCTGTAACTTCATCGCCCCGATGCGCCGGCAGACAATGCAGGAAGATGGCATCGGGCTTGGCCTTGGCGAACAACTTGGCGTTTACCTGATACGGCTGGAAGATGTTGCGCCGCGCTGCCGCCTCCGCTTCCTGTCCCATGCTTGCCCACACGTCGGTGTAAACCACGTCGGCGCCGAGGACCGCCAGGTTGGGATCGTTGGTGATGGTGCAGCTTGCGCCGGTCGCGGCGCAGCGTTCAACCGCCCAGGCAACGGCCCCGCTGTCAGGCTCGTATCCCGGTGGCGTGGCTATCCACACCTCCGCCCCCAATTGCGCTCCCGCAAATAGCAGCGAGTGCGCCACATTGTTGCCGTCGCCGATGTAGGCCACCTTCAGTCCGGCAATTCGCCCCTTGACCTCGAGCATGGTCAGGTAGTCGGCCATTGCCTGGCAGGGGTGGCTGTAGTCGGTGAGGCCGTTGATGACCGGGATGCCGGCGTACCGCGCCATGTCCACGACGATGTCGTGGGCGAAGGTCCGGATCATGATCCCCTGTACCATCCGCTCCAGGTTCTTGGCGACGTCATAGACCGACTCTCGTTTGCCGAGACTGATCTCGGCTGGCGAAAGATACAGCGGATGCCCGCCCAGTTCCTGGATGCCCACGTCGAAGGTCACGCGCGTGCGCAGCGACGGCTTTTCGAAGATCATGGCCAGCGTCCTGCCCTTCAGAGCGCTGGTATATCCGCCCGGGTGGGCCTTGAGCTGGCAGGCAAGATGAAGAAATT
Source organism: Acidobacteriaceae bacterium (assembly GCA_003151335.1). Taxonomy (GTDB): domain Bacteria; phylum Acidobacteriota; class Terriglobia; order Terriglobales; family Acidobacteriaceae; genus Bog-257. The sequence goes on from PLXE01000092.1 coordinate 52,304, forward strand.
GCCCGGTCTCCTGCGGCGAGAAGTCGCGAATCGAGAGGAAGTCTTTTTGCAGCATGCTACCTCCCAACTTCCGCCAGCGCCGGCTTATAAGTGTGGGTGAACTGTTCCAGCATGGTGGTGATTGCGGGCTCGCCGATTTCCTCGACGGCGTAGCTCACGCGCACGCTGGGTTTGTCCAGCTTGATGGTGCGCGCCAAGTCGATCGGCGTCGCCACCAGCACTAAATCGCAGGGTACGCGCTTGATCGTCTCTTCCAGTTCGTGCCGCTGGACATCGCTGTATCCCATGGCCGGCAAGACTCTCCACAGATGGGGAAACTTCTCGAAGGTCTTCTGGATGGAGCCCACGGCATAGGGACGAGGATCGACCAACGTGGCCGCATTGTAGCGATTGGCGGCGACCACGCCAGCCCCATAAGGCATCTCTCCGTGGGTAAGCGTGGGGCCATCTTCGATCACCAGCACCCGCTTGCCCCTAACCGCTTCGGGATCGGCCACGGTCACCTTGCAGGTGGTCTCAATGACTTGCGCCTTGGGGTTAAACAGCGCGATGTTCTGCCGCACGGTTTTGATTCCGTCGGGATCGGCCGTGTCAACCTTGTTGATGATGAGCACGTGCGCGCTGCGGAAGTTCACTTCACCGGGGTAGTAGGCCAACTCGTGTCCCGGGCGATGCGGATCAAGGACAACGATATCGAGATCGGGACGATAGAACGAAGTGTCATTGTTACCGCCGTCCCACAGCACGACATCGCCCTCCTTCTCTGCCTGGCGCAGGATTTCCTCGTAATCGACCCCGGCATAGACTGTGGTGCCCTCAATAATGTGAGGCTCGTATTCCTCACGCTCTTCGATGGTGCAGAGATTCTTGTCGAGGTCGGCCAGCGAAGCGAAGCGTTGCGCATGCTGCGCGGCAAGATCGCCGTAAGGCATGGGATGACGGACCACGACGGGGTTCCAGCCGAGCTTGCGAAGCTCGGTGGCAATCCGGCGAGAGACCGGGCTCTTGCCGCAGCCGGTGCGGACGGCGCAGACCGAGATGACCGGCACTTTGGCAACCAGTTGCGTGCGTTCGACGCCCAGCAGCCAGAAATCGGCGCCCGCGGCGACGGCGCGCGAGGCCAGGTGCATCAGCGTTGGATAAGCGACATCGCTGTAAGAGAAGACCACCACATCGACGAGTTGGTCGTGGATGATCTCTTCCATCTTGTCTTCTTCCAGGATGGGAATGCCATCGGGATAGAAATCGCCCGCCAATTGCACGGGATAACGGCGGCCGGCGATGTCGGGAATTTGGGTTGCGGTGAAAGCTACGACGTGAAATTCAGGGTTGTTTCGAAAAACTACGTTGAAGTTGTGGAAGTCTCGTCCAGCGGCTCCCAGGATAAGCACTCTTTGCATAGTGCATAAAAAGCGTCATTAGACCCATGAGGTGGGGACACTTTTCTCCTTGCCAATATGGTGAACCAAGCGCGAACTTCGCGCTGTGAGGGCGGTCACACAGCAGTGAGACGTGGCGGCGCCAGGGAGTGGGTGCTAACTGCGTCGCCCTAGCCAAAAGCAGGCTAGAACGGGGCCCCGGAAAGAGTACTTCCTGTCAGACGCCAGGCTGCGGTCAAACGCAAAGGGCGGTACGCAGCCGCCCTTGCAAAACAGCACAACCCTCCGCTTACGGCTTCTTCTTGGGCGCCACCTTGCTTTTTCCGTAAGTCGTTTCCACCGGAGCGCCGATAGTGGCCAGCATCTGCTTGGCGGGATCGGCGAACCTGCCGGTGGGCGCCAGTTCCAGATACCTGTTGAAGGCTTCCGCCGTCCCCGGAGGCGCAACCATCTTGTCGCCCTTGACCGTGGCTTTGCCCATCAGGTCGACACCCTTCCAGTAGTAGGCTTCGGCACGGGTGGGATCAACCTGCAGCGCCTTGTCGAATGCAGCGATGGCTTCATCCACCTTGCCGGTGTTGGTGAGCACGGCGCCTTCGTTGAAATAATAGGTCCCAGCATTGGTCGGATCATTCTGCACGGCAGTAGCCCACTCCGCCACGGCTTTGTCGGTCTGGCCCGATTTGGCCAAAGCGTCGGCAAGTGCGCTGTGGTAGGGGCCGTTGGTGGGTTTGAGGGCGATTGCCTTTTGATAAAACTCAATGGCCTCTGGATATTTCTTGGCCTTGCTCTTTACCTCGCCTAGATTTGCCCAGATCACATCCTGACTGGGATCGACTTGAGCCGCTTGCTGCAAAATGCTGATGGCCTGGTCATAATTGCCAGCCGCTTCGAGCTGCTTGGCTTGCGCCTGGTCGTGATTGCCTGCTGCTTCGAGCTGCGTAGCCTGTGCTTGGCCAGCATCACCAGCCGTTTCCAGTTGCTTCGCCTCTGCCAGCTGCGCGTTCAGACCCTTAATCTTTTCGTTTTGCTTCTGGACTTCCTCAATCTTTTTCTGCTGCTCTGGAGTGATGCCAGCCTTTTGCGCCGCCTGCGCTTTTTCCTTTGCCAGGTCGAAATCTATCACTCGCTCCTCGCCCGCTTGGACCGGCACTTTGTCGAAAAAGTCGACCACCTTGCCGTCCACCATCAGACTGAACTTGTAAGTACCAAAAGCAATCCCGATGGAAAAATACTCGCCTTTCGAATTGGTCTTTAGATTGATCTTCCTGCCGTTTTCGGCGCTTAACAGCTCCACCGTAGCGCCTTGGATCGGCTTGCCGCTTTCATCCTTGGCAACGCCCTTCACGGTGCCGGTGAACTGCGCCCAAACCGGAGCCGCGCTGATCGCGACCAGCAATACCAGCCATATGACGAGGGAAATATGTTTCTTCATTTTTCCTCCAACCATAAAACGGAATGATGACTGCTTCACTATAGCAACGGCCACTAATCCCGAAACGGAGCCGCCGTTTGCGCCGCATAAGAAATAGGATCAACGGCTCCGGCGGTTGCGAAGGCCTTCCGCCGCAACACGCAACTCTCGCAAATGCCGCAAGCCCGATCTTCGGCACCGTAGCATGACCAAGTTAAATCGAAGGGAGCGTGCAATTCAAGGCCAAGCGTCACAATCCGGACCTTTCGCAATGCGATCAACGGCGTTTCGACGCGAATTCTTCCCTCTTTGGTACCCCTGCGAATCACTTCATTGAACGCCTGGTAGAACTCCGGACGGCAATCGGGATAGCCGGAGCTGTCCTGCTGCACCGCGCCGATGTAAATCCGGGCCGCGCCCAGCACTTCGGCCCAGCTCACCGCCGCCGACAGGAAGTGGGCATTGCGAAAAGGAACGTAGGTAACCGGAATGTGCAGACCGATCTGGGAGCCGGCAGCGGGAATCGAGATATTGTTGTCGGTGAGCGCGGAGCCTCCAATCGCGTGAAAAAACGGGGTGCGAACGGCGAGACGTTGGCGAATCTGCAGGCGGTCGCAAATCGCCTGGAAGGAAGCCAGTTCGCGGCGCTCGGTGCGTTGCCCGTAACCGATGTGAAGCGCCGCGGTCGCGTTGGCCCCGAAGTCGCGCACCGCGAGGGCCGCACACACGCAGGAGTCCATCCCGCCGCTGAGCGCCACCACCACCTGTGCTTGATCGTGCATAGTGCTAAGTCTCTAAACACCCTTCCGCTCGGGCTCCCAGATGAACTTGTGAATCTGCAGCCCCAGACGCGCGTTCAGTCCATCCGCCAGCATCCATTCGGCCAGGTGCTGCGGGTCAACCATGCAATGCGAGGCATCACGGCTGCCGGACGCGTCCTTGCGAAACGCCGGGGACAAAATCACCGTGCCGACGCGCGAATTCAGCCCGTGCTGCCGGATGAAGTCGCACGCGAATTCATAGTCCTGACGGCTGGCAATGACAAACTTCACTTCATCCTGACGGCCCAGCGCGTCGAGGTTTTCGATGCGAAAGGTATCGCCCTCGCCGGAGTCAGGACATTTTACGTCCACAATCTTGACCACGGCAGCGGGAACTTGCTCCAAGGGGCGTTCGCCACTGGTCTCCAGCAGGACGGTGTATCCGACGGCCAGGAGTCGTCCCATCAGGGGGACCGCTTCGCGTTCCTGCAATAGCGGCTCGCCGCCGGTGATCTCCACCAGGCCGCCCTCCGGCGCGAGGCGATGCACCTCAGCTTCGATCTCCTCCAGGCCCATGCGCTGGCCACCCTTGAAGGTGTATTCGCTATCGCACCAGGTGCAACGCAGATTGCATCTCGCCAGCCGCACAAACACGCAGGGCAGGCCGGTGTAAGAGGACTCCCCTTGCAGCGATTTGTAAATCTCGATGATCTGCATGAACGCGAAGCTTATTCGCTGTACCTCGCGGTGGTCGTGTCGGTCTCCCAAATGGTGACGTCCTTCACCCGGACCCGGCCATTGGTGCCCTGCTTCAACCGCGAGTTGGTCTCATCGTAGAAATACTTGGCCAGGTTCTCCGCCGAAGGATTGATGGTGGTGAACGGCTCCAACTCATTCATCATCTGGTGGTCGAGATAGTTCATCACCGGGCGCAGAACGTCCTTCAGGTCCTTGAAGTCCAGCAGCAGCCCGGCCTGGTCCAAGGTCTCGCCGCTGAGGGTGACGCGAACCCGATAGTTGTGTCCGTGGGGCTTCTCGCACTTGCCGCGATAGTTGCGCAAGTAATGTCCCGCGGAAAACGTATCTTCTACAGTGACTTCGAACATGGTCTCCCCACCCCGTCGAGCGCAAAAGCGGCGTTCCATGGGACCCGGTTCCGCCGCAATACCGCAAGTAGTCGGGTGAAGTTACTATCTTACCGTGTTTGGACGCACGAAAGGCAGCCCGGGCTGGGCTCGTCTCCTAACCTTCACTTTCAAGACAGCACGTCGAGCCAACGATCCACCGCCGGAGCTGTTCAGATCCACTGAAACATACTCCCTGCTGATTCCGTATCATTCTCGGTGGGCATTCCGTCTCCGGAGAACTGGATGGCTACCGCTCCTAACCTCTCTCAGTTTGAACATCGCAAGAATCCGGTGCGCTGGTATGCGACTGGCTTTGCGGCCGTCGCGTTGATTGTTGCGGCGCGCCTGTTGCTCCATCTGCTGACCGCCAACCGCTACGGCATCTTTCGCGATGAGCTCTACTACGTCGCCTGCAGCCGGCATCTGGACTGGGGCTACGTGGACATGCCGCCGTTCATTTCGGCGGTGACCTGGCTGGTCACCAAACTGTTCGGGTCTTCGCTGTTTGTCATCCGCCTCATCCCGGCAATGGCGGGCTGCGGGGCCATCGCACTTACCGGCTACCAGGCGTACCAGTTCGGCGGACGCCGCTTCGCAATGGCATTGTCCGCTTTGGCCATGGCAGTTTCCGCCGTTTTCGTCATCAACGGCCACCTGCTTGGGACCAACGACTTCGAAGCGCTGTTCTGGATGGGCTGTGCCTCGGTCGTCATCCTCATCATCCAGACCGGCAATCAGAAATTGTGGCTGTGGTTCGGGGTGCTGGCGGGCATCGGCCTCGAAAACAAGTATTCGATGGCCGTGTTCGGAATGGGCATCGTCGCCGGATTGCTTTTCACGCCGGAGCGCAAGGCCTTCACCCACAAGTGGATCTGGATTGCGGGCGTGATCGCATTTCTGATTTTTCTGCCCAACTTGCTGTGGAATGTTCACCGCGACTGGCCGTTCGTGCAGTTGATGCACAACATCCACGCCAGCGGCCGAGACGTTGAACTGAATCCCGTTGGGTTCTTTCTGCGACAGATCCTGATGGTGAATCCCTTCGCGCTCCCGCTGTGGCTGGCCGGATTGGCCTGGCTCTTCTTTGGCCGCGAAGGGCGGCGCTATCGTGTTCTCGGCTGGGCCTACCTGGTCACACTCGCTGTCTTCATGATCCTGCATGGCAAAGATTACTACGTCGCTCCGGCGTATCCCATGCTGTTCGCGGCTGGGAGCGTGGTCTGCGAAAGCTGGATCGAGCGCACCCGGCGCACCTGGCTGAAACCCGTGTTTGTTCTGGTGCTCGTGGTTCCCGCGCTGGTGTTCTTGCCGCTGATTGCGCCGGTCATCAGTCCCGCACAGTTTGTCGCTTTCACGCGGGCGATCCACTTCACGCCGCCAATTAGCGAACACAGTCACGCGCGGTCTCCGCTGCCGCAGTACTATTCCGACGAGCTTGGCTGGGAAGCCATGGTGGCCGAAGTGGCCCGCGTTTATCACAGCCTGCCGCCCGACGTGCAGGCCAAGACCGCCATCAAGACCGGCGATTACGGGCAGGCTGGCGCGATCGACTATTTCGGACCAAAGTATGGTTTGCCGCCGGCGGTCTGCTTTCATCAAAACTACTGGTACTGGGGAATTCACGGCTACACCGGCGAGAGCATAATCGTGGTGGATGAAGACAATCCCGCGCATCTCAAGAGCATCACCGAGCACGCCGAATGGGCGGGACACTTTGAGTATCCGTACGCGCTGGAGAAGTTCGACATCTGGTATGCCCGGGGACTGAAATTGAGTTTGCACGACGTTTGGGAACATGAGAAAGATTGGGACTAGTCCGAAGGCGGCGGTCGGTGGCAATACAGCTCTGAAAGGAGCGGCGTTGTCAAAACGCTTTGCCCGCAAGGGCCGGATAGCGCCGCCTCGGAGCCGCAGCTACGCTGTGACCATGCAAACCCAACTTCAGAATGAAAGTCAGAATGAAAACCGGAACGAAAATCATTGGCAACAAGTGATGGCGCGCGATGCCCGGCAGGACGGCCGCTTCGTTTTCGCGGTGCGCACCACCGGCATTTACTGCCGCCCATCGTGTCCCAGCCGTCGCCCGCGGCGCGACTCGGTTGAGTTTTTTCCCGATCCGCGTGAAGCCGAGCGCGCTGGTTACCGCGCCTGTCTGCGTTGCAAGCCGACGGAAATCTCGGCTCAGGCGCAATATGTGCTGCGGGCGCGGCAGTTGCTCGACAGCGCCGAAGGCGTGGTTACGCTCGCGCAACTCAGCAAGCGTGTCGGGCTTAGCCCGTTCCATCTGCAACGGCTGTTCAAACGCGCAACCGGGCTCAGTCCGCGCGAATATCAATCAGCGCGGCGCATGCAGCAGGTCAAAACCGAACTACGCAAAGCAGGGGATGTGACCACCGCACTGTACGACGCAGGCTTCAGCTCGCCCAGCCGTCTCTACGAGAAGTCCGATCAACAGCTTGGCATGACGCCGGGCGCCTACCGGCGCGGGGGCGCGGGCGCGACGATCATGTTTGCGATTGCGCCGACTCCGCTGGGGCGAATGCTGGTTGCTGCCACCGAGCGCGGCCTGTGCGCGGTTCGCTTTGGCGAGACCGCGACCGAGTTGGAGCGCGGCCTGCGCAGCGAATTCCACGCAGCGACCTTGCATCGTGACGATGCGGCCATGCGTCGTTACATCGAGCCGCTGCTGGCCAGCCTCGGCGGCGATAAGACCATAATCGACCTGCCGCTTGACGTGCGCGCCACCGCCTTCCAGCAGAAAGTTTGGGAGACGTTGCAACGGATTCCGCGCGGCGAGACGCGCAGCTACACCGAGATCGCGCGCGCGATCGGCGATCCGAAAGCGGTCCGCGCCGTGGCTCGCGCTTGCGCTTCGAATCCCGTGGCGCTGGCCGTGCCTTGTCATCGCGTAGTCCGCAGCGACGGGAATCTGGCGGGATATCGTTGGGGGCTGGAGCGGAAGAGAAAACTACTCGAGCGAGAGCGGGCAAACTCCTAACTATGTAGTCTTCGTGACATGCGGCGGACTGCTCCGTCGCATTTTCATCGCGCCAATCAGTTCCACTTCGGAACTAGACTGTCACCTCTGCGTTTCCCATCCTCGCGCCACTCATTTATACTTGCCCGTTTCACGGTATGCGCTCGGAGCATTCCGTGGAGCGTTAGGAGCCCTGGTGAAGATCCTGGTCTGCATGAAGCAGGTCCCGCAGAAAGACGCGCCGCTCAAGCTGAATGAGGGCGGCACGTGGATTCGCGAAGATGTTTCCTATGAAGTGAACGAGCCCGACGCTTACGCTCTGGAAGAGGCGCTGCGACAGAGAGAGAAGCACGGCGGCGAGGTGGTGGCGATCACCGGCGGCCCGCCCCGCGCGCAGCAGGTTTTGCGCGAGGCGCTGGCCAAGGGGGCCGACCGCGCCATTCACCTGGAAGGCGACGGCTTCGTTACCCTCGACGCGTTCAACACTGCGAAGGCCTTCGCCGCGGCCATCAAGGACGAGAGCTTCGATCTCATCTTCACCGGCTTGCAGTCCGACGATTACGGCTTTGCCCAGACCGGCGTCATTCTGGCTGAGCTGCTGGGCTGGCCGCACGCCACCATCATCATGCAAATCGAAAAGAGCGATAGCGGCATTCGCGTGAAACGCGAACTCGAGGCAGGCTTCTTCCAGTTTGTCGAGATGCCGCTGCCGGCGCTGCTGACCATCCAGTCGGGCATCAACAAATTACGTTATGCGACCTTGATCGGCATTAAGCAGGCGAAGAACAAGCCGCTCAAGAAAGTGAGCTTTGACGAAGTCAAGCCGGCGCTCGGCGAAAACTTGCAGAGGATCGAGAAGCTGTACATCCCGCAGAAGACCAAGAAGACCGAAGTGCTGGAAGGTCCGCCGGGAGAGATCGCCAAGAAATTGGTGGACAAGCTGCGCAACGAGCTGCGCGTGATCTAAGGCGTATTCGAGCGGCCCTGGCCGCCTGATCGTCCGCAGGTGCAAGGTCGCCACCGGGCTTGAAAGTTTGGCTGTCAGTGAATTGGCAAGTCGGCGCCCGCGGCGGCGGGTAGGAGGCGACCATGCCATCGTCAGAAGAGAAACGTGAAACCGGCTCAGCCTTCGTGATCATTGGCTGGGTGCTGGTGCTGTTTGCATTCCTAGTCATGTTCTTTCAGCCGGCGGCACGCAAGCTGGGGGAGACACGGTTTGAGATCATCGCAGGCGTGCTGGTCGCCGTGGGTCTGCTGTTGAATATCGTCGGCGCTCGCATAAGACGCCGCAATCGCTGAAGCGGCGGCGACGTATGCGCGCAGCTGGAACATGCTGCGGAAAAAGTCGGAAAAGCAGATCCCTCACCGACTAAAGTCGGTTCGGGATGACAATAATAAAGGCAGATAAGATCGGATCGAAATGGCAGATACCATCCTGGTTGTAGTAGAGCAACGCGAAGGCAAGCTGAATCGTGTTTCCTGGGAGACCATCACCGGAGCGCAGGCGATCGCCGCTGAAACCGGCTGGACGCTGGAAGCGGCCGTAGCTGGCAGCGGCGTGGGCGACATCGCCAAAGAAATCGCCGCGACAAAAGTGTCGAAGGTGTACGACCTCGAGTCGGCCAAGCTGGAGCCGTACACCCCCGATGGCTTTGTGGCCGCGCTGAAACCGTTCCTCGAGCAGAAACAGCCCAAGCTCGTATTGATGCCGCACACCTACCAGGTGCGCGACTTCGCTCCCAAGCTGGCTGCCGCTTTGAATCGCACGCTCATCAGCGATGCCGTCGGCTACAAGTATGAGGGCGGCAACCTGCGGTTCACACGCCAGATGTTCCAGGGAAAGTTCGCCGCCGACGTGTCGTTCGTTGGTGGTCCTCCGTACTTCGCGACCTTCCAGAATGGTGCATTCCGTGCCGACCAGATCGTACAAGGGGACGCAGCCGCGCCGGTGGAAACCGTTAATCTCGACGTGGCCGACGGTGTGGTGCGCAATAAACCCGAGGCCCCGTTCAAAGAGGCGAAGCAGGCAGTCGATCTAACCCAGGCCCAGGTCATTGTCGCTGTTGGCCGCGGTATCAAGGAGCAGAAGAACATTGCACTTGCTCAGCAGTTGGCCGACGCGCTGGGCGGCGAGATCGCGGCGTCACGCCCGATTTGCGATGCCGGTTGGCTGCCCATGGAGCGTCAGGTCGGATCTTCTGGACAGACCGTCGCACCCAAGCTGTATCTCGCGCTGGGAATCAGCGGTGCGATTCAGCACGTGGTGGGGATGAAAGGCGCGCGTACTATTATTGCCGTCAACAAAGACGCAGAGGCGCCAATCTTTGAAATCGCCGATGTCGCCGTGGTCGGCAATCTGTTCGATATCGTTCCACCCCTGATCGAAGAAGTGAAAAAAACGAAAGGCGCTTAGCAGCATCGCGCACGCCGGCAGATTCTTGAAGTAGGGAGCGGCGCATGAACTTGCGCCGTTCTTTTTGCGTAACATCAATTTGTAATTTGGGGACATCACCTGCCCGGGACCTGCGATGAGCGGCTGTAACAATGTCACAGTTTTCTTCGTCACAGTTTTGTCATCGAGGGTGACGATAAAATAATCATGTACTTTTTCGGAAAGGCCTAATGATCGTTTTTCGTAAACCGCTTGAGGGTGTTGAACGTCCGGTAATGGAAGCCGATGTCGTCATCGTCGGCGGAGGCCCCGCGGGTATGGCCTGCGCCTTGCGCCTGTCGCAGCTTATTGACGAGCACAACGCCAGCCATCCTGACGCCCCGCTCACTAAGGAGAATATCTACCTCCTGGAGAAGGCGAGGGAGGTAGGGGCGCATTGTCTGTCGGGCGCGCTGCTGGACCCGCGCTCCATGCGCGAGCTGCTGCCCGGCTTCGAAAAGGAAGCGCCACTTGATGCCGCGGTAGTGAAAGAGGCGGTTTACTTCCTGACCCGCACCGGCAAGTTCAAGTTCCCCATCACGCCTCCGGCCATGCGCGACCATGGAAACTACGTTATCTCCATCAACAAGTTCGTGAAGTGGCTGGGCAGCAAGGTGGAAGAGGCGGGGATCACGGTCTTCACCGGTTTTGCCGGCTCCGAGCTGCTTTTTGAAAGCGGGCGCGTGGTGGGAGTGCGGACCGACGATAAAGGCGTGGACAAGAACGGCGAGCGCAAGTCTAACTTCGAGCCCGGCTACGATCTAAAAGCCAAGGTTGTGATTCTGGCCGAAGGCACGCGCGGCTCGCTGACCAAGCAACTCATAGGCCGCTTCCAGCTCGATAAAGAACGCAATCCACAAACCTACGGGGTCGGAGTGAAGGAGCTGTGGGAGCTGCCCGCCGGGCGCGTCGCGCCGGGCGAGGTCATCTACACCATGGGCTACCCGCTGACCTTCCACGAATATGGGGGCGCTTGGATTTACGGCGCCAAAGACAATCTCGTCTCGCTGGGTTTTGTCACCGGGCTCGACTATCGTGATCCGCGTCTTGATCCGCATCGCGTGCTCCAGGAGTTCAAGAAACATCCGTTCATCGCCCGGCTACTGGAGGGCGGTAAGATGGTGCGCTATGGCGCCAAGTCGCTGCCCTACGGCGGCTGGTGGTGCATTCCCCCGCTGGCCGGCGATGGCTGGATGGTCCTGGGCGACTCTGCCGGCTTCTTGAATTCACAGCGGCTGAAGGGGATTCATCTTGCCATTAAAAGTGGGATGCTGGCGGCCGAGACTGCCTTCGATGGCATGGTGAAGAACGATTTCTCGCTCGCCCTGCTGGAGACATTTCAGGACCGCGTGGAGAAGAGTTGGATTAAGACCGAACTTTGGCCGGTGCGCAACTTCCACCAGGGATTCGAGAGCGGCCTCGTCGCGGGCATGTTCCACGCGGGCATGCAGCAGTTTACGGGTGGCCGCGGCCTGCACCCGCATTACACCAACGAGGCGGGGCATCGTCGCATGGAGCAGTTGAAGCGGCTTTCGGCGGACGGCGGCCCGGAGGCGGATATCATCGGTCCCGCCAAGGGCGACGGCAAACTCACCTTCGACAAGCTGACCGACGTGTATTACTCCGGCACCAAGCACGAAGAAGACCAGCCGGCGCATCTGGTGATCCACGACACCAACATCTGCAACGAGCGCTGCGTAACAGAGTACGGCAACCCTTGCAAGAATTTTTGCCCGGCCAGTGTTTACGAGATGGTCGAAGCCGCAGATACGCCCAGCGGATTGCAGATCCATCTGAATGCATCGAACTGCGTGCACTGCAAGACCTGCGACATCATGGACCCATACGAGATCATCACCTGGGTCCCGCCAGAAGGCGGCGGCGGGCCGAACTACGAAGGGATGTAACGAGGCGGCTTTTTGCCATTCGCCATTCGCTTTTCGCTGATGCTTAGGAAATGCTTTTGCCAATGAGCATTTTCCTTTTCTGGGTGCTGCTTTCTACTGCGGTACTCATCTATAATCGTAACTACTGTTTCCGACCTCCGTGGCCTACCGGAATACCCAAGGCTGCGGCGGCGGTGTTCTGCAGATTTTGCGGAACCGAGGGTGTGAAGGGAAACGTTCACGCCTCCCGTGCTTGGAAAGGAAACGATCAGCCGCGCTGTGTCTTCCTTCGCGCTGCGCCTGTCCCTTCCTTGCACATTACAGGTTTTAGCTGAAAGCTGACGGCTGAGAGCTGACTGCTGTGTTCCTCACCGACAAATTCGGGCGGCGCATCAACGACCTGCGGATCTCCATTACCGATCGCTGCAACTACCGCTGCGTCTATTGCCGTTCGGGCACCGGCGGGCCGCAATTTCCCGAGATGCCCATTGCCGACTACCTGCGCATGGCGCGCGTGTTCGTTGGGCTGGGAATCACCAAGGTCCGCCTCACCGGCGGCGAGCCACTGTTGCGCCGAGGTCTGGGGGAGATGGTCCGCGAACTGGGTCTCATGCGCACGCTTGAAGGCCAGCCCCTTGATATCGCCATCACCACCAACGGCCATCTACTGGCCGAGATGGCGCAGCCCCTTGCCGATGCCGGCCTGACACGGGTAACGGTTTCGATGGACGCCGTCGATGCAGGAGAATTCGCACGCATCACGCGCGTACCCAACGGCTACGAGCGTGTGCTCGCCGGAATCCGCGCCGCGCAAAGTGCCGGGCTCAGCCCGGTGAAGATCAACTGCGTCCTGCTGCGCGGCTTCAACGACGATCAGATCACCGCCTTCGGCCGCTTCGCCCGCGAGCAAGGCGTCGCCGTCCGCTTCATCGAATTCATGCCGCTGGAAGAAGACCGCGTCTGGTCGCCGGAGATCGTCGTGACCCTCGACGAAATCGTGCGCCGCATGGCTGAGTTCATGCCGCTGCGCGAAATCGGCCACGCGCGCAGCGAGACCGCCCGCCGCTATGTGTTTGAAGACGGGATTGGCGAGATCGGAATTATCGCGCCGGTGTCGCATCCCTTCTGCGGGCATTGCAGCCGAATCCGTGTAACGTCAGATGGCAAGATCCGCACCTGCTTGTTTTCAGTCCGCGAGCACGATCTGGCTGGCTTGATGGCGCAAGGCGCCGGCGACGAAGAGATGGTCGAGTTCATCGTTCACGCCGTCGAGCACAAGGAAGAGCGCCACCACATCGGCGAGCCAGGCTTCATACCGGCATCCAGAACGATGGTGCATATTGGGGGGTAGCTGTCAGCTATCAGCTTGCACAATCCCTCTCGACGCGCCACAATAGATTCATTCGGTCCTTGTCACCGCGCCGTGTGAGGTGCGGTTCGTGTTTTTGTAACGCAGGCGCGGTCCAGGTCATCGAATGCAGTAAGAAGCGTCAACTTGCAGCTTCAACATCCCCGTAGGTCGGGCCCGCCGTGGCGGGTAGTGGATCTACTGGAGCCGCAGGTCAGCTTTCAACATCCCCGTTCCGGGGCGTGAGATTCCGAGCAACGGAGCCGCGCGGCTGGGACTGAAGGCAGAGACAAATAGTGGCTACAGCACCGATTACTGAAGCGGTATCCTGCTCGCTCGAAAACTATCTCGTACTTCCTGATAGCTCCATGGACGGCCGCATTGCGGACGCCAGAGCTGCCTTGGGCAGCGAGTGCATCGTTCTTGGTCATCATTATCAGCGCGATGAAGTGGTGCGCTTCGCCGATTGCCTTGGCGATTCCTACCGCCTGTCACAGATGGCGGCGCAGGCCAAAGGCAGCTACATCGTCTTCTGCGGCGTGCACTTCATGGCGGAGAGCGCCGACATTTTGGCGCGTCCTGGGCAAGCGGTCATCCTGCCCGACCTGAACGCCGGCTGCTCCATGGCCGACATGGCCGAGATTTCGCAGGTGGAAGACGCCTGGGAGCAACTCGTCAATCTTGGCGTGACCGACGACGAAGGCAGCGGCATCACCCCCATCACCTACATGAACTCCACCGCCGCCATCAAGGCGTTCTGCGGCGAACGCGGAGGCATGGTCTGCACCTCCTCCAATGCCAAGGGCGCGTTCGAATGGGCGCTCCGCCGCACCGGCAAGATTTTCTTCCTGCCCGATCAGCACCTGGGCCGCAACACCGGCTACGCGCGCGGCATTCCCTTGGACGAAATGGTGGTGTGGGACCCCTACATGCTGCAAGGTGGACAGACCGCCGAGCGGTTGCGTAAAGCCAAAGTGATTTTGTGGAAGGGGCACTGTTCGGTACACCAGCGTTTTCTGCCGGAACATGTGGACAAGGTGAGGGCAAACTATCCCGGCATCCAGGTCATGGTTCATCCCGAGTGCCGCTGGGAGGTCTGCCAGAAAGCCGACGGAATCGGCTCAACTGATTACCTCATCAAGGTTGTACGGCAAGCGCCCGCCGGATCGTCGTTCGCCATCGGCACGGAGATCCACCTGGTGAACCGCCTGGCCAAGGAAAACCCGGACAAGCGCGTCATCACGCTCGACGATTCCGGCTGCCTGTGCACCACCATGTTCCGCATCTCGCCGCAACACCTGTGCTGGGCGCTGGAAAACCTGGTGGAGGGCAACATCGTCAATCAGATCAAGGTAAAAGACAGCGTGAAGAAATGGGCGCGCGTGGCGCTTGATAGAATGTTAGAGATACAGTGATCATTCGCAAACGTCCACGGGAAAAGTATTGGCGGCGTGTTCCGCGCTCTTGGTCAGACCTGCGGGAGTATCGCCGCCGCATGGTGAATCGCCACCAGGCCCACCATCAAGCCAAGCTGGAAAGTATAGATATGGCACGCACGTTCACAGTTTCCGAAGCCGAGACCCTGCTGCCAGTGCTGGAGTCGCTGCTCCGCTCCGCCATGCAGGCCAAGGCGCTGATCGAAGAAGTTGATGGCGAGTTGCAATCGCTGGCCAACCGCATCTTCATTAACGGCGGCACCCTGGTGAACGTGGTGTCGGTGGCCCGCCGCAAGGCCGAACGCGAGAAGGCGGTGCAGCGCGCCAAGGATGCCGTTGCCGAGATCGACGCCACCGGCGTCCAGGTGAAAGATCTCGATATCGGCCTGCTCGATTTTCCCTGCATCGTCGGCGAAGAAGTCATCCTGCTCTGCTGGAAGCTGGGCGAAAAGAAGCTCACGCATTGGCATGGCACCGAGGAGGGTTTTGCCGGCCGCAAACCCATTGACGAGCGCATTCTTCGGGGCCAGAAGAAGAGCAACTAGCGCCCCATCATGATCCAGCTCTCTTCCGCCGGGAAACGTTTCGGTCCCAAGCTACTCTTCAATGAACTCGATTGGCTCATCACCCCGCGCGATCGCGTCGGGCTGGTGGGCGCCAACGGCACCGGCAAATCAACTCTGCTGAAAATATTGGGCGGGCTCGAATCGCTCGACTACGGCACGGTCACACCTGCGAAGAACATGACCTTCGGCTATCTGTCGCAGGATGGCCTGCAGCTCTCCGGGCGCACCGTGTTCGACGAATGCATGTCGGTGTTCAGCGACCTGCGCTCGCTGGAGCACGAGATGGAAGAACTCGCTCACAAGATGGGCGAGTTGGACCATACTTCCAGCGACTACGCGCAAGTGGCCGACCGCTATCAGCGCATCACCGGCGAGTTCCGCGTGCGCGACGGCTACGCCCTCGATTCGCAGGTCGGCACCGTGCTCGACGGCCTGGGCTTTCGCAAGGAAGACTGGACGCGGCAGACGGAAGAGTTTTCCGGCGGCTGGCAGATGCGGATCGCGCTGGCCAAGCTATTGCTGGCCAAACCCAATCTGTTGCTGCTCGACGAGCCCACCAACCATCTCGACCTCGAAACTCGCAACTGGCTGGAGCAATATCTTCTGCAATATCCGTTCGCCTATATTCTCATCTCGCACGACCGCTACTTCCTCGACGTGACCGTGGATCGCATCGTCGAAATCTGGAACAAGCGGGTGCAGTTCTACAGCGGAAATTACGAGAAGTATTTGCAGCAGAAACAGGAGCGCCGCGACTCGCTGGTGGCGGCCTACAAGAACCAGCGCGAGCGCATCGAGCAGCTTGAAGCATTCATCAACCGCTTCCGCGCCCAGGCGACCAAGGCGAAGCAGGTGCAAAGCCGCATCAAGGAACTGGAGAAAATCAATCGCATCGAGATTCCGCCGGACGAGAGGACCATCCACTTCAGCTTCCCTCAGCCCAACCCCAGCGGACGGCTGGTCGTTGAGTGCGCGGGCGTAGCGAAAAGCTATGGTGCGAAAGAGGTCTTCCGCGAGGTGGACTTCACCATTCAGCGTGGCGATCGCATCGCACTGGTCGGCGTGAACGGGGCCGGCAAATCAACGCTGATCAAGCTTCTCGCTGGCATCGAACCGCTCACCGCGGGCACACTGCAGCTTGGCCACCATGTAGAACCGGACTATTTCGCGCAGGACCAATATAAGGAACTCGATGCCACGCGCCGTATGCTCGACGATTTGTCGGATGTGGCGGGGCAGAAGTCGATGACCGAATTGCGTGGCATGCTGGGCTGCTTTCTTTTCTCCGAAGATGACGTGTTCAAACCGATTGGGGTGCTTTCAGGCGGCGAGCGCAACCGCTACGCGCTGGCCCGCATGTTGCTGCATCCGTCCAACTTTCTGCTGCTCGACGAGCCTACCAACCACCTCGACCTGCGCGCCAAAGACGTGCTGCTGGAGTCGTTGGAGAAGTACAACGGCACCGTGGTTTTTGTCTCGCACGATCGCTACTTTATCGACAAGCTGGCCACTCGCGTCTTCGAAATCGGCGCTGGCCGGGTTGAAGTTTTTCCCGGCAATTACGAAGACTACGTCTGGCGCAAGCAGCGGGCTGGCTTGGCGGAGGAGGTAACCGGTCCGCGCAATAGATCGAGCGCCTGGGCTCCCACATTGTCAGATGTCCCGGGCTATGAAGATCGAAAGCCGGCCGCGAGGAAGCGGGTGAACCCGATCAAGCGCAAGCAACTGGAAGAGCGCTGCAAGCAGGTGGAAGAGGAGATTGCGCAACTGGAGAGCGGGATCGCCGAGTGTGAGCGCGAGTTGCAGTCGTTTGTCAGCGCGGAGGAAACGGCGCACTGGAGCGATCTGCTGGCCCAGCGGCGCAACGGACTCGGACCGCTGCTGGCGGAGTGGGAAGAGCTTTCGCAGGTGTTGCAGCAGGCCAACGCCTAGCCGGACCTGCTAACGCTAAGAGCCGGCGTGTCCGTGCTAGTTGCGTCGGCAACCACTACGCAGTCCTTTCCACCCGCTTTAGCGCGGTACAGTGCTTCGTCCGCCGACCTGAGAAGCGGTGCAGCAGACGTGCCGTGCTGCGGAAATGCGGCCACCCCGATGGACACGGTAATCCGTCGGAGGGTTTCTCCGCGATAACCGATCTGCAGGTTTGCGACCTGCTCCCTGAGCTTGGCGGCCCGTTCGCAGCCGGTCTCCAGACTAGCCTCCGCCAGGATCAGCAGGAACTCCTCACCCCCGTAGCGGCAGGCAATATCGCCGCCGCGTGTTATGGAGTTGAGGACGGAGCCTAATTCTCGCAGCAGGATGTCGCCCGCCTCGTGGCCAAAGGTGTCATTGAACAGCTTGAAGCGATCGATATCGATCATCAATACCGTCACCGGCTTTGCGTTTCTGGCGGCGCGCAGCAATTCCCGCTCCAAGGACTCTTCCATATGACGGCGGTTGAACAGGCCGGTGAGGGGATCGCGGACGGACTGGTATTTCAAAGTCTCGCGCAGCGTGAGGTTGGCAAAGGCCAGCGAAATCTGTTCGGCCACGGTAGTGGCCAGATCCTGCTTGCGCCGACGCAGCCGCGGATGGGCACTGGAATCGCACAAGCCGGGATCGTTGATGCTAAGCACGCCTAGAGAGTCGCCTTGAGCGACCATGGGAATACAGAGATGGCAGGCGGCCGAAGCTTGGTCGGTATGCCCACAGAGCAAACTAAAGTTGTTGGGTTGCACTACATGCACGCATCCTTTGCGCAAAGCCCAGCAGCTCTCCGGAGCAAAAGGACCTTGCGTTATGGCAGAGGCGCCCCAACTGAGGACCACTTCCAGCAGATTGCGCGATGGGTTAAGCATCAACATTGCCCCCGAGGGGAAGAGCTGCTGCAGAACGCGGGAAGCTTGCTGGCGCGCCTCGTCCAGGGTCAGACACGACTGCAGCAGTTCGACCAGCTCGTTGATGGCTTCAATTTCCTTGGTGTACTCCTGCATTTCCTCCAGGGAGCCTCGCAATTGGTTCTCGGTGCGCGCCAGCTCCTGGGTACGCTCGGCTACGCGCTGTTCAAGCTCGGTGTTAAGCTCGGAGACTTTCTCCTGCATGCGAATACGCGATCTCACCTCGCGCGCCACCTTGCGGGTGGCCAGCCAGGCGATGGCCCCCGCCAGCACGCCCATAAGCAGAATAAAGAGGAGCATGATGCGCCGGCCGGTGGCGTTGTGCTGCTTGCTCTGCTCGCTGGCCAGCCTGACCTGTTCCTTCTGGAACCGCAAAAAATCGTCCCAGGCAGCGTGATACCGGAACAGCGCAGGGGTGGTTTGCTGGATCATTAATTCGGTCGCGGCGGGCCTGTCTTTTTCGGTGAGTAGCAAATGCAGCGCGCGCAGGTAACTGTCAACGTAGGGTCCGCGGGTTTGTTTCACCGTTTCCAGCAGTCGCTTCTCCTCGTCGGATTGACAATGAGTCTGGAGGGCCGCCAGGAGAGAGGATATCTGACGGGTGTTTTCCGCCCGGCGGGGCAGCAGTTGGCCAATCTCCTCTGGCCGCTGCAACAGGAAAATCTGCATGGTGATTCGGCTGTTCTCACTGGAGTAGCGCAGGGCCTCTTGCCCCAGTTGCAGTTCGAGCAGGCCTTCGTTGAGCGTGTCTTCCGCGCTTGCATTCATGCGCTGCATGCGATCCAGCGTCAGATAGGCGGTTCCCAGCAGGATGACGATCAGCAGGGCGAACGACATGCCCAGCCCTAACGAGAGTTGCCGGCTGTCTTTGAAGGATGGCTTCGGTGGTCCCATGGGTGCCTGGCTTACGCTCTCCGTCAGCGCGTCAGATCGAACCAGGCTGCCTGCCTCGCTGTCTTCAACTGGCATGGTCGCGTCGCTCTGCGTCTCTCTCTGGGCGTGCACAACTTCGATCTCGGAAGCCATCTGCTACCTCCAACCTGACGAGCCGACGCGGGGGCAACAGATCTCTTGCCTTAGCTTGAGACTACAACCCTATGCGCCAGAGGCGGGGTTAAATTCCTCTAAGGATGGGTAACGAAAGTTTGCAAAGAGCCAATTTGGGAAATGTCCGCCTAGGGAAGCGTCGTCCCGACTAGCGAATGTCACATCGCCCTGCGGCCCGCCCTTGGGAATGGAAATTGACCCCGGAGGCACGGAGATCGCGAAGAAAACTCCACAGAAGCCAAAGCCTCCGTGTCGGAGCCTGCCTTGAGCGAAGCCGAACGGTAGTAAATGATTTTCTGCGGAGCAGCTACCCAGTCAGGGCTTCTGCCCGCGCATTCCACTTCGGCGCAAAGTCGCTGTTGGCCAGCCAAGTTACAGGGTCGATCATCGTTCGAACCGTTCGCTGAAACGGCGAAAAGGAGTTGGCGTAGAGCTCTAACCGTGCTACTATCCGCCCACACTGGCAAACATTTCGGCAATCCACTTCATTACAATCAGGTGCCTCGTTCCCAGCGTCAAATGAGAACCAAAACCAAAGTATGGCAGCAACACCCTGGCCAATCCCGCAGGTATTCTTTCGGAGAACCTAATGCAGACCGACCGCCGACTGTTCTTATTGTTTCTTACATTCAGCTTCTTGGCAGTGCTGTCACTGCCTGTCTTTGCCCAGCAAGTGATTGCAACCGTACCGGTGGGTTCCTATCCCCAGAGTTCAGCGGTGAACCCGGTGACCAATAAGATCTACGTGGCAAACTACTGCGGCACCGATCCCACCTGTGCAAGCCAGGGGACGGTGACTGTCATCGACGGCGCCACCGACAATACCCAGTCTGTCAACGTGGGATTTTATCCCGTGGTCGTCGCGGTGGACCCGGTGACCAACACGATCTATGTGGTGAATAATAACTGCATTGATTATCCCAACCCCTGTGCCGGCAACGGGACCGTGACCGTCATCGACGGAGTTACCCTGGCCACCAACACCGTTACTGTCGGGAGCTATCCCTACGGCATTGCGGTGAACCCAATGACCAACCAGATCTACGTCGCCAATGTGTGCGGCAACGATGTCACTTGCAGTACCTACAGCGGAACGGTAACGGTGATTGACGGCGTGACCCTTGGCGCCACCACTGTTCCCGTCGGGGCCAATCCTTACGCCCCCGTGGTGAACTCGGTGACCAACCAGATCTACGTTCCAAACGCTTGCGGCAACGATCCCACCTGCGCGTCCCCCCACGGTCCCGGTACGGTGACGGTCATTGACGGCGCCACCGACAGCACCACCTCTGTCAATGTGGGAATCCTTCCCGACGCCCTGGACGTCAACACCACGACCAACCAGATCTATGTCGCCAACGAATGCGGCGATGATCCCTACTGCGCCAGCACCGCCACCATGACGGTGATCAACGGCGCCAGCCTTGCCACCACCGACGTCGCCATCGGCGGCTATTATCCATTTGCGATAGCGGTCAATTCGGCCACCAACAAGATTTACGTTCCCGCCGATTGCTTCGGCAATCCTTCCTGCCAACTCGCCCCTAACGGAACGGTGACGGTCATCGATGGCGTGACCCTTGGTACTGCCAGCATTCCTACCGGGGCGGCCGGGACTTATCCGGACACCATGGTGATCAATTCGGTAGCCAACAAAATCTACATTGCCAACCCGTGCGGCAGCGATCCCAACTGTCAGACCAATGGGACAGTGACGGTCATCGACGGCGCCACTCGTGCAACCACGAACGTTTTCGCCGGGAATCACCCGTACGGCTTGGCCCTGAACTCCGCGACCAACAGGGTGTACGTCCCCAACTCTAAGGGCAACACGGTCTCGGTGATTGATGGAACTCCTCCCACGGCCCTGCAATTTGTTCCGCTGGCTCAGCCGTGTCGTGCGGTCGATACCAGGCCGGCGTACGGTGGCAATGGCCCGATTCAAGGTGGCACGCACCAGGACTTCCCCATTTCTGGCGCGGGCAGCTGTGGGGTTCTGGCTTCCGCAGCCGCCTATTCCATGAACGTCTCGGTGGTCCCGAACGGATCTCTGGCCTATCTGACGGTGTGGCCCGCGGGACAGTCGCAGCCTTTGGCCTCTACGTTGAACTCGCTGGATGGCCGCATCAAGGCCAACGCCGCGATCGTGCCGGCGGGAGCCAGCGGCGAGATCAGCGTGTACGCCACCAACACGACCAACCTTATCGTCGACGTCAATGGCTACTTCGCGCCGGTAACTGGTTCCACGCTGGCCTTTTATCCCCTGCCGCCTTGCCGCGTCGCCGACACGCGCGATGGCAGCTATCCCCCAGGCTTGGGGCCGCCGTTCTTGCCGGGCCACCAGGAACGGCAATTCCCCATCCTCAATGCCACGACCTGCAACATTCCCTCGAATGCGGCCGTCTACTCGCTGAACTTCTCCGTCGTTCCCCACGCTCCGCTGGGTTACATGACGGTGTGGCCCACGGGTAGATCGCGGCCTACAGTCTCGACCTTGAACGACATCCCGGGTCAGACTATTGCCAACGCCGCGATCGTAGTTGCCGGCACCAGTGGTAATGTCTCGGTTTATCCGACCAGCGATACCGACTTGATCATTGACATCAATGGCTACTTCGCACTGGCGGGTCAGGGTGGGCTGTCGCTGTACGGCGTACAGCCTTGTAGGGTCATTGACACCCGTCATGTTGGCAGCGGTCAGCCTTTCACCGGCACCTTGAGTCCGCCGGTGGATGTGGTGGACACAGGGTGTGCGGCCTCCAGCTTGGCGCAGGCCTATGTCTTCAACGCCAGCGTAGTGCCGCAAGGCGCCCTGGGCTATCTGACCCTGTGGCCCGACGGCGCCACCCAACCCGTGGTTTCGACGCTGAACGCCCTGGACGGATCGATCTCTTCCAACATGGCGATCGTGCCCAGCACCAACGGAAAGGTCGATGCTTATGCGTCCGGGCTCACGCAACTGATCCTCGACATCTCCAGCTACTTCGCGCCGTAGGGCCTGCAGAGGAGAACGAGTGTCGCCGCGAGACCGATCGCCAACTTATCCTCCAGAAGTCGGATTCAGGGAAGCTGATGGGCTGATTCCGGTCGAATCATGGACAACACGGAATGTAGGGTCCGCCGCCTTGTCGCAAGCGAAAAATGAAGGTGACAGGTTGCAAACAGACGGAGCCATGTTCAGTCCCAATTAGGGAATCACCCCCGCATTTCTATTGACTCATGAATGGGAATCTGCCCAAACTGGAATACACTACTTCTGTCTAGTGGGCGTAATGAGAAAGCCGCGCTCCGCTCTCATCCTTTTCGTGCTTCTGGTTTTGAGCCTGTCTTTTGCTGTTCCCGCAGAAGATGCGCTGGAAACCACCTACGACGAGTCCGAGACCCAGCCGTACGAAGCCATTCCTCTTTTCTCAATCCTCTTACTGGCGGCTGGCCGCGCGACCCAGGCCGTTCTGACCCCCGTACGCCCTCATTTGGGCGTGCCATCACGGTTGGGCCTTACTCGCTTCGCCGATAAAACTAGTCATCGTTCCGCTAATGCACATCTCGCTCTAGCCTTGCTTTGTACTCTTCTTTGTTAGTGACTGCGACCTCCATAATCCAGTTTCTCTCTCTGATGGTTCTTGTCGGGTGTCAGAGCTTCGCAAAAAGCTGATTTGAGATCGGGAGGTAGTCATGCAAAGCGTTCGTCGTGCTCTCTATGTATTGATTCTTATCGTCTGCTTGGCAGTGCTGGCGCTGCCTGTCTTCGCGCAGCAAGTGATTACAACCGTACCAGTAGGTGTAATGCCCTTCACTGAAGCACTCAATCCGGTAACCAATAAGATTTACATTGCAAACGCTTGCGGCAACGATACTACGTGCTCCTACTACAGTCGCGGTACAGTAACGGTGGTCGACGGGGCGACGAACCACACCTTGTCTGTCAATGTGGGATACTCCCCCGAAGGCGTGGCGGTGAACCCGGTGACCAACAAGATCTACGTCGCAAATTACTGCGGTGACGATTCCAGTTGTGGCTGGGGCAGCGTGACCGTGATTAACGGCGCGACCCTTGCCACCACAACGGTTACCGTCGGGAGTGGCCCCAACGCTGTGGCGGTGAACTCAGTGACCAATAAGATCTACGTCGTCAACGGTTGTGGCAATGATATCTACTGCTATACCTATGACGGGACGGTGACGGTGATTGACGGCGCTACCCTTGCCACCTCCACCGTCAGTGTCGGGCCTGGCCCTCACCCCCCAGTGGTCAACTCGCTGACCAACAAGATCTACGTCGCCAATTACTGCGGCACCGATTCCTACTGCTCCCAATACCCCCCCTACCCTTTCGGGACGGTGACCGTCATCGACGGGGTGACCCTTGCCACCGCCACGGTTCCCGTGGGGAATTCTCCCTACGCTCTGGACGTCAACCCGGTGACCAACAAGATCTACGTCGCCAACGAATGCGGCGACGATTCCTACTGTGGAAGCACAGCCACCATGACCGTGATTGACGGCGCCAGCCTTGCCACCACCGACGTTGCCATCGGCGGATATGGTCCTCACGCGATAGCGGTCAATTCGGTGACCAACAAGATTTACGTTCCCACTATGTGCTACGGCGATTTTTCCTGCCAGGGCGCTTCTGACGGAACCGTGTCGGTGATCGACGGCGGAACCCTTGCCTACAGCAGCGTTCCTGCGGGGGGATCCCCGTACGCCGCGGCCGTCAATTCGGTAACCAACAAAATCTATGTCGCCAGCCAATGCGGCAGCGATCCCTCCTGCCTAAGCGTTGGAACGGTGACTGTCATTGACGGCGCGACCCTTGTGTTCGCCAACCTTGGCGTCGGGTCTCTTCCCTGGGCCGTGGCGGTCAACTCAGCGACCAATAGAATTTACGTGCCCAACATTTGCGGCAACGACGTCTATTGCAATACCTTCAACGGCACGGTCTCGGTGATCGACGGAACTCCTCCCACCGCTCTGCAATTTGTTCCCCTGGCCCAGCCGTGTCGTGCTGTCGATACCCGGCCGGAGCGCGGCGGTGGGGGCCCGATTCAGGGTGGCATACCCCAGAACTTCCCCATTTCCGGCGCTGGCAGTTGTGAGACTCTGCCTTCCGCTGCCGCCTATTCCATGAATGTGTCGGTGGTTCCAAACGGATCTCTGGGCTACCTGACGGTGTGGCCCGCGGGACTGCCGCGACCGCTGGCTTCCACCTTGAACTCGCTGGATGGCCGCATCAAGGCCAACGCCGCGATCATTCCGGCGGGCACCAGCGGACAGATCAGCGTGTACGCCACCAGCACGACCAATGTGATCGTCGACGTCAATGGCTACTTCGCGCCGGTGTCTGGTTCCACGCTGGCCTTCTATCCGCTGACGCCTTGCCGGGTCGCCGACACGCGTCACGATACCTATCCCCCGGGCCTGGGACCGCCGTTCCTGAACGCCGGCCAGGAGCGGGCCTTCCCCATACTGGATGCCGTGACCTGCAACATTCCCTCGAGCGGCGTCGCCGCATATTCGCTGAACTTCTCGGTCGTGCCCCACGGCTCGCTGTTTTACATGACGGTGTGGCCCACGGGTCAAACCCGGCCTACGGTTTCAACCTTGAACGATATCCCCGGGACGATCATTGCCAACGCCGCCATCGTGACTGCAGGCGCTAGCGGCGAGGTCTCGGTTTACCCGACCAACGACACCGACTTGGTCATTGATATCAATGGCTACTTCGCGGCGGCCGGTATGGGTGGACTGTCGCTCTACGGTGTGACGCCCTGTCGGGTCATCGACACCCGCACTGCGGGCGGCGCCTTCAACGGACTCCTGAGTCCGCCGGTGGATGTGGTCGATCCGGGGTGTGCAGCCTCCAGCTTGGCGCAGGCGTATGTCTTCAACGCGAGTGTGGTGCCAGTCGGCGCGCTGGGCTACCTGACGCTGTGGCCTGACGGCAGCAACCAGCCTTTGGTCTCGACGCTGAACGCGCTGGACGCGTCAATCTCCTCCAACATGGCGATCGTTCCTACTGGACTCACGCATCATAAATATGTTGCGGCAGTCACCAGCAACGGCTCGGTCGATGCTTATGCGTCCGGGCTCACCCAACTGATCTTGGACATCTCCAGCTACTTCGCGCCGTAGGGCTGAAGAGACTGCATCGCAAACTTTGGCGCCCTGGGGACGCGGTCTTATTTCCCACGTAGCCCAGCGCTAGACCTTTAGCGCTGGGCTCACAAAACCCATCACGCGATTGGGTGAGGAAGGTCACATCCAAGATGCGGTCGAGGTGCTTGAATGCCCTTATCCCCCCGGACACTTGGTAGAGAACAGCAGGACTGCTCCAATCGTCGAGCAAGCGCTCCGATTGCGGATGTCCTGCGTGTTTAGAGACATCGAGTGAATAGGCCCGGACCAGCAGGCCCGTGCTACGAGTACTCATCGAGAGAGATTTCCGCTTCAGCCGTTAATGACTAGAGGCTTAGCATGGTGCCGTGGATATGTTGACCAACGGCGAGCACGCGCGGACCCTAACCGCGAATGCGATCCTTCGAGGCTGCGTGGAGCAGCGCATGGATTGGGTCACGAAGCCCGCTCTTGGCCGTTGCAGCAAGCAGCCAAATCAAGAGAACGCTGTACAGAATTGAGGATGGGAATATGACCAGGAAAATTCTTCGCCTGTCCACCACCGCCGTGGGCATGCTCGCGTTGTTCTTTGGCGTGCCGCTTACCGCGCAGAACAACTCTTCGCAGCCCACAGTCAATCACGCCGTTGCCTCGGGCATTTCGGCGCCTCTCCGGGACTTGGCCAAGCTGCCGCGCGCACCGCAATATGGATTTCATGAGGCAAACCCGGTCCATCGCATTCCAATGCGTCCCGCTGGTCCCGTGGTCGACCGCGTGGAACAGAAGACTGCCGGAGGCTCAGCGAATTACTCGATCGGTATCAATGTTCTTGGACTCGGCAACGGCTTCCCCGGCTTCACCAGAGGGTTCGCTCCTCCCGACACCAACATGGCCGTTGGCGACACCCAGCTCGTCGAGTACGTGAACACCTCCTGGGAGGTATTCGACAAGAGCGGCAACCCGCTGCTTGGACCCTTCGACGGCAATTCCCTTTGGGTGTCGGGCATCCCCGGAACGTTGTGCGCCAACAACGACTCCGGCGACCCCATTGTGCAGTGGGACAGGGTCGCCCATCGCTGGTTGCTCTTCCAGAACGTGTTCGTTTCTCCGTACGCCATGTGCATCGCGGTCTCTACCAGCGCCGACGCAACCGGTAACTACTATGTTTACCAGTTTTCTGTCCCTGGCAACGGCTTCCCCGATTACCCCAAGATCGGGGTTTGGCCCACCGGTTATTTCCAGGCGCAAAACAACTTCGGGTCCGGCGGCAGCAGCTTCCAAGGTTCCCAAATCTGTGCCTACAACCGCGCCAAGTTGCTGCTGGGGAACTCCACGGCGGAACAGCAGTGCTTCCAGCTCACGCCAAACGACTACAGCTTGTTGCCTGGAGATGTGGATTCGCCAACCCCTCCGCCGGCAGGTCAGGATGAGTTCTTTATCGGCGGCGTGGGAGGTGTGGATAATTCTCATCTGTCCGTGTACTCCTTCCACGTTGATTTCGCGACCCCGGCGAATTCGTTCATCACCGGCAACAATAATTCCCAACTGGTATCCATTGCCGGCTTTACCCCTAGCTGTAACGGCAGCTACGGCGGCAATTGTGTTCCGCAGCAGGGTATTTCGGACCTACTGGACTCACTTGGTGATCGCTTGATGTATCGCTTCGCCTACTACAATGACACCTCGTCCTTTCCAACTCCGAAGCAGCACTGGTATGTGAACTTTGATGTGACCGCCTCGGGCGGGCAGGGCGGCGTCCGCTGGATGGAGTTTGCAACCACACAGACCGTGGTCAATCCTACCAACCTGGCCATCGCGCAGCAGGGTGCCTACGCTCCCGACACCAACTGGCGATGGATGGGTTCCGTGGCCCGCGACCAGAACAACGACATCTTGCTGGGGTACAGCGAGTCCAGTACCAGCATGTTCCCGTCCATCTTTATCGCTGGACGCACGCCCACCGATACGCTGGGCACCTTGGAGAGCGAGGTTTCGGTGGTTGCGGGAACCGGTTCGCAGCCCGACACATCCGACCGCTGGGGCGATTACAGCGCCATGCGGATTGATCCCGTGGACAATTGCATCTTCTGGTACACCACTGAGTACTACCTGGTCACTCAGCGTTTCGACTGGAGTACGCGGATCGCTTCGGCAAAATTCTCGGGTTGTCCTCCCGCGCAGCAGTTCGTGCCCCTGAGCCCGCCGTGTCGTGCGGTCGATACCCGCCCGCAGTACGGAGGTGGGGGTCCGGTTCAGGGTGGCATACCCCAGAACTTCCCCATTTCCGGCGCGGGCAGCTGCGCCGCTATGCCTTCGGCAGCCCTTTATTCCATGAACGTCTCGGTGGTTCCGAACGGATCTCTGGGCTACTTGACGGTATGGCCCGCGGGGCAGACGCGGCCGTTGGTGTCCACGTTGAACTCGTTGGATGGCCGCATCAAGGCCAACGCAGCGATCGTGCCGGCGGGCACTAATGGACAGGTCAGCGTCTTCGCTACCAATACGACCAATGTGATCCTCGACGTCAATGGTTACTTCGCGCCGGTGTCTGGTTCCACGCTGGCCTTTTATCCGCTGACGCCCTGTCGGGTCGCCGACACTCGCCACAGCGGTTATCCCCAGGGCCTGGGACCGCCTTCCCTGCCCGGCGGCCAGGAACGGCAATTCCCCATCCTGAATGCCACCACCACCTGCAACATTCCCTCGAGCGGCGTCGCCGCCTATTCGCTCAACTTCGCAGTGGTTCCGCACGGTCCGCTGGGTTACATGACGGTGTGGCCCACAGGTGAGTCCCGGCCTACGGTTTCCACCTTGAACGACATCCCTGGTCAGATCATCGCCAATGCCGCGATTGTGGTTGCCGGCACCAATGGTAATGTCTCGGTTTACCCGACCAGCGACACCGACTTGGTCATTGATATCAATGGCTACTTCGCGGCGGCCGGTATGGGTGGACTGTCGCTCTACAGTGTGACGCCCTGTCGGGTCATCGACACCCGCACGGCGGGCGGTGCCTTCAATGGACTCTTGAGCCCTCCGGTGGATGTGGTGGGTAGTCCGTGTGGGGTACCCAGCTTGGCGCAGGCCTATGTCTTCAACGCCAGCGTCGTTCCCACAGGTCCGCTGGGGTATTTGACGTTGTGGCCCGACGGCACTGCCCAACCGTTGGTCTCGACCCTGAACGCGCTGGACGGATCGATCTCCTCCAACATGGCGATCGTGCCCACCAACAATGGAGACGTCGATGCTTTTGCGTCCGGGCTCACGCAACTGATTCTCGACATCTCCAGCTACTTCGCGCCGTAGGGAAGCCGGTTCAAGAATCAGTCAGCCCCTGACCTGCACCAATCGGAAATCCGCCAGAAACACTCCGGCGCTGCTCCTTAGAGGGAAGCAGCGCCAGTTTGTTTTCAGATTGGGTAGTGCGTCGCGTACGCAGCATCGCCTGGGCGATAGAGCTGCGCCGCGAATATGAGGCGCGGCTTGCCACCACAAATCCGCACGCGCGGTTGCTGAAATCGCCCGTGTGACAACGGTCACTGAAACCTAAGTCGCTGGGTTCTAGAATGTGGCAGCGCGGAACCGTGTCCACCAAGTGCACTGTCGAACACCTATCGACCAAGAGAACCGGAGGCCATTTATCCCCGCCACTAGGAAACTTAGCTTAGCAAAGATGCTCTCCATGGTTTTTATGTTTTGCGCCGCGGCCGCAATTACGTCGCCTGCACAAACCCTCACTACGCTGGTGAGCTTTACCGGAACCAACGGTTTTGAACCCTTGTCGTCTCCTACGCAGGCGTCCGACGGGAATTTCTACGGGACAACCTCACTCGGGGGCGACCTTAGCACTTGCAGCTCCTATGGCTGTGGCACGATCTTCAAGATGACTCCAAGCGGCACGCTGACCGTGATTTACAGCTTCTCCGGTCCAGACGGCATAAGCCCCGGCCCGTTGGTGCAAGGCAGCGACGGGAACTTCTACGGCATGACCTTTTGCAGCACCGGAAGCTTCCACGGCGCGGCTTTCTCACGAGGTGCCTTCCTGACCTGCAATGGCCCCGGGAGTGTTTTTAAGGTTTCCCCGAGCGGCACGCTGGTCACGCTGCACATCTTCAACGGTGTGGACGGCGCCGCCCCCGCAGGCGCGCTGGTGCAAGCCAGCGACGGGAACTTCTACGGCACGACAAGGGCCGGCGGGGCCAACAACCAAGGCACGGTCTTTAAGATCACCCCAACCGGTGTGCTGACCACGCTGCACAGCTTCTCCGGTCCGGACGGCAACGCCCCCGTGGGCAGCCTGGTGCAAGCCAGCGACGGGAACTTCTATGGGACAACCTTCCAAGGAGGGGACCTTAGCAAGTGTAACTCCGGTGGCTGTGGCACGATCTTCAAAATCTCCCCAAGCGGTACGCTGACCACGCTGCACAACTTCACCGGCCCAGACGGAGCGCAGCCTCTAGCCGGATTGGTGCAGGCCACCGACGGGAACTTCTATGGCACCACCTCAAACGGCGGGGCCAACAACAACTGTCCCAACGGAGGCTGTGGCACGGTCTTTAAAATCGCCCCGAGCGGTACGCTGACCACGCTGTTCAACTTCGCCGGGATGGACGGCGCCGAACCTCATGCCGGACTGGTGCAGGCCACCGACGGCAACCTCTATGGGACGACCGACGAGGGCGGGCTGGCCGATGTCGGCACGGTCTTCCGCATCACCCCAACCGGAACGCTGACCGTGCTCCACAGCTTTTGTTCGGGATATGGCTGCCCTGATGGTGCAGTGCCGGAAGGCACGCTAGTGCAAGGCACTAGCGGACTGTTGTACGGGACAGCGTCCGGAGGCGGCGACATGACGTGTGACGCTCCTTGGGGCTGCGGCACCGTCTTTAGCTTGTCTAGGGTCACTCCTTACCAGTTTGTTCCGCTCACTCAGCCCTGCCGCGCTATCGATACCCGGCCGGAGCACGGTGGCGGCGGTCCGATTCAAGGCGGTACTTTCCAGACCTTCCCGATTTCGAGCGAGGGCGACTGTGGAACTCTGCCTCCCGCAGCCGCCTATTCGCTGAACGTCTCGGTGGTTCCGAACGGGCCGCTAGGCTACCTGACGGTGTGGCCCGCGGGGCAGCCGCAGCCTTTGGCTTCCACTTTGAACTCGCTGGATGGCCGCATCAAGGCCAACGCGGCGATCATTCCGGCGGGCATCGCCTTCGGATTCATCAGCGTGTATGCCAGCAACACGACCAATGTGATCCTCGATGTTAACGGCTACTTTGCGCCGGTCTCTGGTTCCACGCTGGCCTTCTATCCGCTGCCGCCCTGCCGCGTCGCCGACACGCGTTCTAGCAGTTATCCGCAAGGCCTGGGACCGCCATTTCTGACCGGCGGCCAGGAACGCGCCTTCCCCATCCTGAATGCCACGAGCTGCAACATTCCTTTCAGCGCAGCAGCCTACTCGCTGAACTTCTCGGTCGTGCCCCACGGCTCGCTGTTTTACATGACGGTGTGGCCCACCGGTGAAACCCGGCCCGTAGTTTCCACTTTGAACGACATCCCCGGTCAGATCATTGCCAACGCCGCCATCGTGACTGCGGGCGCCAGCGGCGATGTCTCGGTTTACCCGACCAACGACACCGACTTGGTCATTGACATCAATGGCTACTTCGCGCCGGCCGGACAGGGCGGGCTGTCGCTGTACGGCGTGTCGCCTTGCCGGGTCATTGACACCCGCCCACTTGGTCCGCCGTTCAGCGGGACCCTGAGTCCTCCGGTGGATGTGGTGGATAGCCCGTGTGGCGTACCCAGCTTGGCGCAGGCGTATGTCTTCAACGCGACGGTGGTGCCGACAGGCGCGCTGGGCTATCTGACCCTGTGGCCGGACGGCACCAATCGGCCTACGGTCTCGACCTTAAACGCCTTGGATGGCTCCATCACCAACAACATGGCGATTGTGCCCAGCACCAACGGAAAGGTCGATGCTTATGCGTCGGGGCTCACGCAACTGATTCTGGACATCTCCAGCTACTTCGCACCGTAGGGCGCTCGGTGCGTCTTGCTGGACTCCTAGCGGCGGACACGTTCGCACCGTGCCCGCTGCCAAGGGCCCCGATATAAGCGGAGTTTGTAGTTACGGCAGCGGAGGCAGCCCCACCTGCACCACCAACTTACGGAAGGCGGGATCGCTGTGCAGGCCTTCGAAGCCAAGATTGTTGCGGATAGACATCAACCCTGATTCATGATGGTCGTAAGCCTTCCGGAGATACTCAAGCGCCTTCGCCTTGTTTCCCAGGAAACCATACGTTGAGGACAAGTCATAAGCTGGCAGATGTCCTTCGGCGTAGAGCTTCTTCTGTTCCTCAAGCATGCTTTCGAACATGCCTTGCCGCTGCCGGCGAGCAAACCCCTTCGCTTCCGCGTTGACCATCGCAAGCTCCCGCGGGTCATGCCGCAAGCGCGCCGCCTTTGCTCCCGCCTCCAGGTAGGCCGGATAATCCTTATTCATGAGGTAAGCGTATTGCAGATAGCGATAGGCCGAAAGAAATGCAGGCTCGGCGCTCTCCAGTTGCTTGAGCAACGCGATGCCCGCTTCCCTCCGTCCGGCATAGAGCAGAATCAGTCCCTTGTCGGCGAGGATCGCATTGGAGGCTGGATCGAGTTGTTGGGCTATTTCGATTTGGCCCAGAGCTTCCGCATAACGCCCTTCGGCGTATAGCGACGTGGCATACCAGGTGATGGGCCCTGGCGTCGCTGGGGTTTAAGGCAAGAGCACGGCGGAACTCGCGCTCCGCGCCAGCGGCATCAAAGCTGCCATAAAAAGTTGCAAACGCCAGCGAGGTGTGCGCGTCGGCGGAAGAGTCGTCCAACTCCACCGCCTTCTTGGCGGCCGCCAGCGCCCGAGGATAGGCTTCTTCGGGCGGCATCGCGCTGTATTCGCGGAGCAGGTTGTAGCAATCGGCCAGTCCTACGTAAGCCTGAGCATAGTTGGGGTCGTGGACAATCGCCTGGGTGAAGTAATCGACTGCTTGATTCAAGGATTCGGGGGTGCGCTTGTCCCACTCATATCGGCCCTTGAGATAGAAATCCCGCGCCTCAGGATTTGTCGTGCGACCCGCGGCGAGCGGCTTTCCCGTGGAAACATCCGGCCGGCCGGCGCGCAACGACACCCGCTTAAGATATAGAAACCCGCCAGTGACGACCAGCAGGACAGCCAGCACCAAAGCTCCGAACAGCCGCCCCCATCGTGCTGGGCGGACTTTGTCGGAAGCGCGGCGACGTAAGTTCGATCCGGCTTGAGCGGAAGCTACCTGAGTAAGAGTTACAGCCTGCGGAACTTCTACGGCGGAGGAGTCGTGGTCCGCTTCCGCGGGTTCCACGGTCGAAGCCGCCGGTTCGGCGGAGACCGGCGATTTCATCCAGCGCAACAGTTCATCGGAGTAGGCGTAAACCCGGCCGGTCGCACTGCCTTGCAGGCGGTGCACCGGGAGCCCGCGTTCCTTCTCCCAGCGCTTGACCGTGCGCTCATCCCGGCGAAAGAAGGTGGCGATCTCCTTCCACGAATCCAGCCGCTGATTCGCGATTTTCGCCCCGTCCAAGTCGCTCATGGCTCGCGATGTCCCGGAATGTCCCCAAATGTCCCGCAATACCTGTTGCCCAAATTCTCCAGATAACGAAGATAAATATACGACAGACCAACCAAAGCTGCTAACGAAGCACGCTTGATCGCCGGGTTCCCGTGCGGTGACAGGGTGCTTCCCATCACAGGCAATCCCTTGCAGCGACGTGGAGAGAAAACACATGCGAGTTCGTGGCTTAACCTTAGCCTCCCTGTTCCTATTCCTGTTCGCAGCAGCCATCCTGCCTGCGGTAGCTCAGACCCTCCTCGCTACAGTTCCGGTAGAGCAGGGCGCCTACTATCTGGCCACCAACCCCGTAACCAACAAGACCTACGTGGCGAATTACTGCGGCAACGATCCGAGCTGCGCAAACCTTGGAACGGTGAGCGTCATCAATGGGCTCACCAACACGGTTGACGCCACGATCACCGTCGGAATCCACCCTGCATTCGTGCTGATCAATCCCTTGACCAATAAGATTTATGTCACCAATCGGCGTGACGGTACGGTCTCGGTGATCAACGGGGCCACTAACGTCGTTACCGCAACCATCCCCGTCGGGGCGCATCCGACCTACGGGGACATCAATGTCTTAACCAATAGGATCTACGTGGTCAATAACGGCAACGGACAAGGCACCACGATGAGCGTGATCGATGGACATGCCGACAGTGTCGTTGCCACGGTCACGGTGGGAAATTATCCCCAATCGGCGTCAGTCAATCCAGTGACCAACAAGATTTATGTGGTAAATTATTGCGGCAACCAATTTGGCTGCAACGCCACCCCCGCCAATGGGACGGTCAGCGTTGTCGATGGCGCGACCAACACGGTTACGGCCACGGTTACGGTCGGGGTTGGAGCAGCGCTCGTTTTCGCCGACTCGGCGACCAATAAGGTCTGGGTGATGAATTCTTGCGGCAGCAGTCTGCCGTGCGCTGCTGATCCCAACGGCAACGGGAACTATGTCGGAAGCGTGACCCAGATTGACGGAGTGACCCTGGCTACCACAACTGCCAATACCGGCAAGGGAGCGGGCGCGATGGCGTACAATCCGGTGGCCAACAAGGCCTACGTCTCCAACAGCACCGATAACACCGAGACCTTCATCGACGGAGTCACCCTCGCCACCCAAACAGTTAACGTTGGGTTAACTCCCGCCGACGTTGAGGTCAACCCGGTCACCAACAAGATCTATGTCTGCAACTCTGGCGCGAGCACCGTGACCACCATTGACGGAACCACCCTGGCTACCACTACCATCGGCGTCGGCAACACACCGGTCGAGTCCTGGGTGAACCCGGCCACCGACCGGGTTTACGTCTCCAACACGGGCGACCAAACGGTTTCAGTACTCGGCGGAGTACCCCCCAATGCTCTGCAATTTGTCCCTGTTATCCCGTGCCGATTGGTGGACACGCGGCCGGGAAACGGCGGCAGCGGGCCGATACCGGCTGGCACCTCGGAAGACTTCCCGATTCCGCAATTGGGCGGCTGCAACATTCCCGACACTGCGGCAGCGTACTCGCTGAACGTTTCCGTGGTCCCCGCCAGCATATTGGGTTACCTAACGATATGGCCGACCGGCGAACGGCAGCCCATAGTCGCTACCCTGAACTCGCTCGACGGCCGCATCAAGGCTGACGCCGCCATTGTTCCCGCCGGCTATCAAGGCGCGGTCAGCATTTATGTCACCAACACCACCAACGTCATCCTCGACATCAACGGCTATTTCGCGCCAGTATCGGGTTCCACGCTGGCGTTCTATCCTCTGACGCCATGTCGCGTAGCCGACACGCGCAACAGCGGCTTTCCCCAGGGTCTGGGGCCGCCGTTCCTGCCTGGCCACACGGAACGGCAATTCCCCATCCTCAACGCCACTACGTGCAACATTCCTACCAGCGCCGAAGCCTATTCGCTCAACTTCTCGGTCGTGCCCCACGGCGGGTTGGGTTACCTGACCGTCTGGCCCACCGGCCAGACGCGGCCGCTGGTTTCCACCTTGAACGATGTCCCCGGAACCATCATCGCGAATGCGGCGATTGTGCCCGCCGGCACTGGTGGCGACGTTTCGGTCTATCCCAGCAATGACACCGACGTGATCATTGACATCAACGGCTACTTCGGGCCCGCAGGTCCGGGCGGACTGTCGCTGTATCCGGTGGCGCCTTGCCGGGTCATCGACACCCGCGCGGTAGGCAGCGGCCAGCCCTTCACCGGAACCCTGAGTCCCCCGGTGGATGTCGTGGATAGTCCGTGCCTAACCCCGGCCACGGCGAAGGCGTATGTCTTCAACGCGACGGTCGTGCCGAGCGGCGCTCTGGGCTACCTGACGCTGTGGCCAGACGGCGAAACGAGACCGACGGTCTCGACCTTGAACGCACTGGATGGCTCCATCACCAACAACATGGCCATCGTGCCCACCAGCAACGGAAAGGTCGATGCCTTCGCGGCCGGAATCACGCAACTGATTCTGGACATCTCCAGCTACTTTGCGCCGTAGCTGCAAGTGGCGACTTAGTCGGCCGATTCACCAAGGCAGGTGGAAGCATCCAAGCTCCACCTGCCTTTTTCTTCCTGCGGTCTCCATACGTCCTTCTCTTCCAACATGGCCATCGTGCCCACCAGCAACGCAAAGGTCGATGCTTATGCGTCGGGGCTCACGCAACTGATTCTGCCAGCACCTATCCTCCGGGCCTGGGACCGCCGTACCTGCCGGGCCACCAGGAACGCGACTTCCCCATCCTGGCTGCCACAACCTGCAACATTCCTCTCAGCGCCGAGGCCTACTCGCTGAATTTCTCCGTCGTGCCCCACGGCGGACTGGGGTACATGACGGTCTGGCCCACCGGCCAGACGCGGCCGCTGGTTTCAACCTTGAACGATGTCCCCGGAACCATCATCGCCAATGCGGCCATTGTGCCGGCGGGTACCAGCGGTGACATCTCGGTTTATCCCAGCAACGACACCGATGTGATCATTGATATCAACGGCTACTTCGCAGCGCCGGGTACGGGCGGACTGTCCCTGTATCCCACGGCGCCTTGCCGCGTCATCGACACGCGCAAGATCGGCAATGGGCAGCCGTTCAGCGGGACTCTGAGTCCTCCGGTGGATGTTGTGGATAGCGCGTGTGGACCACCTGCTACGGCGCAGGCCTATGTGTTCAACGCCACGGTAGTGCCGACAGGCGCACTCGGCTACCTGACGCTATGGCCCGACGGCGACCCGAAACCGCTGGTCTCGACCTTGAACGCACTGGATGGCTCCATCACCAACAACATGGCGATCGTCCCCACCAGCAACGGCAAGGTCGATGCCTACGCATCCGGGCTCACCCAACTGATCCTCGACATCTCCAGCTACTTCGCGCCGTAGCTGGAAGTCGCGGTTCGGTCGGCCGATTCACCAAGGCAGGTGGAAGCATCAAAGCTCCACCTGCCTTCTCACTTCGGAGTCTACGTGTGTCCTTATTCACCGAAAACAACGAAAGGAGTTTGGTTTGGCCTCTAATCGTGCTACTATTCGCGGTAGCTACGCAATCGGCAATCTCCTTCCTTTCGGCAATGTGTCTGGTTGCCGGTTCGTTGATGCGCCCGACCCCGCGAAACGAGGGTCAACCGAGACATCCTGGCCGAACCTCGGGAAGATTCTGTTGGAGGTCCGCCATGCACACCGTCCGTCGACTTCTCTTGTTGTTTCTGGCATTCAGCTTCGCAGCCCTGGCACTGCCTGTCTTTGGGCAGCGCGTGATTGCGACCCTACCCGTAGGCAGAGGGCCCCTGAGCGCAGCCCTCAACTCGGTGACCAACAAGATCTACGTGGCAGATTGGTGCGGTAACGATCCCAACTGCACAAGCGGTGGGACCGTGACCGTCATTGACGGGGCGACGGACAACACCCTGTCTGTCAATGTGGGATTCAATCCCTACGGCGTGGCGGTCAACTCGCTGACCAACAAGATCTACGTCGCCAACTGGTGCGGCAATGATCCCTCCTGCGCCAGCGGTGGGACGCTATCTGTGATTGACGGCGTGAGCAATACCGTCATTGCCACCGTCACCACCGGGAGTCGTCCCTACGGCGTGGCGGTGAACTCGGTTACCAACAAGATCTACGTCTCCAATAACTGCGGCAACGACCTCTCTTGCCATAGCCACAATGGGACGGTCACCGTGATTGACGGCGTGAGCAATACCGTCACTGCCACCGTTACGGTTGGGTCTGGCCCTGACCAGGCAGTGGTCAACTCCATAACCAACAAAATCTATGTTGCCAACAGTTGCGGCACCGACCCCACCTGCACCTACCCCTACAGTGGTGGGACGGTGACCGTAATCGACGGCGTGACCAACAATCCCACCACTGTCGATGTGGGGATCTACCCTGACGCTTTGGACGTGAACTCGGTAACCAACAAGATCTATGTCGCCAACCAATGCGGCGATGATCCCAACTGTGGCAGCTCCAGGATGACGGTGATCGACGGCGCCACCCTGGCCACCACCGATGTCGCCATCGGCGGACGTGATGCTAATACGATAGCGGTCAATTCGGTCACCAACAAGATTTACATTCCCGCCAATTGCTACGGCAATCCTTCCTGCCAGGGCGCCCCTGACGGAACCGTGTCGGTGGTCGACGGCGTGACCCTTGCCTACGCCAGCGTTGGTGCGGGGGTCTCCCCGGACAGCATGGCGGTCAATTCGGTAACCAACACAATCTACGTTGCCAACGAATGCGGCAGCGACCGCGACCCCAACTGTCCCAGCAACGGGACGGTGACCGTGATCGACGGCGCCACCCTTACCTTCACCAATATTGTGGTCGGAAAGCACCCCTACGGCTTGGCCCTCAACTCCGCAACTAACAGAATTTACGTCCCCAACTATTACGACGACACCGTCTCCGTAATGGATGGAACTCCTCTCGCCGCTCTGCGATTCGCTCCGCTGAGCCAGCCGTGTCGTGCTGTGGATACCCGCCCGCAGTACGGTGGCGGTGGCCCGATTCAAGGTGGTACCTTCCAGAACTTCCCCATTTCCGGCGCGGGCACCTGTGGGGTTTTCGCTTCCGCAGCCGCCTATTCCATGAACGTCTCGGTAGTTCCGCAGGGACCTCTGGGCTACTTGACGGTATGGCCCGCGGGACAGCCGCAGCCTTTGGTTTCCACCTTGAACTCGCTGGATGGCCGCATCAAGGCCAACGCCGCGATCATGCCGGCGGGCGCCGGCGGAGAGATCAGCGTTTACGCCACCAACACGACCAATGTGATCGTCGATGTCAACGGCTACTTCGCGCCGGTGTCTGGTTCCACGCTGGCCTTTTATCCTCTGCCGCCCTGTCGCGTCGCCGACACCCGCCACAGTACCTATCCCCCGGGCCTGGGACCGCCCTTTCTGACGGGTGGCCAGGAACGGGCCTTTCCCATCCTGAATGCCACCACGACCTGCAACATCCCCTCGAGCGGCGTCGCCGCGTACTCGCTGAACTTTTCCGTCGTGCCCCACGGATCGCTGTTTTACATGACGGTTTGGCCCACCGGTGAAACCCGCCCTACAGTTTCCACCCTGAACGACATCCCGGGTCAGATCATCGCCAATGCCGCGATCGTGGTTGCGGGTACCGGAAGCGAGGTCTCGGTTTACCCGACCAACGACACCGACTTGGTCATTGACATTAATGGCTACTTCGCGGCAGCCGGGACCGGGGGGTTGTCGCTGTACGGGGTGCAGCCCTGTCGGGTCATCGACACCCGCAGGATAGGCAGCG
Source organism: Acidobacteriaceae bacterium (assembly GCA_003151335.1). Classification (GTDB taxonomy): domain Bacteria; phylum Acidobacteriota; class Terriglobia; order Terriglobales; family Acidobacteriaceae; genus Bog-257. The sequence goes on from PLXE01000092.1 coordinate 91,051, forward strand.
GTCTGCCCTTCAGCGGGACTCTGAGCCCTCCGGTGGATGTAGTGGATAGTCCATGTAGCGTACCTAGCGCGGCGCAGACCTATGTCTTCAACGCGAGCGTCGTGCCGCAAGGCTACCTGGGTTATTTGACCTTGTGGCCGGACGGCACCACACAGCCTCTAGTCTCGACGCTGAACGCACTGGACGGATCAATTTCGTCCAACATGGCGATCGTGCCCAGCACCAATGGCAAGGTCGATGCTTATGCGTCGGGGCTCACCCAACTGATCCTCGACATCTCCAGCTACTTCGCGCCGTAGCTGGAAGTTGCGGTTCAGGCGGGCTGATTCACGAGGGCAGGTGGAAGCACCCAAGCTCCACCTGCCTCGCATCACGTAGTCTGCCGGGGCGCCCCAACCCAGCGCTACTTCCCGACGGCCGTCACCGCAAGCGGTGACGCAGTTCACGGACAAACGGGGCGGTTTGCAGTTATTAAGTATTGTTGTTCGTGTGCGGCAAAGTGCCTCGTATCCGCCTGGAGGAACTCCATGCAGACCTCACGCCGCCCGCTCCTCCTGATGGAAACGCCGGCTCATTCCTCTTCTCCGGGTCTCCCATCAAGAAACTGCGCACTTGAGGGCTGTCAGTCTTGTACCCGGTCTAAGCCTAAAAGGGGGCAGTATGAAGAAATCTAGCGCATGGAAAATGGTCTGCATCGTCTTTATGTTTTGTGCCGCAGCCGTGATTGCCTCGCCGGCACAGACCCTCACCACTCTGGTGAATTTCGCCGGGGCCAACGGTGCTAATCCCCAATCCTCTCTCATCCAGGGTACCGATGGGAACTTCTACGGGACAACCCCGGATGGCGGGGACCTTAGCAAATGCAGCTCCTTTGGCTGTGGCACGGTCTTCAAAATCACCCCAGGGGGCACACTGACCACGCTTTACAGTTTTTGCGCTCAAACGAATTGCACTGACGGCGCAGACCCTTTAGGCGGGCTGGTGCAAGCCACCGATGGGAACTTCTACGGGACAACCTCTGCGGGCGGGACTCGCGGCGATGGCACGGTCTTCAAAATCACCCCATCGGGCACGCTGACCACGCTGCACAGCTTTTGCCCACAAGGCCCTCCCTGCAATGACGGCGCAGACCCTTTAGGCGGGCTGGTGCAAGCCACCGATGGGAACTTCTACGGGACAACCAATTGGGGCGGGGCCAACGACAGCGATGGCACGGTCTTCAAAATCACCCCCGGGGGAACGCTGACCACGCTGCACAGCTTCAGCGGCGGCGATGGCGCTTACCCTGCGGCCGGGCTGGTGCAAGCCACCAACGGGAACTTCTATGGAACAACGCAGATCGGCGGGTACTACGGCGGGGACTACTGTGCTGGCAATGGCTGTGGTACGGTCTTCAAAATCACCTCCGGGGGCGCGCTGACCACGCTTTACAGCTTTTGCCCTCAACCGAACTGCGCTGATGGCTTCGACCCTGTCGCTGGCCTGGTGCAAGCCACCGATGGGAACTTCTACGGGACAACCTGGTTCGGCGGGACTCAGGGCGGTGGCACGGTCTTCAAGATCACCGCCGGAGGAACGCTGACCACGCTGCACAGCTTCAACGGCGACGACGGCTGGTGGCCTTTGGCGGGCCTTATGCAAGCCACCGATGGAAACTTCTATGGAACAACGTCCGACGGCGGCTCTGGCACGGTCTTCAAAATCACCCCCGGGGGCGCGCTGACCACGCTTTACAGGTTTTGCTCTCAATCGAACTGCGCTGACGGCGCTGACCCTAAGGCCGGGCTGGTGCAAGCCACCAACGGGAACTTCTACGGGACAACCAGCGGTGGCGGGACTTACGGCGAGGGCACGGTCTTCAGTCTTGTAAACTACACGCTAACGGTTTCGGTCTTCGGCGACGGAACCGTTGCCAGCACGGACGGCTTCATCCACTGCCCTGGCACATGCAGCTACTCTTATCCCCACGGCACGCCGGTGACGCTGAATGCTACTGCCGGCCAGGGATGGGTTTTTGGCGGGTGGAATGGCGCCTGCGTGGGCACGTCTTCCTGCGCGGTTACCATGACGCAACCCTTGTCCGTAAACGCCATCTTTTCCCAAGCGCAGCAATTCGTCGCCGCTACCCCCTGCCGTCTGATTGACACGCGGTTAACCGGCGGCCCGATTCCAGGCGGCACTTACCGGAACTTCCCCATTCCGCAAGAAGGCGGCTGCAACATTCCCGACACCGCGGCAGCGTACTCGCTAAATGTCTCCGTGGTGCCGCAAGGGCCACTGGGCTACTTAACCATCTGGCCCACCGACGAAGTCCGGCCTGTAGTCGCCACCCTCAACTCACTCGATGGCCGCATCAAGGCCGACGCGGCAATCGTACCGGCGGGGACCAGCGGAGCCGTCAGTGTGTATGTCACCCAGACGGCCAACGTGGTTCTCGACATCAACGGCTACTTCGCGCCGGTCTCGGGCTCCACGCTGGCTTTCTATCCGCTGACCCCCTGTCGTATTGCCGACACGCGAAACAACACCTTTCCTCCGGGCCTGGGGCCGCCGTTCTTGCCGGGCCACCAGGAACGCGATTTCCCCATCCTGGCTGCCACGACCTGCAACATTCCCTCGAGCGGCGTCGCCGCCTATTCGCTGAACTTCTCGGTTGTGCCCCACGGCGGGTTGGGTTACATGACGGTCTGGCCCACCGGCCAGACGCGGCCACTGGTTTCCACCTTGAACGACGTCCCCGGAACCATCATCGCCAATGCGGCCATTGTACCCGCCGGCACCAGCGGTGACATCTCGGTTTATCCCAGCAACGACACCGACGTGATCATTGACATCAACGGCTACTTCGCGCCCGCAGGTCCGGGTGGACTGTCGCTGTACCCGGCGGCGCCTTGCCGGGTCATCGACACCCGCCACGTGGGCAACGGTCAGCCCTTCAGCGGGACCCTGACTCCTCCGGTGGATGTGGTGCACAGCCCGTGTGAACCGCCAGTCACGGCGCTGGCGTATGTCTTCAACGCGACGGTGGTGCCGACCGGCGCGCTGGGCTACCTGACGCTATGGCCCGACGGCGACCCGAAACCGCTGGTCTCAACCTTGAACGCATTGGATGGCTCGATCACCAACAACATGGCCATCGTGCCCAGCACCAACGGAAAGGTCGATGCTTTTGCGGCTGGGATCACGCAACTGATCCTCGACATCTCCAGCTATTTCGCGCCGTAACTGCGTAGTCGCTTCCGAAGGTTGTGTTGCAACTTTCAGGGTTGCCGGCTGGTGACGTGAAGGAACTGCGAAACGATAGCCCGACCCGCGATCTTCCAATGGCGGCAGACCGAACCCGGATGGATGGCAGGAGATGACCTTCTTCGGGAGATTCAGTTCATCGACAGCCTTTTCGATTTGGCAGCCTAAGAACGTACTGCAGACGCTCGGCGACAAACTTGTCTGCATTTGAAACTTGCAACACTACCCCGAGTTTCGATGCAGGAGGCCCTTTCTTGGACAGCAGCGCTTTGCAGGGCGTGGTCTTCGACCGCATACGGACCGCCCTCACCTCTGTGACGCAGGTCACTGCGTCTTTTGGCTTGATTCGGGCATTGTGTTGGGGTATCGTCGGGTTTCCATCCAGCTAGACCGATCTCAGGGATAGGAATTACCTCTACGATCCGAAAGTTGCCGGAGTGGAGCCAATGCGCCTTAGTCGTTTCCGTGCGGGCCCTCCCTCGTTGTCTTCTTCCACAACAAGCCACAACTGGCTCGCAGGGCTGAGCGTTCTCTTGATCGGCTGTTGCGTCGGCATACCAACGTACTCCGCAGCGCAGCAGAGAGCTTCCATCCAGCAAACGCCGCGTGCCGTACAGAACGGCACCGCCCAGCTGATCGGATCTTATGGCACCGATCAGATGCTGCGTCTGGTCTTCGCGCTGAAGCCGCCCCACATGCAGGAGGAAGAGCAGTTTCTGAACCAGTTGCAGGACAGAGACTCGCCGCTGTTCCACAAGTATTTGAGCGAACAGGAGTGGGACGAACGTTTTGCGCCGTCCGCGCAGGATGAGCAGGCGGTGGCGGCCTGGGCGCAGAGCCAAGGGCTGACCATCACGCAGCGCTATCCCAACCGTCTGTTGGTGGATGTCGAGGCGCCAGTGGCGATCATCGAGAAGGCGCTCGATGTCGCCATCAACCGCTACCAGATCGGCAGCGCCTCGTACTACTCCAACGATCGCGATCCTGCGCTTCCCGCGCAGTTCATTGGCATTGTTCATGCGGTGCTCGGCCTGAACAACATAGAGGTAGCGCACACCTTCTCGAAGGGTTCGCAGAATTTTACCGGGCCAGACTACTCGCCGGGACCGGCGTACACGGTGGGATCACATCTGGTAAGCGACGCCGGCAAGAAGCCGAAAGCTACGACGACAGCTAAGGAGAAAAAGCCGAATTGGTTCTATGGAGAAACCTACTGGCCAGGAGACCTGTGGGGAGCAGGAGGCTATAACTACGGAGGACAATGGAACGGTGACTACCGTGGAGGACTGTACAATCTTGGGCACTGCTGTAATCCGTTGAACAACCCCAACAACTCGCCACCGGAAGCTTCAATCGCTATCGCCATTTGGGGCGATTTCCTGGATGGTGACCTCCAGAGTTTTCTAGTCGATAACGATCAGATGGCGGGCAACGTCCAGAGATATTTCGTGGACGGAACGCCGACCTGTTGCAGCCCGGAAACCACGCTGGACGTCGAATGGTCCGCCGCTATGTCCAATAGCTTTCACACCTCCGCAGACACCGCCGAGATCCACGTATATGAAGGCGTAAACAACCAGTTTTCAACCGTGTTGGACACGGTGAATCGGGCTTTGTCAGATGGTCATGCGCGCGTGCTCAGCATGAGCTGGGGAACTGCGGAGATCTATGAGGTCCCCTCCACCGTTATGGACAGCTACCATGCGGTCTTCAATCAAATGGTTGGGCAAGGTTGGTCGTTGGTGGCGGCCTCTGGTGATGGCGGAGCCACTGCCGATTGCGCCGATCATCTCTCGGTACTCTATCCCGCCTCCGATCCCGACGTGACAGCCGCTGGCGGGACGACGCTTGAGGGAGGAGAGTACGGGTATTTGTCTGAAACCGCCTGGAGTGGAGGGCCTTATGGCTGCGCGTACAACGATGGCGGAAGCGGAGGCGGATGTAGCGCTTATTATGCCGCCCCCGGCTATCAGATCAGTCCGGCGTGCGGCGCCAACAGCCGAAGCCTGCCAGACCTGGCGCTCAATGCCGATTGGGTAAACACTCCTCAAATGTTCTGGTATAACGGACCTGACCCAGTCGGCGGCACCAGCATTGTTGCGCCTGAGATTGCAGGATTTTACGCGCAGGAAAACGCGTACCTCCTATATATACAAAGTATCGTGGGTAACACATGCGGATCTTCCATGTCCGCCCCCTGCGCGCCTCTGGGCAACGCCAATCCGTATTTGTACTCCGAGGGATATCAACCAGCCGCGCCCCATTATCCCTTCTTTGACGTCACCTCTGGCTGTAATGGCAACGACATTACTCAGCAGTACGGCCTGACGCCTTTCTGCGCGGGTCCTGGATACGATATGGTGACGGGCTGGGGCTCGGCCAACATGCTGCAACTCGCCTGGTCCATCAACAACTATTTGGCGGGCGATTCGGGCGGCCCTAGCGTCAGCTTCACAGGGCCATTGCTCAATCACTGGTACACTACGGACCAGACAATTAGCTGGACCATCGCCGACACCAGCGCGAATAATCACTCCCCCAACGGCGTGTCCGGCTACACCTTCTATTGGGATAGTGATCCCGGGGACCCTTATAACCAACCAACCCCGTCCCCTCAAGGAGACTTCGGGAGCACTCCAAATTCCTTCTATTATGGTCCGCTTTACCCCAACGATTCGAGCGGTCTCTTGTACCTTATCTCGATGCCGACGATAGGTTGCCACACGCTCATCGTGCGTGCATGGGACAATGCCGGCCAATCTGCCAGTTCCAGCTACGGTCCAATCTGTTACGACCCCTATCCGCCGTACACTTACGCTACCCTCACTGGGAATCAGGAAGGTCAGTATTACGTCGGGTCTGTGTTAGTGACACTCAATGCAAATGACTATGCAGGCAGCGGTGTTGCCAGCATCATGTACAACGTCAACGGAGGTGCCTGGCAGAATTACACTAGTCCGTTCTATGTCACGACACCTGGAATCTACGTTGTTGCGTATTACAGCACCGATGTCGCTGGCAACGTTGGAACTACTCAATACGCGGACTTCACCATCGCGTACAACTGGCAGGTTTTGCTATCCGTCTCCAAGACCGGTGCCGGCAGCGGTACCGTGACCAGCGCCGACGGGAACATCAACTGTGGAAGTACGTGTTCGTACAACTACTGGGCTTGGGAGCAGACCACGTTAACGGCGACGCCCGCCCCAGGCTCGATATTTACCGCATGGAGCGGCTGCGACCAAACGTACGGCTTCACCTGCACCATATTATTGACCAGCGATCGCAACCCGACGGCGACCTTCAGTATTCCCGTTCCTTTGCAGTTCATTCCCATGACTCCGTGCCGTCTGGTGGATACCCGGCCGGACCGCGGTGGCAGTGGCCCGATTCAGGGTGGCACAGCCCGGACATTTAACCTCCCGCAGTTGGCGCAATCGGCGAGTCCCCCTTGTGAAAGTCTCGCCTCGGCTGCTGCCTATTCGCTCAATGTCTCCGCCGTTCCGCAGGGCCCTCTCGGCTATCTGACGGTATGGCCCGACGGGTTGACCCGGCCGCTGATCGCCACCATGAACTCGCTGGACGGGCGAATCAAGGCCAACGCGGCCATCGTGGCGGCCGGCGATAACCAGGCCATCGACATTTACGTCACCCAGACCACCGATGTCGTGCTGGATATCGACGGTTACTTCGTGGTGGCGCCTGATCCCTCGGCACTGGCGTTTTATCCGTTGACGCCTTGCCGCATCATCGATACCCGCAATCCGAATAGCGATCTCGGCGGGCCTTACCTGCAGGGCCATCAGGAGCGGGATTTTCCGGTGCTGGAGGCGACTGCCTGCAACATTCCATCCAGCGCGCAGGCGTATTCCATGAACTTCGCGGTCGTGCCGAAGCAGGCTCTGGGCTATCTATCGGTGTGGCCGACGGGTCACTCGCGACCGGTCGTTTCGACCCTGAATGATCTGACCGGAACCATCGTGGCCAATGCAGCCATCGTGCCGGCGGGGACGGGTGGTGACATCGCTGTCTATCCCAGTAACGATACCGACCTGGTGGTCGACATCGATGGATATTTCGCGCCTCCAGGCACGGGCGGTCTTTCCCTGTACAAGTTTTCGCCTTGTCGCGTGCTGGACACGCGGACGGTCGGCAACGGGCAGCCCTTCAGCGGGACGCTGAGTCCGCCGGTGAATGTGGTGGGAGGCCCGTGTGCAATCTCCTGGGCGCAGGCCTATGTCTTCAACGCAACCGTGGTCCCGCAAGACCCGCTAGGGTATCTGACCTTGTGGCCCGATGGCCAGCAGCGGCCCCTGGCTTCAACCTTGAATGCGATGGATGGAATGATCACCTCGAACATGGCAATCGTGCCCAGCGGCAACGGCTCGATCGATGCCTATGCCTCCGGGATCACGCAATTGGTCCTCGACATCTCCAGCTACTTCGCGCCGTAGGATGCTTCGAGATCGCGCTGGGTGAGGTAGTTCGGCCGCGGCAGTGCGTTGTCGTGGCCGTTTCGATGCAGTAGGCCTGTTCCGCGGTGCGTGCACCGTGAGCCGCAAACCTGGCGGAATGTGTACTGGATAACTCGCAACCATCCTGGTTACAGACGCGAGGCGGTTGGCACATTTGGGATTGCACAGACGTAGATCGCGGGCCTCTCTATCGTTGTCACCATAGTTAAATAGTTTCGAAACTATGAAACTATATGCGGGCCACTTTTTAAGATTACGACGGCTACTTCTTCTTTCCTACTCCTTCGCAGCCGGCTCCTCCCCACCTCCGCTGCGATTACCGTCGTCTTCCAGCGCCCAGGTGTCGTATGCTGCAAGGTTGTGCCATGGAGACTGCCCGCATCGCCGAGTTGCTGGCGCCGTTTACCGGCGGAGAGACGCTGCCGCCGCGGCTGCTGGAAGCGCTGCAGCGCTATCTCGATCTGTTGCTGCGCTGGAATGCGCGGGTGAACCTGACGGCGGTCCGCGATCCGGAGAAGATTGTGACCCGGCACTTCGGCGAGTCGCTGTTTGCGGCGCGGGTCCTGCTGCGCGGCCGTGACGCCGCGGCGGCTTCGACACTGGTCGATGTCGGCTCGGGCGCGGGCTTCCCTGGGGTCCCGATGAAGCTGTTTGCGCCCCAGCTCGAGCTGACGCTGATTGAAGCGCACAACAAGAGGGCAGTTTTTCTGCGGGAGGTGGTGCGGAGTCTCGGACTCGACCGCGCTGAGGTGTTCGGCGGCCGCGCCGAGCATTGGGCGAAAACCGCTGACCTGGTGACGCTGCGCGCCGTCGAGCAATTCGAGCGGGCCTTGCCAGTGGCAGCGAAGCTTGTCGCCGAGGGTGGCAGGCTGGGGTTGCTCATCGGTGCAGGGCAGGTTTTGACAGCGCAAGAAGTGCTGGGGAAGTCATGGCGTTGGCGGGAGCCGACGGCTGTACCACTCAGCCAGGCGCGTGTGGTTCTCGGGGCAGAACGGGATGGGTCGCGGACCGAATGACACCAATATCCCTTGAATTGGCTTAACTTCGTAGTGGGAACTGTTACTAGATAAACGCTATATCTGTCGGTATGAGTGGGAAATTGTTTTAGAATAGCCCCAATATTTTGGTGTAAAATTAAGCTTTGGCATGTTCTTGAAGAGTAGCGAGTGGAGTTGCCACTACGCGGCTCGGAATAAATTTCCCAATTTATCCGACTCTTGGCCCACCCCAACCAACCCAAAGACGGCGTGGCTCGGGGACCCCGATAAGCGCCGGACTCAAACCGAGGCCGCCAGAAGACTGGTGCGATGAATGACACCATCAACGGCGCTAGTGACTCCACTGTTGTAGGCGCGCTTTGTTTGCCGTCAACCTCTCTCAACCACGAAGGGAACAGCACCTCCACTGGACACACAATCACCGTAGCCGGATAGCTGGCGTTCACAAGGTACCGGCCTACTCAACAACGACCATTCTTCACTTGACGGCGGAAGGTCGCCGATCCACTCTGCGGTCCTAGTCGAGTAAGTGGAACAGGGTTGGCTGACGCTTGTCAGGCTCGCCACAATGTTCCACGTGGAACACTCAGGTCGCATTGCCATCCGTCCAAGAATGTTCCACGTGGAACATTGCCCGTCCAACCCTCCCGTCCAGTTACCCACAACCCCTCACCCTGCCTACCCTCCACTTAATCAGCACCTTCCGCCGTCCCATCCGAGTCTTGCACAGCTTTTCCAACGAAAATTTCGGCGCCGCCGCCCTACGTCATTGCCGACCACCCACGCCGCGTTCTAAGCTTCTTGAGTCAGCCTCACCTGCACAACCATGGGACGCATCATCGCAGTCACCAACCAGAAGGGCGGAGTCGGCAAGACCACGACCGCCATCAACCTGGCGGCGTCGCTCGCCTCCCTCGGTGCCCGCACGCTGCTGGTCGATTGCGATCCCCAGTCCAACGCCTCCAGCGGCCTCGGCTTCCTGCGCGACCCCGAGCGCCACAGCACCTACCAGGTCATCATGGGCGAGGTCCCGGCCCAGCAGGCGACGCTCCCCACCGAGCTCGACAACCTGCGCATGATCCCGGCGCACAAGAACCTGCTCGGCGCCAACATCGAGCTGGTGCCCCTCGAGCTCCGCGAGTACCGGCTGCGCAACGCCTTGCAACTGGTGCGCGACGAGTTCCAATTCATCGTGATCGACTGCCCGCCGGCGCTCGACCTGCTCACTCTGAACGCGCTGGTCGCCGCCGACACCGTGCTGATTCCCATGCAGGCCGAGTACTTCGCCCTGGAGGGCGTCACCGAACTGCTCGACACCATCGACCGCATCCGGGTCGAGCTCAACCCCAGCCTGGCGGTCGAGGGCGTGGTGCTGACCATGTTTGACGAGCGCACCAACCTGGCGCAATCGGTCGCCGCCGAGCTGCGCAGCTTCTTCGGCGACCTGATGTGCGAGACCGCCATCCCGCGCAACATTCGACTCGCCGAGGCGCCCAGCCACGGCAAGCCCGCGCTGCTGTACGATCCCCACGCCCGCGGCGCCGAGGCCTACCTGAAGCTGGCGGAAGAGATCATCGAGCGCGTCACCCATCCCAACCCGCCGTCTCCAGAGGCCGCGCAGCCCAGCGATTGACGGACCGGTTGCGGCACGGCGTTATGTACCACAATGTGGGATATACCACATTGTGGGATAATGAGGGGGCATGGGTCCGCGGAACCAGAACTCATCACATAAATCGTTTTGGGCTGTATCAGGGCCGCAGCGCAGGAGAGGTCAGGGCTTCAGCCCTTGCAAAAACAGGTCCCTCAGGGGCTGAAGCCCAACTCGTTATTGACCCATTGCGGCACGGCTGAAGCCGTGCCCTGACACAAAACGATTTGTGAGATCACTTCTAGAAAAGTGGCATTCCGCCCCGGCCTCCAGAGTTGCCCAGACCCCAGCCCGCAGGGCGGCACAAGAGTAGCCCAGTACGTAAGTCCTGGGTAAGGTGGGAAAAATTAGGGAGTCCCTTTGGGGGACGGCACCAGACAACACACGCCGAAAGCACACAATTTCCTTCGCCAATCCGCCCCATCGCACGTACCCTATAACCTAGACCATGCAGCCACTCAACCTGAAGCCCTCGCACAAGCTGGTCAAGAGCTACTACGAGACGCTCGGCAATTACGGACAACTCAGCATTGACCATGAAATGGCGGTGCGCAGCGCCTTCCAGAACCTGCTCGCCGGCTGCGGCCGCCAGTTCAAGTGGACCTTGGTCCCGGAGTATCAGTTTCATCCTGCAAAGCTCAGCGCCGTCCGAGTTGACGGCGCCCTGCTCGACACCTTCCGTCTGCCGCGCGGCTTCTGGGAGGCCAAGGACGAGCACGACGATCTCGACAAGGAAATCCTCGCCAAGCTCGACAAGGGCTATCCCTCCAAGAACATCATCTTCCAAGCGCCCAAGCGCGCGGTGCTTTACCAGCACGGTGTCCGGCAGGGGACCAACGAAGACATTCGCGATCCCAAGAACCTTGTCGAGCTGCTAAAGCAATTCTTCGCCTACCACCCACCGCACATCGAGGAGTGGGAAGACGCCGTAAAGGAATTCAAGGTTTACATCCCGCAGATCGCTGCTGCC
>PLXE01000057.1 GCA_003151335.1 Acidobacteriaceae bacterium
GCATTGTCCTAAGAATCGCGCGAAACCGCCGCAATTCCTTCAATTCTTGCTTCCAACCCGGACCGGAGAAACTGCGCCGTACAATGCTGCAGGCACGCTTTGCGGGCATTTTCTCCGGCTGGTATCCGAGCAATCCGGTTTCAACGACTTGGTCAGGCGAATGCAATGCGATCACAAACTGATGACGCGGCGAAGCGGCCTTGGCTCTTGTCCGGCTTCCAAAGCCCGTTCGCTTCCTACAAGCCCGTTTGAACGAAGCCGCTTTGCGGCGGACGCTGTCGCGTGCCCGAACCGAACGGCATCGGAGATTCGAGACAAGAGCCTTGAAGAATTGTCCGTCTCGCGTTACGATGAGGCGATCGTGAGCTTAGGCTTCATAGTTGGATCGATGAATTTCGATTTGAAGGTCCCACCGCAAGTACTCTTCTTTCCAACAATTTCCAGACCAAAGTCGATTGAAATCCCATAGCGTCCGCCGCGAACAAAAGCGGCTTCGTTCAAACCGCTGTATCGAACGCGCCTCCCACACAGCCCACCTGCGCACTTCTACTATGGGGCGCATCCGATACAGCACTAGGGTTTGGGGCTAACTCCTGTTGGCCGACTACCCGCCAAGTGGCCGGCGGGATGCGACGTAAACACTAGGCGGTTACTCAGGATCTACTTGCGAGAGCCCGGCGTATTCCACACGTAAGGCTTCACTGTCTCGCCTCGCGGTGCGATACAATCCGTCCGCATGATTAGCTGCTCCGGCTGCGGGGCGTTATGTTCTGAGAACGCCCGTTTGTGTCCTTCTTGCGGGCGTGCCATTTCCATTCCCGACAAGCCGACCTTGGAGCCAGGTGGCACTGCTGCTGGATCTCCACCAATTCCTGTCAGATCGCACCTACCGCAAAGCGGGGGATTCTCGCCGGGCACTGTTCTCATCGAGCGGTATCGGATCGTCGCTCTGTTGGGGCGCGGCGGCATGGGCGAGGTCTACCGCGCTGAGGATCTTAAGCTTGGCAATGTTGTAGCCCTCAAGTTTCTTCCGGCCTCACTCCAGAATGATGCCGCGGCTCTCGCGGGGTTTCACGCCGAGGTGCGTAATGCCCGCCAGGTTTCGCACCCGAATGTCTGTCGTTACGCGGCTTCCCACATCTCCACGCTCCAGACGGGACTGCAGACGAACTGCCAAAATCGGCGTTACACTGATAATCCATCTTGCACAACGCTCGAGCAGGCCGGATCCTTCCCGTTCTTGAGTCAAGAAAAGGAAATCTCGGATGGAATGTCAAACTAAAAGCCCCAATGTTGTGGGGCTTTGTGTCGTCAAGAATGAACAGGACATAATTGAACCATTCGTTCGTCACAATCTTAGGTTTCTCGATTCCCTGTTGGTGCTTGATAACGGATCAGCGGACAATACCTGGGAGATCCTGAAGGAATTGACCAAGGAGTTTAGAGGCCTTGTCCTTGGCCAAGATGACGAATTCGCACACACCCAATCGGCGCGAACCACCAGGATGTTCCGAAGTGCTCAGCTGACCTACAACCCGGACTACATCATGCCTTTGGATGCTGACGAATTCATTGGCGTCGCCGAGAGATCTGCATTCTGGGCAATTCTGCAACAGATACCTCACGGTGGTTATGGCTTAATGCCGATGCGCACCTTTGTGATCACTCCCGACACGGTGACGATATCCGCGGAGGACCCTCCCAGATCGCTGCAGTGGCGGCGGCGTGAAGAATCGCCGGTGTTTTACAAAATCGTTCTTCGACCCGACGGTCAAGACGTTAACGACCTTGTAATCGAGCATGGTAATCATCACGTCAAGTCAGTCTGCGGACGCGAGATCCCTTGCGTGAAGTTGGAAGAACTCAGCCTGATGCACGTCCCCGTGCGCAGTCGAGATCAGTTCATTGCGAAGGTCATCGTCGGATGGATGGCAAGTCTAGCCAGAGACCCAGCGGTTCGCTCATCCGGATTGACGTGGCACAAGCGCGACGATTTCGACAGGATCGCGAATGGGCATGCTATCGACGACAACGCTTTGTGCGAATTCTCCTTTCTATATGCACAATCTTCCAAGTCAATCGACTGGCGAACAGATGTTGTAAGGAATGATCTACATTTTGATTATGTCAGGCGGTATTCGACTGGAAAACCCTTAGACGCCATCCAGTTGATCGCGCGTTCGTGGGAACAGTCTCTTCGAATCGGTCCCCGGGAGATGGAATCCGAGGGGGCTTTTTACCGGCAACCGGGAGCCAAAATGCGGTTTGGGAACCACAAACAGAGTGCCACGCGTGCATTGGCAATTTTGTTGGACGTCTATCAGAGGCGGGCTGACCTACAGAACGCGTTTCCTGAAGCCATAGATAGTGAGTATTCCCGGTTGATCGACTGGGCCTTGGGAGTATCCGCACGGCGCTGGCAAGATGCTGATTATGAGACTCTCAGACCGTATGCGAAATGGTACTCGAATTTCAGCGACCACGAAGCAACGCATCGCGACCAGGACGCGGCAATTGCTGAGAAGAATCAGTTGATCGCCGCGAAAGAGAGTTTACAGGAACTCCTGCTCGCGGCTGAGGACCAGCTTCGCCGCGAACAGACCACACGAATGGCAATGGAACGCTCCCTCTCTTGGCAAGTGACGGCACCCATTCGTAAATTTATGACGGCCTTAAGATCGGGGCCTCGAAAGAGCCGGTGACGCGCCCCTCACGTCAGAAAGTCTGGAATGAATTCTCTACCAGCCGATCCCTGGAAACGTCACGCGCGACAATGGTCGTATGTAGGGCTGCCTCTCCGACCGGGGTTAGAGGACGCTACTTTCATGCACAGTGCAATTGCGGAATGGCTTCGGACGACGCGCCGATCGGCTCCCACATTGCTCGTATTAGGAGTTACTCCGGAGCTTTGTAAATTGCAGCTGAGTTCGGGCAGTCGCGTGATTGCAGTCGACAAGTCTGCGGACATGATTCGGTCGATCTGGCCCGGCCGCTTGCGGACGCGTGACGAAGTAATCTGCGCAGATTGGCGCCGCTTGCCGCTCGCCGCATCGTCCATTGACCTCACGCTTGCGGACGGATCCCTCAGCGCCCTGGCATATCCTCTGGAGTACTCGGTCGTTTTCTCTGAACTCCAACGCCTGCTTCGACCACAGGGACGGTGCGTCATCCGCTGCTACGTGCAACCGGATATTCGGGAAACGCCTGATGAGGTGTTCGCGGACCTATTCCGGGGACGCATAGGCAACTTTCACGTTCTCAAGTGGCGACTGGCCATGGCGCTGCAGTCAGATGCCGAGGGGGGTGTCGCGGTCAGAAGTGTGTGGAGAACCCTGCAGGTTGCCTGGAAAGACCTTGACCTTCTGGCGGAGCGCTTCGCGTGGCCGATCGCCGAAGTACTCACCATCGAGGCGTACCGGCATGTTGACACCCGGTACAGCTTCCCCACGCTTGCCCAGTACCGCGAGTTCTTCTCCGCGGCCGGCTTCGCTGTGACCCAACTCGCAACTCCATCTTATGAGCTCGGCGAGCGCTGTCCGACTTTTGTGCTCGAACCACTCAGCAGCGGTCCATCTTAATCATGAGCGCGAAACGCCCATCTCTCGCGATTCTGACGCACTCGACGGATGACTTCTGGCAAGTGGGGTACCTCGTCCAACTGATGATTCCCCGCTGGGAGGCAATGGGTTTCCAGGTGGTTGTCGTGACTGAGGTCGACCCGTTTGTCCCCGCCGACATTGCATTGCTGCATGTTGACTTGTCCATAGTGCCAGAGGCGACCAGGCGTCTCGCTGAACGCTATCCTGTCGTCCTTAATGGCAGGGTTCTCGATATTCGTAAGCGCCAATTCAGCCAGCTCTTAGTTGAGCGCCAAGAACCATACATAGGGAGCGTTATCGTCAAGACCGATTGGAATTACGGCGGCTGGCGAGAGTTTCGCCGGGGAATTGTCGAATCGCCAATTGGACCTTTGCTTCGCAAGTTCGGTATGGCAGAGTTGGTGTGTCACCGGCTCCAGCGGCTGGAGGCACGACGCTCGTGGAGGAGAAAGCGCATGCTTAACTCCGATGATTATCGTGTGTACGCCGAAACCCATCTTGTGCCCAGCGGAGTCTGGCACAACCCGAATCTCATCGTTGAACGTTTCCTAGCGGAGCGGGATGGCAGCGATTACTGCTGCCGGCACTGGCTGTTCTTCGGTCGTCAGGAAGTACATAAACGCACTTTGTCTCCACGTCCCGTAGTCAAGATTGGTGCAGCCAGAGAAGATCGGCTCTCGTCGATTGAGCGGATCGCGGACCCCATCCCGAAGGAACTTCGCACAATCCGGGAGCGCATGGGATTCGACTACGGTAAATTCGATTACGGGATCGTAGACGGCAAGGTTCTGTTGTATGACGTTAACCGGACGCCGGGTGCCTCGGCAGATCCTCGGAATCACACCGAGACAATCGATGTGCTATCCGAAGGATTGCGCGCTGCGCTTGATCAAGACGGCGGACGCTGACGCTTTCAGCCGGCCTCTGCCGCGGAAAACGCTCGTAGGGGCTGGGGGCAGTGTCAAAGAAAATCAGGCTGACCGCGCCGCAGTACGTGTGGCGCATCGTCTTCGCGACCCGCGACATTCCCAAGCTGCGCCAGACGCACTGGCTCCCGAGCTTCCCGCACAGCGACCGTGAAATCTGGGTGAAGCAGCGCCAGATCCGGGACCTGCTCTTGGCGATCGACCCCGAGGCGCGATGGGAGAAGCACGAAGCCCGAAGATGTCCGCGGTGTACAGCTCTCAGGACCCGGAGTCTCGCGCTCACCAGACTACATTAGCGTCCCTTGTCATGTGCGCCGTGCAAAGGCACGGTTTTCCAGCGGGTGCAAATCCCTGTCATTCATCAAAACATCGTACACCCGCAATATCAATGACTTGGCACCAAGCTCGATTGGCAAGGTTCCGGTAAGATTCTGGCATGATCATGTGGCTCCGGCACTTCCTCGGCTGGCTTCGCAGTGCCTTTTGTGCCCGCGAGGATCTCATCCTGGAAAACCTCGCCCTGCGTCAGCAACTCCTCGCTCTGCACAGCCAACGACCTTGCCGACGACTCACGGCATGGCACAAGCTGTTCTGGGTCGTGTTGCGAAGTCTTTGGACACGATGGAAAGAACCTCTCATCCTGGTGACACCCAGAAGCGTTGTTAACTGGCCGTATGGTAAAGAAACTCATCTTCGCTTCCGAGGAAGGGGAGTTTCCTCGACCGAAGGCTCATGCCGCTTCCCGCTCGTAGTACTTCAGCAGACCACCCAGTCGTTCCTTGGGACGCCCAATTATTCTGTTATCCCCGCTCACCCCTCGATTTGGCAATGGGAAGAGGAGCCGGTTCTGCTTGCCCTGGTGATTGACGCTCCTCGTGGTAATGGGCCACGTATTGCTGCAGGGCTCGGCGCAGCGGCCTCTCCCCAAACAAGATGAGCTTCGACAGGCATTCCTGTTTCACCGATTCGCACCCAGCGTTCTGCATAGGCGTTCAAATTCGGACTCCTGGCTGGTAGGGGCATGGTTTTCACCCTTCCAGCCTCGATCAGTTGACGGAACGAGAGGCAGAACTTGCTGTCCCGATCATGCAGCAGATATCGGCTGTTGGCCAGAAATCCCCACTTCTGCATCGTCACGTTGCGCCCCATCTGTTCCATCCACTGCTGGTCCGGATGGGGCGTGATTCCAGCCAGACAAAC
>PLXE01000024.1 GCA_003151335.1 Acidobacteriaceae bacterium
CCCTCGGAGCCGGCGATCAGGCGCAGGCTCCAAACCACTGCGAGCTGCTGACGTTAAGAGCGTTGGTGGTGAGCGTCGCAGGAAAAGGCGGGGTAAACCCCGTCAGGTGAGATCTGGAGAGACGAGCACCAGCGAACCGCTGATGACGTGTCGAAATGCAATGGACGATGTCGAAACCGGGGGGAAGGTAGTGGCCCCTGGGACGAGTTCGGGCGGAGCCCTGAAGCCCGGCCTGAGCGGCATCCGGCTTGGAGGCGGCGTGAATCCGGATCAGGCTCTATTGTGGAACGCGGGAACCTGTCGCTGCGATGTTAAGGGAGAAGCTCAAGTGGGAGATCCCCGCGAGAGCAAGAGTACCGATGCGGGGCACAGGGACGGAGCAGTCCGTAGTAGGGATGAAGGCTCTGTAATGGAGCTGGACCGAAGGGGCTGCGGTATCCCGCCAAGGGCAGGTGGCCAACCGGTGACGGGAGGAGCCGCATGACCAAGGCAAAGCCGTTTGACATCCCGAAGCGGGAAGTCTGGGCGGCCTTCAAGAAGGTGAAGGCTAACCAAGGGGCGGCTGGAGTAGATGGGCAGTCGATCGCTGACTTTGAGGTTGATCTAAAGAACAATCTCTATAAGCTCTGGAATCGACTGTCCTCGGGAAGCTATTTTCCTCAACCAGTGCGGCGGGTGGACATACCGAAGGTGGCGGGTGGGACGCGGCCGTTGGGCATACCAACGGTGGCGGATCGGATCGCGCAAGAGGTTGTCCGCCGGTATCTGGAGCCTCGCCTGGACTCTTTGTTCCATGCAGATTCCTATGGTTACCGACCCGGCCGCTCGGCGATCGACGCCGTGCGCACGGCACGTCAGCGCTGCTGGCGATACGACTGGGTGCTCGACCTCGACATTAAGGCGTTCTTCGATACGATCCCACATGAGTTGCTCCTTAAGGCTGTGCGGGTACATACCGACTGCCGCTGGGTGATGCTCTATGTGGAACGTTGGTTGAAGGCGCCGGTGCAGAAGGAAGATGGCAGCATTGAGTCTCGGGATGCAGGAACTCCGCAGGGATCGGTCGTGAGTCCGATCCTGGCGAATCTGTTTCTGCATTATGCGCTCGATTTGTGGATGACACGGACCTATCCGGCTGTTCCCTTTGAACGGTATGCGGATGACGCGATCTGCCACTGCCGGACCCAAGCCGAGGCCGAAGCCTTGCGCGTCGCTCTTGCGGAGCGGTTCGCGGCGTGTGGATTGGTGCTTCATCCCCAGAAGACGAAAATCGTCTACTGCGTGGACACCAACCGTAAGGGACGCTATCCCACGGTCCAGTTCGACTTCCTCGGCTATACTTTTCGGCCGAGGTTTACGGCATGGCCCAATGGGACATATGGCGTCTCGTTCCTGCCGGCGGCGTCCCAAGAGGCGCTAAAGGCGATGCGTCGGGAAGTCCGGCAATGGGGTCTCCAGAACCGGACCGACATGGCCCTTAATGATCTGGCTCGGCTGGTCAATCCTTACCTCCGCGGTTGGATCAACTACTACAGTCACTTCTACAAATCGGCGATGCACAACAGTCTGCGCCGAGTTGACTTCCATCTGAGGAAGTGGGTACGCCGCAAGTTCAAGCGCTTCAAGCAAAAGCCCAAAGGCGCACGCGAGTGGCTCGCCCATGTCATTAGAGCATTTTCAATCAAGGTGTATAGTTAATGCCGCAATGGCGGAACCAGGAGCGAGCGTTGTCTGGAGTGATGCAGGGAAGAGCCTGCGTAACCGCCTGCTCCAGTGCCTCGGCGGTTCGGGCCTTGAGCGAACGTAAGAACTGTTTCAGTTTGGCCCAGGCTTGTTCGATGGGATTCAGGTCGGGGGAATAGGGCGGCAGGTACAGCAGTTCGGCTCCCGCGGCTTGGATCAGTTCCCGTACTCCGCTGACCTTGTGAGCGCTGAGGTTGTCCATGACCACCACATCGCCGGGGTGCAGCGCCGGGCCCAGCACTTGTTCCACGTAGGCGAGAAAGATGTCCCCATCCGTAGCTTCCTCGATGGTCATCGTCGCCAGCAGACCGCGCAGGCTCATGGCACTGAGGATGGTCAGTATCTTCCAATGGCCTTGGGGAGCGCCTTCTGCCACCCGTTGCCCGCCGCAGGCGCGGGCATAGCCGCGTGTCATTTGCGTGGTCACTCCGCTCTCATCGAGAAAAATCAGCCGCTCCGGCGCGATCTCGCTGATGGTTTGCTGAAACGCTTGGCGCCGCTGCTGGTTCGATTCCGTGTCACGTTCGCTGGCGTGGAGTGACTTTTTTTCAGCCGCAGACCCATCTGACGTAGCACCTGCCACAGCCGTCCGATGCTGACATGCAGATGGTGAGCCTTCTCCAGCTTCTGCTGTAACTCCGCCAGGGTCAGATCGGGCTGGGCCTGCACCCACCCGAGCAACCGCTGCTCCACCGCGGCGGTGACTTTGCGGTTTCCGCCGCGGCGCTGCTCGACCCGCTCCATCTGTCCGCTACGCTTCCGTTGGGCAGAGATCTTCCATGCCCAAGGCGCGCTCACCGAGAAGCGCTCGGCCAGTTGCTCCAACGTCCCTTCCCCACGGTCGTGGGCCTGCAGCAGCTTGCGCCGCAGATCGTCCCCATACCATTTCGCCATTGCCAGTTTGCCGCAGAGTCTCACCGCATTCCACTATACACCTACGATGAAACTGCTCTAGGACCAGCCCAGCGCTCTTCGCGCACTGGCCGCTTCTATATGCCGGACAGCCGGATACTGGGAGCCGGATGAGCCGAGAGGTTCACGTCCGGATCTGAGAGAGCGCGGTGGTGAAACTCCGCCGCGCCACTCTACCTATCTGAGGGGAACCATATCAGATTCTAGGGTTGCTAGCTCAGGCACATATTCCAGAAAATTGATGACTTTTCCTTTTTTTGCGGGGATTTCAAGCTACTCCGTGACCCTTGACTTGTGACCGCCATCACAGACGGCGACCGCAACCATTTGCACTATTTCTACATCATGCGCGAGGAAGTAAAGCGCGGCTGGTGGGACGCCCCACTCGTGGACGAGTTTGAGGCCGTGCTAAGCGGGCTGCATCGTTGACCTCCCGACGAAGGGTAAGAGATGACTGTTTTGCCGAAACAAATCGGGGTTGTGCGCAGCTTTGTCGGGGCCTTGCTGGTCTTGGCGCTCGTCGGTCTCGCAGGGTACCACCAGGGTAGGCGAACCGTTGAGGCTGAACAGTGGGTGCGCCATACCCTCGAGGTGCGGGCGCAACTCAATGCCACCCTCTCCTTGATGCAGGACGTCGAGACGGGTTCCCGAGGCTACGTCATCACCGGCGAGGATTCCTATCTTGAACCGTTCAACAACGCCACCGCGAAAATTGGGCCGGCAATCCAGAACCTACGCCGGCTCACCGCCGACAATCCCGCGCAGCAGCGCCGGCTCGACGCCCTGGAGCCTCTGATCGCGGACAGGGTCGAAATCGCGCGGCGGCTAATCGCTCTAAGAGAAACTGGGGGACGGGCGGCAGCCGAACAGTTGCTGAGTACGGGCGAAGGCAAGCGGGTGATGGATGAGATCCGCCGAGTGATCGCGGAAATGAATGAGGCGGAGCATCAGCTCTTGCAGCACCGCGCAGAAGAGCTTCGCGCCAGCAATGCACGAGATCTCGGCTTTTTCTTGTTGCTGATGGTGCTGCTGGCGGGGCTTCTCATGGCCGTCCTGTTCCTGGTGCGCAAAAACGCGGCGGCCCAGGAACGCGAGCTGGAATTGACCGCGAAAGCCCGCGCCTATGCCGAGAACATCGTGGACACGGTGCGCCAGCCGCTTCTGGTGCTGGACGCGCAGTTGCGCATGCAGTCGGCCAATCGCCCCTTTTATCAGACCTTTCGGGTGACGCCTCAGGAGACCGAAGGCAAACTGTTCTGCGAACTGGGAAGCGGTCAGTGGAACATTCCCGCGCTCCGGCGCCTCCTGGAAGAAATATTGCCGCAGCACACCTCGTTTCAGGATTTCGAGGTCGAGCATGATTTCCCAGGCATTGGCCGCCGCACCATGCTCCTGAATGCGCGCACGCTCTTCCGAGTGGGGAACAATACAGAATCGGTTCTTCTGGGCATCGAGGACATCACCGAGCGCAAGAAGGCGCAAGATGCACTCCAACAGAGCGAAACAAGATTCAGGACCCTGTTTGAAACGGCAAACGATGCCATTCTGACGCTGCACGGAGAAAACTTCTCGGACTGTAACCTTCGAGCCGAGACTCTCTTCGGATGCGGGAAGGAAGACATCGTCGGCCACTCTCCTGTCGAGTTCTCACCATCAACACAACCCGATGGACGGCTTTCCTCCGAAAAGGCGGCAGAGAAAATACAAGCGGCTGCGAGCGGCCAGCCGCAAATCTTTGAATGGAAACTTCTTCGTCATGACGGAACCCCCTTTGACGCGGAAGTGAGCGTGAATCGGGGTGTGGGTCATGAGGCGGGGTATTTACAAGCCATCGTTCGCGACATCACCGAGCGCAAGCAAACCGCAGAGGAACGGGACCGCGTTTTCACACTTTCCCGGGACATGATTTGCGTCACCGGGTTCGACGGTTATTTCAAGCGCCTGAATCCCGCCTGGGAGAAAACGCTCGGCTTCACCACCGAGGAACTAATGGCGGCGCCTTTCCTTGATTTCGTGCACCCGGAGGATCGGGAAACAACGGCGGCCGAGACCGGGAATCTGGCGGCGGGTCTTACAACCGAGTCTTTCGAGAACCGCTATTGCTGCAAAGACGGCTCCTACAAGTGGCTTCTGTGGAAAGCGACCCCCAACGTTGCCCGCCAGTCGATCTACGCTGTTGCCCACGACATCACCGAGCGCAAGCGGGAGGAGGAGCACCTCCGGCAGCTCAACGCGGAATTGCAGACGCACGTCGTGGCCCTGGCGGCCACCAACCAGGAACTGGAAGCCTTTGCCTATTCCGTTTCGCACGACCTGCGCGCCCCGCTGCGGCACATCGATGGTTTTTCGAGGATTCTGGCGGAGGAGTTTGCCCCGCACTTGCCCGCCGAGGGGCAGCGGGTGATCGAGCGCATCCGGGCGGGCGCGCGGCAGGCCGGGCAACTGGTGGACGATTTGTTGAACCTGTCGCGGGTGTCGCGCCGGGAGTTGAAACTGGAAATCGTGGGGCTGAAGAGCATGGTGGAGGGAGTGGTAAAGGAATTGGAAGAGGAGGCGCAGGGCCGGGAGATCGAGTGGCGCGTGGGCGAGCTGCCCTTTGTGGAGGGCGACGTGGCGCTCCTCAAACAGGTGCTCGCCAACCTGCTCAGCAACGCGGTGAAATACACGCGGCCGCGGCCCAAAGCCGTCATCGAAGTCGGGTCCCGCGAGCAGGACGGACACACCGTGGTGTATGTCCGCGATAACGGCGTCGGGTTTTCCATGAAGTACGCGGACAAGTTGTTCGGCGTCTTTCAGCGCTTGCATCGGGCGGAAGACTTCGAGGGAACCGGGGTGGGCCTGGCAACCGTGCAGCGGATTGTGCACAAGCATGGCGGCCGGGTATGGGCCGAGGCGGAAGTGGATAAAGGAGCGATGTTCTGTTTTACTCTGAGCCACGGAGTTGAAGACGCGGGAGGGGCATGATGATGGACATTACGCGGGAAGCGGAAATTCTCCTGGTGGAAGACGACCCGAACGATGTGGAACTGACACTGCACGCCCTGCAATCAGGAAGTGTGAAGAACCGTACTCATGTCGTGCGGGATGGGGAAGAGGCGATGGACTTCCTGTTTTGCCGGGGACCCTACGCTGACCGGTCGTTCGACCGCCCTGTGCACCTGGTGCTGCTGGACCTGAAGCTGCCCAAGGTGGACGGGATGGAGGTGCTCCGGGCCTTGAAGAGTGACCTGCGGACACGGAGAATTCCGGTGATTATTCTCACCTCTTCGCGGGAGGAGAAGGATCTGATCAATGGCTACAACCTGGGAGCGAACAGCTACGTGCAGAAGCCGGTGGACTTTGAGGAGTTCCGCGCTGCCGTCCGGAGATTGGGCCTCTACTGGTTGGTTGTCAATATTCCTCCCCCCGGGGGGGTGAATCAGAAATAGCCGGGAGCACATCCGGGGAGTGAATTTTGCCATGACCCAGCCGAAAGTGCTGCGCATCTTGTATGCCGAGGATGTACCGGAGGATGCCGAGCTTTGCGTGCGTGCGCTGCAGAAAGCGGGATACCAGATCACCGCGGACGTCGTGGGTACGAAAGAGGAATTCACCGGCAGGCTCGATTCGGGGTCCTACGATGTCGTTCTTTCAGACTATCGGATGCCGGGCTGGAGCGGGATGGAGGCCCTGGAGATCCTGAAGCGATCCGCGAAAGACATTCCCTTCATCCTCGTCAGCGGCGAGATCGGAGAAGAGGCTGCGGTGGAATGCCTCAAACTGGGCGCTACTGACTACATCCTGAAAGACCGGCCAGGTCGCCTGCCAGCAGCCATTCGTAGCGCCCTGGAAGAAAAGGCCGCGCGGGAAGAACGCGCCCGGGCCGAGACTCGCATCCGGTACCTCAACCGCGTTTACGCGGTTCTGACCGACGTCAACCAGACGATCGTACGGGTGCGCGAGCCGCAGGCGCTGTTCACCGAGACCTGCCGCATCGCCGTCGAAAAGGGCGGCTTTCGGATGGCCTGGGTCGGCCTGCTGGACGCGGTGGATGACAGCGTTCGGCCTGTGGCCTATGCCGGCGTGACGAACGGCTACCTGGACAAACCGCCCATCGTCTCCGGCGACGGCCCCGGCGCCCGACCGGCCACGATCGTCCTGCGCGAGGGGAGGCGCGCGGTCTGCAACGACATCAAGCACGACCCGGGCGCGGCCGCCTGGCGTGACGAGGCCCTGGCGCGCGGTTACCGCTCGGCCGCGGCGTTTCCGCTCACGGCCAAGGGCAAGACCATCGGGACTTTCACCCTCTACGCCAGCGAGCCGGAATTCTTCGACACTGAGGAGTTGGTCCTGCTCGACGAGATGGCGTCGGACCTTGCGTTCGCGATGGAGCTGAACCAGAGCGAGGAGAGGCAGCTGCTGCTGAGCACAGCCATCGAGCAGGCGCCCGCGTCGGTGGTTATCACGGACACTGAGGGCCGCATCGAGTACGTGAACCCGGCCTTCACCGAGATCACCGGCTTTACCCCCGAGGAGGTCCTGGGCAAGAACCCGCGCCTGCTGAAGTCAGGCCAGCACGACCGGCCCTTCTACCAGAATTTGTGGAACACCATTGTTGCGGGCAAGTCTTGGCACGGGGAAATCGTCAACCGGCGCAAGGACGGAAGCCTGTACATGGAAGACGGGAGCATCACGCCGGTCCGGTCCGGGGACGGCCAGATTGTCCGCTTCGTGTCCATCAGGCAAGACGTTACGGCGCGCCATCAGATGGAGCAGGACCTGCGCGAGAGCGAAGAGCGCTACCGCCTGGTGGTCGAACACATCCACGACGCCCTCATCACCGACGATCTCGCCGGGAAGATCACTTTTGCCAACGACCAATTTCTCGCGTTGTTCGGGTTCGAGCGGGAGCAGTTACCCCATCTCAAGCTGGAGGATTACATCGCGCCCGAATGGCGGGAACAGTTGCGAGAACGGCACGACCGCCGGATACGCGGTGAAACCGTGCCCACCCATTTCGAGTGCGAAGGCCTGCGGCAGGATGGCGGGCGGCTCTGGGTGGAAGTGGATGTAACGCCGTTGTCGGACGGCGACGGCCAGGTGATCGGGACCCAATCGGCCATTCGCGATATCAGCGACCGCAAGCGGGCGGAGAAACTCATCTCCGATGCTCTAAGCTACGCTCAAACGATATTAGACACATCGCCGGTAGGCATCATCACCTACAAGGCTTCCGGCGAGGCGGTGGACGCCAACCGAGCCAGCGCTCAACTGGTCGGCGCCAGCATTGAGCACGTGAAGGCGCAGAATTTTCGCCACTTGAAATCCTGGCAGGAGTCGGGTCTGCTGGCCTTGGCCGAGGCAGCGCTGGCCAGCGGTAAGCCCACCGAGGGCGAGCTCCGCATGACCACCACGTTCGGCAAGCAGCTTTGGGTCAGGGGCTACTTCGTGCCCTTTACCTATAACGATGAATCTCATTTGTTGGCACTGTTTGAAGACGTTGCCGAGCGCAAGCAGGCGGAGGAATCGTTGCGCCTCTTCCGAATGCTGGTGGACCAAGCCAACGACATCATTCAGGTGGTTGATCTGGAAACCATGCGCTTACTCGACGTGAATGACAGGGCCTGTTCGAGCCTGGGCTACACCCGCGAAGAACTCCTGTCCATGCATGTTTACGATATTGACCCCACTGTCAACCAATCCAGGCGCGCAACCGTGGACGACCAGTTGCGGAAGTCAGGGTCCGCAGTCATCCAGGGTCTCCAGCGGCGGAAGGACGGTTCAACGTTTCCGGCGGAGATCAGCCTGCAGTGCATCCAGCTTGACCGCGGCTACGTGATTTGCGCCGTCCGCGACGTCACCGAGCGCAAGCAGTCGGAACGGGCACTCGTCCAAGCGGAGGAGAAGTACCGCCGCATCTTCGAGGATGCCGTGGTCGGAATCTTCCAGGTCACACCCGAGGGGCGCCTCCTGGACGCCAACCCGGCCATGGCCCGGATGCATGGCTACGACTCGCCGCAACAGCTTATGGCGGAAATTTCCGACGTTGGACGCCAGGTATTTGGCAATCCCGGCGAGTTCCAGGAAATGCTCCTCGCGCTGGAAGAGAATGATGCCGTGCGCAATGTCGAGGTGCAAATCCGTACCAGAGATGGCGGCAAGAAGTGGCTGCTGGCCAACGCGCGCGCCATACGCGGCGCAGATGGCAGGGTCGTGCGCCATGAGGGCACGGTCCAGGACATCACGGAACGTAGGGTTCTGGAAGAACAACTTCGCATGGCCCAGCGGCTGGACGCGGTGGGGCGCCTGGCGGGCGGGGTGGCGCACGACTTCAACAACATGCTGGGAGTGATCATCGGCTACAGCGAACTGCTGGAGGACGCTCAGGGTCTAACCGAGGTCCAGAACAAGCAGGTGAAGGAGATTAAGAAAACCGCCGATCGCGCCGCCGCCACCACCCGGCAACTGTTGGCCTTCAGCCGCAAGCAGATCCTGCAGCCCAGGGTATTGAACCTGAACGAATTGGCCGCCGCCGTGGGCAAGCTCTTGCGGCGCCTGATTGGCGAGAACGTGGAACTGGTCATCAACGCCGCTTCTGACCTCGGACGCGTCAAAGCTGATCCCAGTCAGATGGAGCAGGTCATTATGAACCTGGCGATCAACGCCCGGGACGCCATGCCCCAGGGAGGCAAACTGGTGATCGAAACGGCCAATGCGGACCTGGACGGGGATTACGCCGCCGGACATCCGCCGGTTCAGCCCGGCCCCTACGTCATGCTGGCGGTGAGCGACACCGGCTGCGGCATGGACGCGGAAACCAAAGCGCACATCTTCGAACCCTTCTTCACCACCAAGGAACTGGGCAAGGGTACGGGGCTGGGGCTCTCGATTGTTTATGGCGTCGTCAAGCAAAGCAACGGTTACATCCTGGCGTACAGCGAGCCTGGGCAAGGCACCACCTTCAAGATCTACTTGCCGCGGGTGGAGGAAAGCCCGGACACGATGGCCTCCCGCGCACCCAAGCTTCTCCTTGTGGGGGGAACGGAAACCATTCTGCTGGTGGAGGACGAATCGTCGCTGCGCTCCATAGCCCGCGCTTTTCTGGAAGGGAAAGGGTACACGATTCTGGAGGCGCAGAGTGGCCAGGAGGCCGTGGAGATCGCACGGCAGCACAGAGGCCAGATTCACTTGTTGCTTACCGACGTGATCATGCCCGGGATGAGCGGGCGGGAATTGGCCGAGGCTCTGGCTGGCTCCCGTGCTGGCATCAAACTGCTCTACATGTCGGGTTACACGGACGAGCTGGTGAAGCAGCATGGCATCCTGAACCCTGGGCTGCAACTCCTGGAGAAGCCCTTCACGAGAGAATCCCTGTTGAGCCGGGTCCGCGCCGTTCTGGATGGAAAAAGCTGACTGGACCAACCTCGTGGTTCGCCAAGATTCAATGCCCACGCTGCGCGATTCGTAGCGATGGTGCAAACCGCCCAGCCAGCGACAAGCAATCACTCGTCCGGGGGGTGTTAAGGCGAGGTAAGCTATTCGGGGTTTCCTTGTTGAGCCGAGATGAGTCGGGTGTCGGGCGCTGTGATGCGCACCGGCTTCCGTGTCTGCCGTTCTTCATCGCTTTTCAGCGGAATCGTTTCTGATCACGCCTTCTGTTTCCGGGAATTTCTCCCAAACCGGACTCCACTGATTACGTCTTAAGATGTTCTACCGCGTCATCCCTGTTCAGGCAAGTCTAATTTGTAATGGTCGTTCACGCATTACGACTAGGACGGTGTTCAATCGGATGTGGCTTCTGGATGGTTGGCGCGTACCCAGCAAGCCTTCGGATCGCGGATGCACTCGTCTGGTGCTTTGGATAGCCACTCGCCAAGGTCTTCTTTGAAGAGTTTCTTTGCCTGTAGTTGATTGTAGCTCCGCAATATCTTCTGCGTCGGAATTTCTATTTCATAAGCTTTGAAAGTAAAATAGCTCGACAAGCAGTCTGCTCGACCCATCAATCCACTTTATCGCGCCAACATTCGGGTCTTCAGGCCAGCCGCACCTGACAGGGTGTCCGAAGGCGTGCCAGATCGCCTGTGATAGGGGAACTTTCGTCAGTCCAGTTTGGTTGATGATGAACACATCCGTCCAATAAAGACCATTTGCACCATCTCTGCTGCCGGTGACCGCGAAGGCACTGGAATCCGGACTCCAAAGCACCTCAGCATTGAGGCCAAACCGTATCTTACTGGTGAGTTTCTCTTTCCCAATCCTCACCACGATTTCGGTCGGAAAGTCCTCGTCCTTGTCAGTTCGGACGCTTCGAGTGACAACACTCTTCTGACGATCGGGCGAAAGTGCCGGTCGCCCAGTATACGTGTAAACGGCCTTGTTGCTGAAAACAGGTGTGTCCACCTTTGAGCCTTGGCCATATGCCGCCGTCGGTAGCAGTGCGGTTATCAGCGATATGAGTACGAGCTTCACAGAAACAGATTGTAGCTCCCTTGCCGGCGGTAAATTACCATTTCACCAGCGATCCGGTCCGAGCTCAGCTTTTGAAAACTCGCCGCCTATTGCGCCGTCGCATCAAGTTTGGTTCTCCAACTTCGAGGGCCGCACTTGAGCAGGTGCCCGTGATGCAGCAAGCGGTCGAGTATGGCGCTGACCGCGGCTGCATCCCCCAGCAGCTTCCCCCAATCCTCGACAGGACGATTGGAAGTGAGCAGGGTACTGGCACGCTCATATCGTCGCATGACGACCTCCAGCAGTTCTTCAGCGGCAGTGAGGGGCAGCTTACGCATTCCCAGATCATCGATGATCAGCAGTGGCACCGTTTCCAGAAACTTCAGGCACTCTTTGCGTGTGCCGTCGATAGAGGCTTCAGCCAGCTCATCGAGCAAGGTGTGGGTCTCGCGGTAGAGCACCCTGTAGCCCTGTTGGATGGCCGCTTGGCCGATGGCCTGAGCCAGGTGGCTTTTGCCGGTGCCGGGCGGCCCCAGAAACAGAGCATCTTCATGGCGGGCAATGAAGGCGCCGGTGGCCAGATCGAAGACTAGGCTGCGATTCATCTTCTTGTTGAAGTTGAAGTCGAAGTTATCCAGGGTCTTCTGGGAATCACGGAACTGCGCCTGCTTGCGGCGGCGCTCCAGCAGGCGCTCACTTCGTCTGGTTAACTCGTCGGAGACCAGACATGAGAGCAGATCGATGGGCGCCATGGCCTCGGCTTGCGCCTGGCGCAAGCGCGTCTCCAGCACGGCCGCCATACCGCCCAGGCGCAACTGTTTGAGAGCACGATTGAGTTCAATCAGATTCATTCTTCTACCTCCTTGGTTCTGTAGTTGATAAGGTCGCGGTACTGCACCAGCTCGCGGATCAGGGGATCGACTTGCTGCAAACTGAGTGGGGCCTGGGGGCAGCGCTCCAGATAGCGACGGACAAAGCGGTATTCCTGCACTCCCATGTCCATTGCGGCGGTGCAGGCTTCATCGACCGCCGCCGTGCCGTATTTCTTGGCCAAGGAGAGAACGCCCAGGATGCGGCGCACACCGACCTCGCCTTGTTGACGGTGGATGGCATCACAGAGTGCACCAATGTGCGGTCCGGCGCGGCCCGCTCGCCACAGCAGTTGGGAAGTGCGCAGGGGCGTTCGCTTGGGGTGATCCTCTTCTTTAATGCGATACCAGCCGCGCTTCTGGCGCACGTGTTCGCGCAACAGTTGCCTGGTCTTGGGATCGAGCAGGCGAACAAACAGCTCATCCCATTGCACTCGAAGCAGGCGCCCGATCCAGCCCGGCGGCGCGCCGTAGTAGGCGGCTTCGACTTCGACGCAGCCATCCAGATGCACGATGCGTTCGCCGTACTGGTAATAGCGGAAGGGTTCGAGCGGGAGCCGAAGCAGCACCGGTTTCTCTTCGGCAAACATGGCGGCTACCTGCCGTTTGGTGGTCCCGTGGATGCGGGTGTCGGCCCAGCGTTGTTCCCAGTGATTGAGGTAGGCTTGGGCTTCTTCCAGACTCTCGAAACGCAAGCCTTTTAGCGGTGTTCTCTGGGCATGACCGACGCCGGATTCGACCTTGCCTTTGCGGTCAGGATCCTGGATGCGGCAAGGCATGGCTACCGCGCCGTAGTGAGCCAGCACATCGCGGTAGAGAGGGTCCAGAGCGGGATCGTAAATGTCGGGGACGAGCACGCCCTCACGCAAGTTGTCGAGGACGACGATGCGGGTTGCGCCGCCAAGCCGGCGAAATGCTTTCTCATGCAGTTCGGCCCAGACCCGCGAACTGGAACGGAAGGTCAGCAAACGTACCGACTTGCGGCTGCAGCCCAGGGTCATCACAAACAGTCGGGTGCGCCGGTACTTGCGGCTCTCAGGATCGCGCACCATGGGGCCGGTGCCGTAATCGACTTGCGCCTCGTGCCCGGGCGCGGTAAAGATCACCACGCGGGCTTCGGGCACTTGGGCTCCGCGCCGTTTGCGCACGAAGCGCTGCACGCTTTGGTAGCTGCTGGCGAAGCCGTACTCGCAGACCAGATCTTGCCAGATTGCCCGCGCATTCCGGCCTCGGCTGAGCCCCAACTCGATGGCTTCCCGGTACGGCTCGCAAGCGCTGGCGCGCGGACTGTGATCTGCACACGCGGAATGCTCCCCAAGTTCGCGGCTTGCCTCCGGACCTGAAGCAGCGCCCACTTCGTCTAGTTGGGGAGGGTTGACGCCGGTGACTACCTCAGAGTCGGTGATCACCTCGTTGGCCGGTTTTGAGGTTTCGGCTTTTGCTTTTCCCTTAGTAGAAGGGTTTTCGGGGTTGGGGTTGGAGTTCCCCGGGACGGTCGGTCTTGCCGGGCCCGAGTCGGTGATCACTTCGTTGCCCGGTTTTGGCGCTCGCCGCCCCCAACCACTTGGCGGACGCACCGCAATCCCAGCCGCTTTCAGGTATGAGCTGGCGGTTTCGCGACGGGTTTTGGTCGCTCGCTGGATACGCCGCAGCGACCACCCCAACCGCCCCAGTGCTAAGACTTGTTGTTTCTTTTCTTCGCTCAAGACATTGGCCATGCCGAGGAAGGCTACAAGCCCTTGCTCGGATTCAATGTCCCGGGTGTGGCTCCTGTTGGCCGGTTTTCAGGTGATTATGCTTGGCCGGTTTTGACCGATTACTGAGGTGTGGGATCGATGGAGAGACCCGGCCGGGACTGTGACTGAGTCTTGCTCGATTCTAACCACCCACCACTCCGAATTCGCTCCTGGCGGATATACACGATCGAATGCCTGTAATTCTGCGGCAAGAGAACTACGATTTGTGGCTCGATTCCGGCTTCAAGGATGTGAAGGCGCTTGCGGAGGTTCTGGCGCCGTTCGATGCAGCTAAGATGAGACGCTTTCCGGTAAGTACGAGAATCAACGCAGTGATGAACGATGACCCGGATTGCGTTGCGCCGGCTCATAGCTCATTGCCAGCTCAGAGTGCCCTTTTCGGATAGGGTCGCAGGTCAGCCCGTTCGATCCACTTCGATTCTCACCGGCCCCGAGGCTTCCATTGCTGCCTCAATCTGCAGACTTTGCAGATCTCGCGAAATCGTTGCCACAGCGAGGGTGCGGTCACGCCTTTTGATAATTCTCAACTGATGAAATTGATTGCCTCAGTCCGTCTGAGTCGCAGAGTTCATTTGGGTCATCTCCCTCTGCGCCTTCGAGGGCGACTCTCTCACTTCGCTGCCTGAGCTGCCGGAAAATCGGCACCGAGCGACGTTTTTTCCCAAGCATTGAAGTCCTGGCGCAGGAGTTCGAGCTTGCTGCGCGCCGTCTCTAAAGCCATGCGCCCCAGTACCAGCCGCAACGGCGGGTTGCTCGATTGCACCACTTCGATCATTGCCTTCGCGGCGCAAACCGGATCCCCTAGTTGCTTGCCGCTGCCACTCGAAATTGCTTGCCGGCGCGTACCTGCAGTTTTGGCGTAATCTTCGATTCCGTTGCGGGTCTGCTTCAGGGAGCGCCCAGCCCAATCCGTGCGGAACGGCCCTGGCTCCACGATCACCACCTTGATCCCGAGCGGCTCAACCTCCTTCGCCAGTGCTTCCGAGAGACCTTCGACGGCAAACTTGGTCGCGTTATAGTAGCCCGAACTCGGGAACCCGACGAATCCGCCAATAGAAGAAATATTAACGATGTGCCCGCTCCGGCGCTGCCGCATCCCCGGCAGGACAGCCCGGGTCACATCGACGAGACCGAAGAAGTTAGTCTCGAACATGGCACGGACTTCATCGTCCTCGCCCTCCTCGACCGCGGCCATGTAACCGAAGCCAGCATTGTTCACCAGGACATCAATTTTGCCGAAAGTCGCTTCGGCCTTCTTCACGGCCTTGGCGACCTGCGCCGAATCCGTGACGTCCAGCTTGAGAGCAAGCCCACGGCCATCTGTTCCGGCCGTTAGATCCTGAATCTTCTGCGGCTGGCGCGCCGTTACAACGGCGCACCAGCCACGTTCGAGCACGAGTTTCGCCAGCTCCCGGCCGAATCCGGTCGAGCAACCAGTGACTAACCAAACGGGAATGCCTTGCTGCGGCATGAATCGTTCTCCTGCGGACAAGGCAGACTAAGCTGCTTGTCCTTATGTAAGTGGATTAGCACATATCCTATGCAGTCGCGGTCAGTGTAACGAGATTGGCCACATCTCGCGCAACAGCCCTCCGTACATCTGTTTAACAGTGTGCTGCACAGCCATCAAATTGCTGCGCGATGACTCCGTGGCGTGGCTGGTAGGGTCCTTGGCGAGTTCTGCTTGATGTATGCGAAGCAGGAATCTGACCTGCTTTCCTAGACGTTTGATCGATCCCCAGTCGAGTTCTTCTACAAGGTGCGTCCTTCATTGTACGCAGATCTTTTCGCCAAGCACACGCAAGGCAACGCAAGGCTGGCCTGAGAGCGCCAACAGCACCAAAACGAAAGCGCCCCAGACTCCGGTTAGAGTCATGGGACGCTCGTTCGAACAGCCCTCCCTCGAAAACTGCTCAAATCCAACTTAGGCTCCGTTCCGAACTTCGTGAATAGCTCCTGCGTGCCACATTGAGGCACTGGTAGGCTGTCGGCCCATTCGACCTCCGTCCCCTGTCGCATCTGACGCTAGTTGAAGTTCCTAACGGCACCTGCAAAACTGAAGTACATGGGCCGCTTCGCGTCAACGGTTGAATTCTATGCTCGCTACCGGGAGCCGTATCCGCCAAAGTTTTTCAAGAAAGTTGCGGAGCAGATTGCGTTGCGCGGCGACGAATCCTTGCTTGACGTTGGCTGCGGCCCCGGACTGCTTGCCATCGGCTTCGCCCCTTTTGTCGGACGCTGCACGGGGCTCGACCCGGAAACAGGAATGATCGCGGCGGCGAAGATTGCGGCGGCGGAAGCGGGGGTTGAATTCTCCCTGATCCACGGTCGAATCGAAGAACTCCCTACGACTCAAGCCTACGATGTCATCACCATTGGCCGCGCACTTCATTGGTTGGAACGTGATGCGACATTGGCGGTACTTGAGCGGATTCTCGCACCCGACTCAGGTCGCATCCTAATTTGCCGAGCCACAAGCGCCGAAACACCGGAAACCGCGTGGGTAAAGTCCTATCGGGAAGTGCGCCGTGCGTGGACAGCGGGACCAGAAGAAAGGCGATATGGGATTGATGAGAAGGAGTGGTTTACGGGCTCGTGCTTTAGAGTCCTCGGCGAGACATCGGTTGCCGAACGCCGTCAGGTGACGATTGCTGACCTAATCGCGCGGGCTCTGTCCAAGTCGAATACTTCACCTGAAATTCTGGCTGAAGGGCAGGCGAGATTTGAGGCAGAGATAGCTGCAGCCCTCGAACCATTTGTTCGGGATGGGGTTCTGGTGGAGCAAGTAGTCGCCCGAGCGACGATGTTCGGTTACCTCGCGCATACAATGACGCCATGAAAGACCTCAGGGATCGAGTGGCCCTTGTGACTGGCGGCAGTCGCGGAATCGGAGCCGCAGTCGCAATCGCACTGGCTAAGGCTGGAGCCGATTCGCTGTGAACTACCGCGAACGAGCCGCCGCTGCGAACGCCGTCTGTGGCGAAATCAGTGGGATGGGACGAAAGGCAATCGCGATTCAAGCCGATGTGTCAGTCGCCGCTGAAGTGAGGCACATGGTCTCAGAGGTCGAGGCGCACCTTGCTGGCATCGACATCCTCGTCAACAACGCGGGTATCGCTCATCCGCGCAAATTGGAGGAGATTAGAGAAGCGGAATGGGACGAAGTGCTCACCGTCAATCTAAAGTCAGTGTTCTTGGTAACGCAGGCTGTGGTCGGTGGTATGCGACAAAGAGAATGGGGACGCATCATCAACCTGTCTTCGGTCGCCGCACAGACAGGCGGGGCAGTGGGAGCGCACTACGCCGCGTCCAAGGCGGGGATCATAGGGCTGACGCACTCCTGCGCCTCCTCATTCGTTCGAGACGGAATCACCGTGAACGCCATTGCTCCTGCGCTGATTGAGACGGACATGGTGACCAGCAACCCCAACGCGAACCCGAACGTTATTCCGATGGGGCATTTTGGATCGGTGGACTGTGTCGCATCCGTTGCTGTGATGCTGGCGATGAATGACTACATGACCGGGCAGACGATTTCGGTCAATGGCGGCTGGTATATGAGCTAGTCCCACGCCGCGTTCCTGATAGCCCCACGACTCGAAAAATTGATCGCGGCTTTCGCGGTTAACAATAGTCCGGACACCTTAAGAGAAGCCGCTAGTTGTCGAATACCTTGACCCAGAGAGTCTGATCGGCCTTGAGTAAACCGAACTTCAGCCAGCGGGGAATGCTTGAGCCATTAGCGTAGACCGGACGCGAGAAGTTGAACGCACTCCCTTCGCACCTCGGTGCCTCCTGTTACTATCCATAAGTCATGAACCTGTTCGATTCATTCCAAATTCGCGATATTTCATTTCGTAACCGCATTGCCGTCTCCCCCATGTGCGAGTACTCCAGCGAAGACGGCTTTGCCAACGACTGGCATCTCGTTCACCTCGGCGCTCGGGCTGTCGGCGGGGCGGGCACCATCCTCACCGAAGCCAACGCCGTCGTCGCCGAGGGTCGCATCAGTCCCTCCGACCTCGGCATCTGGAAGGACGCGCACGTCGAGAACCTCGGACGGATAGTGCGTTTCCTCCGCCAGCACGGTGCCGTGGCCGGAACCCAACTCGCCCACGCGGGCTTCAAAGCTTCCACCGGCGCTCCCTGGCGCAATCAGGGCGCACCCGTCCCCATCGCCGATGGCGGATGGCGTCCCATCTATTCCTCGACGGCAAAGGGCTTCACCCCGGAATCAATTCAGCCCGAAGCTCTCACTCCGGGAGGCATCGCTCGCATCGCCCACGCTTTCGCCGAGGGCGCTCGCCGCAGCCTCGAAGCTGGCTTTGAACTTGTCGAAATCCACGGAGCCCACGGCTACCTCATCCACCAGTTCCTCTCGCCGCTGGT
>PLXE01000103.1 GCA_003151335.1 Acidobacteriaceae bacterium
ATCTTCACCCGCCAGGCCCTGGAGTTGGAGCAATGGCGTTCCCGGTTTCATACCGGCCAGGCCCTGCCCGGCATCTCGGAAGAAGAAGCAGCCGATATCGTGCATTCTGAGCTAGATTTGGGACTTTCGCAGCGGAAAATCCAAAAGCTGATCTCGAAATCCCGTATCACGGACCTACGCAACGGTGGCCAGCACAGCTATGTATCGGCCCGGCGGCTGTTCTGGGTGATTCGCGAGTTGCAAGCCGTCGCCAATGGAGAGTCAACACAGGCTCCTCATCAATAGTAATTAAGGATGTCAGGAGCGAGCCTTGGCACAGCATCAGCCACAAACGTCCGCACCGAACCGACACTTCCCAGAAGCCGGTTTGAACGAAGCCGCTTTGCGGCGGACGCGTGCGCGTGCCCGAAGCGAGCGACATGGAAGATTCGAGACTATCAATAAGGTAGCGGTAAGTCTTGAAAACTGATGTGTCTCGCGTTACGATGAGGCCATCGGGAGCCGTGGCGTCACGGGAAAAGAGATGAGCTCCAGATTGACGGTCGCCCCACAAGTACGCTTCCTTCCAATAACTTCCAAGCCGAAGTCGATTGAAATCCCATAGCGTCCGCCGCGAACAAAAGCCGGCTTCCTTCAAACCGCTGTATCCGAAGCGCCCGTACACAGCGCCTCAATCGACGGGTTTCGCTCGGGGCGCTTCAGATACAGCACTAGGGTTTCGGGCCAATGTGACAACCGAATGCTTCGCAGACCATTGTGTCCGGCGAAGATAGGTCACGATATGTCCTGTTCGCAACAGCTATCCTGCCGAACCCGCGGCTGGTGCTAACACGCAACGTCTCCTCTACAGCGTGGTGTGCGCGGACGCCGCCCGATCATTGAACGTCTTGAAGAACGTGTCGTAGTCGCCGCTCGCCTCGGCGCGACGCAACGGCTTCACCCGCTCCACGCAGATCTCCGTCGCCTCGGGGGAGTGCTTCAGGATGTGCATCGCTTCGGAAATGAAGTCGTTCAGCGGCAGCGCGTTCGGATCCGTCAGCTGCCCCGGTCCCAGCAGTTCCGTTTGCACGTACGGCGGGACCAGTTCCAGGACCTCCACCGATGTGTGCCGCAGTTGATAGCGGAGCGATTGCGTATAGGAATGAATCGCGGCCTTGGTGGCGCAGTAGGTCGGAGTCACGACCAGCGGCACGAATGCCAGTCCGGAAGACACTGTCATGATCGCCGCCCGCGGCTTCGACAGCAGCATAGGCAGCAGTGCCGCTGTCAGACGGATCGGGCCCAGCAGATTCGTCGCCACGATCGCCTCCGCATCATCTAGGCCACCACTTTGCACTAACTCCGTGCGCATAATGCCAGCGTTAAGAATGACTACGTTCAGGGCAGGATAATCACTCTTCATCTGGTGGGCGAAGCGAACGATTGCGTCGCCTTCGGTGATATCAACCACGGCAGCCTTCATGCCCGGATTGGCCGATACTGTTTCTTCCAGCGCCTTCTTTCCACGGCCGGCAATAATCACCTCGTTCCCCTCGGCGTGAAAAGCCTCCGCAAGACCGCGGCCAATCCCCCTTCCGCCGCCGGTAATCAGGATAGTGTTGTCCCTCAGTTGCATGAGGACCTCCCTCTCTCCACTACGCCACCGCGTCATAATATCAAGGCGGGTCGCGCGGCTTTCGATTCGTTAACCTACGGAATGGCCTGATTACAACAGCTATTGTCGAAGTGTCGAAGGTTAACTTCCGGTTTGCCCGTGACTCGGGCATAATCGCCACGACGAGAGGAGGGTCCAGGTCTACGGATAACGGACGATGTGGACAGCACATGAAAACCGGGTCAGTCAGACCCGGCCCATTTGCAAGTTGCGACCAGCTACGTAAATGTATTGCCCCAGCCCGCCCCCCCACGACGATTGCTGATGACCTCAGCGGTCGGCGTTTAGTGAGGCAATTACTGGTCGTCCTGACCGTTGGGGGTACACACCCGCAATGGTCTGCGTTATCAGTTTGTGACCTGACTGGCTGGGATGCACGTCGCAGCTTGGCGGGCTGGTCGGCGGGTTACTAGCGTTGAGCAAACCAGCAGCGCATGTGTTCCCCGCCGCGAATGGATTTGAAACCGCAGCCTCGAATGCCGAAAACACGTCAGCTACTATGGCTCCGTAAGCAGGTGCTGGCGCGGTGATTGCCTGGTTCAATGCCATGGTCACCTCGGTCTCAAACTGGTTGGAGTAATCGAGGGAGTAGTAATTGGCGACGATGATGGTGCCGTTGAATCCCGTGGCTCGAAGGGCCGCGAGAATCGTCGTCATGTTGGCCTCTGCCGTGGCAAGTACTTGCGGCAGACCGTCCTCGATGCACGTCGGGTCGTCATTGCACTGCTGCTCTAGTAGAAACACGTCGTTCGCGCCGAGGTTAATCGTAATCAGTTGCGTGCCGCTGTGTTGCTGCAGGAAACCTGTGGCGAAAGCAAGTTGTGTGCCCTTGATAGATCCGTAAACCACGTGCAGGGGAAACAGAGAGCGATAAGCGCGGCATCCGTTATCGGGAGCGGTCGAGGAGATGAAGCTGCCGGTCGTTTCCCCCGGACAAGCCGCATCCGCCACGTTCAAGCTCAAGGTCAAGTCGAGGTAATCTGCATACCCTACGAAGTTTGTAGGATAGTAATATTCGTACCCCGCTTGTTCTATGTACGCAAAAGTCACGCTGTCGCCCAGCGCAAGGTAATTGGTGGAACCGCCGCCGGAATCTCTTGCCGAAGCGGACTCGAGGGCGAAACCAGCGATCACCAGCAAGAGACTGAAAATCAGCCGTACTTTCATCACTGCCTCCTTGAAGAGGGAAAATTTGTTGGGCAAGAATAACAGATAACCGGGCGGGACGGCCCATTGGGGAGCAGCCATCCCGATTTTGGGGCAAGGGCCAATGATTCCCTTGCACCTACAGGTAAAAGCTGTAGTCATCTTCTCGCTGCGCCTCCGGATAGGTGTCGTGAAATCGCCATGCCGTAAGTAATCGTGAGCAACAGCCGATCGGCGAGTCCGCCTTCCGGAAGATTGTCCCGAAGTCGGCTTCGAGGAAGCGTCATGGTGCTGAATGTCAATCGCGCTCTGATCTCCGCGAAGCCGGTTTGGGGCTAACTTCGTGTTGGCAGGCCACGGAGCCACACTGTGTGATCGGCCTTCCGGAAGTACTCTTTTGTTGACGACACGCCGCCAATTCGTGCAAAGCGCTGATATCGTCAACTGACACTCAACTTCCGGTTTGCTCGTTATCCGGGCTGGATTCTAAAGATCCCGCTCGGCACTCTATCAGCAAGAGTGTGAGTGTCACCGGGGAGCAAAGTAGCGAGTCAGAGTAAGGCGCGGTGGAGAAGTCATCGCGAGAACGCACCTGTCACTGGTGACGGGGTACGCTCGCGGACTCCGGTTTTCCCGTGTAGTGTTCTTTCGCGTGCACGGCGGCGTGGTCTTCTGCAGACTCCAGATGCGTAAACACTTCCGCCGGCACGCTGAGTTCACCGGGCAATCGTTCTTCCAGCAGTGTCGCCAGCCGATGCGCCTCGCCAACCGCCATCAATTGCGGGAACAGCAGGTGGACCTCGATGATCTGCCGATATCCTGTTGTGCGGAAGCGCACACCGTGATATTGCAGACCCAACTCACTGCAGATGGCATCCAGCTTGTCGCGGATTTCTCTTCCAACTTTCGGGTCCGAATGGTCAAGTAGCCCCACCGCCGAGCGCCACACCAGGTGCCCACCTGCCCAGAGAATGTTGATCGCCACCGCAATCGCCAGCAATGGATCGAAGGGCTTCCACTTGGTCAGCATCACCAGGCCCAGACCGGCCACCACTCCGAAACTGGTCCAACTGTCGGTGAGCACGTGCTTGCCGTTCGCCTCGAGGATGAGCGATTGGTTACGTCGCCCAGTGCGTATCAGGTACCATCCCAATCCGGCGTTGACGACGCCTGCCGCCAGCACCACGAGGGTGCCCGCTCCCAAGTTCTCCAGTCGCAGGCCGGTCATCCATTTCTCGATGGCGGCGTACAGAATGAAGATCGCTGCCAGCACGATCATCGCGCCCTCAAATCCAGCAGAGAAGAAAGTAATGCGTTCGTAGCCGTAGAGGAACTCCGGCGCCGCTGGCTTAGTGCTAAGCCGCAGGCTGAAAGCCGCGAACGCCACCGCGACTACATGAATCACCGACTCCGCCGCATCCGACAGGATGGCTGCCGAGCCCGTCATAAAGTAGGCCGCCATCTTGCCGACCAGCATCAACACGCCGAAGGCGAGCGAGATCCGCATGGCAAGGCGCATGGCGCGCAGTTCACCTTCGTCGCGGTGCGAGGCGTTCCGCCGAGACGTGATCGCCGTAATCTTTGCTGCATCGGATTCGGGCGTTGTCAGTTCTTCCAAGGTGCGATTTCTCCCCAACGTTGAGGACCTATGTATATTTCCACGACATCCAGAGAACGGGATGCGAGGGCACTCACGGGCCAACCCGATCGTGTCCGAGATGCCGGGGCACTAGATCACCTACTCCATCATGGTTGGCACCACCGACCAACTGACGGCTGCTATTCCAGGTTCAACCGATAATCGGGTCACGATTTGTTCGACCGTGTCGTGCTTTGGGCCAGCGGTGATCACCTCGGCCCGCATGGTGGTCCGATCCGTGCCGTCTATGTCCTCGCTGCGAATCGACTGCAAGACCACCAGGACGGCGGCCACAAAGATGAGCGCGTCGATCACCTCTTGCTCACTAAGTACGGCGCGAACGAAGTGGTGCAGGGGTGTGCGCGCCGCCAGCAGGATAGTGACCACCACAGCGATGCCGGACGCAATCGCAATCTCAACCTGGGCAAGTCCGCCTAGCAGGGCGGCCAGCAACAGCGCGGTTTCGGAAGTAAGTCCCGGGTCCTTGTCGTAGCCCCGCCAGTAGGCCACGGCGCAAAAACCAGCGAGCGCCAGAGTCGTCACAGCAAGCAGCACGCCGCCACCCAGCCGATAGCTGACACCACCCAGCAGGGCCGCCACAGCGAAGGTACGGATGCCCGCGGGGGAACGTTGTGGACCCTCTCCTTTCCGGCGTTCGCGCTCTGCGCCCATCAACAGGCCAATCGCCAGCGCAGTGGCCAATCGAAAGGCTGGACCATCAGTCGTAGGCATGTGGGGGATACTAGCACCGGCAGGTGCAGACAGGCTGTGACCTACAACCGTCGCTTGCAGACGCATGCCCATTCCTTGGCGGGCTGGAGCACCCGGAAGTCGGCAAATCGCTTTTGCGGAGTAGTTCTCTGCTACGATCATGTCGCAAGGGTCTACATGGTTGTTCA
>PLXE01000101.1 GCA_003151335.1 Acidobacteriaceae bacterium
CACCAGTTCCTCTCGCCGCTGGTCAACACCCGCACCGACCAGTATGGCGGCAGTTTTGAGAACCGCACCCGCATCCTGCGCGAGATCATCGAAGCCGTCCGTAAGGTCTGGCCGGAACGTCTCCCCTTGTGGCTCCGCATCTCCGCCTCGGACTGGACCGAGGGCGGCTGGACCATCGAGGATTCCATCGCCCTCGCCCGGCAGGTCAAGCCGCTCGGCGTCGATCTCATCGACTCATCCTCAGGAGGCATCGTTCCCAAGGCAAAAATTCCTCTCGGCCCCGGTTATCAAACTCCCTTTGCCGAGCGCATCCGCCGCGAGGCGGGAATCCTAACGGGAGCCGTGGGCATGATCACAGCTCCCGAACAAGCCCAGCACATCATCGCCACCGGGCAGGCTGACATAGTTCTGTTGGCTCGTGAACTCCTGCGCGATCCCTACTGGCCACTTCGTGCCGCCCATGTCCTCAAGCAGCAAATTGCATGGCCCAAGCAATACGAACGCGCCCGCTTCTAAGAAAGAGTGTCGGTCCGCAAGACTGAGAAGATGGTCGCCTCAACGGCCGAATTTTAATGTTCGAGCGGCGTGGCGCGTCAGGCTCGTGTTTTTCCAAGCGGCTTCATTCCCGCTGATATTTCGTTTAGAGTGGCAAGGCGATGAACTCCTTGCTAACCCCGCCCATCAGAAATGCTGGAATGATGGAGAGCAGCATGACCACGCTGAACACGATTCGGCCTCCAAAGCGGTCGGTCAGGATGCCTAGCGGGATGCGACCCAGTGAACCCAGAAGCACAGGTATCGCGATGGCGATGCTCTTCTGTACGGGGGTAAGAGCCATATGCCGGCTGATTGGCATCATGGCCGACATCGATCCAAAGACGGCGAAGCACAAAGCAAAAGCGCCAGTGCCTAGCGCGAGCTGAAGTTTAGCTGAAGACGGCTCAGACATAGACTTCTTCGTAATCATCTTACTCCCGGATCAATACCCGATGTCCGTGCATTAGTGAACACCTTCTCGACCACTGCTTTTCGAGCGGATCGGTTGCACAGACCCTTAACGGTCGTCGGCCATCTAATTCGAGACGGCAGCGCCTTCATACTCAAGCAGTCGCCTTTCCCCTTGAAGAGCCCGGAGGGGAGTCAGGTCCTGGGTAAGCTCGACCGTTCCCAAATACCTTCCGTCCTCCGAGCGAACTGCGAAGTAGCGGACATGAACGAATTTCTCCTGGAAGTTGATCCAGAACTCCGCCACGCTCTGCCGTCCTGCCTTGAAGTCACTGAGGATCTGATCAACCGTTTCCACGCTCTTTGGCGGATGGCAATTATGCACTTTGCGTCCGATGATGGCTTTGCTGCGTGCGAAGACACGGTCCGGCCCCTCGGTGAAGAAGGCCACGCGATCATCGGCATCTACAAAGGTGAGATCGAGCGGCAGCGTGCCGAAGATTCCAACCAGT
The DNA here is from genome assembly GCA_003151335.1 of Acidobacteriaceae bacterium. Taxonomy (GTDB): domain Bacteria; phylum Acidobacteriota; class Terriglobia; order Terriglobales; family Acidobacteriaceae; genus Bog-257. Next base: position 1,458 of record PLXE01000101.1, read on the forward strand.
TGTTCCAAACTTACGTTGCCGGTGGGCAACATGAGAGCGCCGGTATGCGGAACATTGATCGACTCGGCGGTTACTGAGACGGCAGGCACGTAGCCCTGCCGGGGTTCCACGATGCACCAGCCATACTTGGGAGAAGCCGACCATATCTCGGCCCAATCATCCTCTGACAAGGTCTCGAGCGACATGGGAAGCAGGATGTTTTCTTCTTTGTAAGTCATCTCTTCCACCGCGCTGAGCGCGGCGTTTGCCGCCTTCAACAAAGCTGCTCGCCACTCTTCGGTCGTCGCTGGGCCAGGATGGAGGCGTTGTCCCAACTGCTTGAGTGAACTGCGAACATCGTCGTCCTTGGCCCACATTACTTTGGAAGGCCCCGCAATCCCATGCCGCTCCAGACAAGAGAATAGGGTGTGCTCTTTGCGTTGGTAATGCTTGTCAACGTCCATGAGGTCATTGAACCCGTGGCGAAGGCGGAGAACAATCGACGCAGGATCGCTTCCTGCCGGCAGGTTCTGCAACTCACCGATCGCTGTATTCATGAGTGCGATCACGGCGCGCAAAGCTTCGTTCTCGCGACTGAACGTGTCGATGGGATGACCCGGAGCAATCTCTTTACGGGTCGGTATCTGGATCAGCACGTCACGCGTTACCTGCGAGTGGAGATCGCACATCGACCGGACTTCCTCCACTGGCATCCCCTCGGCCATCAACTCCTGTTCCATGGCCATGATTTCGGAAGCGTCGGTCTGCTTCACCAGTTCGCGCATTTGCTTCTGTACCTGTTCGGGTGCTTTGCCGGCATGCAAGTGCTTGATTATGTCTTTCAGTACTCGAATCCGGTTGGCTTTGTTGTCGATCAGTTCGCTCATTACACACTCCTTGAAGTTCAAGAGTACGCAGGCGAATGAGGCAAGTAGATGACTTAAGTCACACCAGGGGCTATTGAGACTCTTTCGGCAGCCTGCGAACATCGTGCTGTGGGTTTCACGTCTGGACGGCGCGAGTGCTACACGATTTGTCGGCATTGGAACAGTGGCGCCGAAGACATCTGGGGGGCTGGGTTTAATGCGCACCGGGCATAGGATGTTGCTGCTCACTCGCGTTTGGCACAAGCTGTAGATAGACCTGCTTAGGCAGATCCGTACTCCAATGGCGCGTGATCTTGGCATAGCCGACCAGGCCAAAGAAGATGATTGCGATCCCTGCGGCCATGCTCCAGACCGGGATAGCGTCACGCTTCCGCAAACCTCCAGGCACGGTCATGGCCAGCGTATCCTTCGCCGGACAAACCGCCACGCATTCCAGACACGCGGTACACTCGGCAGAACGTATCTGGATGAGCTTGTCGACCGGCAACGCCGAGGGACACGCCTTGGCGCACTTGGCACAGTCGATGCAGGTGTCTAGGTTGCGCGTTATGCGCGATGGACTAAGCAGTGAGGCGAGTCCCAGGAATGCTCCATAGGGACACAGATAGCGGCACCAGAAGTTCTTGATGAAGACGGACGCAACAACTATTCCGAGGACAACTAATGCTGTCCTGCTACCAACGTATCGGAAGAAGTTCAGCATCCGCACGTCGACAATGAGCGCGTAAGGGCTACCGAGGAACTCAGCGATGGCCGCCGCTGACATGCTTGCCACCGCATACGCGAAGAAGCTCAAGAGGATGTACTTCAGCGAGCGCAGCGCAATGTCGGTCCAACGCACCAATTGAAAATTACGGCGGAAAGTCGAGCGGCCTAGCTTCCAGAGATATTCGGAGACGGTTCCCACCGGACATAGCCAACTGCAGAACGATTTGCGGAACACGACCGACATCACCAGGAACGACACGAACAGGAAGAAGCCGGCAGCGTGCATATTTGGCAATTGTCGGGTAAGCAGAAAATACTTCAATTGCATGAGCCCTTCGATGGGCAGCCAGCCCTCGACTCCAGCCGGACGAGAGACTTCCAGGGTCTGCCCGCCGCTTTCGGCCCAACGCACCCAGAGATAGAACTGCACGCCGATCCATACGTTCAACGCCACCAGGAAAAGCTGTACGCCTAATCGCAAGGACTGCGAATACTCTCGATCGACTCGGCGAAAGAGCTTCTTACGAGCTGGTTTGGAACTTGATCCGGTCGCGGCCAGAAAAGGTGAGGTGACTCCAGGAGCGTTGAGAATCTCATCCAGAACGGACACCGACGATTCCGAACTGCTTTGCAATGCCACCGGCACGGTTGCGATCCTCTCACTTGCAGAGTACGAGAAGAGTAGGTAGGGGCCTATGACTTAGGTCACAGGCGGAGAACTGATATCGGTGAACTGTCGCATCTCGGTTTCCGGAGGCTTTTCGACAAAAACGAACACTGCTGGGGCGGGTTGACCCAGCAGCGTCGTTCTACAGCAGATTCTTGCTCGTCTGTTGGGTTAACGCTTAGCTTCCATCGCGATAGCGCGCGGGAAGAGAATGTTGTTCTCCAAATGAATGTGCTGATGCAGATCCGCTTCGTAGCCCTCTAATGCCCCATACAGCGTGCGATAGGTGATGCAAGCGTCTTCGGGAACCTTGTAGTCAGAGGTGACGGAGCGCAGCGAGCGCAGGGCTTCGCCCGCTCCATCGTGTTCTTGCATCATCATGCGTACTGGGTTCGCCACCGTCCCGAACATCGCCGGGGGAGCGGGCTCTCCCGCGAGTGCGCTCTCTTCCATGAGCGATATGTAGGGAAAGAGCATTTGCTCTTCTTTCATCAGGTGAACCCTGCGCTCCTCAGCGAGCGCAGAGAAGACTTGCTGCACCTGGAGGAGTTCCGGATGATTCTTACCGTGTACCTCAACCACCTTGGCGGCAAGCGCCAGAATGCGAGGACTTTCTTCCCGAACGAAAGTGTGGTGCGTGGTTGTTATATGAACGATCAGGTCCGCGAGTAACTGCTTTTGCCAATCCTGACTGACTTCGGACTGAGTCGCTGCCAGGCTCTCTTCCAGCCTCTCTTCCAGCCTTGCAAGAGCCGCATCAACCGATATGTTGGCTTCGGCACATGCATGCCTGGCTTAGAGTGCGGCTTCCACCGCAGCAGTAGTCGATTCCAAGCTTTTCGAATTCGCGAGTTGCGCTGGGCATCTCGACGGCGATTTCGCCTACGGTTTTTGTCGCTGCTAGTGTCATTTGCATTTCCTTCCGCGAGTGTTTGGGCATTGCGCCGTTTCCCGCCTATGAACGCAGACTAATGGCTCGGCGGAGGGACACCTATGACTTTTGTCACGGAGAGCAGAATTTGTGCGGTTCGCGAGAAATAAGAGCGGGCTGAGACTTTGGTCACTGCGCTACTGACGAGCAATTACTGAAATGCCTGTATGAACCCCGAAGAGTTTCCGATCGATTTTTCCGAACGGCCCTACATCGTCATCTGGGAAGTGACCCAGGCTTGCGACCTGGCATGCGTCCATTGTCGTGCCAGCGCACAGTCCAGACGAAATCCTCTGGAGCTCTTTACCGAGGAAGGCAAGCGTCTGATCGACGGGATTGCGCAGATGCAGGCGCCAGTCTTCGTGCTGACTGGAGGCGACCCGATCAAGCGACCGGACCTATTCGAGTTGATTGAGCATGCCAGATCTGTTGGTGTCCGGGTTTCGCTGACGCCCAGTGCCACACCTCTGTTAACGCGCGCTCCAGCAGAAAGCCACGGATCTGATTGATCAGCGCTGTTCTTCGGCCTATCCAGCGCTCGCGAACGCGATGCATGGCTTGCATGTCTAACTGCGTATCCGTCTTGATGGCAACGAAGCGCATAGTGGGTCGGGTCACGGCTTCGGCGATCGCTTCGGCGTCGAGGAAGTCATTCTTGTTCGACTTGAGATAAGGCTTCACATATTCAGGTGGCATCAGGCGCACCGTGTGTCCCTGCGCGACGAGAACGCGGGCCAGATAGTGAGCGCCAGGGCACGCTTCCATGCCGATCACTTTCACGAAAAGATTCGCCGTGTACTTCAAAAGTTGACTGCGAGAGAACCGCTTCTTCACTACAATGTGGCCGTTCTTATCGAACGCAGCAAGATGAAACACCGACTTCGCAATATCGATTCCTACGGTGCTGATTTCCATATGACCCCTCCGTTGAAAGTGAGTAGCACTTCCACTGTCACACAGCGGCGGACCATCCCATTACTGCTCTGCCGTCCCGCGCTTGTTGTAGAAACGCACTACGCTCCGGCTGGGTGTCTCCAAGTTGGTCACGATGAATCCGACTCGGGGGAACAACTCCCCGAAGTGAAACTCCACTTTCGCCACCACGCGCCGCGCCGTATTCCAGCTCGCGGCTTGGTAGAGGAAGCCCTTGTACCAGACCACGGGCTTGTGGCTTGGTCTTCCCACTGGCCGCGTCAGCAACTCCGCGATGTCGCGCTCCAGACTGTCGTTGGCGGGTATGCGAATGGCATACTTCACGCCCCGCTCCTCCAGCGCCTCGTAAATCTCCGGCTTGGCAAAGGCAGCATCGGCCCGGAACACCACTTCCTTGCCCAGTTCTTGTTGGCGCGCGATCTCCGGCAGTAACAGTTCTGCCCAGTCTTCCGCACTATGCACGTTGCCCGGCCGCAACTTCGCCGCGAGACAGTCGCCCTCCCCGTTGAACAGCAACAGCGGGTGATAACAGGTGGACTCAAAGTGCCCGTTATAGGCGCTGTTCTCCTGCTGCCCGTACACCGGGATCTCTGTGCTGTCCATGTCCAGCACCACGCGCTGCGGCGAATCGATCGCTTCCGCTCGTGCAATCAGCTCCCGGTTGATCGCGGCCAGCCCAGAGAGATTCTCTTCCTGGGTCAACAGCTCCGTCTCGAACGACTGCAACCGGGACGTCAGCGCCGCCCCGCGCTCCCAGATTCTTTCCGAACCCATGAGCCGGAAGGTCGGGTCTTGTGCAAGACGTTCGGCATCGTTCACGTCTTCGTATCCAGCCAATCGGCTGTACACAGCCTGGCGCAACAGATCGGCCATCGGCAATTGCGTGTTCTTCCCTCGTGAGTCGTTCAAGTATTCTGCGATGAGTTCGCTCAACCCCAAGCGTTCGTCCAACTCTCGGACCAGCAGCAGGCCACCATCCGACGTTACTCGCGATCCTTGGAAATCCACTTTCAAAGAGGGGTTGAAGGAGAACTGAAAGGGCTGGTTTTGTTGTTCACCCACTGGGTGCAAGCCTCCGGAGTGTCGTTGCGCCGTCAAAGCCGCATGAATACTGGCGTTGGCGCGATCATACAACCACTTACACAGAGTTCAAAAAGGAAATGTGGGTTGATCAACTGCTTGACCCCAACCGCGCCCTTCTTTCCAATTACCAACCTGTCCTCAAGGAACTGCCGCATCTTTTTGTGATCCCCCGAATAGCGAACAGCCGAACGGCAGGTTGCTATTTTCGCCTCGATCAGGATCGCTGTTTCTCCGCATACGACGACGGCATCGCAAAGCTCTCTTGACGAATCATCCAGGAATCGCGGCGACGAATAGAAGACATTCGTTTCACCGGGAGCGTACTTTTCGAAAAGCCATCCAATGTATTCTTCTAAGACGTGGCCCCAGAAGCTCAGGTAATTGTTCTTTTCGTTCTCGCTTCCCAGACCACTCATCACCCGCCAGAGTGCGCCGCTTTCGATCTTCCCGCCGGCGAACTCGTAATCCAGACAGAACAGCGAGTCCTCATATTTCAGGTATGGCGTGTCCTTGACCAAATCGAAATCCCCGAATCCGGCAGGCTCTTTCGTCACCGTATATGTATCGAGCGAAAAGCACACCGTGTCGAACATCCGCTCGATGGCCTCTCCCGGGACCGACGTATACTTGAATGTGCTGACCGAAAGTGCGCTATTAACCGCCGCTTCAAGGCTCTTCTGGTCGCGCTGTGTCGTCGCATGCATGAAGAAGCAGAAGATAAATTCGCAGTATTCTCTCAGCGTGAATCCGAACTGTTTCTCGAATAGACCGGCAACATCCCATCGCAGATGCTCGGGTAGCCTCGGAATAATGGCCATCAGCCATACATAGAACCGCAGGAACACCATCGGCGGCGCATTCACCGCGTCGATCTCGTAATAGGGCAAAAAGCATACGATCTTGTTCGCCAGTTCATCCATTGGATCGACGACCTTCACATAAGGCCGGTACAAAAGCTCTCCAGCCCGAAACAGCAACTCGCCAACCACTCCGTCCGGCACGGGAGGGAGATCATTGTCGGGAAGATTCTGAAGCCTCATGACTTCCCGAGCTAAGAACCGAAGCTGAGCCTGGAAAAAAATCAAACGTTGTTGTTTCGCTCGCTCCATGACGCGAGTCGCTATTGCCGCCGAAAAGAAAACGGGCGCCCATGCCTCGACAACCTCAGGTGGCGCCGCGACATCTCCATCGAGCCCGAAGTTGAAGAGAACGCTAAGACGGGAGCACATGATAAGAAGGGAGCTTCGCCTGAACTGTTTCAGCAGCCCATGAAACTCCTCGATTGTGCCGCGTGCCGTGCCCGCGACCTCCGACCATGGCACCCATGTCTGCATCTGTGGCGCATTGTCACCAATGCTCATAACCGCATGATATATACGCGCAGTGCGCCAGTACGCGATGTCGTGCTCATCAGCAATTTCCACTGAGGCCACCGATTCCGATTGGATTGTCGGCAACACGGGAAATTACCCCGAGAAAGCTGGCACAGAGTCTGCACACTGAAGGACGGGCCAAGCAGATTTTCAACTGCCGATTGGATCAAGGCGGATGATCGGCCGTCAGTGGGTGCCGAAGAGTTTACTCCTTCTATCGCGGTCCTTAGAAATTGCAATCCGCCCAGCTCTGCTGATCTGGTTTCGGCCCTGTCGCTACCGCCGGCAATTCTGCTGAGGTCTACCCACCGCCAACGGCACGAGTTGCCCGGTCACCAAATTGCAGAATCCGCCTTGATACGAAACGGCGCCGTGGCGCAGCAGTTGGGTCAGCATGCCCAAAGCCTGATAGGCCAGATTCTGGTTTATGAAGGGTTCCTGCCGGGTTAAGGCTTCTGCCGCGCTGCAAGACGGCTGATCGTCGTCCTTTCGACTCGGCATGGCGATTTCCGGGAAAAGCTCCGTCACCGTCGGCAGGCGACACATCCGGTTTCGTCTGTTCGCGGAATTGTTCGGCTGTCCAAGAATGAACTGGCCGCTTGCGGCGTCGTTGCCAAGGTCAAGCCAATACAGAACCCGTGAATGCAAAACCCATTTGTCGATGGCGCGACGAGCTTTGCGCGTATCGACACAGCCAATCACGAGATCGACGTCTGCGTTCTTGGCGATCTGCTGTATTTGTGCCTGCATGCCCTGCCAGGTAAGACCCCAGAAAAGGTTGATCCGCTGTGCTAGGACTATGGCTTTTGGGAAGCCGATTTCGGTTCGGCAGAAGGCCTGGCGCACGCAGTTGGTTTCGCTGACTGTATCGGGATCAATCAAGGTCACATGAAGTCCGCCGGGATGGCCAAATGCCAGCATGGCCTGGTGGAGGTAGGGCAGGCCGGACGCCATGGCGCTGCCGTTCCCGCCGCAGCCGACTACCAAAATGCGAATCGGTCGTTCCAGCAGTTGAGGATCGAGAGTGTGCATCATCATCGCTCCGTCTCCAGTCTCTTTAGGTATTGTTTCAGTGTCTCCAGCTCGATGAGCGTCGACATCGGGAATCGCTTTTTCCCTGCCAGGCTTTTCCAAAGTGCCGCCGTTCCGCCGCGGCGCTTCGTCAATCGTCCACCGCCGCCCGGGTGGGTGAATTCGCTTTGGAAGAATGCTTGCTGCCATGCGGCTATTGAAGTCACGGTCAACGACTTGGGCGCGCGCATTGTCCCGGCGCACACGGCGCCGTCACTGCCTATGTTCCAGTAGGGTGCTGCCGCCAATTTGCTGTCCGGACCCGGCCTCCGGCTTGCACAACAAGCGCGGACGTACAAGACATTGCTGCACACCACGAACAGTAGGGCGGGGTGCGGAAACCGTTTGCCGGAGACGCCCTCAAGCTCCGATCCTGCGCGGAAGAACATTGGCCGCACCGCCGCCGGTGTCCACCATGCCAGCAGGTCTGGGGTTCGCGCGACGACCTCGTCCGGCAAGAACTCCACCGGACAACCGGTTCCCAGCTGCCGGGCCAACTCCCGCAGGCTCGCGGTACTGAGCAGTTGTCCGGCACCAAGGACAGGACTCCCATCGCCGTTTTTCTGCACTACGCCGTGGACGGTCACCATGTAACGGTTGCCGTGATCGTTCTTGTAAAGGAGCACGGCCTGGTACATCTTCAATTCGAGTTCGCTTCCGACATCAATGCTGAATCGCATGTGGATTTCTCCCGGCTCTCGATGATGTTCTTGATCCGCACCGTGAGTACCAGCACCTGCATGAGCGTCCCGATGATTGAGAGCGCCTCCCGTACGCTGGCGGGGTCATCCGCTCGCAGCGGAATGATCAGGTTGGGTTCCGGCGTCTCCTGCCCCCAGTGTTCGCATTCGTCGTCAAAACACGCCATGACAGCATCGCCCGCTCGGAAGTACAGCAAGACAGCGGGCAGCGGAAGATCGAGCGAATGATAATGTCGCTCGCGTTCGAGCCAGTCCTCGTCGAGCCTTGGCCGTTCCATCGAATGGGAGATTCGGTGTAACTCGATTGTGGTTTCGACCAGTTCTCTCAGTCTTGGGACAGCAGGAAGTGGAAACGAGGCGAGAGGCCGGATCTTGTCGGTACCGTGCTTGTCCGTGAAGCAAGGCGGAAGATCTTGGTCGAGCTTTGGGATCTCAAAAGACTCAGGATCGTCCTCACCTTCGGCCCACTCGGTCATTTGCTCGATGCGTTCCCGGGCGTCCAGATCGTCATAGACACGGATCCAGCGGTATAAAGCCTGCCGCAGGCTGTCGTAAAACGCTTTACCCATGCCGGGATAGGCGCCTTCAAGTTCTGTGATCGCCTCACCCACGCCCAAGGCAAAGGATGACTCTGTATTGAGGACGAAGAAGAGTTGTCCGGGGGAGGTTGGCTCCGCCTCGCCGTACACGCTGTCGACGATTGCTTCCCCGAGCGTCAGGGAAAGCTCGAAGTGTTCAGCGATGATGGATTGGCCGCGGTCTGCCAGATAACGGCGGAGTACATGCTCGACCAAGGTGGAGGGCAGTTTCTCTGCGGCGATCCAGTCAGCCTCGGTGGCGATATCGATGTTGACCAGGGTCTGAGCCAGCGCAGTCAGGGCGGACGAACCGAAGCTTATCTTGTTGCCGGCATGAACTGGTTCGAGCCGGGGAATCCCGATCAGGCTGGCGGGATTGGCCAGATACCCGGTCCGGGGAAGACGGGATCTCCCCTTCCTTGCAGGGAGAGAGCCCGAGCGAGAGCACTGCTTGCTTCTTGCGAGTCTGGGCATTCGAGCCACCTATGGATCAGTCGGGTCAGAGGGTTGGCGCTGGCGTGCCGACCCTCTGCTTCGCGGATTTCCTTTAACAGCGATTGTTTGTTGGCGTTCTGCATCTCATTAGCCCTTCGATCCGATGGCACGCTCGAAGCTGTAACGCAGCCGGTCGCCAACCGTTTCAGGTCCGGTAATCGCGGCGTTGGTCAGCTCGGGAAACTGAGCGGCATAGAACGAGCGGACTTCCTCAATCGAGAGATTGGGGTTCGGATCGGCCAGGGTGGTTCCGTGATAGACAAATTCCCGTTCGACCAGGTTGATTTTCATGATGCTTCACCTCCCTCCTCCTCTTCTGTGGTTGTCGTTTCCGATGACACCTGCTGTGTAAACAGCGATGGTGCCTCTGGTTCCCGAGGGACGGGCGTTGCCGCTGGTGTCGCTGGCATTGTTGGGCTGGCCGTGCTGGATGGCTTCGAGGTTTTCTTCCGTGCCTCGTCGCGAGCCGCTTTTGCAGCCGCATCCATTTCGGCTTTGGCTGCGGCCAGGGTGGTTTGGAGTTGAAGGTGCGCCCCAGTGAATTCCACCAGCTGCCGAGGAAGGTCGCGATCGAGTTCCTCGGCTGTGCCGGTGATTGCCAATGGGGTGGTGAGGGAGTTGTCGTCGGTGTCAGATGCTTTCTGCGGAACGACGGTGACCCGGATCGTATCGCCCTCGACGAGGGAGACGGTCAGTAACAGCCGGCGTTTGAGCAGCAAGGGCATCAGTTCAGTGAACATTGTTTCTCCTCTATATAACTAGTGACTCGGTGACGATCTTGCAGAGGCGATCGGGAAGGGTGCCGGAAGGACCGTCTTGCCCTAACGGTGGTCGACTAATGCTGGTCGAGGGCTAGGTTGCAACTACGCCGGAAGTGGTACATCGTCGGCTGACGGGCACTAACGCAGGATCGGGCAAGGAAGCGACAGGGCAGGGGCTAACCCTTTCCCAAACTTTAACTTATCCCGAACTGGGAGCGAGGGACCAGTTTTCCAAAGGCTTGAGCTCGAATTTGCTTCACCGCAGTGGTGAAATGTGGTGTAATTCCGAATCAAGGGGAGCTGGAGGCGATGAGAGCAGCAAAAGCCAAGAATAAGATCACATCGAACGACGAAACACCCAGCGTGCGCGCTTCCATCAGCTTTCCGCACGAATTGTACGAAACTCTTGAAGAGATTGCCCGCCAGAAAAAAGTGTCGCTTGCTTGGGTTGTGCGAGACGCGACCACACAGTACATTGCCGACAAATGGCCGCTTTTTAAGGGAAGGGTGTGAACATGCCCTCGTACTACGAATTCTTCGCTGGCGGCGGAATGGCGCGAGCAGGTCTAGGGCAAGAATGGTCTTGCCTCTTCGCCAATGATATCGACGCCAAGAAGGCGGCCAGCTACGCAGCCAATTGGGGCAAGGAGCATCTCCTTGTTCGTGACGTGTCTGGCGTGTCGCCCGCGGACGTGCCAGGATACGCTGATCTTGCATGGGCATCGTTTCCCTGCCAAGACCTTTCTCTCGCGGGCGCAGGGGTGGGACTAAAGGGAACGCGCTCTGGAACTTTCTGGCCATTTTGGCGCCTAATGCAGGCGTTGCTAAAAGAAGAAAGGGACCCGTCACTCGTCGTGCTTGAGAATGTCTGCGGCGCTCTGGCATCGCACAACGGAAAAGATTTCGCCGCGATTGGCGCTGCGCTCACTGAAGGCGGCTATCGGTTTGGTGCCCTGGTGATGGATGCCGTGCGCTTTGTGCCGCAGTCCCGACCGCGGCTTTTCATTATAGCGGTGCGAAATAACCGCTCAATACCGGAAGGAGTTACAGCTGCAGGCCCTGATTCCTTCTGGCACCCGTCTCATCTGGTGAACGCTTACGACAAACTTTCTGTATCCTCCCGGGAGGCGTGGATATGGTGGCGACTACCGGCACCTTCGCCGCGCACTTCTGTTTTCTCCGAACTCATCGAGGAAGAACCGCAGGGAGTGGCTTGGCATACGGCGGCGGAAACACGGCGGCTATTATCGCTCATGAGTCCCATCAATCGCCGGAAGGTCGCGCAAGCTAAAAAGGCGGGGCGGCGACAAGTGGGAGGCATTTACCGCCGCACTCGTCAGGATGAGAACGGTAACCGGGCACAGCGCGCGGAGATCCGCTTTGACGAGATCTCGGGTTGCTTGCGCACTCCCGTAGGCGGTTCAAGCCGGCAATCGATACTCATTGTCGAAAGCAACAATGTTCGTTCTCGGCTGCTCTCCTCACGCGAGGCGGCGCGCCTCATGGGCTTGCCGGATAGCTACATCCTGCCCAAGAACTACAACGAGGCCTATCATCTGGCCGGCGACGGCGTCGTCGTGCCCGTGGTCCGATTCTTGGCGGCGTATCTGCTAGAGCCGTTGCTTGCCGCTATTCGTACGCGCAGGGAAGAAGCCGCCTGATGCCGCGCACCCACCAAGATGAACTGGCCAGTTTCGCATCAGAGAAATGCTTCCGGGGCAAAGGCCCGCTATCAGTGGCAATAGTAGTCACGCAACACGCCACGACCATGGGCCTTCCCCTCGACCCCAATAGACTGCTCACCGAAGGCGGCGGGCAGGTTCTGGGTCTTGGAAAGGGAGCCGTGCAGACCGTTCTGAAACGGCACGACATAACGCGGGTGCTGGCATCGGAAGGAGGCCGCACGTCGCGCGGCAGTCTCAACAACATGCGCGAATATGTCACCTTCTTGAACGAGCTGAAAGCGAAGGGGAGGGTTGACCTCGATGCGGTCGAGGCGTTCTGGATCGAACGCGTTCACGAGTTCTTCGCGGGCAAGCCATTCAAGATAAAGCTCGACGCCTCGCGGAGCCTGCGAACAGTGGTGCGCGACGTGTTGGCGCAAGCGGAGGATCGTCAGCGTACGACGCCAGGTGTGTACTATGCTGGCGCCGTGTTGCAACATTTGGTCGGAGCGAAGCTGGATTGTGCGATGGGCAAAGGACGGTTTGCGCACAACAGCTTTTCGACCGCGGACGCGCCGAGCGGCCGGTCGGGGGATTTCTTGATAGGCGATGTGGCCATTCATGTGACCACGGCGCCGGGTGAAGGGGTCATCGCGAAGTGCGCCGAGAACATCAACGCGGGCTTGCGGCCGATGCTGGTGACGCTGCAACGCGGGTTGACAGTGGCGGAAGGCCTGGCGGGCAATGTCGGGCTGGGCGACCGGATCGACATCTTCGAAATCGAGCAATTCGTCGCGCTTAATCTCTACGAGCTAGGCAAGTTTGGCGCGGATGGCCGCAAAGTGGCGGTCGCAGATATGGTGGATCGCTATAACGAAATCGTTGAAGAGTTTGAGACCGATCCCAGTCTGAAAATCGAACTGCGACGATGAAGGAAACGGCCGAACAGCGGAGCCGCATCATGCGGGCGGTCAAAGGAAGCGACACCGCACCGGAGATGACAGTTCGCCAACTGGTTCATCGAATGGGTTATCGGTTCCGCTTGCATCGGAAGGATCTTCCGGGAAAGCCCGACCTCGTGTTTCCAGGACTGCACAAGGTGGTTTTTGTGAACGGATGCTTCTGGCACGGGCATGATTGCGCCCGAGGAGCCAGGACACCGAAGGCAAACGCTGAGTACTGGCGCGGAAAAATCACCCGCAACAGCTTACGAGACGCTTCGAACCTTGCGTCGCTCGAAGCCAAGGGCTGGCGCGCAGCGGTCATTTGGGAATGCGAACTAAAGGATCCTGCGCAGGTGAAAAAACGGCTGGCGGGATTTTTGGGGCACACCCTACGGCAGAGGCATGAAAGTCGGGGCCGACGAACAGCATGACGACAGGCTTTTATTCGCGACTTCGCGATGCGCGCAAGGATGACGATCAATTGGCGGCGTGCATCGAGCGCGTCGTGAATCAGCTCGAAGACACCTCCACGACGGGCGATCGGCCCGGCATGCTTCTCGGCAAAATACAGTCTGGCAAGACGCGGGCGTTTGTGGGCGTCATCGCCCGCGCCTTCGACCGTGGCTTCGATATTGCCGTTGTCTTTACGAAAGGAACGAAGACCCTCTCCGCGCAGACGGTGGCGCGCCTTAGACATGATCTTCGGGACTTCATCGATGACGATGAGATGCTTGTGTTCGACATAATGCAACCGCCTGGGAAGCTGACAAAGAGCGAACAGCGGCGAAAACTCGTGATTGTCGCAAAGAAGCAGGCGAAAAACCTAGAACGAATTATCCACTTCTTCGACAGCGATTACCCGGATCTGAAAGGCCGACGGGTCCTCATAATTGATGACGAAGCTGATCTGGCAAGCGTCCGATTCGTGCGAAAGAAAGACCAGCCTGACATTGAGCAGGGCAAGATCGCCGAGCAAATGGACACGATGCGGCGGCTTGTCGGCAAGGTGGCCTATCTTCAGGTCACCGCGACACCGTATTCCCTGTACCTTCAGCCGGACAGCTATGACGCTGGGGAAGAGGAAGGTTACGTTTTTAAGCCGAAAAAGCCTGCCTTCACCGAGCTTTTGCCAATCCACGGCGGTTACGTGGGCGGGGACGATTATTTCGTAGCGCCTATTGAGCACGATCCCCGGTCATTTCTTTTCGTCGAAGTGCCGCGCGACGAGCAAGACGCCTTGCGAAGACCGGATCAACGGCGCATCCGGCAGGAGCGCGTTCTGGATTCGCCGAATACGCGGGGACTCGTGCGGGCCATAATGACGTTCGTGCTCGCCGCCTGTCTGCGCCGGTGGCAACAGGCGGATGCAGGCGAGAAAATGCAGAAGTACGCCATGGTCATTCATAACGACACACAGAAAGCGGCGCATGCCTGGCAGGACCAGGTTATCGAGTGGGTGTTCGACGCGGCGACGGACGCGGCGACCAACCATCCGGAGACGCTTCGCCCTATTTTTGACGCCGCCTACGCGGACCTGAAGGCGTCGATCGAGGCCGATCGCGGTCGCATCCCCAGGCCTCAGGAGGCCTTTGACATGTTTATTGAAGGGCTTCAGAGTGGCGATGTGGTGCGGGAGACGGTGAACTCCGACACTGCCGTCATGGCGCTTTTGGATGAAAGAGCCGAGCTGAAGTTACGCACTCGCTTCAACATCTTCGTGGGCGGAAACATTCTGGATCGCGGCATCACCATTCCGTACCTGATCGCGTTCTATTACGGCCGCAACCCAAAGACCATGCAAGCCGACACTGTGCTGCAGCATTCGCGGATGTACGGCAACCGCGATCGGCGGGACTTGGCGGTCACGCGCTTCTATACGTCGCGCGATGTTTACGATCGGCTTTACACGATCAACGAATTTGAGAATACGTTGCGCGGCGCGTTCGAAAGCGGAGCGCATGAACAAGGCGTAGTTTTTATTCAAGCCGACTCGGCAAATCGTCTGCGGCCCTGTGCGCCAAACAAGGTTCTGCTGAGCAATGTGGTGGCTGTGAGGCCTGCGGGCATGTATCTTCCGACGGGATTTCAGACTCGTTCTGGACGCGAGCTGGCTGCGGCGGAGCGGGAACTTAACGCGATCATTCCGAGCGGAGCGCGCGACAAGCGGGATTTCGTCGAGATAGATCGGGGTACAGCCCTTCACATCATCGCTATTCTGGAAAAAACGCTGGAATTTTCCGATGGCGAATTCGAGTGGGACGCGATGCGGGGCTTGCTGGACTATTATTCGGATGTCCGCGATGGCGGAGACGGGAAGGTTTTGCTGCTGGTCGAAACTGGCAGAAAACTGTCACGAGAAAAGTCGGGCGACAAGTCTGGTCTTTCCATCATCGGCGGTGGAAGTGAGATCCGCAGGTTGGTGCTCGATCCGCTCCGTTCCAAACCCGCACTGATCCTTCTTCAGCAGGAGGGGACAAGAGAACTCGGCTGGTCAGGGCATAAATTCTGGTGGCCGATCCTGGCGGCGCCGGGAACCGTGGAACCGTGCGTGTTCGCGACAAAAGTGGTGGCGGACTGATTTTGAAACGTGGTGGCAAGCCGAATGGCTGACGAAACAAAGATCGGGACGGACTGGCAGGACGATGAACTGGACGCGATCGTCGCCGATTATTTCGCCATGCTCGAAGCCGATCTTTCCGGACGACCGTATGTTAAGTCTAGCCATAGTAAGGCCCTGATGGCTCAGATCGGGCGGACGCACCGCTCGGTCGAGTTCAAGCACCAGAACATTTCGGCTGTTTTGGACGAGTTGGGCATGCCCTGGATTCCGGGCTATAAACCGAAGAGAAATTATCAGAACGCCATCTTCGATGCGATAGACCGTTATCTCACGAAGCGCCCGGACCTTCTTGAACGTGCTCCGACTTTGCCCGCGCCACTATCCTCTCCATCCGAGATCTTTGTCGAGCCACCGCAGCTCGCGGCGGCGAGCGAGCGAATTCCTCAGCGTCTACGTCGCCTCGTCAGAAAATTCGATCCCGTGGAACGGGACTATCGCAACCGTTCACTGGGTAAGGCCGGGGAAGAGTTTGTCGTCGATGTTGAACGTCGCCGACTGACTGGAGCCAATCGCTGGGACCTTGCACGAAAGGTTCGATGGGTGGCGGCAGAGGAGGGAGATGGGGCGGGCTATGATGTTCTGTCGTTCGACTCGGCCGGACGCGAGCGATTGCTCGAAGTGAAAACGACCAATGGTTCTGCACGGACACCGTTTTTCCTGACCCGCAACGAGTGGGACTTGGCAACCGAGCGCCCAGCGGACTGGCGCATCTATCGGGTCCATTTGTTCGCCAAGCAACCGCGTATTTTTGCCATCGCGCCGCCGCTGGCGGGCGCAGTGAATCTCAGCACAGAGATATGGCGCGCGACCTTCACGTCGAGTTCTATAGGTGTTTCTTAATGACCGGAGTAGGGGAAAGCGCAGGAGCGACCGCCAAGATATTGGAGGTTCTTAAGGACCTACCACTCTGGTTGCTTATCGGGCTGGCAGGGGCTGCTAGCCTTGTGATTTTTTTCCCGGCAGTTGCTGCGGCAGCTCCCGCTGGTGCAAGGCCGTGGGTGGTTTTGATAGGAGTGGTCTTTGCAGGATTGGCTACTGCCCGCGCCATAGGACTTCTGATCCACTGGTGGCCCTCATGGAGGGCGTCCGTGGTTGCGCGCCGCAGGTTTCACATAACAGCCTTCCCGCAGCAGAGCCACTGGTCGTGCTCAAAACAGAGTGATGACTCTGTGGTGACCCAGATTAGTGTGCGGCTGTTGGTAAAGAACCGCACAGCGAGCCCGCTAGCCTTGGTGAAAGCGCGGCTGATTAAGCCCGTCATTCGGGGCGAAATTCTGCATCAGGATGTAAGTGTGCGCGCCGTTGAACGTGACATGTACGGCACTGCCGCAGATTCCGGATACATGATACCGCCCAACATGTCATTGCCAGCGAGTGTCACGCTGTTGATCAGGGGTGTGCCATGGAGGAAACCCGACGAGCATGTGAACGCCACCACAGGTGTTATCGATGACGAAGGTCACGAAGAGAGGATTACGCTGAATCTGCGTGTGTTATCGCCACCCAAGCTGGCAGTAACAACGTCGGCTCTAGAGGTAGTTTCTTCTATTTCCAATCCTGTCGAGAAGGAGGTCGCTTCGGTTCTTCAGGCAGTGCTCGGTCGTTACGACAAATGCAACCGCACAGTCGGTGGGTTAGGAAGCTTGTACCTTGTCATTGAGGGACGGGAAATGACAGGCGTTGGTGGAGATTCATGGAGCCCGAACTCACCCAAGAACCAGAGCATTTCAGACAACCCTGATGCTGCGGAACTTCGATCAGACAATCTGGAAGCGCTGATGGCGTTTTATCAACGGTTGTCGACCCCGGAGGAAAAGGATCAGTTTGTAGCGGCGCTGCTCAACCGCATTGATAAAGACAAAGGCTACTCACGCGTCAGCTACTTTATCGTGTGCGCACTATGGAAAATTGGAAAACTCTCGGCGGCGTTGGAAAAAGCCAAAGCGGAACTCCCGCAGGGAGAGATCAAGGTGTTTGGATTAAGCAACACACTCATGATGCTGAATGGGCTGCTTCGCTATCGTCACCCTGACTTCACTACAGGCATGCTCGATGACATTGAGAAATTCGTCCACGGACTGCAGGAACATCCATTTCAGATCCCAGAGAAGATCGCCGCTATCCGCGCCGCACGATTGCTGGCGCGGCAATCATAAGTGTCGGCTCCGTATGTTGACCACGAGACGCAATGAAAACTATGCGACCGCCAATTCCCCCAGACCATCTTGAGATTCATCAAGCTAAGAATGAGGAAACATACCGGGATATCGTCCGAATTCCTGAGGACCTGCGGCTTGACTCGGCCGGGAAAACGATTGATGAAGGGCGTATATGCAAAATCAAAACTGGCTCGAAGACGGCCTACGTTATCGTTCGCGGCGTTAAGAATTTCGAGTTGCAAGGCACTCCGGCACACGTCCATGGCCGCTGTATTCACATGGACGAAGTCACGCGACAACGGCTCGAGGTGGACAAGATGCACAGTGCGCGGTTTGAGTTGGAGCCCGTGGATTGGTGGGGCCAATTTCGGTGGGCCTGGAGTGCTACCGAAATCGGCTACCGAATCTCTTCTCGGTTAGGTCTTCTTGGGCTGGTACTGGGCCTAATCGCGTTCCTTCCCGAGTTGGTCAAATGGATCGGGGAACTTGCAACTTGGATTCGCGAACATTTGCAATTGGTCCACTAGAGTAAGTGAGTAATCATGGACAACATACCTCACGAGGTCCTTCAGCAAGGCGGCTTCATTGGGCCTCAGTTTACCGGCGTGTTCTTTTTTCGGGATGTGTTCTGGCGAGTTACGATCCCGCTCGTCTTCGGTACCAGGGCCGTCAACGCCATGGATGGGCTTCGTATGATGCCAACGGAGATAAAGCAGCGTTTATGCTCACGCAGAGAGGCCATGCGGGAATACTTATTGCTGTGGGCCGATTGTTTTGACTATGACATCGGCTTTCAGGGCTCGCGCGCGATTGCCGCCGCAGGGTCGTTTCTTGGCGAGATGATCGAAAGCACGGAAAGAGAGCTCAATTCGACAATAACCGACTTGTGCCAACAGCGACCAAATTCGAAAGCGATACACAGTGCCCGTGATGCGACCGAAAGAGCCCTCAAGGCTTATCTGGCTCATCATGCAAACCTGACGGCCGCCCGAGCGAAAAACCAATTCGGCCACAGATTGGATAAGCTGATGCAGGAAGTAGCGAACCATGCCCCGCAATCTCCGCTTTCGGAGGTAGCCAAAGACTTGGGCGCGTTCGCGCCATACGACGACCGCTACAGTTCAACCACATACACTCGTCCTCAGCTTTGGCGCGCTTACCGGCTTTCTCAGTTCACAGCGGCTGAAGTGCTTAGAACCATCACCGGACGAAACCTACGGGCAGCAGTTCAGTGCGATCCGATCTTCAGCGGCGCCCCAGGAAAACCAATTCTCTGATTTTCGTCCAAAAACCACTTCCCTACGGTCCCGTTTTGTGCATGATAAAGGACCTTATCACTCCCTGGACGGGCGGCAAAAACCCAGGATGTGGCACACAGAAAACGCGCTTGGAAACTCCGCAACGTCCCGACCAAGGCACGCTTTACTGATCAGCCGTCAGTCAGAGCGTCCGAGGATCCAGGCCGCAAGGGGATTGCTGCAACCACGGCTATAGCATACTGCCGTCCAAGTAGACGGTCTCCGCACACGACCCGGTGCAGGCATCTTTCTCTCCGACCACTTCCGAAGGAGTCTGGCACCTCCTTCAATCGAGCGAACTTGCAAGCGACGAATTCCTCGAAGTTGAAGGGGTTCCAGCTCGAAGATGCAATGGCTGTTTGCCGTTTCTTCGTTGGCGTGCATCGCATGGGCGTAAGCCAATGAGCGACTTCGCGCTTCACATACGGCAGTCAAAGCTCTTTGTAAACCACGAAGAACGCTCGCGTACGGCGTTACGCACTTCAGCAATATGGACCACGTCGTCTTCTGTCATACCCCGACCGAGACTGTCATTCGCGATCTTGATGGCTTCGTTGAGTTGGGCTTCGGCTTGTATCAGGTGGCTCAGAATAGATTCGTAATGGTGCATTCTTGACCTCTTCTGGTTCTAAGCGGCACGCACTCCCGGTGCATCGTGCTAATCAAATCTGCGGTGCTCTCGAACATTCTCGTAGTTGACGGCCAACTCCTGCCCGAGACGCATGTCAGTGACCGCGATTGGTTCGGAGTCAAGTCTACCGAAGACAATTCGGTGATCGTCATCGCTGCGCTCGACCAGTAGCCACATCCACTCGCTCTCGCCAGAACTTTCGTTCACGACTTCAATCTTGACGTGGTCGCCTTTGCTGTACTTCCCCATCTCGTTCCTCCGAGTCAGAAACATGGTTCGCAGTCGCCTTGGTGATTGCGAGGCAGCCAGCAGTTCGGAGTCTTCTGGCAGTCCTGATTTATGGTCTTGTTCTGCTGATACCACCAAAACCTGTTCGCCTTTAGCGCTCCGTCGTTGGCATTCGTCCCTGCCGCAAATTCTTTGCGGAAATCGAAAGCCCAAATCTTCTGCCAGTCGCCCATCGCCATGTTGATCGAGGCGAGGGCGGCTTCCACTTCCTTTAGCCACGATTCGTATGTACCGGTCGTCACTGTCATTTAGTCCCCCATCAGATGTTAACTCGGAGTTTCCTCTGGCGATACAAGCTTGTCTTGCAGGGCGGTCTGGGGACCGCCCCCGCTGCAGAAGTCCGCACGGGTTGCTAGAGGGAATAGGAACAGCGCACCTTCAGGACGGCGGCCGTTGTAACCTTGTGCCAAGATGACAAACCTAAAGCTACAGATCACGAACGAGATGGGACGTGTCATGGGCGAATACACGATCGAGTGCCTTGACCGACCTGGCCTCAACTCCGAGGAATACGACTCGCGATACACGATCGACTTAGTTCGAGCGGCTTCGGAGCGGCATGAATACCTCTCTGATTTCCCGGAGCCTCCTCCGTTGAGTTTGGTGTCGGCGACGTATTACTTGGACGATTTCAAGAGAGCGGTTCGCCTGAAGAATGTCAATGAACTGTGGCAGGAGATCCATACCCTGCTGCTTGGTGCGCGTCTCAATTTTGCAACTTCGAGAGTGCTGAAGTGCCTTGAAGACGAACACTCCGAGGCGACAGACGAGGACTTGAACGCTCGCTTCGAATTGCATCTCGACAAGATGGAGCGATTCCACCTGGCAATTTTTGAGATGACCCGAATAGAGGACCTGATCGTTCGAATCGTGTATGAGTTCTTCGGCGACCAGTTTATTGATGTGGATGAGACCAAGAATGGATGGGAGAAGAAGCTCACGTGGAACCGGATGAAAGAGGCGTTGAACAAGAAGGGCATGCCAGAAAAGAATCCTCATCATGCGCTGGAGGCGATGGGCGACCGCGAATATCAGGAATTAATGAGCGTGGTTCGCCGATACCGAACGCCAGAGGTGTTGGAACTGATTCAATATCGCGATATCAAGACCCACAGGGTTACTCCCTCCGTAGACCATCCGCAACTAGCAGTTGAAGTCTCCTCTCTCGGAGCATCGGCTGCTGGATCGCCTGCAACGTTGTTCGCATCCCGGACGAATGCCGAGTACCAGTTTCTTGAACTCTACCGGCTTGCGAAGAAGGTGTACGCTCATCTCTTGCGTATGGTGCTCGAACTTAATGAGATTGTTCATGCTTAGTCGTCGTTCGCGCCTCGCGTCGAGATGCTATCACCCGGTCGTGGCGTATGTGCGTCGTAGAGTAGGAGGTCTGTGATGCGATTCAGGCATTCTGCTGGTTTTCGCAAACGCATTGAGTTCTGGATCGGTGTCATCTCCCGCAAACGCCGGCCAGCTGCCATTGGGGTTCTGGCTGCCAAGGAGAAACTGTCGGGCCCGATCGCGGGCGGCACTGTTGAGCCCGGAACCCAAAGCGAGAAATCAAAGAGCCGTAGGCTCAAGCGCGGGTTGTGAAGAGCAAGAAAGGGCGGCCAACCCCCACATTCAAGCTGCTTGCGCGACAGAATGGCCTCGAGCTCTGAACGGATACGAGAAATACCAGGCGACTGACCGGGCCGTAGAGAGCGAAGACCACGAGACCCGCGCACTGGACGAGCGCATTAAGAATCTCCCCAAAGGACAAATGGAGATTCTCATGACCGATGACACGCGCGGTACCTTGCACCAATTGCTACACGGTTCGTCCGCCGCAGGATGTCACGGTGCCGAACTTTGAGCCGGAACTGTATCCCCGGCTCCGGCAATCCCTGGAAGAGTCCGGTGGCGCCAACTTGCGGTTCAAGACGCCGGAGTTGGCCGCGGCGAATCATTATTCCCGACGCGGTTAAGACAAGGTGGGTGTGCTCCAGAAACACCAATTCCAGTCTCTGGTTTTTCGTCTGGCCGGTTTCAAAGTCGTACGGAGGGTTGAGGTAGAGCAGAGAGAATCCCTCCGCGGGGCTGCGCACATCGAAGGCGCTTGCCTACAATGTTTCGATTCCAAGAACTCTTGCCTGCTCGGCTCGATGCGCGTCAATTTCAATCCCGTAGCGACGCACGTGTGTGCCGTCAAGTAAATGCATGAACGCCACGCCGTCTCCAACGCACGGATCAAGTGCGGAGAACTCCGATGGAAAGGTAAGACATCGCCTCAGCCGTTCGGCCTCCGACACGGGCAGCGGGAAAAATCCCAACTTGGTTTTTCCATGTGGTCTCATCTGTCTCTCCAAGTGGAGAATGTCCGGCAACTCTAAGGTGCAGATAATTTCGGAACATTCAGGGCAAACCGACAAGAGTCGACGATTGCGGTATCTTGGTTACACTTCCCTATGGCAACGGTGCTCGATGATGGTCTCGTCCTTACCTGGGTCAGTGACCCAGGCCCAGGTATGCGCGTTCCGGGTGGCGCCGGAACTCGGATCGTTACCTTCATCTCTGACATATGGTCGGGGGCGCCGACACGCCTGCAACAAGGAGCGGCGGCTCAATATCAAAAGCTTGCTCGTTCTGGAGACTTTGGACCCTGGTGGCTTAACGCCTGTGGTGGCGAGCAGCCTGGGGTACGCCGTTTTCGAGTTCAGATGCCGTCAACGGAATGGGAGCGGCCGTGGGAGGCTATCGTTGCCGCACTCGACCCGTCACGATGGGGAGATGTAAGCATAATTCGGCAGATCGAAGGCGACGAGGCTCCACGTCACCCATCCTCACTCAGTGAGGCTCTTTCCGTGCTCGTTCTGCAGGGGGCACCCAGTGGACCGAACCTCGATATGCTCGACCTCGATGCCGAGTTTCAGCTGATCGCAAAGGCCTATCAGGAACGGGACTTTACTGTTCAACAGGCGGTATCAGCGCCGATCCCAGAGAGAACTTCCTTTGCGGAGCTGGATTCTCTTCTTCTGAAGCATCGCCCATCCGTTCTTTGGTTCAGCGGCCATGCTCGACCCAGCCCGCCAGGACTGTTGCTTAACGACGGGCACTGGCTTACTCCGGACGAACTTGCGGGTTCGATTCAGCGGACAACTGTCCAGCACGGCAGGACGCCGATCTATGCGGTCCTCTGGGCGTGCAATACGGGATCAGCGGCACGGTTTGCGGTTTCGATGGCCGCTCCACCTTTTATCGACGTTCTCTTCGATCAGGGTATCTCCGCTTTACTGGCCGCCCAAGCTCCGTTGAGCGAAGCCGCCGCGCGTCGGGTGGCCGCGCATGTTTTCGCCGCACTAGCCTCGGGGCACCCGCTCGACCACGGCGTAGCTCGCGCTAGGGGCGACTTGATGAGGGTGTCTGGCGCGCGATTGCTCGAGGATATCGATTGGGTTTGTCCGGTTGTTTGGTCGAAAGGATCTCCACCGCCGACCTTAAGCTGGGTGGATGGCCGAGAGCAGAAAGCGCAAAATCAAGGCACAGCCTGGAAGGTGCTCCCTGCGAGTCTCAGCGATCTGCCACTGGAGGTTGCGCCGAAAGAGCAGATTGTCCCGTGGCCAGATGTTCCAAGGCTCTGGATCAAGAGTTCGATCCCTGGAGCGTCAGACTCGCGTCTCCATTGGGCGAAGCGAGTCTTGGCGAGACAGAAGCAAACGGACAAGACTGTTCTTTGGTTCGATTTCTCGTCTACACTGTCTGAACCCAAACCCGCCTATTTGGCGGTTCGCCAATGGGCGGAAACCATCGGCCGGAAAGTTGAGCACGACGACGATAGGAACCGATTGATACGAAACGCCGCGCAAGAAATTGCGGCCGACCATGAGAAAGGATGGAAATCGCTTTGTTCTCGTGCGGAGTTCATAATTGCAATGATCGAGCCGCCTGAACGCGAGCCAGAATGGTTGTGGACCGGTCTTCGCGACGGCTCTAATGCATGGGCAATTGTACTTGCCAAGGACTATCCAGAAGATCGAGCACAGGAAACTTGGAAGGTTGACGTTGTGATGGAGGAAGCAGCAACGGTGGACCCAACTGAGGCAAAGACTCTTGGTGGCTTGGCAGTGCTCAGCCATCCAGCTGCGCGGTCCGACATCCAGACGGAGCTCAAGCAAGATCTACGTGAATGGATCGAACGAGGAATCGTTGTGGAAGTCAGCTCGGGATGCGTGATGCCAGCGGGCGTTGCTGAAAAGGTGGTCTCCTGCCTCGCGCCGGAGGCTCAGAAGGAGGCCCATCAACTGGCCTACAAGTTCCTGGATGGCCTCGTTGCAGTGCGCAAAATGAAAGAACGGCCGCGCGAAGACATTCTCCTCGCCCGATGGCGCCATGCGCAGGCCTCACAGTGGACGGAGGCAATTCGGGTTGACGGAGTGAATCTTCTAAACCTGTACGCAAGCGAGAACCGCTCCGCTGCATTCCTTGGCATCTTGGGAAATGTGGTCAGTGAACAGAGGTATCTTCCAGAGGACATAAAGATCGACGCTGCCTGGGCGCATTTGAACATGGGCAATGCAGATGCCGCAAGGTCGTGGCTGAACCTGTTGGACCCGGATGATCTAGAAGCACTCCAAGCGTCTAGATGGTATGCGACTGCCGCTGAGGTGGAAAAGTCGTCAGGCCAGAGAGGATCGAAACAAAGTGCGCGACCTTACCTTGAGCGCGCGCTCTCAGTGCTTGAAGGGGAGGAACTCGAGGACGCGGTGCGCCAGCGCCTACGAATCCGTCAGGATATCGCACGGCTGGTCCATTTCTTCGAAAAGGAGCCCCAGACAGCGGTTCCGTTGTATGAGCAAGTGGCCGCAGAGTGGGATGCGGTACCATTTGCAGAACTCGATCAAGCAATTACAAGACGCAACCTTGCGGAGGCTCTAATGGACTGTTCGCGCTTCGCCGAAGCCGAGGGACAAATCGGAGAAGCGCGCCGGCTAATTCCCAACTGGACGAAGCATCCGGTAGTCTCGGAACTCGAATATCTTGATGGTAGGCTTGCAATCCGCTTAGGCCTCGGTGAAGCGGAAACTTTCCGCCGATTCGAAAACTGTCGCGAAATGGCGCTGGCGACTAATAACATGATGATGGTCGCGATTGTCGAGTCGCGCTTGTTCTGGCGCGCCGATCCGGGGCAGGATTCTGCAGGGTTGTTTGACGATGTTGGATGGGACGTATGCGCGCAAAGACTGTCCGTCTTTGAACGACACGCGTGGGCTGCGAGAGTGCAAGTCGACGGGCGACTCCGCGCCGCGCGTCGTCTCGGGAAGAGGGGAGAGCGCGCAAAAGCGCTAAAGGAACTGGCCGATGCAAAACGGCTGATCGAAAGGAATCCCGATTTAGACCAGGGGAGTGATCAGCGCAGAATTGTGACGTTGTTTGCCGGCCTGACGCTCTACGATGACTCAGCATCGTGGGATCAGCTCAAGAAAGAGCGCTGGGCGCAGGATTGGCTGGCCAAATACGACGAGCCGAAAAAGGCTTGGGAATTGGCAGGTTAGCGATATGGGTACGTCAGGATCAGGCGCTGGCGGCGGATCCGGCGGTTCCGGTGGTGGCGGCGGAGGCGGCGGCCGAACGGGGGCTGGCGTCGTTACGATTCGTAGCGGCAACTTACTGGAAGTCGACCCGAAAGAGGCGCAAGCTCGCGAGGCCATTCAATCAATATTCTCGAGGCTGCCCCATGACTATATTGGATTCCTTGCGGGGGACATGGGAGTCGGGGCTGCTTACGAGGCCCTACACTCCCTCCACGTCATGCTAGTGCAGGAGAAATCTTGGGACAAAGTACAAAAGCGATTCGGCGTTCCCGGTGACAAGGGATGCCTGCGCGCTTTGGCAGACGTTCTGAGCAAAGACGAAGGCGCGACATCTGTCAGTCCGCGTTTGCGCGCCCCTCTCAAGGCAACGTTGATAGACTTTTTTCGGAGAGTTGTCGGCGATAATCCCGTTACTTTGGATTCTGGAACTGCTGCAGAAGTTCTCGCGGCAGTTCGACCGGCTGTCTTTCAGTCGACGTCAGCTCACTTCCTCGGCGCATATATAAGCGAGTTTCTCCGTCAAGAAGAAACGAGTCTGACCAAGCAAGCCAGGAAAAGACTGCGCGATTTTTCCGAAGCCAAGGCGAACCAAGTCGTCGATTCCTTTAAGGCTAAGTTCAAGGGAAGACCGTTGGGAGACATAAAGCAGGTCGGGTTCACTCACCTATTTCGGGTAATGAAGGAAGATCCCGCATGGCTGTCCGAGCAGTTACGAAGGAAGATTCCGACCGAGAAGTCAGCGTCGAGTGTTCAGTAATTGGCGTTCGTTCCGCATTTGAACCTCGGCGTGCTCGCTTCGTCTTTCCGCCTTCCTCGATGTGGACGGCTGAAGGCCCTCTTGGCTCGGCGCCTTTGACGCCGCGCGTGCTTGATCTTCTGGATCTTGTGGGAGCAATTTATCGAATCGAATCACAGGTTCCACAGCGCTTGACCAACCCCATGAAGGAGTGGAGGATCACGGCTCCGGTGCGGGATCTGAGATTCTGGACTGCGGAAGGCGGCACTCTGTTGGGCTCCTCCCTTGGGTTCTTGAATAGGGCTCTATGGACGTTCACCTTCGAGCGGCGGCGAAATCCCGTCGATCCGGTTCTGACGAGAAGCAATGCTCGCAAAGTGGAAGAAGTGATTCTATTTTCCGGCGGGATGGATAGTGCTTGCGGCGCTGGCGTTCACAAGTCCGGCAAGCAAAAGGTTCAACTTGCATCCTTCTCCACACGCCAAGGTGGTCTGCAGCGCGCGATAGCCAAAGAATTAGGATACCTTCCCCCTACGCAGTGGAGGTTGTATGGCGGCCGCGGCAAAGAGGGGATGAACTTGATACGCTCGATTGTATTCCTGACACTCGGCGCCGTGGTGGCGGAGACTTTCGGTGCGTCCACTATCTTCCAATACGAGAACGGCGTTCTCGCTGCTGCCATCCCTCCTTCAGGAAGCTTCATTCCGACGCGCCACGCGCACCCGGAGCTGCATCGTCGCATGGAGCGACTGTTTGGAGTGGTGTTCCAACGTGAGATCGTAATCAGGAACCCATTCGCTTTGTTGACCAAGCGTGAAACTGCTCAAAAGTTCTCGAAGTCTGTCGGATCAACCCTTTCGGAAAGTATTCTTCGTCGAACGGAAACCTGCTGGCGGCTTGCACAGGCGCAAGTGGGCGGGAAGCCCAAGAGACCCGGTACGTCCTGTGGAGTTTGTACTCCCTGCATTGTTCGGCGGACCGCGCGACCGTTTGAGGCTTCCAAAGGGGCTTGGCCAGGATGGCGTGGATACGCTTATGATCTGAAGAAACCGCGCGTCCACAATCACGCGAAGCTGGGCCTGACGTTCCGAGCCTACTTGGAATTGATCAGCATTGTTCTCGGATCTCCCGATGATCGAGGCATCATCGAAGAATTGGCGCCTGAGGCACGAGCCTTGATCGACGGCCCGGCAGGACCCCGCTCGGAGGATATTGCACCTCTTCTTCGCAGATTCGCGGAGGAGTTCTGCGATACCTTTGAAATTGCACGTCCTGCGGGGGAATCGTGAATAACTGGAACTTCCCGGCCCTAAGCATTCGGCAACCATGGGCAGAGCTAATCATGCAAGGCAGAAAAACACTCGAGATCCGGACCTGGAAAACGGAGTACCGCGGCCCTATTTGGATTCACGCGGGGTTGCACGTCGATGAGGCCCTGGACGCACGGTTTGGCGTCCGTGACCTTTTCCGCGGAGGCTTGATCGGGGTGGCGGAATTGAAGTCCGTTGAACCCGTGGATGAAATCGGTTGGGAGGCATGGCGCGATCGCCATCTCGACTTCGGTCCGTTCAAACAGGGCTTATTTGCTTGGGTCCTTTCCGACCCCAAGAGACTTCATTCACCGGTGCGCACGTCCGGTCGCACAGGCCTTTACCCTCTAGACCCTCAGCTACTTTCGCGACTGAGTGACCCTTGGACTTCTGACGAACTGGGTCAGTAAGTCACCACGGAATACTCGTCAGAAATCCGGACCTCCTGCTGGGGTTTTTCATCTCCCCCAGGCCCCCGATACTGGATGTCTGGATCCTTAAATAGATGCGTTTTGAGGTACGCCAGCCGGAAGAGCGGATTCAGGGGGCCCTCGCCTATGACTTTGACGCCCACCCCTTTTTCTACTATCAGAGAATTCGTTGCGCTCAGATTCGCCATAACATTCACATTGATAGACGTGTTGGCTTCTACTGCAAACTTCACCTCCGCGCCCGACTTAATCGATGTGATGATCGTGACGCGGGGAGCGGTGACGACTTCTATGACGATTCCGTGCTTTTCATCCCACTGCCCCGCGTTAAGCTTAGCAATGAGCTGCTGCCCCAAAGCTAGAATGTCATCAACACGCGTCACTCGTGTTTCCGGAGCGCTGAACGTGACTCCAGCCTCTTTCTGGAAACTTACTTCCAAGAGAGCTTTGCCCTTGCTCAGACCAGCATCGGCCAGTGCGTTCGCACTGGTGTTGATTTTTCTTGTTGCGTTAATCGTGAAATCGTAGTTTGCCGTCCCCGTGCCCGTCACAGTCTTTAATCCTGTGAGTTGTTTCATGGGTTGAAACAGCGCCCCTCGCATAGGTCCGTAATGACCTATCTCAAGAGGAGTGTTAGGGACCCATGTGGCGAAGAGTCCGGTTTCTCCACGAATCTCGGACGCATAGAGCTCGTCGATGGCCATAGAAGAACCTCACAGCAGCATCGTACTCTTGGTTTGGGAAATTATTCCAGTCGGGCCGGGAGAGGATTCCTGATGGGGAGCTTTCGACTCGTGGGCAACCATCACTGTCCGCACAGGCTGTGCTTTCCGTTGAGCGCGTGCGCTACCAGTTCGTCAACTGGATCGGAAGCCGCTATTTCCCGCACGGCGGTGAAGGAGCAGAGGCCGTTCACAGGCACCGGCCGCTGATCTTCGATTCGGTACCCGCCATTTGATCTGCGAAGGATCAAACGGCACTTCCAACGCTGCCACCAATTCTTTGACCCGTTCCGCCGGGACCCGAAGAACTCCGGGTGCCGGCATCGGAGGCTGCGATCCAGATGCGGGCGTGGGATCTTTCTGCGCATGAATATTGTGTGATTCCACATCCCCCCACACACCATAGAATCACAACAAGCTTGAATAATTCGTTGCCTACACAAGAACACGGCTGATCGGCCGTCAGTAGTCCGTTCGCGTTGATCCTTTTTCCTCGTTGCACCACCAGTGCGTGGCTTGAATGTTGTCAGGATGGTCGTCTCGCCAGGCCCCTCCCATTCCTTTTGGGTGTTTGTGGTCCGGAACGATATCGCTGTATTCGGTGAACTCCTTGTGGCAGATTGCGCATTTACCGTTCTGGTCGGCGATCTTTCGGTTCAACAACTTCCGCATCTCAGCGGGTGATCGTAGCTCGCGATATCCCCTGGGGTGGTGTGGATCTTCGATGCGCTTGACACCAAGCTGAAATCTGCGTTCTTTCCGAGCCTGCTCGCGACCGCAGCAGAAAACCGATCTGTGGATCGGACAGTATTCATTCCGACGGAGTTTCATGGGCATGCTCCTGTGTGACTTGCATTGGTATTCGTTTTGGCTTTCCACGGCTCCGATTACCGAAAGAGATCAATACGTGCCGGTACACATCTCTCGCAGCGTGTAAACTGCTTGGTTCCTTGGATATAGCGCCAATGGGAGCGCACCGCCATGAGTGGCCTGCCGGCTTTCGATCGGTATATCGGCATCGACTATTCCGGCGCAGAGACGCCGAAATCGAGCCTCAAAGGCTTGCGCGTTTACATGGCGGACCGCAACGGACCTCCCACTGAGGTGCCGCCGCCACCCAGCCCACGCAAATACTGGACACGGCGAGAAATCGCCGAATGGCTGGTGGAACGCCTTTCAGAAAAGCAACCATCCCTGGTTGGGATTGACCACGGCTTTTCGTTTCCGCTGCGGTACTTCAACCAGCACCGCCTGCCGCACGATTGGCCAGCATTTCTCGACGATTTCCAGCGGCATTGGCCGACGGATGATGAATACACCTACGTTGATTTTGTGCGCGACGGCCTTCGTGGCAACGGTGCCGCTAGATGCGGTAACGCGCGGTGGAGGCGCGTCACAGAAGTAAGGGCCGGGGCGAAGTCCGTTTTCCACTTCGACGTACCGGGCTCAGTGGCAAAGTCCACCCATGCCGGGCTGCCTTGGCTACGCTTTATCCGCCTTCACGTGCCCAGCGTGCACTTTTGGCCTTTCGATGGCTGGGATGTCCCGAGGGAACGGTCGGTCGTGGCAGAAGTCTATCCATCTCTTTGGAGCCGGGCCTTCGCGCAGGGGAATCGGAATGAACATCAGCACGACGCATTTTCCGTTGCGGAATGGATGCGTCGTTCCGACATTGGCGCTACGCTCACGGAATTCTTGGCTCCCGCTCTCGCGCCTGCAGAGCACAAAGCAGCGCACGTTGAGGGCTGGATACTGGGAATCAAGTGAATTGCCGCTACGCGAGTCCCGCAGACCGCACTGGCATCCTGCGCAGATGCTGTCAGGCGGTAAAAATTTTCCGGAAAGAATGGAAATGCGCGATGTCCTCACCGATCGCGGGAAAGTAAACTGTCCGTATGAACGAGCCACTTAGGAACCTTTCTCCCACTTGGCAGCCCCGTCTCTACGCTGTTTGCCTGGGAATCCTGATCATTATCTTGTTGTGTCCAGTCAGAGTCTTCGCAAAAACCAGCCGTGCGCCGCAGTTTTCCATCGCGTTTACCAAACAGCGGAGTGACAAGCCGCTCGATGGGCGGATGCTGCTTCTGCTCTCCACGGACCCCTCCGAAGAGCCCCGGATGCAAATCAACGACACGCCGAGAACCCAGATGGTCTTCGGCATTGACATCGACGGATTGAAGCCGGAGGAGTCCGTCTTCGTCGACGAGAAGGCATGGGGTTATCCACTGCGCAGCTTGCGCGACGTGCCTCCCGGGGAGTATTACGTCCAGGCGTTGTTGCACCGCTACGAAACCTTCCACCGGGCCGACGGCAAGGTTGTCAAACTGCCCATGGATCGTGGAGAAGGACAGCATTGGAACATTGCGCCGGGAAACTTGTACAGCAAGCCGGTAAAGATCACGATTACCAAGAACAATACGCCGGTCAGGATTGTCCTCGACCAGGAAATCCCGCCCATTTCGGTGCCAGCCGACACCAGGTACGTGCGGCACATCAGGATCCAGAGCGAGCTGTTAAGCAATTTCTGGGGACGGCCCATGTATCTCTCTGCGATCGTGCTGGTGCCTGAGGGATTCGATGAACACCCGGAAGTGCGCTATCCCCTGATGTTGTTTCACGATCATTTTGTCGACGGCATAGACGACTTTCGCACCGAACCGCCCGATCCCAACCTCAAGCTGGACTACAGCGAGCGCTTTCACATTTCGGGATACAACCGCATCCAGCAGGAAGAAGCCTACAAGTTCTACCAGCAATGGATATCGCCGAAGTTTCCCCGGTATCTGGTGGTGAAAATCCAGCATGCCAACCCCTACTATGACGATTCCTACGCTGTGAACTCAGCGAACTTGGGGCCGTACGGAGACGCGATCGAGACCGAGCTCATGCCGGCGCTGGAGAAGAAATTCCGAAGCATAGGCCAAGGGTGGGCGCGCTTCACCTACGGCGGGTCGACTGGCGGATGGGAATCGCTGGCGGTCCAGATTTCTTATCCCGACCACTATAACGGCGTCTTTGCCGCATGTCCCGATCCCGTCGACTTTCGAGCCTACACACTGATCGACCTGTATAAGGACACCAACGCCTTCTATATCGAGGGCGCACACAAGCGAGTGGCGCAACCTGGCATGCGCGACTATCTCGGACATGTCACGATCACTATCCAGGACAGCAATGCTTATGAGCTTGCGCTGGGCACCAAGGGCCGTTCCGGCGAGCAGTGGGACATCTGGCAGGCGGTTTACGGGCCAGTCGGAGCCGACGGTTACCCCCAACCAATCTTCAACAAGGAAACGGGTGAGATTGATCACCAGGTCGCCGCTTACTGGAAAGAGCACTTCGACTTACGGGCAATCCTCGAGATGAACTGGCCAACCCTCGGGCCCAAGCTGCAAGGCAAGATCCATATTTATTGCGGGAGCGCCGACACGTACTTCCTGAACGACGCCGTTTACTTGATGGAGGACTTTCTCAAGAGCACCAGCAATCCTCCGTACGGCGGCGAAGTGAAATACGGTGATCGCGCCGAGCATTGCTGGAATGGCGATCCGAATCTGCCGAATTACCTGTCACGGCTGCATTACAACACCATGTATTTAACCAAGATACTGGAGCGGATCGAGAAGACCGCACCACCCGGAGCCGACGTTACCAGTTGGAGATATTAGTTCGCAGCTCAAAGCTGCATGCTCGCACGACGTCACGCGAGTACCCATTCGGATTTTTCCGTGGACGCTGAGATGAACGATCCCAGGCGATCGAGCGGTGCTGAATCCTTCATGGCGGCAGTATTCTTTTATTCAGCGGAGGCACCCATCATTGACGTGCACATTCACTGGTCACAAACGGTTTAAGTCATTCAGCCCTCATAGGAGAAACAATGGACTACGTCAATCTCGGCAAAACTGGCCTTAAGGTTTCCCGCATCTGTCTCGGCTGCATGACTTACGGCGCGCCAGCTACGGGCGCCCTCAGACCCGGCAGCCACGCTTGGGCCCTTAACGAAGAAGAAAGCCAGCCCTTCTTCCGCCAGGCTCTTGATCGCGGAATCAGCTTCTTCGACACCGCCAACGTCTACTCAGGCGGAGCCAGCGAGGAGGTGCTGGGGAGATTTCTCAAAGCCAATACCCACCGGGAAGGTGTGGTTATCGCCACCAAAATACACGGCGTCATGCGCGACGAACCCAATGGCCGGGGCCTCTCCCGGAAATCCATTTTCTACGAGCTGGACCAGAGCCTCCGCCGGCTCGGAACCGACTACGTCGACCTCTATCAGATTCATCGCTGGGATTACGAAACGCCGATCGAGGAGACCCTGGAGGCCTTGCACGACCTGGTGAAATCAGGCAAGGTGCGTTATATCGGCGCCTCGTCCATGTTTGCATGGCAGTTCACCAAGGCGCTCTATCTTGCCGACCTTCACGGATGGACGCGTTTTGTCTCTATGCAGAATCATTACAATCTGCTCTATCGGGAAGAAGAGCGCGAGATGATGGCGCTTTGCCGGTCAGAGGGCATCGGAGTCATCCCCTGGAGCCCTCTCGCACGTGGTCGCCTGACCCGTCCCTGGCAAAGCGAAACCACCAAACGCTATGAAACGGACCAGTTCGGCAAGAGGATGTACCTGCAAACTGAAGCAGCCGACCGTAAAGTTGTGGACCGCTTAGGGCAGATTTCCGAACGCCGTGGCGTTCCCCGCGCCCAGCTCGCACTGGCCTGGCTGCTCAGCAAGCCGGGGGTCACCGCACCGATTGTCGGAGCCACTAAAGTGCACCATCTCCAGGACGCAGTAGCAGCGCTCTCGCTGCACCTGACGCCCGAAGAGATTGCTTCTCTCGAGGAACCGTACACGCCGCATCCCGTCCTTGGCTTCAGTTGAGTTCTTGGCATGATTTGTTTTGCCTTCAGAAGGAGGGAACATATGCAATTATCCAAGCGGCCGCTCGGTTCCAGCGGCGTCATGATCACCAGCGTCGGTTTCGGCGCCTGGGCCATTGGCGGAGGCGGGTGGTCCTTCGGATGGGGTCCGCAGGACGATGAAGCGTCCCTCGCCACCATGCGACATGCTCTCGAATCGGGCATCAACTGGATCGACACTGCCGCAGTCTACGGCTTGGGCCACTCGGAAGAAGTCATTGGCCGACTGCTGAAGGAGCTCTCCGACTCGGACCGACCGCTCGTGTTCACCAAAGGCGGGCTGATCTGGGACGAGCGAAACCGTATGAACCCGCCGAATCGCGTGCTGAAGCCGCAGTCGATCCGCCGAGAATGCGAGGCGTCGCTGCGCCGGCTTGGCGTCGATCGCATTGACCTCTACCAGTTCCACTGGCCCGATGAAACCGGGACACGCGTCGAGGACTCTTGGGGAGAAATGGTCCGCCTGATCGACGACGGCAAGGTCCGCATGGGCGGGGTCTCCAATTTTGATGTAGCCCTGCTGGAGGGCTGCGAAGCCATCCGGCATGTAGATTCGCTGCAGCCGCCGTTTTCACTGATTCACCGCGACGCGGGAGCGGCCGAAATCGCCTGGTGCACCGAACACAATGTCGGCGTTCTCGTTTACAGTCCCATGCAGTCGGGACTGCTGACCGACCGCTTTGATCGGCAGCGTGTGACAGACCTCGCAGAAGATGATTGGCGGCGACGCGATCGCGAGTTCCAGGAGCCAAACCTCAGCCGCAACCTGGCGTTGCGCGATACACTGCGACCGATAGCTGAGCGCCACAACACGAACATCTCCGCTGTCGCGGTTGCGTGGACATTGGCTTGGCCGGGCGTTTCGGGAGCGATTGTCGGAGCCAGATCGCCGCAGCAGGTGGATGGCTGGATCGGCGCCGCACCACTGGAGTTGACCGCTTCGGACCTCGACGAAATCTCGTCCGCAATCACTCGCACAGGCGCGGGGACCGGCCCAGCCAGTCCCCGTTTTTGAGTTTGTGCTACAAGCAGAACGGCAACCCAAAGGATAGTTATGTCTGCTTTACAGGATCGATTTGCTCAAGCTCAAGAAGACGTGAACGGCCTTGCCGAGCGCCCGGACAACAACACGATGCTGCGGCTGTACGCTCTTTATAAACAGGCAACTCAGGGCGATGCCACCGGGGAGCAGCCGGGAGGCTTCGACTTTGTCCGTGCCGCCAAGTTCGATGCCTGGAGCGAGATCAAAGGCACCTCCGCCGAGGATGCCATGCAGCAGTACATCGACTTGGTTGCCTCCCTACGGCGCTGAAACCGCGCCGGCATTTGCCACAGTCTCTTCGATGTTGGTGCAGTGACTAGGGAGCCAGATGTCCCCGCTCCGCCGCGCTCACCTGTCCCTTTTCAAGCTGGTTAACAGCCCGGAATACCGCCTTTGCGGACGGTCATTATGGACGGCGATGCCGAGCGCCTTTCGCTGCCCAATCAGCACGAGGAGACGCTTGCCCCGCGTGATTCCGGTGTAAACCAGGTTGCGTTGCAGCAGCATGTAGTGCTGCGTGGCCAGCGGAATTACTACCGCCGGGAACTCCGAACCCTGCGATTTGTGGATCGTGATCGCATAGGCCAGGGAAATCTCGTCCAGCTCCCCAAAGTCGTATTTCACGAGCCGATCATCGAAGCGGATCGTAACCTCGTGTTCAACTAAATCAATCCGCTCCACGATCCCGATGTCCCCGTTGAACACGTCCTTGTCGTAGTCGTTCTCGGTCTGGATGACCTTGTCGCCGATCTGGAACCGCCATCCAAACCGCTCGACGCTGGCCTGGCTGGGTCTGGCCGGGTTCAACACCTGCTGTAAAGCAGTGTTCAGCTCCCGCACGCCGAGTGATCCCCGGTTCATCGGACAAAGAACCTGAACATCGCGGATAGGATCGAGAGCAAATCGCTCTGGAATCCTCTCCTGTACCAGCTTGACCAGGGTTGCGGCGATCTTCTCCGGATCTTCCCGCTCCACGAAATGGAAGTCGGAACGCGGGTCTGCCGCACTCATGTCCGGCATCTGGCCCCGGCGAATCCGGTGTGCATTGGTGATGATTCGGCTGTTGGCCGCCTGCCGGAAGACTTCGGTGAGGCGAACGACCGGCACGACCCCGCTCTCGATCAAATCGTGAAGTACCGTCCCCGGCCCCACCGAGGGAAGCTGATCCACATCCCCCACCAGAACCAGCCCGGAGCGGTGGGGGACGGCACGGAGAAGCGAATTCATGAGCAGCACATCCACCATGGATGTCTCATCGACCACCAACAAACCGCAAGCCAGCAGATTGGACTCATTGCGAGTAAACCTGCCCGTTCCGGGATCGATTTCCAGCAGACGATGGATGGTCTTTGCTTCCATTCCAGTGGTCTCGGTGAGCCTCTTCGCCGCCCGACCCGTCGGCGCGCACAGCAGGCACTTCACCTTTTTCGCCCTTAGGATCGTCAAGATGGAGTTGACCAACGTCGTCTTTCCAACACCCGGTCCTCCGGTAATGATCACGACACGATTCTCCAGAACCGTTTTCAGCGCCTCGCGTTGGCTGGGGGCCAGCGTCTTACCCGTCCGCTGTTGGCACCAAGTGACGGCCTTCTCGAAATCGATCGGCGGGTAGATCATCGGCGCCTGCGTCAGCGCCTTGATCTTGGCCGCGATGCCCTCTTCAGCCTTCCTCAGGTGGGGCAGGAAGATCAGGGCATCACCGTCGATCTCTTCCAGCAGCAGGGAGCCGCTGGTGAGCATGTGGGACAGGGCCTGCTCGATCGTCGCTTCCGGGATTTCCAGCAGCTTGACCGCCGTCAGTTTGAGTTTTTGTAGCGGCAGCGCACAGTGTCCGTCTGAGGTTGCTTCCAGCAGGACATGGTCGATGCCCGCCCGCGCCCGATCAAGCGAATCCCGAGGGATTCCAATCTTCTGCGCGATCTGATCCGCCGTCGCGAAGCCGATCCCGTAGATGTCTTTCGCCAGCATGTACGGATTACTCCGCACTTTTTCGATCGCCTGCTCGCCATACGTCTTGAAGATTCGTACCGCCCGGCTGGTGCTCACACCATGGCTGTGCAGGAACAGCATGATTTGGCGGACTTGTTTCGCCTCCTGCCATGCCTGCTCAATTCGCTGCCGGCGTTTCGGCCCTATCCCATCGACGGATTGCAGTTCCGCGATCCGGTTCTCGATCACGCCCAAGACTTCGGCTCCGAACCGCCCGACCAGCTTCTTGGCGAGAACCGGCCCGATTCCTTTGACAAGACCACTACTGAGGTACCGCTCGATCCCTTCCACCGTCGTCGGCGGCACGGTCTTCATCAACCTGGCCTTGAATTGGAGTCCGTGCTCTTTGTCGCGAACCCACCAGCCCTCGGCCTCCAGCCACTCCCCGGCGGACACGGAAGGCAGCGATCCAAGGACCGTTACCTCGTCGCGTTGTCCTCTGACTTTTACTCGAAGCACACAGAAGCCATTGTCGTCGTTGTGGAAAGTAACGCGCTCGATCAGGCCGGAGACTTCCTCGGTGCTCGCCTTGTCAGGACCTTTGGCATTCATCTGGTTGGGGATTCATTGTCCCACGGCTTTCAGTGCCATCCTTCCCGCTTTTGCACCCCGCTCTGCAGTTCGCCCAGAAAGCAGACAGGAAACCGCACAGCCCGACGGTGGTAGATCGCGTCTTCGTTACCCTCGGCTAAGTTGTGCCTGGTTGAGCTGGGTCCTCGTCTAGGATCGCCTCGACGGTCGTGACGAACAAGTCAGTGTCCGCGTCGGAGAATATCAACGGGGGGCGAAGCTTAATTATGTTGCGAAACGGACCATCTGTCCCCGTAAGGATTCCGCGCTCCCGGAGACGGTTGCAGATATACGAAGCTTGCTTGGTTGCTGCCTCACGCGTTGCGCGGTCCCGCACCAGATCCAGACCGAGAAAGAGCCCGGAGCCACGGACATCGCCAATCAGTGGGCGCCGCTCTCGAAGCTGTGCCAGCCTACAGAGCAAGCCGTTGCCAACGCGAAGAGCATTCTGTTGTAGCTGCTCTTCTTCGAGTACGTCCAATACCGCCAGGCCGGCGGCGCATGACACTGGATTGCCACCAAATGTGCTAAAGAACTCCATGCCGTTATCGAAGGAGGCGGCAATCTCTGGCGTGGTGATCACCGCGGCCAGTGGGAAAGCATTTCCGATGGGCTTCCCGAGCACCACGATGTCGGGAACGACGCTTTGCGTTTCAAAGCCCCAGAAATGAGTGCCGAGTCGCCCGAAACCGACTTGTACCTCGTCAGCAATACACACCCCGCCCGCAGCGCGAACATGACGATAGACTTCTGCGAGATACGCGGGTGGAAAGACGATCTGCCCGCCTACGCTGGGCATCGTTTCCGCGATGAATGCGGCAGCTCCGCGGCCTTCGACCTGGAGGCGATGCAGAATCTCTGCGACGTGGCTGGCATACTTGGCTCCGAGGTCGAGTTCACCCCTTCGGTAAATGCCGCGGTAGTCGTCGGCAATCGGCGCCACGTGAACCCAAGGTTTGCGGCCCCTACCGCCGGGGCCACCAAACTTATAGGGGCTAACGTCGATCAGCGTGTTGGTGTGGCCGTGATATGCATGTTCTAGAACGATGATGTCATCGAACTTCGTGTGTGCCCGCGCAAGGCGGAGGGCGAGCTCGTTCGCCTCGCTCCCAGAATTCACGAAATAACAAACCCGGAGCGGCTCGGGCAATCTCTGCGTGAGCCGTTTTGCGTAACGAACGACATTGTCATGCAGGTAACGGGTATTCGTATTGAGGAGGCCTAACTGCTTGTGCACGGCTTCCACAACCTTGGGGTGACTGTGACCCACCAGCGGCACATTGTTGTAGACGTCCAAATAAGCCCGGCCTGTATCGTCATATAGGTACTGCCGCCACCCGCGCACGATTTTCAACGGACGCTGGTAGGAAATGCTGAGATTACGCCCCATCAGCGAACGTCTTTCCAATAAGGTGTTGGTCAAACTCGGCTCATGGGGAGGGAAACACTCGACAGGAATGCCAAGCAGCAGATTGGGATCTGGGCATAGGTCGGTCCAAATCGCGCGCTCGGACGCACGAGCTACGCCAGGAAACTTCTCATTCAGGTCCAGCAAGTCCGCAATAATCTGGAAATGCAAATGAGGCGGCCACCCTCCGTTTTCAGCGACCGTACCGATCCTGCCGAAGGCTTGGCCCTTGGGTACGGGCTGGCCGATGGAGAGCTTTGCGATGCTTTCCTGCGACAGGTGACCGTAGAGAGTGAAGAACTCCAGAGCATCGCCAGCCAGATGTCTCAAAATAACAACTGGTCCGTAATCGAGCGGAGCGGCGTTGTCGGCAATTGTGTGCACGGTGCCATCCAGCGGCGCGCGGACGTTGGAGCCAGCTTCCAGAAAGAGATCCATTCCCAGATGCACAGTGCGGCGCTCGTCCACGGGGCTCTCGCTTTCCCCGAACAGAGGTGATGTGTACAGGAGGCGAGGCTCATCATACCGGCCAACACCTGCGGAAGCGTGGGCGATCCGCAACTCGCGCTCAATGGCCACTGTCAGTGCAGGCGTTTCCGCGGTTTTCGGATCAGCCCCCAGGAATGTGCTGGCGACGCTCAGATCGAATACAAGACACGGCGCGGTGCGCAAATCCAGGTCCACAACGGATGCTGCGCCTTTTCCATAAGTCGCCAATAATTGCTGCCAATGCTGTCCTTTCGGCAACGGCGGCAAACCGCAAGCCTGGCGAAACGCGTAATGCGCAAAGCGCGGGTGAATCTCGGCAAGCCGGGCGAGCGCTTCCCACGCAGGAGCTTCAGAGACGATGACATAGGGATCATCCGGCACAAGCGTCTTGCGCTGAGCCGAGTTTACGACACTTACCGCAAGGCGCATGCAGATCAGCGGAAACAACACCGCCAGCTCAATCTCCTGGAGAGGAAACACACCGTGAAATCCCTCCACCAGCGAGGCCGCCGCCGCGAGTGGCTCGCTCTTGCCGAGGAGGGCATAAGCAGCTGCGACGGCCAGTTCGGCAACGACAAGCCCGTGGTGCATGTCGCCGAAATCAATGACGCTGACTACTTCGGGTGATGGCGCCCTTGGGCTGCTAACCAAAACGTTGTAATCATTCGCATCGCCATAGATCGCACTCTTCCGTAGTGTCGGAAGCTGGGGGACGACTTGCGATTCGTACCGCTCCAGGACTTGTTGAACCATCGCCCGGCGTGACGGATCTTCAATATGGAAGAGGTATTCGCGAATCCACTCGGCCTGCGCCAAATCCCATTTCAGCGCACGTGTGGCCGCGGGGTGGGAGAAATCCTGAAAGGCATGGTCAATCTGGCCGAGCAGGCGGCCTAGACTACGAAGCAACTCGGGCGTGTGCGGGCGCACCTCGGCAAGAACCCGTCCCGGAAGAAAGCTAAGGAGCCACACAAAGCGTTCGTCCCCGTTGCTCAAGGACGCCTTCGCAAATGTCTCACCTAATCGTGTCAACTGAACCCGCGGCAGCGCCAGCTCGGGAGCACGTTGTGAAAGGTGTGTCAGCGCCGCACATTGCATGTCAATGAATGCGCGGTCTCGACTTGAGTGCATTACTTTCAGGACAAAAGCGCGGCCATCGGTGGTGATGAGATGGAAGTTGCTGTCATATTCCCCCGGCAGAGAACTGGCGCTGACTTCCAACCCGTAGAGACCTCGGGCGAGTTGGACTGCCTCGTCTAGTGAAACCGGTTGCGGTGATCGGGCCTCTGAGATCATGGGACTAACTCTACCGGAATTTCCTTTTAAGCCTCCAAAGCAGTGCCAAAGTATACCCCTCTCGCTTGTTAGCGACGCTGTCAAAGGATTTTCATCAGCCGCTGGAACCACTCACCTGTATGGATCCCCACCTTCGCACCACCCGTCGTACTGTTTTCCAACCAGCAGCTTGGCAGATGAAGCGTCATGGTCTATACCCGGAGCACGGTCCATTTGCCGTCTCATCTACCTTAGCGGCGAGAACGAGGAGCGGAGCGTCGGGACCGTACTCCGACTATGCTGTTGAGATTTACGAAGGCCGGACCGATTGCAGAAAGCCCGCCAGCTTCGCCGTCGCCTTGTACTGGGGTATTGGCTCCAGTTCCTTGAACGCACTGGTGAAAGCATTCGACAGGCTCCACATAGTTCGCGCCTGGAACTCCTCATGCACGGGCTGAAAGTACAGATCATGCACTCGCCGCGCCAGGTGCTTGGGAAACCCAGACTCCTCCTCGATGAACGCCTGATAGATCAGCAGCTTGGCAGCAGCCGTGGACAACTGCATGGCACGCCACTCGTCCACCTGCTGCTTCAGCGGTCCAAAGTTCCTCTGCATCCGATCGACGCCGATGGCCAGGCTGTCTTCGAGCGAAAAGTGCTTTGAATGCTTCGCGAGCACGGGAGTGTATTCCCCGTGAAACGCGAGGTTCTCGCACACGAAGACTCTCAGGCCAACGGTGCAACTCAGCCGAAAGCTCTTGTCATGGCTGTTCCGAAGGCCTATCGCGAAACGGCAGCCGTCGAAGCCGGAGCTCAGGTCCATCACGCCGAACATCCGCATCCCATCGGATGAAACGGCGTATTCCTCCCGCACCACGCCGATCTGGCGAAAGCCAAGAGCTTCGATCAGCTTGTCCACCACCGCGATATGCGGAATGGGCTTGTGTGTTGCTGTGGCCACGGGCGTTGCCACCCGGGCGAGTTCCTCCCGAGTCAGCTTTGTGCCGTAGGAGCAAAGGGTCATGGTCGGAGCTGGGGCCGGTACAGGGCTGAGAATTGCCGGAACTGGCTGGTCCTGCTCGATAAGGGTTGTCTCTTGCATGGTGATTCCTCCAAGAATGGAAATCGGGAGAGCCCGCAGACAAAGTGGTCTGCGACTCTCCCGAGTTGGTTGTGCCGCTTCCGGCGGCGCGGCGCCCGACTGCAACAGACGGGTTTGTCTTAGCGGTCAAGCAGTTTACGAAGGGGAAACCTCAGGCTGCGCGGACTAAGCCGTTGGTAATGAGATCGAGGAACCAGAGTTGGTCCACTTTGCGCAAGTCAATGTCGGTAGGGTGTTCGAGGATGAAGCGGCGTACATCTTTCTCTTGGACCAGGTAGCTGTCGCCGTTCTGCTGTGGGCCTCGTGCTGTGCCTCGGAATTTGGCCTTCAAATGGCCGCTCTTGATCCAGCGCGTCACGGCGTGAGGGTCGATCCCCAGCGCTTGTGCAAGGCTGTATGCGGAGTAGAAGCTCCCGTCATGCTTGAACCGCATCCGCTTCAACTTGAGGTGGATTCCGGTTACCGTGCGAGAGTATCCGGCAGCCTTCAGCTTCAAACGGATTCGCTCATCGCTCATCCACGCATACCGGGAAAGAATCGCCAGCTCTGCCTCGCTCCAGGCCTGCTCTTTGGTTCGCGCCAATCCCAACTCCCGGGCACGCTTCTTCAGTGCCCAATGCGGCATGCCGACCTTCTTGGCCAGTGGCCGGATATTCAAACGGGTCTTTTTGTCTCGACGATTGTGATAACTCTCCCGGATAAGGCGGTCGATTTGGTCGGTGAACACGTACTTGCGTCGGCTCTGGACTTTGACGTGATCAGGCGCGACGCAGAGGGTTGGGTTACAAACCGGCTGGGACTGGCTCGCGTATAACTGTTCCATAGCAAATCCTGATGTGCAGGTTCTGAGTTCTGGGACCTCGGTGACCAAGGCATGACCGACTGGAAGACCACAACGTTGGGTAAGACAGGCTGGAAAGTAGGCCGTCTCGGCCTGGCATCCAGTTATGGCGCGGACGAGCGTTGCGTGCAGATTGCGTTTGAGCGGGGCGTCAATTACCTGTATTGGGGCTCGATGCGTACTGCCAAGTTCGGCAAGGGACTGCGCAGCCTGCGATCGCGTCGGGATGAGTTCCGCCTCGTTATCCAGTCCTATTCGCGTATCGCCGCACTGGTCCCGTGGAGTCTGGAGCGCGCCCTGAAGTCGCTTGGCATGGATCACGCTGACATTCTTCTGCTGGGGCTCTGGAACAAGGACGTCAGCCCTACGATCTTCGACCAGGCGTTGCGGCTTCGAGAGCGCGGTCTGATACGCGCTATCGCCGTCTCGACCCACAATCGGCCACAGGCAGCAGCAATGGCCAACAACAATGCCAACGTTGATGTCCTTCATGTACGCTACAACGCGGTCCATCCGGGCGCAGAGCGAGACATCTTCCCAAAACTGCCGGCGCCTGAGGCCCGACCCGGAATCGTGACGTTCACGGCCACCTGTTGGGGCGACCTGATGAAACCTGACAAGGTGCCCGCCGGTGATAAGGTCCCCACAGCGAGTGATTGTTATCGCTTCAATTTGACGACCCCGGCGGTTGACCTCTGCCTGACGGGACCCAGATCAGCCTCCGATCTGTCTGCCGCGCTTGACGCGTTGGACAAGGGCCCAATGACTCCAGAGGAATTGGAATGGATGCGGCGTGTGGGCAAAGCCAAATACTTCAAGCCAAGCCTGTTCTCCATCAAAGGGTAACCGCATAAGGAATACTCATGCCACTCGTACAAAACTATCTCTTCCCGGCAATGTGGCTTAGCTTCCTGGCCTATTGGTGGGCGATTTCGAGGAATGTCAAAGAGACCGAGCGCCGCGAGTCCGCTCCTTCGCGGATTGCGCGGCTGGTTTTGATTGTTGGCGCGGCGGCGCTGCTTTGGCTCCCAAGGGTTCCGCTTCCATGGCCAAATCAGCGCTTTCTTCCACGTGGCGCCTGGTGTTTCTGGAGCGGTGCGGCAGTTACCGCCGTTGGTCTACTCTTTGCTGTCTGGGCGCGTCGTCACCTCGGAAAAAACTGGAGCCAAGCCGTCACCGTGAAGGAAGGTCACGAACTCATTACAAGTGGCCCCTACGCCCTGGTTCGCCACCCAATCTATACCGGGTTGCTGCTGGCATTTGTTGGTTGCGCAGTGGCCCGTGGCGAGTGGCGCGGTCTGCTTGCTGTAGCCCTTGTCTTCGTCGCACTATGGCGCAAACTGAGGCTTGAGGAGAAGTGGATGCGCGCGCAGTTCGGCGAGTCGTATGAAGCTTACTCTCGGCGGGTGGCGGCGCTGGTGCCACATGTCATCTGAGCCTGATCGAGGCCCGCTCGAAACGCCGCTCCCGAGCAACCGTGCTGTCCTACAATGAACTTTATGGCCGAGAACCCGAAACGCGCACTC
The DNA here is from genome assembly GCA_003151335.1 of Acidobacteriaceae bacterium. Taxonomy (GTDB): domain Bacteria; phylum Acidobacteriota; class Terriglobia; order Terriglobales; family Acidobacteriaceae; genus Bog-257. Next base: position 45,154 of record PLXE01000101.1, read on the forward strand.
TTGGTTATTGACGTCCAGAATGAATACTTCACGGGCAAGCTGCCCATTACATATCCCGCAGGGAGTCTGGCCAACGTGTTGTCGGCCATGGATGCAGCGCGCGAACACGGGGTGCGGGTGGTCGTGATCCAGCACGCGTCACCGCAGCCGGACGCCCCGGTCTTCCGCAAGGGGAGTAAGGAATGGGAACTGCATCCAGACGTGACGGCGCGACCGCATGATGTACTCATCCACAAGTCGCTGCCTGGCAGTTTTACCGGCACCGAACTGGAGACATGGTTGCGCGAGCGCGATGTGGATACGGTTGTCATTGCCGGCTACATGACCCAGATGTGCTGCGACACGACGGCACGCCAGGCAATGCACCTCGGCTTCGGAGTGGAATTTCTTTCGGATGGAACCGGCACACTGGCGATCAAGAACGATGCGGGAGAGGTTTCCGACGAGGAGTTGCATCGGGCGATCCTGGTCACCCAGCAGATGCGATTCAGCCGCGTCATGAAGACGGCTGACTGGATGAAGGAGCTCTGAACGCAGGCTGCTCGCCTCAACAGATGCGCAGTTTGCAGTGGGTGAAGAACTATGCGGGTACTGTTCCTCTCGGCGATGGATGAGGCAGGATCGATGACGCCCTTGCCCTTTGGACTGGCCTGTGTCGCGGCGGCGACGGAGAGGGCTGGTCATGAGGTGCAATTGCTGACCCTCCCGTCGACAATCGACCTGAAGGGGAGGATCCGGGAAACAATCCAGAGACAGCGTCCCGACGTCATCGGGATTTCCGTCCGGAACATTGACGACCAGAACATGCCCAACCCGCGGTTCTTGCTGGAGAATAGCAAGAATGTTGTGGCAACCTGTCGTGCGACATCCCCGGCCACTATCGTGTTGGGTGGCGCTGGCTACAGCATCTTCCCTGAAAGCGCGTTGGCTTATCTTGGCGTCGACATGGGCATTCAGGGGGAAGGCGAGGTGGCGTTTCCTGCCTTGCTTTCTTGGATCGAGCGAGGCAAAGAAGGGCCGGCACCGCCAGGGGTGTATCTAGCAACCAGGCCGCCGACTCCAAGAGCATGTGGTGCTGATCTGGATGCGTTGCCGCTGCCCGACCCGAGCCTTTGGTTGCACTCAGAGCTTGCAACAGCGCGAATACCGGTCCAGAGCAGGCGAGGCTGTCCGCTGGATTGCATATATTGCTCGACCAGCATCATCGAAGGCAGACCGGTGCGCCGACGGTCGCCCGCGGCAGTCGTGCACTGGCTCACAGAAGTGCGGCAATGCGGGTTCCGGGACTTTTATTTCGTCGACAACACCTTCAATGTGCCGCTAGCGTACGCGAAGGAGCTGTGCCGCAAGATCATCGCGGCAGAACTAGGGCTGGACTGGTGGGCAATCGTATACCCGAAGTGGGTTGATCCTGAACTTGTGGAACTCATGTCAAAAGCAGGCTGCACGCAGGTGAGCCTGGGATTCGAGAGCGGTTCAGAACCAGTGCTGCGGCAACTGAACAAACAGTTCAATTGCGCCGAGGTAGTTACAATTGCCGTGATGTTTCGCGACGCCGGCATAAAGCGCAATGGATTTCTACTGCTCGGAGCGCCCGGCGAAACCAGAGATTCGGTCGAAGAGAGTCTGGCATTTGCGGATGGGATGCAGCTTGATGCGCTCAAGGTTACGGTGGGGCTGCGGATCTACCCGCAGACGCCGCTTGCGCTTATGGCGGTCACCGATGGCCTAATCAGTCCTGATGACGATCTCTTGTTTCCGCGTTTCTATCTGACCCCCACGTTGCGAGATTGGCTGCCAGCCCGCATAGCGGAACGTGATAGCCAACAGCCAACTGCATAATGACACCCCGACGTTTAGTTCGCCGTTCGGAGATATTCCTGCTCAGGGACAAAGCTGAATCCGCAAAATCTGAGGCTCTGACAGTCCCATAGAGTTGCTCGGCTCTTGTGCACCCTGACAGACGAGGTTGAAAATTTCAGCGATGCTTACCGACCGACCGCCGAGCACCGCAGCGTTACGGGCAAGGTTTCTTGAGCGCGACCGACTCGCGACCTTGGAACTCCCCAAGGACGACCGATTGCAGGCGTCGGCAGAGTCTATCGCTTCCGCCATGCAAGACAGCACCGCCTCAGCCGTTCGCCAAGCATGTGTGGAGTTTCTATCGGTTGCGTCCGGTTTCTACTTGGTTCGCCAGCCCGCGATCCGAGTACTTGCTGCCCGGCCGCTGCGAGTCCGCGAAGGCGGTTCGTCGATCGAGTTGTTCGGGGACTATGATCCCGAAACGATGCTCATCCGCCTCTGGATGCGGACCGCCATCCGGAAACAAGTCACCTCGTTTGGCACGTTCCTGAGCACCCTCTGCCACGAGTTTTGCCATCACCTCGACTGCCAGCGCTTCGGGTTTCGCGAGTCGTGGCATACACGCGGCTTTTACCAGCGCACTGCTGCGCTCTATCACCACGCACGCAGCACTCCGGTGAAACTCCTGTTCTGGGTGCGAGCGCCAGGCGAGCGTTGGCGGATAGACTGGCCACGCACGAATCGGGGTGCGTGACCCCGAGGGCTACACAGAGGGGAGGCATCATGCTCGACACCGCACTGTTGGCCTCGATTGCCCAGCGAATGATGAGCGGCAACACCGTTGATGTAAACGGAAAGCCCATGCCCGCCCGCCGCACGAGCCGACATCAGCTAAGAACGCTGGCTTTCACCCCCCAGTCTCCACATTCCCCCTGTTCTCCAGATTTTTCGAGCTAAATTCGAGCTAAACCGCCAGATACTCCCGCCCGTCCATGCCGGACGCCAAGCGTCTTGATGCAGAATGTCCTGCTTCCGAAAATCGCTATTCAGCGTGATGGCTTGCTGCTGGATCGTGGTTCGCACAGTTGGTTCGCACAGTTCTGCCCGGTCTTTTGCGCTATGAACGTTGCCCGGCCGCAGCTTCGCCGCGAGACAGTCGCCCTCCGTCCTGTAGCCATGGAAGTACTTTCTCGCAATAAATCTTGAACGACCGGAGGGGCACTCCCATGACGGATATCAATCTGATCTTGGTGGCCACACCTGAAGACATACGGCAATCATTGGCAACGTTCAATGCCGAAGCGAAACATTTCTTGAGGCTTGCGCGTTCGTTGCTTCGTGACACAACTTACTGGATACACGACGCCGACACCCAACTCTTTGGGCCTGCAAAGTTCGTGGGATTTGCGGGGATGTCACTTGCCAAATACCAGGAAGCACGCAATCACCACTACACTGGTGCCCGGTTCGATGGCAACGTGACACGCCGTGCAATCGAATCCGCGCTTCAAACTTCATTTGCTTACGATCAGCATCTCCCTCGAAGCTGCGGGCATGGGGTAAATCCCTGATCGGAGGCAGTGCATTCGATGGGTTAGATCAATCGAAATGGAAATTTGTGCGGCTGCCCATTCAGAACAGTGAAGTGCTGGACGAAGCCGCAACCGAAGCTGCCGAAGCAGCCCATTTGAAACGGCAGGGTTTTCAGCCGGATTCGGCAGTACGACATGCCGTGGAAGAATACGCAATGAAAGCGGCAACGAGGCATTTCGAGGGTCTTGGCTACTCGGTTATACGCAAGGGGAAGCCATACGATCTTCTCTGCACGAGGGGAAATTCTGTGCTCTACGTTGAAGTGAAGGGAACGCAGACCGATGGTGCCGAGATATGACTCACACGCAACGAAGTCAGATTCGCCAATGAGCACAGCGGGCAAATGGCCTTGTTCATCCTGTGTCGGGTTTCAGTCGAACAGCATGGCAAAACCATCGCCACGAGCAAGGGGAAGCCGATTCTGAACCCAAATTGGACGATCGATGCGTCTCGCTTAACTCCCCTCGCTTACAGCTACTCGCTGCCCCCAAACACAGACCTTTGGACCCACAGAAATCGGCTCTGCCATGGCTCGGTTTTTCGCATGCCAGGGCAGTTGGTAAGGTCTTCATCGGCCCAACCATCCACACAACCACGAGCTCAGGCACCGAGATGATACCGAGTACCAGAAACTGGCGAGGGTCTTTATTCCGGGAACTCCGCGTGAGCCAAGGCTCGATTTGACGCTGAGCTTTTCTGGCGGCCGGAGGCACAGGAGACGCCCGGTTTTTCTGCCCTTCCTGTCTGGCCGCGTTTTCAGTGCTGGAGTCGGAGCCCCTGCGTATGCAAGGCAGCCCAGAACTGCCGACATTCACCCCGCGGGCGTGGTTCCTGCTCTGGGCAGAGCGATTCGCCATTTCACGGGCTCCCAGTTGTTATGACAGCAAGCGGACGCGACCGCCCTGCGATTGCAGTATAGAGATAGCCTTCGAGTCGAAGGAAACAAACTCTTCTGCGCCCAGCCACTCCCCTTCATAAGCGATTACACCATCCGCAAAGTCCCCGCCGGCATCGAGCACGGATAGGCCCGCTTCTATCGCCGGCCGGTTCATTACGACATTAGCGCTCTTCATCAGGCGACGAATCGCGTCGGAGATATCAGGAAGAGATTTCTTATAGCCTCGATGTAGCACCCACACAAACTCACAAAGGACCGGAACAGGCACGGCAACCAACTCGGCCTGCTGCAAGATATTCGTCGCCTTCCGGGCTTGATGCGCATCGTCTTGCACAGCGGCTCTGACCAGCACGTTTGTGTCTGCGGTGATTTTCATTTTGACTCTGCCCATCCCCGGGTCGCGATCTCGCTCATCTCATCAATCGTGAGTTTGGGCCCTCCCTTTTGTGACAGGCAGCCAATGAAATCGGCAATCCTAGCCTCCGGTGCAGCGGCTCTCACAACGATCCGGCCATCAGGCAGCTTGTCAGCTTCAATTTTCTCTCCGGCACTGACGCCAAGATGCTTGAGCAACTCTTGCTTCAGTGTGACCTGGCCTTTTGCAGTAATCGTGAGCGTCGTCATTGAGGGCCTCCGCGATCAACACGTACTATTGTAAGGCATAAATGCCTTACCGTCTAGTGGGGCAACTCTTGGGTCTGCCTCCGCCAGTACCCGTTGAAGAAGAGCGATTCTCAATCTCCGAACGTCAGCTTTCTTCGGCGGTTGTTTCGCTAGGCATGGACCGTCGCAGGATCGACTGCGGAACATGTGCTGCTCGCAACTTCTCAACTGAGGGTCTTCACTGCGGTTGCAAAGGCATTCGTGAGACTGCGAAGCAGGGAATTTGCAGGAGTTTGAGACCTCAGACTCCCCGATGCACTGCCTTGATGTCTCAGCTCTCAGAAAAGCGACATTTGGCCGGATGCAACTGTCTTGCGTGAGGATTCGCATGGCAGAATGACAGCTTCCGCAAGGGCAGCGCCGGGAACGTTCTCGATGGTCATCGCAGGGCTCTCGGTTGCCGATGCCATCGGCTCGTCGTGTGCTTCGACGGTCGTCGCCGATGTCTTGGGGCGCAATCGCTGGACACTACGCCAGACTGAATCCGCAGACTCCCCAATCCCCTTGTTCTCCACCAGCTCGCGCGCCATCGCTGTGAGCATGTCGTCATCTCCGTCGATTGCTTGGAGACCTTCGGAAGTAAACTTGCCCTCCATCGCTAACGCAACGAGGAGTTTCTTGCCCATCAAGCGGAGACAGACCTCCTGCATCGTCCCCTTATAGGCAAAGAACTTCACCTCCACTGGACGTCTCTGACCAATGCGCCACGAGCGACGGCTTGCCTGCCGCAAGGTGTGCAGTGAGTATCCAGTCTCGTGAAACAAGATAGTGGGAAAGTCCAGGAGATCCAGACCGGTCTCAACGATCTTGGGATGGCAGATCGCGACATCGATTCCACGGCGCAGCTGCTCACGGTACCAGGCTTCCCGCCTGTGAGTGGGAACGCTGGCGCGCAGGATCGCCACCCGTATTCCCTCAGCACGAAACAGCTGTTCCAGCCGTGCGGTAACGTCGTGTTTGTTGGTGTAGACCGCATAAACTTGGCACTTGCGGCCACGTGCAAGCTGGGCTTTCACTTCTTCGATCAGCGCTCGCTCTTTCGCGTAGGTCTGGTGCCGGTCTAGATCCACGGTCTCGGCGATCACAAAGCTCACGCGGCACTTGGTTTCCGGGTCGAATTCAGACCCGTACAGAGTCCCAAAACCATACGGATGGTCCGGCCATGCCAGCAGAGCGTTAAGCATGGTGCTCGCCACGCTGCTGTTTCCGCGATGCTCCTTCAGGCAGGCAGTGATCTCCTCTTCGAGTTCCTCATAAGCACCCTTCAGCGGCTCTTCCATCGCCACTGGCACAACCTCCTCTCGGTAGCTTGGCAACCCGTCCGAGATGTCCTCCAGACCAATGAACGCACAGTGGTCCATCAGATACTTGCCGAACAGTAGTGGCGAGGCGCCGGGCTTGCGCTTGATCGTGACCGTCTTCTTGGTTTTCCTGGAGCAGGCGTTGTCTTCGACTGTGATGCGCTCAATGGTCTCGATCACGCCGAAGTCGCGGGTGAATCGTTCCCGTCCGGTTGAGCCCCATTCGTAGCCGTCCTCGGTCATGCGCTTGGCACCGGTGCGGAACAGGGTGTTGAACAGATCATCCGCGTAGCCGGAGAGCAGCGTACCCGTCAGTCCCAGGAAGCGTCTGGCCGTTTTGTTGAGCACGCCGAGAGCATTACCCTGAGCCGTGTCGCCAGCCAGTTGGTGAATCTCATCCGCAATGGCGTAATCCCACCATTCCGGCATGAAGCGTCCCATGTATTCCGTCGGTGCCATGCGAACGATCTTGTTGCCGTCCGCCTGCCAAAGCGCGGAGTACTTGGTGTTGCCTGCCTTCGAGTCCTCCACGATCTGGTGCAGGCGCTTCTTCTCGAAATCGAGCGCGCTCAGCCGCACCCCATCCGTCTCGACAGGACAGCCGGTATCCGGGTTCGTAAGCGACCCGAGGTACCTTCCTGAGCGGCTTTTGCCGTAACAGTGCTTCCAGAAATACGAGAGTTTCGCCTTCTCTCTGCCAATGCAGAAGATCGTGGTTCCGGGACAGAGCTTGCGCCAGCCACTACGTCCCAGACGCCGCAACTCTGCGAGCGAGGTGTGCAAGCCCTCGCGCACGATTTCGCCGCGCCGCAGTCGGACCTCGTTGATGCCATGAGGCTGTGTCGGATCACCGCCATTGCGCATGTCGTCGATGAGAAACACGCGGACCTGAGGCAGTGTTAAGAAGGTTTCCCGCGCCCATTTCTCGACCAAGTGCGGCGGTGCCATGACCAATCCAGAAAACGGCCTGCCGGCGCTATGCACCAACATGCTCCCCAAGGCGATAAGGGTTTTGCCTGCACCGCACTCGGCAACGACATTGGCGTTGCGAGCCAACTGCCATCGCTTACTCACGCCCATGATTGCTAGGGATTGGGCTGGATATGGAACGCGCACCATTCGGGAAAGCAGCGGAGAAGGGGCTTCGTCGGCGCCGTGCAGGGCTGGGTAAGATGAGAGAATCCGCGCTCCGATTTCTTCGGAGTGTGACCTCAAATAGTCGTGAATTGTATCTAAGCTCTGCATGGATTTCTCCGGACAGGAGTTGTGAGAACACTTGGCATTCGGCAACGATGAAGGAGAGTGGGGGCCGCGGCTGACAAAGAGCGTCCGCTCGGGGGCAGGGGGTCAGTCTGAAATTCGGGGATAGAATTACGGATAGATCAAGCTGGCGTCGTCCATCCGTAGTTTTTTACGCTTGGTCATTGGGGGTGTGTTATGACGACGAATGAGATCAAGCACATTCTTCTCTGGTGCGTTGGTCTTAACTACGTGGTTCTATTCGTCTGGTTTGGCGTCTTTGTCTTTGCCCATGACTGGATGTACCGAATGCATGGCCGTTGGTTTAAGCTCTCGATTGAGACCTTTGATGCAATTCATTACGCGGGTCTCTCTGTCTACAAGATCGGCATAATTTTGCTTAACCTGGTGCCATTGGTCGCACTCTATTTGGTTTTGTGACGGAATCGCCTACGGCATCCAACCAGTCGTTCAAGGCCGACGCCCTAACGGGTCGCGGCCTTACCTCGAGCATTAGCGAAACCTCAAACGGACCCACTACCCGCTCCGGTGGCGGGTGCAACGCCTATGCGTCAAAATGGAGGAAATGAAGCTAGAAGTGGACTGCTACTCCGGACGGACGGCGGACGAAAGGCCGGTTCGATTTCGGCTTGAGGATTGCCAGTACATGGTCGAGGAGGTGCTGGACCAGTGGTACGGCCCCCAAGATGCCTTTTACAAGGTTCGCGCAGATGACGGCAATCTCTATATCCTGCGCCGGGAAACGTCGACGCCTGATGGGCTTTGGCACCTGGTGTCGTTCCGGCAATTACCACGCCAGAGCTGACATTGGATGGCGATCGTCCTCAGCCTCTGCCGATCCGTCCACTACGGCTCAGAAACCGAGCACCTTCAATCTTCCTCCGGCAACATGAACGTCATCACGGGTTCGCCGTCATCACCTGGCCCGGAAACTGCCTTCAGCGTTACCAGTCGCATTCCCTCTGGCCCACCCCTGGCGGTCGCGTCGATCTTCTCGTTCGACCACAGTGAAGGATCCGCAACGATGCAGTAGAAGTCGAACAGCAGGTTACACGGGTCAATGCGTCTGGACGGGACTGTCCCCTTGACGGCGGCATGGAACATCCAAATCACATCCCAGAACCGGCCTTCCAAACTCTGGTCTGGTGGCAGGTTCGCCTCCTCATCTATTGGCCACACGTAGCGATGAAATGCCGTGGCGGTCATCGCAAGCGGCCACTTCATAAGCTGGCGGCGCATCTCAACCATTGGAGCTTGCTCGCAATCGACCAGAATGCCATCGTCTATCGCTTGCCGGCGGGTGTAGACGTTGAGTACGTCGATAGATTCGTCGCCGGAGCACGCTGCCCGGTGACGGCCGTTAATGCCTCCGCACGACGCACAAATGCGGTCGCCTGTATGTAAGAGCGCCATGGATTGCAGTCCTCCCAGAACTGTTCAGAATGTGGTCGCGGTTCAGCCGAGAATGGTCGGCTCTCGGCGGCAGTCTGCGGACGCGGCTTTTCCGGCGGAATCAGACGGTATTCTCGATGAACTGGATGGCAGGCCGGTCAATGAGGTCAAACTTCTCAGCCTTATTGCGACTCGCAGTAGCTGGAGCGCCCCTATTCCTGCAGAAAGATATTCAGAAGGGTGTTGTGCACCCGAATCTCGCCGTTATATTCGACGAAGCCTAATTTCCTGAAGCGATTCATGAAAAAACTCACTCGGGATCGGGTTGTGCCAATCATCTCAGCCAATACCTCCTGGCTGATCTTAGGAACCACGGTCTCCGGTTTGCTTTCCTTGCCGAACTGCGCCAGCAGTAACAAAATCCTCGCCAGCCGCTTTTCGCTGGAGTTGAAGAGCTGATCGACCAGGTCCGCCTGGATGCGGGCGTTTCGCGCCAGAAGAAAAGACGTGAACATCTCGGACAATTCTGGTTCCTCGTGAAGGACGCGGACCATTTCGGCCTTGGTGATCCTGAGTAGTGCACACTCGGTCATTGCGGTGGCCGTCGAGAGTCGAAGGGGATGGGCGGAAACCATGCAGTCCTCCCCCAGGAACTCCCCTTCACCCACCAGGGTGATCGTGGCTTCCTTTCCGTTCGCAGAGGTGACACTTACTCTCAACTTGCCTTTCTGCACATAAAAAATCGCGTCGGAAGGGTCCCCTTGCGCAAACGCCGTCTCGTTCTTTTTCAGATTGAGAATTCTCTTGCCCAACCCAGCTCTAGCGAGAAAGGCTTTAGCATCGAAGACCACGTCGCCATTTGTTGGTTGCGATTTGGGCGTTTGGAGCCGGGAAGGTACCGCGATTTGGCCTGTGGCAGGATTTGCGGATCGTGCCGAATTAACCGATGAAACCCGTTTGGCCGGACGGCCTTGGGCACGGGCTGGCATGTCTCTGGCGCTCATTTCACACCTCCGAAAGGGTGGCGCCTCCACCTCAAAATTATACTCTTCAAGAAATCGGCGATATGACGTCGTTTGGATAATGTCTCCGCCTGTCTTTTGCACTCTTGTCACACGTTTTGCTTGATCAACTGGATGGCAGGCCAGTCAACTGGGCCATTGGGAGATGGGAAAGAGACATGTCGATTTCTCAGACCTTTTGAGAGCAGTGCCAGCAAGTGCCTTCGCGTCGCTTTGACAGCGACTCCAGCATATCCAAACGCAGGAAGTGGCTGAATACGCTTCTGCTGCTGTAATTGCGAGATCATCCACGAGCCCCATTCCGGCGTGGCGGGCAAGCCATAGTGGCTTACCAGCGACGACCAGATGAATGAATTGTCGTCGCTGATCAGGAGCAGTTTCCCGTCCGAGGTGGTTTCCGCCAACTCCCGCGAGCAACTCACAAGATGCCTCAGTGGCCGCTTACGGCCATGAACCACGATGGAGCCTCGGAAGCACAGCGGCTTCTCGCCCAGCGAGACAATGCTCTCAACACCGTAAGGACTCTCCACGGTAAATGAGTCTCCGTTGGCGAATGCGGCAGCCAGGGCGCCAATCTCTACGTCCCCGCCCACTACCGATACAAGGTGGGCTTTGCCCCCATCTTCGCCTACGAAGGCGTCCAGGAACACGCGAAGGTTCGTGGAGGTCTTTTCCGTTTGGCGTCGGTACATCAGTTTTCCGAATCGCTCATGAGCGTTTTTCATCAGCCGTATCCCTTTGTTTTCATTGTGGGTCAACG
>PLXE01000105.1 GCA_003151335.1 Acidobacteriaceae bacterium
ATAGATGATAATCAACCATAATATGTGCCCGCTTCTTATCTTTCCTCACATGTTGTTGAAACGGAGCTGGCGTCGGCGCCGGGGCATCCGTTCTACCAGCGGCTGAGCAGTTGTCCCACGTCGACTGGCCGTTGCTAGTGGCTAGCCCCCATGCACCTGTTCGTGGCATGCCACGCACAGGGTGATCAGGTTCTGTTCCACGTCGCCGCCTGACTGGCTTCGGAATTTGAGATGGTGTACCTGGAGGTTTTGCATACTACCACAGACTTGGCAGCGCCAGCCGTCGCGCTCCAGCACCTGCCGATGCAGTTCGCTGTAGCTCTTCGAATCGAGCCTAAGTCGGGGACTTTTGGGGCGGATGGTCTTCATGAAGCCTTCCGGTTGACCTCCGACAGAAAGGCCTCCTGTTGTGGGCTGGGCAGAAACTTGTAATATCGCGAGATGGATTGCAGCAGAATCTCCGGATTGCCGCCGTCGATCGAGGCCCCGGCGAGGAAGTCTGCACAGATCATCTCCAGGCAGTAGCCCCGGGACTTGTCCGTCCCCAGCATCAAGGCCGCAGCCTCGATCGCCCGCTCGATAACCGGCATCTGGCTCCTGTAGACCTTGAAATAGATCAGCTCCGAAGGCTCGCTGTCCTTGCCCGTTAGCTCTTTCTCCACTTCCCGCTGGAACTCCGCCTTGGGCATCTGCCGGGCTTTGTGCAGCCAGGTTGCACTTTCGAAGCGCTGACCCTGCTGACGCGCCAGCTTGGCCAACTCCAGCCCCTTGGTCCATCCCACCTGTTTCAGCTCTTTCCTTACCTGGGGTGGAAGATGTTCGTGAATCGACATCAGGTAGTACGCTTTCCTTCTGGACTCCGGGAACCGCCGCTCCAGAAACTCATCGAACGACTTCAGGTTCTCCAGCCGCCAGTACTGGCCAGCGCGTACTTCGCACAGGTACTTGCCCAGTTCCACAAACCTGGTATCGCGCTCGTTCTCATGCCGGGCCTCCCAGGCCAGAATCGCGTCGATCTTGCTCAGCACCTCCTGGGCGCGACGGCGATTCATCCTGGGCGGCATGGGCGGATACTTAGTAACCAAGTTCGTCAAACAGACCAAGATCGACTCCCGGTTTGCGGATAAGGCCAATCTCCACCAGATCGCGCTGGTCGAGACAGAGCCCGAGAAAAGGACAGGTGGTGCACGGGTTCTGGGGGAAACGGATGCCGCTGTGGGGCAGGAAAAGTCCAGACTCAATCCGACGTACCGTGTCGTCGACCAGGGTCTCGAACTGCTGCCGCTGTTGGTCGGTGATGGTAGCCCGGAGATACTGGACTTCCACCATGCGCTTACGCACGAAAACGACCTGCGCGACTTCATTGATCCCCGTCATCCAGGAATAGCAGACCAACTGGGGATCCAGTGCCGCAATGCCGTCAGGCTCCTCTGGATAGCGGGCAGAGCTGGTCTTCCACTCCAGCACACAGGATGTGCTGTCCAGTTCACCGACAGCATCGACGAAGGCGACAAAGCTGTTGCCAGAAGTTAACGTGCGTGTGAATCGGATCTGTTGATGGCTGTGCGGCTGTTGAATCTGGACGCGCCCATCCTGGGTGAAGCGCTCGAGCAACTGAATGCCTTGCTGCAGCATGTGGTCCCAAGTGTCGTTGCCCGAGTACGTCAGCTGCAGGTTCTTACACGGCGCCCACTGCTCGAACAGAACTGCCGCTGGATCTTCGCGACGGAATAGAGCCGCCACAGCCTGCTCGAAGCAGCGGCCGAAAAGCATGGCGGCGCGGGTGTCTTTCTCCTGCCAGCCATCGAGATAGCGATGGCGGTAACGGCGAGGGCAGGTCAGGTACTGGGAAATCTGGGTGTAGCTGTAGTTCATCGTGATGCTCTTTCCTTCCGCGAGCCCTTACCGTTGCTGGCCGGCGGAACGCGGACGGAGGTGGCCAGCTCTTCCCACTGGCTGGCAGGGGCGAATCCGTCGAGGTTCACCAGCGAGATGCCGTTGACCATGGTGTGGCTGATCTTCACCACGCCGACCAGGCCGCGCAGGGCGCGCTCGTCAACCTCGTCCTGGCTCAACAGTTCGGGGTCATACAGGAAATCCCGTAGGAACCAACCCAGCTTCCACATCGCCTTTGGGGTGCAGTAGAGACGGCTGGCAATCGAGCGCCCGGCGAACGGCTTGGGCTCAAGAACGGAGAGCCGCAGCAGGTAAAATCGCTTTTGGGCTTGCCAGCGATGCTGCGCACCATCGAGCCGGACGAGAAATACGCCATCCGGAACCTCGGAGTGCGAATCCCGTGCGGTGTCAGAGAGTCCGGGAACATGACGTTTCATCCCGCCACCGCCTGGCTTGGAGGTGCGTAGCTGTTGAGCTGACAGAGCAGGCCATCACGGTCCTTCTTGGCCGCCTCAGCAAGCTGCTGCACGAAGCTTTCGACCTGCTCACGAGTGGCGTCTTTGAGTGCTTTAGTACCGCAGAAGTCGACGGCATAGGCTTTCACCAACTCGGGATCGAGTTTGTGCTGGCGGATGATCTGGCAGAGCCGGTCGCGGACCTTGTGACCGGCACCACGATTGCCGTTCCCGTTTCCGTTCGTATTTTGGGGCGGAAACTTATGTAGATCAGAAGCCGTCGCCAGCGGACCAGGACTCGATCCGATCTCCTCGACCGAGCAGATGCCGATACCATACGCCTTGCGCAGGGCGCGATTGACGGCTCGGGTTTCCGCGATCCGCATTTCGGCGCCGCGGACCAGCAGAGAAACGTTAGAGGGGTCAGCGTCGCCGTAGCCGACGAAACCTGAGGAATCTTTGGACGGATAAACCGTGGCCTTGAGGACGAAGCGATTGGCCGCGGAATCACATAGCGAATCGACGGCCTCGACATGTATACCGCGACATCGCTTCCGGCGCGCCAGTCGAAGCAGACCCGTGTGGGTCACGTACCAGGAATTGTTCAGGAGTTGAAGTTCGCCTCTACGCAGAGAAAAATCAAAATCCTGAGATAAATCTTTCAGCGACTTGGCCAATCGAATAGGCAATCTACCGGCAATCAGCCGGTGGGCGAACCGTAAGTTTTCCCGATGCAGAGGGTCTTCTCTCCGCGGGCGTGCTCTAGAACCTTGTTCTTTATACTCGTCCATAAAACCTCACTAAATATATCGATGCATATAGAAACGATAACATATGATATCATTAAATGCAATATGAATTGGTGATTGTTTCTTCTTTTCCGCGCGACTATATTCTTTTCGTGACTGTGAACAAGGAGTTCTTGGCATTTCGGGTCTCGCCCAACTTGAAGGAGGAGATTCAGGAAATCGCTGCCAGCGAAGCGAGAAGCATTTCCCAGATCTGCGAGTTGCTGTTAGTTGAAGGCGTTGAGGCTTACAAGAAGGATGGGCCTAAGTTCATGCAGCGCCTGGTCGCCAAGCAGAAGCTGAGGACGAAGTAAAGACTTCCGATCCGGTCATTGTCAGCACTCTGGCTGCGTCGCTGACCCGTCTTGCCAGCGAAATAAAGCGAACATGCTCCTTGCTGGCGCGATAAGCGCGGACATGAAGTGGATTTTCGGTAAACAGTACTATTTGCCGCTCTCAGCTTCCTTCAGGATCTCGATCATGGCGGCGGGAGTAATAATTCTGGTGGAGGCGTGCTGTTTCAGGGACAGCAGTTCCTTGTCGCCGGTTACTAAGAACTCGGCCTGGCTAGCTTCAGCCAGCGCCAGCAGATAACTGTCCTTGGGATCCGGCGCGACCGAGTCGGAGGGTAGGTCCCGGCAAAAAAAAGAAAAGTCTCGAAGGCCGGCGGCGAGCAACTCAGCCGCGCTGGCGCGAAGCCTCGCCCGGAAAAACGGCCGGGCGGCGACATCGCGGAGTTCCGCGATGAGCGTGTCACAGGCGACGAGCGTGACCGTCTTGCGTTCCCAAGCGTCGAGAAGCTTGGCTGGCGCGCCCAGAGGAGACAGGAGCGCGGAGAGCAGGATGTTGGTGTCGAGGATGAGGCGCATCACGACCGTTTGGCGCGCTCCCGGTAGTGTTTCGCGCGGACGTGTTCGACGGACTCGTCAATCATCTTCTGGAGCTCGTCCGGGGAAACGTCGGCGAAAGCTTTGCGGGCTTCGCGTACTGTCTGATGGAAGATGCGCCAGCGGACAGCCTCCTCGATGAATTTCGAGAGGTCACCCTTCTTCATGCCCTGGGAACCCAGAAAGGTTCGCAAGGCATGATCGGCCTCCCTGGACCAGGTAATGGTCAAACGGGTGGTTTCTGGTTCTGACAGGTTGTTTCTCGTCATATAAGCATATATCCATCTATTAGTATAGATAATTAAGCGGTTCTTGAACAGTAGCGTCTCCGGAGAGTCCGGGAACTTGACGTTTCATCCCGCCACCTCCTGGCTTGGGGGCGCGTAGCGCCTTCTGCTCGCTTGCTCTTGGGCAGTCGTCCAAAGAGAGACTAGCGCGGCAGCGATATTGCACGCTTCACATGAACACTTGGCGCCACCAATTCACCGCTTCGGTTCTGATCTTGTCGTTGTTGCTGAGCGTGGCCTGCAAAAAGAAGGTGGCTGGCGGACCGCTGCCGGAGAAGGAGGTCCTCCGTCTGGGCGTGCAACTTGCGGAAGGCTTGGCGGCAGCGTATGACCACGGGGTAGTTCATCGTGACCTCAAGCCCGGCAACTTGCAGGTTACCAGCGAGGGACGACTGAAGATTCTGGACTTCGGGCTGGCCAAGCTGCGGCTTCCGGTCACGACGAGCGTCGCGACGGAGAGTTTTAGCGAGACGCACCAAGGTCAAGTCTGGCCTGTCACATGTGAAGTGTAAGGGGCTCTCCGTTTGTGTCTTCATCAAGGGTGCGATTATAGTTTGTAGTTCATTGTTTTGAATGTTCCTTAGCAGCTCGTGCCTTGATTACAGCGGCCCTGCGTGCCCAGTCGAGGCGCCCATGCGCTCGGTAGTATTTGATTACAACCTTATGCCACCACAGCGCGTCTGCATACTGCCTGGCTTCGACGCGGAAATCAGCCAAGGCTACTTCCACGGAGTGAATCCTTGTCTTCTTCTGCAATGCCCTCTTCCAAAGCCAAACCACCTCGTCATCTCCAAGTAACCGTTTCACTTCTCTCTTGTTTCTTGGGCTTAGTTTGTCACTCAACTTTACTTCTTGTAGGTCGAGCCTCTTAACCAATGTCTGGTTGGTGAGGCTCGGCCTTTTCATCAGCATTTTAATGGCGATCCTGTCGACGATCGGAATCTTCTTCGGTCGCATCCACCGGCCCGCACGCCAGCCCCAATCGAAGCCCAGCAATATGCCGTCGTAGAAATTCAGCGCGTCAAGAAAAAGGCGCAGCGCACGGTCCCGCTCCCCGGTCGCCTTGCATATCTCGCGGTACACTTCCCTGATCGCGTGAAGCTCCGTATCGGGGTTGGCCAGCCTGTGCGCGTGTGCCCGCAATAAACGCATAATCTCAGGTTGCTTAAGTTCGGCGGCAGTCTCACTCATATTGTGACTCTCCTATGCTTTCCGGCTGTCCAGACGTAAGTTCTTGTTGCCAAGACAGATGCGGCGGTTTCCTCAACTATGTAGCCGGCTTGCTTTGATTGCTCGAATTTTACGGCTATCGTCTGGAACTGTGAAGCGCGATCGCAGGAAGCGCGCACCAAGACTGGGGTGTGAGGTCGACCCAAAGCCTTCGAAAACTGGCGTTCTACGAAATGAAGCCAAAGCTGACTAGGTCACCGAACACTATAAGGAGGAAAGCACTTTAGGACAAAAATGGTGCTCAGCATTAACTGAGCGAAAGGAGCTAGAAAATGATTATTCCACTGTATATAAAGGGCCTGCCGATCCACGGATGTTCTGAAACTGGTGAGCGCAAAGTCGGATTCTGCCGGTTTGATAACTTCGCTGTACAGAATCTGTCCGCCGCGGACCCCACCAGCGGAGAGGGGTGGTCGGAGTTTCGCAGGATGGCAAAGGCCGATGCCGCGAAGAATGGGCTTGTCATAGAAGACACAGTCGAATTCAAGCGAGCCTTTCTCAGAGCTTCGCTGTCGTATCGTAGCTTCGCAGCCTACTGCGGACTGTGCTTTCGTCCGATTACGTTCTTCTCGTCAGAAGTCGGGCAAGACTAACAATCTTGCACTACTGAACAAAATCCTGTGCAACTTGTGACGATGCCTGTGTTAGGGAGAGCTTAATCGCATGTCCAGCCCAAGGCTAATGCGTTCTGTGGGAAACAAGCCCACCAGGGCAAAATCGGGCGCGGTACATGGTCGGAGTTTCGCAAGAGGGCAAAGGCCGTTTAGATGCTTAATCAAGATCTCAATAATAAAGATAGTGATGTAGCCAGGGCCAATGTGACAACCGGCATGGCGCTGCCGGGGGGCGCGATGATCGAACAACTGGCACGCCAGAGGCTCTTGCTCTACGCTGAGGGACAAGAGTGGATCGGTGCAACCATTGAGTACGGCGACAGGAATTATCGGCCGGTGCCGTTCGACAACGAGCTGGAGGATGCGCTACACCTGCCTGAGGCAACCGCTGAGTATGAGTGTGTGGGGTCCTTGCTGAAGAAAATCGCCAAGGCGATTGAGTGCCATGCCCGCCTTGACGCCCCAGCCAATGTGCTGGTCGCCGGCTTTATGTTGGCCTCCTGGGTGCCCGAATTCCTGCCGATGACGCCAGTGCTCAACGTCTGCGGTGCTCCCGGCACTGAGACTGTCCTGTGGGCTATGCTCACCCATCTCTGCCGCCGCCCGCTCCGGCTTGTCGATCCGTCGCTGCGGCAGTTGTGGCAACTACCCACAGGGCTGGCGCCTACAATTTTCCTGCGCCACCCTGGTGACGCGGCTCTTCACCGACTTGTCAATGTCTTCGGCGACGAAGATATGCTCTGCGGCAGCCACCTATCGCGGATTTGCAGCCCCACAGTGGTGTTTACGGCCCGGCCGATCTCTGTCCCGGCTCTCCGTCTGAAACTGCCCACCTGCGGCACGCCGTTTCGCCGGATCACACCATCGGAAATCCAGGCGCTGCACCAGGTCCAGGGTCAGCTGTTGAAGTACCGTCTCACACGCCATCAACAGGTTGCTGGCTCTAGCTTCGATGCGCCCAACTTCGGCCCAGACACTCGCGTGATTGCCCGGATCCTGGGTGCGTGTCTTGAAGGCGACGAAATTGTGCAAGAGGAGATCATGGCGGCGCTCAAGGGGCACGATGAGGCGGCGAAGGTGGTCGCCTCTCAAAGCCCGGAAGCTGTTGTCCTGGAAGCACTGCTGGTTTCCATCCATGAAAAACGCAGCAGCGTACGTGTGAAAGAAATCACGATCTTAACGAACGCGATTTTTTCTCAACGGCGGGAGACCATGGCCTTAAGCTGCAAGGCGGTTGGCGCAATAATCAATGACCTATTCGAGCGTCGTACTGACCGCAAGAGTAAGGGCTACGAGATGTCTTTAGATTCCACGCTGTGCGCTGCAATTCACCGCGAGGCGTATTCGCGTGGCGTTGTGTCGTTGCTTGAGCCGCGGCCAGATTGTCGCTTTTGTGATGAGGTTGTTCGTGCCGCCGGTCGGTCCATCGCCGACGCATCAAGTACATCAAGTGCATTAAGTGCATCAAGTACGCCTCCAGTAAGTACACCTAGTACGTCAAACACACCAAGTACACCCCGTCACAATTGTGAAACAGCAGCCGAGACGAATCTAGCAGCAGAGGAGATCAAACATCAAAACTGAAAAAATGCCCACCACGCCACACCAATGGCACTTGTTCCGAAGGCTGGAAGCTGCGGGCTGTCCCATCGATTGGGACGGACTCGCAGAGCCTTGCTCCCCTCTGCGCGTTATGCATGAGCCCGCCGCGCTTGGCACTGAGATCTTCCCCCTAGGAGACCGCACCGCCTTGGTCTTCCGGGTGCGCATCATCGCTGCCGTCCCGTTTACCATCAGCTGGATCGGCTTGAGTACCGATTGGCCACGGGAATCGTTAAGCTTGCTTGGCACGCAGGATAATGCTGGCTGCTTTCGCACTTGCTGCGGCGGTGAGGTGCGCCTTGCTGCGCGAGGTTTATTGAATAGCAGGATTCGGCACAGGGGGCTGAGACGTGGGGAATGGATCAGCGGATATATTGCCTTGCTGTCAGGCGCAGCGGCTCCGCCGTGTAGCAAGAAGCGGGAAGCAACCCTATGGATTCTTGATCCGTTCGACCGCTCGTACCCATACGACTTGGTATTGGATAATAGTCAGCAGATCGCTGGCGATGGTGACAACGAAACCCGCTTCTTGACCGCAGACCAGCTTGCACAGGAAAGGGCCGCATACCTGGAGGCGGAAGCCGCAAAAGTGCAACGGGATGCCGAGCTGAAGAGCCGACCAAAGAAAAGTGCCTTCATCGAATTCCTCGACCAAATGATCCTTGACACAGAGCGCGAAACTGAGGCGGCAGCCAAGAAGGACAGCAAGGAACGTGAGTGCACTCCTGCTGCAGATGCTGGTCACGGACCGCTCAAGGAGGGAATCTGTGACAAAGCGAGCTAAGGCAAGCCAGGATCACGATCAGAGTGCGATCGGAACTGGGGCGCAGGATGGTTCGCCTCCAGAGGAAGCGCGCACCAAGACTGGGTTATGAGGTCGACCCAAAGCCTTCGAAAACTGGCGTTCTACGAAACGAAGCCAACAAGTCTTTTGTTATGAATAATAGTTTCCGCACGCCTACACAGCTGAGAACTAACAGTTGGCGAATTCAGGATGACTGGCGCCACGGATTGACGGCAGCTAGAAATCAAGGCCCCGAGGGGCAGGACATTGAAATCGGTGGCACGGCACACCAAAGGTGCCGCCCGCAGATTCATTGCCCATGAGGTTCCTTGACAACTAAATCAGGCAAGGGCAGCCGTCAGGGCGGCTGCCCTTCGACCTGCGCAAAGGAAGCGGGTACGTTTGGGTGTTCAAGCTCCCCTGAAGTTGTGGTTGACCTATGCGGGTCTCACAGTCGCCCGCCAGTTCTTCATGGTCCGGATGGTCCCCAGGCCCAGCAAGAGGTCGTCACTGGTGACCAGCATCAGATCCATGACCTGAGCCGTAGCAGCGAGAAACCGGTTAGCCGGGTCGCGGTGTGGCAGTGGCAGCTGATGGGCGGCCAGCACGATCTCGTGGGTGAGAGACGTTCCCCGCAGAGGCGCTGCGGGGCCATCGAGCGGCAGCGCTTTCCTAGGTCGATCAAGCAGCTGCGGGAACTGGCGTTCTGCCAAACGAAGCCAATAAGTCTTTTGTTATCAGTAGAATTTTCTGTTTGATTCACAACAGCAGCACACGACATTGGAATACAAGCTCACCATTTATCGCGCAGGACTGGGCAGTACAGACACTGCGCTCGACGGCATCCGGTTTTTCAAGGAAAAGCCGGCAGTGTAACGGTGGTCGGCATTTATTGCCTTCCCAATAACGCTATTCCGGGAGTCGCTACATCGAACGTCTGCAAGAGATCTCTTTTGCCTGGGGATCAGCAGTTGTGCACTGCATAGGAGTGGGAACTGCCGAGTCGTACAAGAAGAGCTTGGATCTTTGCCGGGCAGGCCTGGTGGCGGTTCCAGTTCAGGCTTCGCACTCGCCGGATTGCTGCGCTTTTTGCGCACGCCCGCACTACCCGAGCGCCGCTTTTTCAGCAGCCTGTGCAACCGGGTAGTGGTGTTTGACCCCACTACCTGCAACCGCTCGCCTTCTGCTTGAAAAAGCTGTCGGATATAATCCTCCAAACTAGGGAGCACGAGTGACTTCTGTTGTTTCTACACCGGCGAGGGCGGCCCGGTCCCGGCCCGGCCCGGGTTGGCTCGATTGGATCGAGACGCGGACCTGGGTCCTCAGCCTTCTGCTCGCGGTTGCGACCCTCGCACTTTACTATCCGGTGCATCATCATCCGTTCGTCAACTACGACGACTCGGTTTACGTCACTGAAAACCCGCACGTGCAATCCGGTTTGGACTGGGACACCGTTAAATGGGCGTTCACGACCTATGATGCGGGGAATTGGCATCCTCTGACCTGGCTCTCGCACACCTTGGATTGCCAGCTTTTTGAGCTGCATCCAGCCGGACACCACGACGTAAATCTGCTCTTGCATGGGCTGAATGTCCTGCTCTTGTTCTGGGTGCTGCAAAAGGCGACAGGTTTTGCCGGCCGCAGCTTCATGGTGGCCGCATTGTTTGCCCTGCATCCCATCAACGTCCAAACCGTGGCTTGGGTGGCCGAACGCAAGAACCTGCTCAGCATGCTATTTTTTCTGCTCGCTCTGGGTGCTTACCGATGGTATGCGCGCCAGCCTGGAGTTGGGCGCTATGCCCTGGTGGCCTTACTGTTTGCGTTGGGGTTGATGGCCAAACCGCAGGTAATCACCCTGCCTTGCGTTCTGCTGCTGTGGGATTACTGGCCCTTGCGACGCATGTCTCTGCCCGCTCTGGCCGGTCCGTCCGGCGAAGGTCCGCCGATGGTTCCGGCCAAAAGCTTTTACTCTCTGTTAGAGGAAAAGTTTCCCCTGTTGGCCATTGCCGGCGTCAACGCGTTCATCACCATGCAAGCGCAGCGCGCCGGGGGCGCCAGAAATTATTTTCCCCGCTTTATCCGGCTAGGCAACGCGATTATCTGCTACGCACGGTATGTGGGAAAGGCGGTTTGGCCGTCGCATCTGGCGCTTTTTTATCCCCATCCCGGCTACTCCCTCAAAGTGTCGCATGTCGTCGCGGCGCTGATTTTCCTGTTGGCGGTCACCGCGCTGGTCATTCATCAGCGGCGCTACCGTTATCTCGCGGTGGGGTGGTTTTGGTTTCTAGGGACCTTGGTCCCCATGATTGGGTTGATCCAGGTGGGGGTGCAGGCGATGGCTGATCGCTACGCCTATCTACCTTTCATCGGCTTGTTCATCATGATTTGCTGGGGCGTGGCGGACTGGTCAGAGCAACGGCACATTTCTCCCGTCTGGCTGGCAACTGTCAGTATCGCGGTGTTGGTGGCGCTGACGGTGACGGCCCGTGTCCAGCTCGGCCACTGGACCGACAATGTCACTCTGTGGTCTCACACTGTACAGGTCACCGGACCTAACTTCATAGCTGAGAACAGTCTCGGGATTGCTCTGGCGCGCGCGGGCAGACCGGAGGAAGGCATCACCCACGTCCGAGCGGCGTTAGCGATTAAACCCGACGATGCCGCCAGCAATCTGAATCTGGCTGAGTACGACCGGCGGCACGGAAACTTGATTGCTTGCATCGAGCGCTGCAAGAGGGTACCGGCCATGACGCAGTTGACGCTGGAAAAGGCCTCAGCCTACGCCAAGATGGCCCTGGCCTATCACGAGCTCGGAGATACTGCCCATGAGCGCGAGTGCCTCGAAGAGGTGCAAAAAATCCAGCGCGGACAATAGGATCGCTCTGGCTGCAAATTACAAGGCAATCTGCGAAAACAAGGAGAAGTAGTGGGTCCCGTTGGCTTGACACCAAAGATGACAACGCAAGCCCATCCCGGCACGGCTCCGGGGCATGGGATCGAGAAGTACACTTGGGCCCTGGGCCTTCTGCTGGTGGTTGCGACGGTCGCGTTGTACTACCCGGTTAGCGGCCACCCTTTCGTCAATTACGATGACAACGTATATGTAACCGACAATGCGCAGGTCAAGTCCGGCCTGAACTGGGACACCCTGCAGTGGGCGTTCACTACCACCGAGGCGGGCAACTGGCATCCACTCACCTGGCTATCGCACGCCTTGGACTATCAGCTCTTTCAGGCGGACCCCGCCGGCCACCACAACACTAATTTGCTTCTGCACGTCTTCAACGTACTGCTGCTGTTCTGGGTGCTGCGACAGGCGACCGGATTCACTGGCCGCAGTTGGATGGTAGCCGCATTGTTTGCCCTGCATCCTATCAATGTCGAATCGGTGGCGTGGATTTCCGAGCGCAAGAACCTGCTGAGCATGTTGTTTTTCCTGCTCGCCCTGGGTGCTTATCGCTGGTACGTGCGCGAGCCTCGGACCGGCCGCTATGTTGTCGTGGCTGCGTTCTTGGCACTCGGGCTGATGGCCAAACCGCAGGTCATCACCCTTCCGTTCGTGCTGCTGCTTTGGGATTACTGGCCGTTGCGGCGGATGGCGATCACAGGTCATCCGAGTGCCTTCGATACGCCAGATGACCGCCCTGCCCTAGCCAAAAACAGGCTAGAGGAGGGCACCCTTCCACAGCGAAGTTTTTCCTGGCTGGCGGCCGAGAAGCTCCCCTTGCTCGCCTTGGGCGGAGCCAGCGCTCTCATCACCATGAGAGCGCAGCAGGCGGCGGGCGCGATGCACACCGTGAAGAACACGTTTCCGCTGTACATCCGCCTGGGCAACGCGATTGTCTGCTATGCCCGCTACCTGGGAAAGGCATTCTGGCCGTCTCATCTGGCGCTCGTCTATCCGCATCCGGGCACGTCTCTAAAAACCTGGGAGGTATTCGCGGCCTTGGTTCTCTTGCTGGCTGTAACCGCTCTGGTCCTTGGAGAGCGGCGCCGGCGCTATCTGCTGGTGGGGTGGTCCTGGTTTCTGGGGACCATGGTGCCCATGATCGGCCTGGTGCAAGTGGGTGAACAAGCCATGGCTGATCGCTATGCCTATCTGCCTTTCATCGGCTTATTCATCATGGCCTGCTGGGGGGTAGCGGACTGGGCCCAGCAAAGAAGGGTTTCTGCCGCGGTGATGGCCGGCGCCAGCGTAGTGGTCCTGACGGCGCTCAGCCTGGTGGCTTATCGTCAGCTTGGCTACTGGAGCGACAATGTCGTCCTGTGGACGCACATCATCGAGGTCACCCCGCCCAACTACATCGCTCAGGATGACTTGGGCGGAGCGCTGCTGAACACCGGACAACTCGAGGAAGCTATGCAGCATTTCCGCGTGGCCGCGGAGATTTATCCTCTCGACCCGTTCAGCAACCTGAACCTCGCCATTTACGCGCAACAGCATGACGATCCGCAGCAAGCGATCGCGCGATCGAACATCGTTCTCATCCGCTCGCCCAGCCCCAGGCTGCGATCCAAGGCATATACCACCATGGGGCTTGCCTATCGCGCGCTCGGAAACCAGGAAGAATCTCGGAAATGCTTGGAGGCGGCGCAGCGGGAGGGCCCGTAATTGCCGTGTACGATCCCTTGGCGGTAGTTTGGTTTCGGCAAGAAGCTTGGCGTTAGAGCTCGCCAAACACTTCGGCGGTGAAGGCCTGCAATTGGGCGCCATGCTGCCACGCGTCCGGCGGCAGTCCGGCCTTCAGGCAGGTCTGTGCCAGAAAGGTTTCGCGGTCCCATTTCCACTCGATGGGAACCTGGGGCAGCAGCAATCCACGGCGATTGCCCTGGGTGACGACAAGGCCGTGCTGGCCAACGATGACCTCTTCGGGCCGAATCGGCCGCAAGGGTGACAGCACGCTGATCTCAATCTTCAGGTGTGCCGCCTCCACCGGTGTCACTGGTGGAAAACGCGGGTCATCCAAGGCGGCAGCCCGGGCCGCCTCCGCAACTGTCGCATGTAGCGACTGGGTGGGCAGCACATATCCGATACATCCGCGTAGTTCACCCTCCAGGTGCAAAGTGACGAAGGCCCCGCGTGGTTCGGCCAGGTGGGCCGGCGGCGGGGTTGGGTCGATAGCGCGTCCTTCCAGCGCCAATGCAATCGAGCGATGCGCGAGCCGCAGCAGCAGTTCTCGTTCTTCCTGCGAATACTCGCACGGCTGCACTGCGGTCGCAGTGCGCGGCTCTTCAGAGTACGGGGACATCGTTGCGCTTCCTGCGCCGGCTTAGCACAAAGGAACGCCGCTTGCGGCGCTTTTCGGCATGGCGGTCAATCTTCTTCCAGAACCCCACGAAGTAGTCGATGGCAGATAGCAGCGACAACACCACCATCAGCCAGATCGACAGCAGTGCAATGGGATGCACCGGCAAACTCAGGAAGTACCAGGGAAGATGCGCCCAATGGTGATCGATAATCGCCGCCACCACCGACACGATCTGCACTACCATCTTGGTTTTGCCCAGCTCGCTGGCCTGGATGGTGAAGCCTTCCGAGGCCGCGATGGATCGCAAGCCGCTCACCAGGAACTCGCGCCCAATGATGATGACGGCCATCCAGGCGGGCACGGTGCGGGGATTGAATTGCACCAGGGTGATGAAGGCCGCGGCGATCAGCAACTTGTCGGCCACCGGGTCGAGCAGCATGCCCATGGTGGTCACCTGGGCGCGCTTGCGGGCGAGATAGCCGTCAATAGCGTCGGTCAACGAAGCCGCAATGAAGACGAACGAGGCCAGCAGTTCACGCTCCCCGTTGGTAGAGCTGAAGCGGTTGCTGGACAAGATCCAAATCAGGACCGGGATGCTGAAGATCCGAGTGAGCGTGATGTAGTTCGGGAGGTTCACAAAAGAGAGTGCCACACCACGGCGCTGGCTGCGGGGGCAACAGCCGATTATCCTCCACTGATTCGATTGAATGCAATTAGAGAAACGCGGCCGGCTGTCTATTCGTCGTGGTGACGCGCCGTCCTGCCGGAAATTCTGAAATCGCTCTAGCGCATCGCGTCTTCCACTTCACTCAGCCAGTCAGGGCGCTTCAACACCTCGCGGGGCTTGGGGCCGTCGGCCGCGCCCACCAGTCCATCCCGCTCCATCAGGTCAATCAGATGAGCGGCGCGTCCGTAACCGATGCGCAGGCGGCGCTGCAGCAGAGAGGTGGACGCCTTGCCGTATTCCAGCACGATGCGCACCGCGTCCTGGTAGAGCTCGTCGTTATCGTCCTCGGCGCTGCCGTCGCTGCTTTGTGCGAATCCGCTTTCGCCGTCCTCGCGCGGAGCTTGCAGGAAGTGCTCCTGGTAATGGGCTTCGCCCTGGGCGCGCCAGAACTCCACGACTGCGGCAATTTCCTTCTCCGTCACCAGGGGCGCGTGCAAGCGATGCACCCGGGCCGATCCGTTGGGCAGGTAAAGCATGTCGCCGCGGCCCAGCAGGGCTTCGGCGCCGTTGGCGTCGAGAATGGTGCGCGAGTCAATCTTGGTGGCCACCCGGAACGACATGCGGGCGGGGAAATTGGCTTTGATCAAACCGGTGATGACGTCCACGGAAGGCCGTTGCGTGGCCAGTATCAGGTGAATGCCGACGGCGCGCGCCATCTGCGCCAGACGCGTGATGGAAGCTTCCACGTTTTGCCCATCCAGCATCATCAGGTCGGCCAGCTCATCGATGATGATGACGATGTAAGGCAGCGGATGCGCCTCGCTGCCATCTTCAAACAGGTTGGGAGTGCTGTTGTCGAAGAGCCGGTTGTACTGGTCGATGTTGCGCACGCCCTTCTCGGCAAGCACCTTCAGCCGCCGCTCCATTTCGCGAACGGCGTTGCGCAGGGCGTTCGACGCCAGCTTAGGCTCGGTAATGATGGGTGTGTACAAATGCGGCACGCCCTCATAGTTGCCCAACTCCAGCCGCTTCGGATCCACCAGAATCAGGCGCACCTGCTCGGGTGTGGACTTGTAAAGGATGGACATGATGAACGCATTGATGGCCACGCTCTTCCCTGAGCCGGTCGAACCGGCGATGAGCAGGTGCGGCATGGTGTTCAACTCGGCGGTTACGATGCGGCCATTGATGTCCTTGCCCATCGCCAACGTGATCTTCGACTTCGACCCCAGAAACTCCTGCGCTTCCACCACCTCGCGCAGCCAGATGGTTTCGCGCTCGTGGTTCGGCACCTGGATGCCCACGGTGGATTTTCCCGACATGCGTTCGATCAGGATGCTCTCCGCGCGCAGCGCCAGGCAAAGGTCATCGCAAAGGCTGGTGATGCGACTGTACTTGATGCCGGCTTCCGGCTTGAACTCAAACGTCGTAACCACAGGACCGGGATTGATCTGCACCACCTGCCCGCGCACATCGAACTCGCCGCATTTTTCCGCCAGCACTTGCGCCAGGTTCTTCAACTCAAGTTCGTTGATGTCGCTGTGCTCGTCCGGGCGGTGCAGCAGGGCGGTCGAAGGGAGTTTGTAGCTGCCGGCCAGGCGCGGCATGGTGGTCTTGCCGTGCTGCGTGCTATCGG
The DNA here is from genome assembly GCA_003151335.1 of Acidobacteriaceae bacterium. GTDB lineage: Bacteria > Acidobacteriota > Terriglobia > Terriglobales > Acidobacteriaceae > Bog-257. Next base: position 16,096 of record PLXE01000105.1, read on the forward strand.
CGCGCGAGGTGACGGCGATGTCTTCCGCGACAGCCGCCCCGGACACTTCCTGGCCGTCGCCGTCTGGTTGGACAGCGTCGCCGCCGAATGTGCGCTCAATGCCGCTTCTTACTCCGTTTGCCGAATGCGCAGTCTGCGGCAGCGGAGGAACCATTCCCGCCGGAGTTGACGTTGCTGGGGCCTCGGCAGCCGGCGCAGCGAACCGCTTGGGAACCAGTTGGGCGGTCACCACCGGCTTGGCATTCGCAGCGGCAGCGCGCTTCTTCTCCAGCTCCTTGGCTGCCTTCTTGCGGGCGCGTTCGAGTCGCCAGTCGGCAAACCGGTCCAGCGCCGCATAGGCGAATGCGAATCGCGTCTGTGACCAGATCTGCACGGCTCCGAAGGAAAACGCCGTGGAAAGATACAGGGCCACCGCGATCACGGCCAGGCAAACCAGATAGGCGCCTACCAGGTTGAAGTAGTGAATCAGCGCGTCCGCCACAATCCGGCCCAGAAGTCCCTCGGAAGGAACAACTCCCTTCCAGCGAATGCTCCACGGCAAGAGCCCGATGAACCCGGAGAGGAAGGTCACCAATCCAGCCGCACCCACCATCTTGGCGTAAGGGGCAGTGATGGGCCGCGAGCGGAACCAGCGCAGCGAATACAGCCCCAGAAAAACCGGGACCAGAAACACTGCGACCCCAAACAGTTGCAGCCCAAGATCGCTGACCATGGCCCCGGCCACTCCAATCCAGTTATGGGCCGGCCTGGAAGCGGGAGGAGTTGACGCCGTATTCAGCGAAGGGTCGAGCGGCGAGTACGATACCAGCGCGAGGACAAGGAGGACCGCGAAGACCAACATCAGGAAGCCGATCAGCTCATTGAGCCGCCGGTTGGCCGTCGGAGTAAAAGCGCGCGAGGCGATTGTCATGTGGGCGTTCGGGCGCGCCACGGAACCACGCCGTTTGCCAGGACTCATGCTGCCTGCTCCGTCCGGCGCAGGCACACATTTACGTCCAATCCGCCGCAAACGAAAAAGCGTGATGCCGGGAATCGACCGATGCGGGCTCCCCAATGAGCGTCGTTCAGCCGATTGGGGTGCAAATACGCCAGAGCCAAGTAATTATCCCAAAAAGGCGGGCTACTGCGGCGGAAAATAACACGCGAAAGGTTGCCGAACTAGTCTCCCCCCATTAACGGACGAGGTGGCCAACCCACCAAAGCACGGCCACGCCCAATACGATGCGGTAAATGGCGAATATCGTGAAACCGCGGGTTCGCACCCAACTCATGAACCACGCCACCACGCCGTAGGCGACAATAAACGAAACCACGAACCCGATGACCAGAATCACCCAGGAATGGGCATCGCTGGGCATGGAGCCAATGGCGCTGGGCTCGCCGTGATGGGGCCGCAGCGATTTGAACAGGTCGTAACAGGTGGCGACCACCATGGTCGGGATGGAAAGGAAGAACGAGAATTCCAACGCCGAAGGACGGCTCATCCCGGCGAGTTCTCCCGCTGTAATGGTGGACATGGAGCGCGAGGTCCCGGGGAAGACCGCCGAGAAGATCTGGCAGAAGCCGATCCAGACGGCTTGCCGCACCGACATCTGCTCCATATCTTCGGTGAGTTTGCCGCGCGCGAATACCTTGTGTTTCGAGCGCTCGTAAACCGCGTCCACAATCCACATGATGACACCGCCGATGATCAGGGCCCATGCCATGAGAGGCAGGCTCTCCAGGTGTTTGCCGATGATCTTGGTCAGCAGAAAAGCCGGAATCGCCGTCACCACGAAGGCAATCAGGATCAGCGTCAGCGGGTGATTGATAACCGTGCGGTCGCCGTTTTTCCCTTGCGGGAAGTCGTGAGCGAATTCGACAATACGGTTCCAGAAATACAGCGGCAGGCAAAGTATCGCACCCAACTGGATGACGATGGAAAACATCTTCCAGTAACCATTGCCGAGGTCAATGCCCAGAAAGGCCTCTGCGATGCGCAGATGCGCCGTCGAGCTGACAGGAAGAAATTCGGTTAGGCCTTCAATAACGCCCAGGAGAATAGACAACAGGTAGTCGTTCAAATTGCCTCCGCCACGGCGACCCCGGTAGGTGCAAAACCGGCACTTCCCGGTGACCGCATTCTTAACGCAGCCTTGCCGCAACTACTCAATATTGTTCCCAAATGTGGGGATTTTGTTCTGCACCATGTATATCAGACGCGCGGCGCGGTTGGACCAATCTTCATCGTTGGGGTATTGCGAAATGAGTTTCTTGGCGACGCTAATGGCGCGCGCGCCGGAGTCGTCGGCCTTCTTCGGCTGATTGTCGGTCTGGTAGATCACGATCAGCGCAGAATATCGCCATGCCGCCTTGTAGAGGGCCTCGGCGGCCTTGGGGGACTGGGAATGTTCGTCGGCGTACTTCCGATAAATCTCGGCTTCCTTTTCGGGACACTGGGCCTGCGCCTCCCATTCGCCACAGAGTTTATTGTCGATCAGGCGATAGGCGGCCAGATCGGCCCATTTGGTGCGCGGAAACTTCTTGATTACCCGCTTCATGTGCTCTTCGTCGATGGGGATGCGCATCGCCGGATCGCGCATTTTCGCGGAAGGACGGGTGGCCTGGTCTTCCGCCTCGATTTGCCAGCGGACGTCGGCGCTACGATAAAGCGATTCGCCGGCCAGCGGAGAAGCGGGGAAATATTCGGCGATGCGGGCGTAGATTCGCATGGCGTCCTGCGCCGCTCCGCGCCGGCCGCCGCGGCGGCTGGCTTCCATCTCGGAATCGACAGCCTCGCCGAATAGGACCTTGTCGCCATCGGGAGTAGCGGTCGTGATCACTCCCTTGTCCAGAAGCCAGCCGGTAACGTTGCGGTCGTTCTGCTCCTCATCGCCGAACTCAATGGTGGTGCTCACGTCCACCGTGCCCACCACGTGCACCCAGCCCGGTGCGCGCTCGAGGACGGTAACCTCACGGCCGCGGCTGATATTCGACAACTTCGCCGCAGACGTATTGGGAGAAATGTAGATGATGCCTTCGCGCGCCATGACGCCGCGTTCGGCGGCGAACAGCGACGGGGAGAAGAACACCAGGAACCCTAAAACGAAATACCAACACTGTGAACGTTTGTGAGGCACCTTATTACTCCTGCCATGCCATGCTAGTCGCTAATTGCTAAGTGCTAGTTGCTATCAGCCCTCTTCCATCAGCACCTGGGCCAGCAATTGCGGCTCTACGTTTCCACCGCTGACCACGGCGACCGCCTGCTTCGACTTGGGCAGCTCGTCGCCGTGAAAAAGCCACGCCGCAAACGTGACCGCACCGCTGGGCTCGGCGACGATGCGCCCGTTCACGATGATCCGCCGCATCGCGCTGCGGATTTCATCTTCTGTCACGCTGATTATGTCATCGACGAATTGCCGCATGTGCTCGAAGTTCAGCCGCCCGACCGATTGCGTACGCAGTCCGTCAGCCAGCGTGCTGGAGACGCGCTCGGCGGGCAACTCCACGATCTCGCCCTTGCGGAAGCTTTGCTGCGCGTCATTGGCCAGCTCAGGCTCGACGCCAATCACTTTCGCTTTGCAGCCGCTCAGCTTCACCGCCGCGGAAACCCCGCTGATCAGCCCACCGCCGCCGACCGGCGCCAGCACGAGGTCGACGTCGGGGCAGTCTTCCAGGATCTCGATCCCGACTGTGCCTTGTCCGGCGATGATCTGCTCATCATTGTACGGGGGCACGATCATGTAGCCGTGCTGATGCGCCAGCTCTTCGGCCTTCTGCAAGCGCTCGGCGCTGGCCGGGCCGACAGTGACAATCTCCGCCCCCAGTGCGACGGTGCTGTCCATCTTGATTTTGGGCGCGTTGCGTGGCATCACAATGACCGCCTTTACGCCCAGGGCGCGCGCCGCGTAGGCCACTCCCTGCGCGTGGTTGCCGCTGGAATACGAGATAACCCCGCGCTGCCGTTCTTGTTCTGTGAACGATGCGATCTTGTTGTAGGCCCCGCGCAGCTTAAACGAGCCGATGGGCTGAAGACTCTCGGCCTTCAGCCACAACTGCCCGCGCGTCGGTTCGTCAGCGGATTTCGCATCTGCAGGCGCGCTCTGCCCGCGGGCGGGCGGAAAGTAGCGAATCAGCGGCGTGCGGGCGGCTATGCCGCGCAGCCGCTTCTGCGCAAGTTGGATCTGTTCGAGACTCACCATGGCTGGGTCATTGCACCATCGTCGCCACGGACGCAAGCCACAGCCCGGCGGGCAGGTGCATCGAGTCCTGGCCATCGCCGGCGGTCCGCGCCTCGTGGATCATCAATGCCATCCAGTGTACAAGTGCCAGCCGATCGCGCAACCTGACTTTGACGTCGAAGTTAACGTGACCGATCGCCGGGCTGATCAGCGCGTCCCGCAAATACTTCTTCGGAATGTCGCGTTGCAGCCACAACATCTCCGTCGGCGGGATGATCACGTCGTCGGAGCCGTGCAACAACAACACGGGAATATGCAGCGCCTGGAGGTGACCGGCCGGAGAGGCCGCAGCCAATTCCTCGCGGCGCTTGTCGATTTCGGCAAGAATCGCAGGCGCGAAGCTGGCGCGCTGCTTGTGATAGATGCGCTGCATGATCTCCTGATCGGCCGGCGTCATGGTCTTGGTCAGCACTTCGGAAGCTTTTCCGTCTTCGGCAAGCAGCAGCTTGAGGGCCTCGTGTGCCACTTGGACATCCTGCGGGGCGAAGAAGTCCTGCGGTTCGTCATAGACCACGATCAGGGGACCGTACTCATGTGGCTGCATATGCTCGACTGATCCATCAGGACGGGCCGCTTCGCCGGTCGCAAAGAAGCGCAGCACATGGGCAAGATCGTAGTATCCGCCGACCGAAGCCACCCATGCGATCGACGGCGAATATTGGGGATCGCTGGCGGCCAGCAACGACAAGCCTCCGGAAAAGCTGATGGCCAGTACGCCCACCTTCGGCACATGGAGCTCTTGCGCGAAACTCCGCGCGGTCGCGCCGATAAGCTCGGCCGACTCGCCCTCCACGCGATAATCGGCGACGCCCGGAACCAGCGGCGTCATCACAAGGAACCCGCTCGCCGCCACCGCGCGCGCGGAGCTAACCAGCCGAGGATCGTCGATCCCCAGCCGGTGCATGCCGTGAATAATGACAATGCCGGGCGCGAAGCTTACTCCGCGTGGCGTGTACACATGCGCCGGGACCGGCATGCCTCGGAAGGTGAAGGTGGTGTCGCGCACGTCAACCGGATGCACTTCATAGTTGGTCAGCCAGCCCGTGGCCTTGGGATCGGAAATGCGCTGTAGCAGAGAAGCCGCCTGCAGATAGTCGTTGGCGAGCGGATAAAGCAGAATGACGGCAATGGGAAGCAGCAGCAGAAGCCAGGCGAGGAGGCGCGCCTTGTGCGAGGGATGGCGGCCTTGCCAGGGGACGATGGTCATTCGGAACCACGGCGGGGTATCAAATTTCCAGGATCACGGGCATGATCAGCGGCCGCCGCGAGGTGTTTTTCACGATGAAGCGCTTCAGGTCCTGGCGGATCTTTTCCTTGATCATGCCGTAGTCGCCCTTCTCTTCATCGCTGGACGACTCCAGGGTGTTCATCACCGATTGCCGCGCCTGATCGAGGAAACCATCCTCGTTCGCGCTGCCGGAGAAGCCGCGCATCACGATTTCGGGCGGCGCCTCGACCTTGCCCGTCAGCTTGTTGATGGCAATGATGGGCAACACAATGCCGTCTTCGCTGAGGTGACGGCGATCGCGAATCACCAGGTCCTCCACCACGTCGCCCATGGAGTTGGAATCGATGCAGACCCGGCCGACGGCAACGCGTCCCGCCTTGCGCGCGCCCATCTCGTCGAATTCCAGAATGTCGCCGCTCTCGATCATCAGCACTTTGCCGACCGAATTGTGCATGGCGCCGGCCATTTCGGCGTGCAACTTGAGCTGGCGATACTCGCCATGGATGGGAATAAAATATTGAGGCTTTACCAGATTGATGATGAGCTTCAACTCTTCCTGGCTGGCGTGCCCGCTGACGTGAACCGGCGGCGACGAACCATCGTCGTAGATGACATGGGCGTCGCGGCGGAACAGGTGGTCCACCACACGGAAGATCGCCTTCTCATTGCCGGGGATGATGCGCGACGAGAGCACCACCGTGTCACCCGGCTGAATGCGCGCGTGCTTGTGATTGTCAACCGCCGCCCGCGACAGGGCCGACATGGGCTCGCCTTGCGTGCCGCTGATGAGCACGCAAACTTTCTCCGGCGGGAAATCGCGAATCTGGGCGGGATGAATCAGCAATCCCTCGGGCGCCTCAATGTAGCCGAGGTCCTGCGCGATCTCCGCCGACTCCATCATGGAGCGGCCGACCAGCGCCAGCTTGCGCCCATTTTCGAAGGCCTGCTCCATGGTCAGCTTGATGCGGTGGATGGAGGAGGAGAAACAGGTGATGAACAGGCGCCGCTCGGCGCGGGAGAAAATCTCCTGAAAGCGCGCCCGTACGGCGCGTTCGCTGGGCGTGTAACCGCGGCGCTCCACGTTGGTCGAATCCTGAAAGAGCGCCAGCACTCCCTCCTTGCCGTATTCCGCAAAGGAATGCAGATCAAAGAGCCGATTGTCCGTCGGTGTGGGATCGACTTTGAAGTCGCCGGTGTGGATTATGGTGCCGAGCGGCGTATGAATCGCCAGCGCGACGCAGTCCACCAGGCTGTGCGTGACCTGGATGGGATTGATGGTGAACGGGCCCACCTTAAAGCGCTCGCCAGCTCTGATCTCGTTGAGCACAGCATCATCCAATTGACCATGCTCTTCCAACTTGCCTTCCACGTAGGCCAGGGTGAATTCAGTGCCGTAAACCGGAACGTTCAATTCGGAGAGGATCCAGGGCAGCGCGCCGATGTGATCTTCGTGGCCGTGGGTGAGAATAATGGCGCGCACATGAGCGCGATTCTCGATCAGGTAGGTGATATCGGGGACAACGATGTCCACGCCCAGCAACTCGGCTTCCGGGAACATGAGTCCGGCGTCAATGACGATGATGTCGTCGCCCCAGCGAATGGCCATGCAATTCATGCCGAATTCGCCGAGTCCGCCGAGGGGTACAACCTGGAGTTTTCCTATTGGCATCTGCAACCTTCGATGCTAGCACAGGAGTGCCGGGAAAGTTTTACCGCGCAAGAGCTGCGAAGTGGGCAGGGGCGCTTATACTTGACTACGAAGAGCATGACAAACCACCCAAGAAAATCGTGGATGAGGCGCGGTGTCGAAGCGGCCGTGTGCTCCGCCTTCATGAAGGCCTACTCCACCGTCAAGGTCAATCCCGAAAAGTATCTCGAACATCTGCGCATGGCTTACAACCTGCCTGCGGCGACGTATCAGGGTATGTATTCGGTCGATCCCGCCATGCTGGACCATATCGCGGAACAGACCATCCGTGCTCACACGCGCCTGGCCACCGTCGAAGGCGCCGGTCTGGGTTTGGGCGGTATGTTTACCATGCTGCCCGATCTCGGCATCCTGGCGGCCATCACTTTGCGCATGATCCAGAAGCTCAGCCTGATCTACGGCTTCCCCTACAACACCGAGGAAGAAGAGGCGGAACTGTGGGTGGCCGCGGCCAGTGCGGCGGGCGTGGACATCAGCCGCGAAATACTGGAGAAGCAGCTCGTGTCTAAGTTTGTCCCCCGGGTCATTCAGCGGATCGCGGTAAGCGCCAGCGCGGAGATCGTGGAGAAGTGGGCAGCGCGTCTCATTCCGCTGGTCAGCTCCGCCATCGGGGCGGGTCTGAACCATTACTTCGTGAAGGTCTGGGGCGAGCGCGCCATCGGACACTTCCGCGAGAAGCATCTGCAAATGCGGGCGCAGCAGATCAACAGCAATGCCCGGCCCCCGGCTCTTCCAGCGAGTTAGCATCCGCCTTAGAATCACCTCTGGAACCGCAGTGATGGAGAGACCCAGCCCAAGCCGCCGCTTCGAAGTTCTGTTCGATAACGCCGAACCGAGCCTCATTTCGGATGACGCCTACGCGCCCTACGGCAACTTCGGCTTCCCACCTCCTCCCGCCGGCCGCCCCTGGATCTACAGCAACTTCGTGCAGTCGCTTGACGGCATCACCACACTACTGGGCAAGCACGGCTCCGGCGGCGAGATCTCGCAGTCGCCGGAAGACCGCTGGCTGATGGACCTGTTGCGCGCTCACGCCGACGGCCTGCTGATGGGAATGAACACCCTGCTGGAGGAGCAGCGCATTCGCGGGCCCGAGAGCCGGGGCATCGTCTTCCAGGTCGCCGACCCGCAGCTGCGCAAGCTGCGTGACCGTCTGGGCAAAGGACGCGAGCGCAACATCTTCGTGACGCGCGCGGTTGATCTCGACCTGTCGCGGCACAAAGTTTTCGATGGCGATGTGGTGGACGCGGCGATCCTTACTTCTCCAGCCGGGGCTGAACGCTTGCGCGCGCAGGGCCCTCCTCCGCATGTCGCCGTCGTCGCCGCCGGCGAAGGCGAAACCTTTGATTTGCCACGCGCCATCGGCAAGCTGCGCGAGGAGCTGGGCGTGAAGTATCTGCTGTGCGAAGGCGGGCCAACTCTCTACGGCAGTCTGGCGCGTGCCGATCTGGTGGATGAAAAATTCATGACCGTCTCGCCGATCGAGGTGGGGCAAGTGGTCCCCCCCGAGCAGGAGCGCCTTGCCAGCGAGCAAACCACTTCGCTGTTGCTACGTCCCACGGTCTTCGGCGGGCCGGGATATACCAGGGACAACTTGACGCGCTGGACTTGGCTGAGTTGCCGTAAGGCCGGTGACCATCTGTTCAGTCGCTACCGGCGGAAAGGCAGGGGCTAGGGGTCAGGGACTCTGCTGCTCATGCGCTCTTGGCTGGCGCAAGCCGAGGTGCAGCGCGTTGCGGATGGCGCGCAAGAACGTGGCCAGGTTGGGAATCAGATGCTTGCGGCGTGTTGGCATTGTGTCCTTCTGTCCCTGTAGCATTTTCACAATCTCCGCCGCCGGAACCCGAGCGCTAACCCCGTCCACCGAGACGAAGCGCACACTGCGATCGGGCGCCAGGATGAATACCGCTGGCTTGGCAATGCCTCCCTTTTCGTTCGGGTTGTAAATGTCCCATTCCTGCACGACGCGGCGCTCCCTGTCGGACAGGATGGGGAACGGCAGCCGAAGTTGCCGCCGCACCGCCTCCGACTTCTCCGGGGCATCCACGGAAACAGCCACCAGGCTGGCTCCGGCCTCACGAATAGCTTGGTGCTGCTCGCGATAATCCGCCAACTGGCGAAGACAAAACGGTCACCAATGGCCGCGATAGAACAGCAGAACCAGCGGACCGCCGACCGCCATATCCGATAACCGCAGTGCCCCGCCGGTGGAGTCTGGAAGCTCAAAATCCGGTGCTTGCTGACCCATTTGGGGCAGTCTACCGTGCCTTGGCGGCGTTGGAGTCGTCATGGGTATCGCTTCTATGGATTCCCGATCGCCCGCGCAGGATTCAGGGTCCGACGTCGCCGGGAGCGATGCTTTACTTCGCTCTCTCCAGCAATTCCGCGGCGCGGTTGATGGCATCCGTCAGCAATTGCAACTGCTGCTGCATGGTCGGCAGGTCTTTCTTGTCGATGGCCTCATTCACTCCCGGAATGACCACCGCGGCATACCCGGTATATTCGCCCGGCGCATAGATCGCATGTCTGAACCACGGACGGTCGGGCAGACCGTCGATGAGGAATGCACGTTCGGTGTTGCGCAGAATCAGGTTCATGCCTCCTGGATCTCCCAGCGGCTTGTTCTGCAATTGCAACACGGCGGCCCCGGCTTTCTCCAAGCGCGCCGCCGCTTTCGAAGCTTCGGCAAACGACGGCGCCTGTTCGCCGAAAGCCCTCTTTGCCTTGGGCTCGGCAGCCTTCAAGTAGTCTGCAATCTCTTTGCCGTAGTCCTGAAAATTGAAAGGCAACACGTCGGCGGAGGCGATGCGCATAACTTCCAGTCCATAGACACGCGCCATCTGCTGCTCATAGACAAATGTGGGATCGCCAAACTTGGTGAACCAGGCGAAGTTGTCGAAGGCCGAATGATAGACACCGTATGGCCCGCGCGAGCCAATGTCGGCGGAAGGCACACCCAGGTGCTGCAGGAAGGCGGTGTAGTCGGAACCGCTGCCGAGATTGCCGACGCGAACATCGTGCTGCACCGGGGCTGCCGGTTCGGCTGCCGGAGCACTCGAGGATTCAGGCTCCGGCGGCTTGCGACGCTCCTGCTCTTTCTTCTCAGCGGTGGCCTTCCACTGATCGTAAACGCTGCCGCCTTTCGGACTGGGCACGGACTTGGCCACCTCGCGCAGGTACTGCTTCAAACTTGGCACCGACGAAGCGCCGAAGTCGGGACCGGCAACGGCCACGTCCATGTTGAAGTAGGCGACGGCCCGGCTGAGTTCCTTGGCGTGCTGCTCGGCAAACTCGGTTGAGCCGATCAGGCCCTCCTCCTCCGCATCCCAACTGGCGAAAACGATGGTGCGCTTGGGCCGCCATCCGGTCTTGAGCAACTGCCCCACCCCGTGCACCGCTTCCAATTGCGCGGCGGTGCCGCTGCTGGGATCTACCGCGCCGTACACCCAGGCATCGCGATGATTGCCCGTGACGACCCACTCGTCGGGAAGCCGCGATCCGCGCACCATGCCGATCACGTCGTAGATGGTGACGAACTGATAGTCCTGCTTCAGCGCCATGTGAACCTTCACCGGCCCCGGGCCGACGTGATAGGTGAAGGGCAACGCACCCTGCCATTCGCGCGGCGACTCCGGGCCGCCCAGGTTGGCCAGGATGGGCGTGGCGTCGGCATAGGAGAGCGGAGTGGTCGGGACCTTCGGCATGTCGGTGGCGCTCTCGGGCGCGATGCGCTTGCTGTCGGGCAGATCGGGCACCGAGGCAATCCCCGGCGTGGTGGGATCGCCGGGATAGCGGAACAGGTATTGGATGGAACCGCGCTGCACCGCGGTATCGGGGCGCCACGGCCCCTTGGGATACTTGTCGCCCTTGAAATAGCCGTCGTCCCAGGGATCGGAGTAGATGATGACGCCCGCCGCTCCGTACTGCTCCGCGACAAAGGTTTTCACCCCGCGAAAGTTCTCTCCGTAGCGAACGATGACGATCTTGCCCTTCACCTCAACGCCCATCTCCTGCAGCTTCTTGAAGTCCTCCAGACGGCCATAGTTGGCGTACACGACATCGGCGGTGACGTCGCCCGACGGCGAGAATGCGTTGTACGCCGGCAGAATGCGCGGGTCGTCCTGGAAGGGATCGTCGCTGACATGCTCGGGCGATGGGCCGATCATGGTGACACCCTTGGGCGCAACCACCTCGACCTTGATGTCGAGAGGCAAATTCATCCAGACCTTGTACTGCTGGATGTAGGCATCCAGCCCGGCGGCCTTGTATTTCTCCAAAACGTACTCCGCCGTCTTCAGGTCTTCGGGCGATCCCGCAACGTGGGGCGCGGAGGTCAGAAATTGCAGATGCTCCCTGGCCAACTGCGGGTCGGGCACCGCCAGAAATGTCTTCTCCGCTTTCAACTCAGGGCCGGGATCACGAAATCCGAATATCGCGGTAGGCGGTGTGAATGGCCCAGCCTGAGATTTCTCCTGAGTGGGAACCAGCGGTGAATAGAAGAGAGCACAACCGAGCACAGCGATGCAGAAACGGATCAAATCGATACCCTCGAAGGAATTGTAGCGGGCTTTCGACATCGATGAGAGATCGTAGATGGTTCCATTCTGGGAAAACTCGGAGATGCTCATCACTTTGGCGCCACTCTTTTCAGCCAGACCGTGGTAAATTCCTGCTGAACGGAGTTGAACATGAAGAGCAGACTTACGTCGTTACTTATTACGTTGGTACTCTCCGTGATGCTGCCCATCGCCGCCAGGGCGAGCACCGTGTACGACAATGAAGCAGACTTTTTTGCTGCTATCGGCACCAAGATTACCGACAACTACACCAACCCGGGATACGTATTCGTGCAGACAGATGCGCAAATGACGAGCGTGTTAGGCGAGACGCGTTACGAGTCCACTACATTCCCGAATAACGATATCGTTTTCCAGAATGGGCAGCAATACAATTACTGCGCAGGTTGCAATGGAGGCTTCAACCTGTATTTCACCTCTACGAGTCTGGGGACTTCCAAGGGTGTTTACGGTGTCGGATTTCTGGTTACAATCAACGACGGCTCCCTGTTAGCCTATGACTTGATCACCTTTGGGGACGGAAGCACGGACCTGCTCCCAATGCCGACCCAGGGCTACTTCGGGATTACCTCCGACAAGTTAATTGCAGAGATGCAGATGGTTGACTTGAATGGCCAGATTCCGCCCGGCGATGGTAGCTGGAACCTTGCTATCACCGATCTGACAATAGGAGCCTCACCGATCCCGGAGCCAGGCAGCATCCTTTTGCTGGGTAGCGGGTTCGTGGGAATGGTAGCGGCACTTCGCAAGAAACTGGTGAGCTAGATTGCAATGTGAGTTGCAACGCCAGGGCTATGCGCTCTGGCGTTTACTCATATTAGGCTGCAAATGCCGAATGTGTGTCGCAGTAAGGCGGGACTCCAATGTCGCACGGGCATGCGCCCAGCCAGCTACACCGCCGGACTGGGCTGCGGCTGTGCTGGGGAAACTGGCGGCGCAGTTGCGGCGGCGAGATCAGTCACCGCAGCGGCGGCATCCACCGCAGGAATGCTAAGCAAGGTCCGCAACTCCGGCAGAGCGGCACGCATGGCGGCCTCGCCGGCGGGATGATGCCGCAAAGTGCGGGCTGAAGCCCGCTCCTAATGACAAAAATAAAGGGGGCTCACAACGGCGCACCTAAAGGTGCGCCCCTTCAAAGCTGGACTTTTCGGTACCTCCTGAAGCCGAATTCATGAGATAGCTTCTGGCTTCTGGCTACTGACTGCTGACTGCTGACTGCCGACAACTGGCATAATTGCTTCATGCCATCCAGCAAAGATGTGCAGCAGAAGATTGACGCGCTACGCGAGAAGATCCGCCACCACGAGCACCGTTACTACGTGCTCGACGATCCCGAGATCAGCGATGCCGAATTCGATCGCCTGGTGAACGAGCTGAAGGCGCTCGAGGCCCAGCATCCCGAGCTGATCACCCCCGACTCGCCCACCCAGCGCGTGGGCGGCAAGCCGCGCGAGGGCTTCGTCAAAATTCCGCATTCGACGCCCATGATGTCGCTCGACAACGCTTACAGCGAGGAGGAGTTGCGCGATTGGGAGCGGCGCGTCCACGAGTTGAGCGGCGAGTCGCGCGTGGACTACGTCTGCGAGCTCAAGCTCGATGGCATGTCGCTGGCCTTGCGCTTTGCCGGCGGCAAGCTGGCGCTGGGCATCACCCGCGGCGATGGCTCGGTGGGCGAAGACGTGACCCTCAATGTGCGCACCGTGCGCAGCGTGCCGCTCAGCATTCCTGCCAAGACATTGGCGAAGGCCAGTCTGCCACCGGACTTCGAAGTGCGCGGAGAATTGCTGATGCCGCTGGCCGCTTTTCAGCGCATGAACGACGAGCGCGAACAGCAGGGTCTGCCGAAGTTCGCCAACCCGCGTAATGCCACGGCCGGTACGGTGCGAGTGCTGGAGCCCAACATCACCGCCCAGCGCCGGCTCGATTTTTTCTCTTACGCGCTGTTCGTCAAGGGACGCACCCTCTTCGAGCGGCACTCGGAAACTTTGAAGGCGCTCGGAACCGCCGGCTTCAAAGTCAATCCCAATCACCGCCTGGTCCACAACCTCGATGAGGTTTGGGCCTTCATCCACGAGTGGGAGGCCAAGCGCGACAACCTGGCTTACGAAATCGACGGCATCGTCATCAAGGTGGACCGCACTCGCTTGCAGGAGGAGCTGGGCTACACCGGCAAAGCGCCGCGCTGGGCGATCGCATACAAATTCGCCGCGCGTTCCGGCGTCACCCAGATCGAGGACATCCTGGTGCAGGTGGGCCGCACCGGCAAGCTGACGCCCGTCGCCGCGCTGAAGCCGGTCGCGATCGGCGGCACCACCGTGAGCCGCGCCACTCTGCACAACATGGACGAGATCGATCGCCTGGGCGTGCGCATCGGCGACTGGGTAACGGTCGAGCGCGGCGGCGACGTCATCCCCAAAGTTGTGAAGGTGTTGGAGGACAAGCCGCGCGGCCATCGCAAGTTTCACATGCCCGAACGTTGCCCGGTGTGCGGTGGACACGTGGTCCGCGCCGAAGGCGAAGCCGACCATCGCTGCGTCAATGCCAACTGTCCGGCCAAGCTGCGCGAAAGCATTCGCCATTTTGCCTCGCGCGGAGTCATGAACATTGAAGGCATGGGCGACGCGCTGGTCAACCAGTTGGTCGAGAACGGGATGGTCAACAACATTGCCGACATCTATGACTTGACCGAAGAAAAGCTACTCACGCTGGAGCGCATGGGCAAGAAGTCGGCGCAAAACATCCTCTCCGAAATCGAGAATTCGAAGAAGCTGCCTCTGGAGCGGGTCATCTATGGCTTGGGCATTCGCATGGTCGGCGAGCGCACCGCGCAATTTCTGGCCGAGCATTTCGGCTCGATGGATGAACTCATGGAGGCAACGGAAGAAGAGCTGCAGCAGGTGAATGAGATTGGCCCGCGCGTTTCGGCCAGCATCCGCGAGTTTTTTGACGAGCCAAAAAATGTGGCGCTGGTCGAACGGCTGCGCGAAAAGAGGCTGACCTTCAAAGGACGCAAGAAACAGCGCGCCACCACGCTCGCCGGGAAGACATTCGTGCTCACGGGAACGCTGGAACGCCACACCCGCGACGAGGCCAAGAAGCTGATCGAGGATGCCGGTGGCAAGGTTGCCGGTTCGGTGAGCAAGAAAACCGATTACGTGGTCGCCGGAGCAGAGGCCGGGTCAAAGCTCGATAAAGCGCGAGGGCTGGGTGTCAGCGTGATTGACGAGAACGAAATGGAAAAGCTGGTGGGTGGTCAGTAGTCAGTAGCCGGTAGTAGCAACTGACTACTGGCTACTGGCGACTGCTGTCCATTCCTGCTCGCACAATCGCCTTGGCCTGATTCGCGGATTCGAAGATGTGCGCCTCCATGCCTAGATCGCGAGCGGCTTCGACATTATTGGCGCGGTCGTCGAAGAAGAGCGTCCTCTCTGCACGGCAGCCCAGAGCGTCAAGGCAAGCGAGGTAGATGGCCGGATCAGGCTTCAGGATGCCCAGCTCGCACGACCAGATCTTCACCTCGAATTCACCAAGCCAACTGAATTTGCGCACCTCGGCCAGCAGGTCGTGAGGAATATTGGAGAGGATGGCGGTCCGCACCCCGTTTGCCTTGATTTCGCGCGCCAGCGCGAGCGCCTCGGGATTGACGCGCAGCCACATCAGCGTTTCCATCCCGGCGATGCGCTCCACTTGCGCGGGCCGGAGCTCAACACCGGCGGCATCGGCGAAAGCCCGCCAGTGTTGCCGGAAATCGGCGCGGCCAGCATCGTAGTCAAGGCGCGTGGTGGAGTAGATCTCAAAGAAGGGCGGCTCGGTGATGCCAACCAGCGCCGCAAATTCCTGCAACTCAGCCTCCGAAGGCGCGAGGCTCAACACCCGGCCATAGTCGAAGATGACAGCATCCCAGCGGCTCGATGGCATTGCTTCCATTCTTACACGGAGAGAGTGTTCCCAAGCAAGGCTTGCTGACAGCGATTACCGGCCTCCATAATGGTTCCGCCGCGCGAAGGCAACAGCAACGAAACAGGGGAGTCGATATGAGTGTGAATGCGCAGAACGGGCTCATCCATCTGGCGAGTCGACACAGCGTTGAAGAAACCATGCAGCGCCTCGAAACGCTGCTCCATGAGCGCGGCGTCACTATCTTCGCGCGCATCGATCACAGCGGCGAGGCCGCGAAGGTTGGGCTCGCCATGCGGCCTACCAAGCTGCTCATCTTCGGCAGTCCGAAGGGCGGAACACCGTTGATGCAGGCCGCCCCCAGTGTTGCGATCGATCTGCCACTGAAAGCGTTGTTCTGGCAGGACGAGGAGGGGAAGGTTTGGCTCACCTACAACGATCCTGCGTACTTACAGCAGCGCCACAATTTTCCTGCGGAGCTGCTTCCCAACATCGCAGGGGTGAGTGCGCTGTTCGGGAAAGCGGTGGAATGACGCAAGCAGAGTCGCGGCCAAGCACGCTCCTGACCGCCCGAACATCGCTGGTGAAGCGATCTAACCGGCACGCAGCAGCATCAGCGTAACGTCATCGTGCTGCGGGGCGTTGGCGACGAATCGATCGAGGTCGCTCAGGATGGAATTCAGCAATGCGGCGGGGGCATACGTCAAACCAGCCTGTAGCACTCCGAATAAGCGGGCCTCACCATACTCCTCTTGCTGCTGGTTCTCCGCTTCAACCACGCCGTCGGTGAAGATCACCAGCCAATCGCCAGACTGCAGAGTCACCGAGCCTGACTCATAAGAAGCATCTTCCAGAATGCCGAGCGGCACGCCGCCAATCTGCAAGCGCTCTACGCTGCCGGTCTGTCGCCGCAGTATGGGATTGTTATGGCCGGCATTGACGTAGCTCAAGGTCCGCAACCCCGGATCGTATTCGGCGATAAACGTAGTGGTGAAACGACGGCCGTTCTGGCTGTTGCTGCAGGCATACCCATTCATGCGGCCCACCAGTTCGACCAGCGGGCCCGGCGTTGTGGAAAGTGTCTTCAGGCTGGCTTGAAAAGTTGCCATAAGCATGGCGGCCGGGATGCTTTTCCCGGCCACATCAGCCACTGCAATCAGGAATGTCTTGCCGGACGAAGCTGAACCGGGGCGCGCGAAGACATCGTAGTAGTCGCCGGCCACGGTATTCGCCGGACGGGTGGCAAATGCGATCTCGAGGCCGGGCACGGCGGGAGGACTCGCCGGCAGCAGCCACGCCTGGATTTCTTTCGCGATCTGGAGATCGCGCTTCATGACTACCCGGTCGGCGACTTCCAGAATCACCAGGACCAGCAGCAACAGGCCGCCCCAAAAGGAACTGCCGAACCAGAGGGCGTGCACTTCCCCAGTGTTGCCCCGCCCGGAACCTCCTATATCCGTAAAGAGGAAGAACAGCGCAAGCAATAGCAGGACGCGGCGCGCCGGAGTCAATTTCTCCAGCATCGCCCAGAAAAACTGGCGCGCGACATTGAAGAAGTGTTTGCGCTTGGATACTCCCGCGGTGCGAGTGGAATCTACGTCCTGGGAGTAGAGGCGATAACTGGAACGAGCGTCGGCCTGGAACTGATTCCAGAGCTCGTTCAGCTTCATGCCGTCGGTGACGCGCTGCCAAAACTTCTTGAGGCCCGCCATCACCGGCTCAACTCCCGCGGTAGATTTCTCCTGCGCGATGGCACAGAACCGGCGCGTTGGTCGTTCCAGTTCATTCTGTCCATCAGGATTCTAGAAGATGAGACCTCAGGCGAAGAACCATAAAGATTCATCCTGCGGCAAGCCGGTCACTGCCGGGTTTCGGGTTTCACCTGTTCATCGAGAAAGGCCACCGACTGGACCCCCGAGACTTCAAAGCGCTTGCGGCAGCGAATGTTCTTGCAGGCGACCAAGTCGTCGCGCCGGACCATGTAGGAGCGGGCTTTGGCAAATTTCGCACGGTCACGTTCGTCCGCCCGCGGAGGCAGTTGGCGCTTCTTAGTACGGACGAACCAGCCCAAATCGTATTCGGCGGACTGATGGCAATGAGGGCAGTTTAAGGTCGCTTTCCTGGTCTCTTGCCGCTCGTCATACAGCTCGCGCTCGTCCATCAGGTTCCTCCGCGTGGGCCATCACAGAGCATGGCTCAACCCAGCCATAATATTAGAACACAACCGCCGCTTCGAGGATGTGATACGAGGTGCAGCTTTGCGCAGGACTGTAGCGGGTCACCGATTTTCGCTCTAGGAACCAAGACCCCAGCGGAGAGTGTCCGCTGGGTCCGCCTGCCTTTGCTGGAAAACCCTGCGGCAGGTGCGTGGGGTAAGGAGGAGAATGGTCACCTGCGTCGCTTCGCCGCCGATACAGTTTCTTATCTGGGCGGCCGGGTTTCACTGCCATTGCTAAAGACAGAGTGCCATCTGCGCTCGGTCTGAACATCCCCCAAGGCGGTATTTGTCCTGCCGCTTTCGTCGTATCGGAAACTGGCTGAGCAGTTCGTCCCAATCGCTGCTTCAACCGCCGGGAACGGTGCTATCCTACGCGCAAGGAGGGCTTGTTTATGGCTCGCGTCACGCTGTGCTTCATCCTGCTAGCCGCTGCCCTCGGCCACGCCAGTCCGCCGCCGGCTACACCTGACAGCTCGGTCATGAGCTCGAATCTCGCGGGGCTCAACTCGGCGATGGCAACAGTCAGCGGACAGCGATCGTTGGTAGCGACCGAATCGCCGCGTGACATCGCGCGCGCCGGCGCCAACCAAGGAATCTGCTACAAAATTCGCGCTTACATTTTCAAGCGCGATGACGACCATGCGCCTCAGTTTGTCAGGAGCACGACCTGCGGCCCAGGTCAGCCCCGCGCCAAAGACGCTGTCTGGCCGAAGGCGCGATTCGTCCCGGCCAATTGAGATGTGAAGAGGTGGCCTAAGGACACACTCCGGAAGATGTGAAGGAGTGGGTTACGCCGTTCCGCGCTGCCGTGCGCGAGCAAGTTGCAGCAAACCGCACGACTACCAATACATCATTCTCCGCCGCTCACTTTCGGCGCGTAGGGATTGTCATCCACCACTTGCCACACCGTGTCGAGCACGGTTCCGTCCACCCATTTCACCACGGCCACAGGACGGTCAAGCAGCCGGGGCTTGGCCGGTTTGCCGCCGCAGATCTTCTCCACTTCGGCTTGCAGTTCTTCGATGGGACGAATCGGCAGGCCTTTGCCCTTCACCGCATCCAGCAAGTCTTGCCGCCGCGGATTGATGGCAATGCCGCGTTCCGTCGCGACGATGTCGATCAGTTCACCCGGCCCGGTCACTGTAGTCACTTCGTCAACGATCACCGGAATGCGATCGCGGAACGACGGCACCGCAAGAATGGTGCATCCCGCGAACAGGCAATTCTGCCAGCCGCCAATTCCATGCAGCAGCCGCCCGTCCGAGTGGGTCACGACATTCGCATTGAAGTTGACGTCAACCTCGGTTGCGCCCAACACGGCGGCGTCAACCAGCGACGCGAAGTTGCCCTTGCCGTGAAAGTTGTACGAAGTGAATGGACTGGTGGCCACATGACGAGGATTGCTGGCGATCGACTTCACTGCATCCAGGTCGAACGTCTGGCCGTCGAGTATGTACCCGATCAGACCTTCGTTGAGCAGATCAACCAGGTACTTGGTTGAACCTCCGCGCACGAAGCCGGCCTTCACGTTGGCCTGTTTCATCATGCCGGCCAGGTAATCCACAAACGCCAGGGCGATGCCACCCGCGCCCGCCTGGAAAGAGAAACCGTCGCGCATGATTCCGCTGTCGCGCAGAAAGCGCGCCACCAGCTCGGAAATTCGCAGGCGATCGGGACTGCGCGTGATCTGCGTGGTGCCGCTGACAATCATCGAAGGATCGCCGATGGAGTCGACCTCGACCACGTAGTCAACGTTGTTGCCCTGAATCTGCCAGGGAACGCAAGGGAACGGGACCAGATTGTCGGTCACCACGATGACGCGATCGGCATAGACGGAATCGGCAAGGGCAAATCCCAGCGAACCGCACGCCGACCTTCCGTGCGATCCATCGGCGTTGCCGAAGAAGTCGGCTGTGGGCGCGGCGATCACCGCGATGTCGATGTGGACTTCGCCATCCTGCACCGCCTGCCAGCGTCCACCGTGCGAGCGCAACACTCCCAGGCCGCGCATGTGTCCGTGCGAGCAATAATCGCCGAGCGGCCCGTTCATGCTGCCTTCAATGTGATGCACCGCGCCCGACTTCATCAGGTCGATCACCGGCTCGTGGCACGGAAACGATGCGCTGGGAAACCAGACCAGGTCCTTGGCGCCCATGCGGGCGGCGGTCTGTAACGCGGTGAGCGCGACGCGGTCTCCATTGCGCAGGTGGTGATGACTGCTGATGGTCATGCCATCACGCAGTCCGCAGAGACGCAGCGCGGTTTCCAAGTCGCGGACGCGCTTGTCCCCGTTTGTGGGATAATCGGCGCTGCTGCGGATAGGCGGGGTGGCTTTAGTTCCCGTGGGAGTTTGTTGATTAACTCCGTTGTACGGCGATTCTTGGCGGCCGTTGACATGAGTTGGCACGCGCCGGCCGGCAGCGTTCGTGACCAAGCTTGTTGCTACGCCCGCACTCATGATGCTTCTCCTGCCGGCGCCTGATCGGCACTGATGCCCATCTTCTTGGCCAGGGCGACCAGCTTCACGGCGCGTTGCACGACCGGGGCGTCAATCATCTTGGACCCTAAGCTCACCACGCCAAGTCCGCGAGCTTGCGCCTCGTCGAAGGCTGCAACGATTGCAAGCGCCTTCTCCAGTTCGTTCGGCGCAGGTGCAAAGGCACGATGAATGATCTCAATTTGCACCGGATGAATGCAGCCCATGCCTTCAAACCCCATGGCGCGTGAAGCCTCGCCCCAATGCAGCAGTCCCTCGGTGTCGGCGACGTCACCATACACGGAGTCGATCGCCTGCACATGCGCGGCGTGGGCGGCGTTCACCACGCGCATGCGGGCATAGAGCGATTCGCTTCCGCCTGCTGTCTTGGCCACGCCGAGATCGGCAGTGTAGTCCTCCAATCCGAGAGTGATGGCCGCAATGCGGTCCGACGCCGTGGCGATGGCGAACGCATTCTCAATGCCCAGCGCCGATTCGAGAATCGGCATCAGCCAAATGGGACGCGTGACGCCCACTCCTTTTGCGATTGAGTCGATAGCTCCCACAACGTCAGATATCTGCGCAGCAGTTTCGACTTTCGGAACCAGAATGAGATCGGGCGACTGCGGAACGATTTCTTCCAGATCAGCCAGCCCGAGCGGGAGCTGATTGATTCGGACCATGCGCTCTGCCACGCCGAAATCCACCGCCCGCAGCGCATTGCGAACTAGCAGGCGCGCCGCATCTTTCTCGGCATAGTGCACCGAATCTTCCAAGTCGAGAATGACCGCGTCCGGCCCATGCAGTCCGGCATTAATGAAATACTTGGGTTCGTTGCCGGGCAGATAAAGCCGCGACCGCCGCAGACGGTCTCGCTGCGACGGCGCCGCCAGCGTCACCGCTTCCGGCAGCACTGACTTGCGTTGTGCGAGCCCGGCGCGGCGCACCGCCGCCTCAATGCGAGCTGCGATCACGAACGGCAGCGCGCCTTCATCCACGATCTCGATTAACGCGTGCTCGACGCCCAGCGTGCGCAGGACGTCGTGCACCTGCCGCCGGATGACCTCACCGTAATACAATTCAACGCGCGAGCGCAGGCCGATCTCAATCCCGCCGCTGCCGCGTTCCTCGAAGCTGACGTACAAGTCGGAGCGAATGTCGTCGCCGCCGCGTCCCGCCTCGCCTCGCCGCAATTCGCTAATTTTTGCCACTGCCGGCATAAGCCTTCTCCACCGTCACCCCAAGCTTCGCCAGGATGGCGTCTGTCATCTGCGTTGTCGAGGCGGCGCCCTGGGCCAGCGATTTCGCTCCGCCGGGGATGCGCATCATGTCATAGGTGCGCACTTGGCCTTCGGCCACAACCGCCGCGATAGCATCGCGAATCTTGCGCGCCTTATCGTTCTCTCCAAGATGATCAAGCATCATCGCTGCCGAGAGAATCATAGCAATCGGGTTGACGATCGCCGGATCCAACTCGGCATACTTCGGAGCCGACCCATGTGTGGGCTCGAACACCGCGACCTCCTGGCCAATGTTGCCCGACGCCGCAAAACCAAGCCCACCAACCAGTCCCGCGAATGCGTCGCTGATGACATCGCCGAACAAGTTGCTGGCCACGATCACGCCATACTCTTCCGGGTTCTTGGTCAGCCACATGGTCTGCGCATCGATATTGGTGGACCACAGCGCAATGTCGCTATATTGCTTGTGCACTTCTTTGGCGGCTTCTTCCATCATGCCCGAAGTTTCGCGCAGCACGTTGGGCTTCTCGCAGATGGTCACCGATTTGTAGCCGTGCTTGCGCGCATGAAGGAATGCGGCCTCGCAAATCCGGCGCGCCGCCGGACGCGTGATGACGCGCACTGAAATCGCCAGGTCCTCGCCGGCGACGTTGGCGAACGGCTTGAACTTCGGATGGGTGCGTAATGCGTCACGCACCGGTTGCGGAGGATTCGTCCACTCCACTCCCGCGTACAGTCCTTCCGTGTTCTGGCGGAAGACCACCACGTCCACCTTGGGCTCCTCGTACCCGCCAGCCGGTTTCTGGCGGATAAAGTTGAGCGGGTTGCCGGGGAACGACAGGCACGGCCGCATGCACACATCGAGGTTGAAGATCTGTCGCATGGAAACGATCGGGCTGAAGTATTGGTAGCCTTTGCCGCGTAATGCAGGGCTCAACTCGGCCTCGGCCTCCTTCTTCGGCTTCGAGGTGATAGCGCCGAACAGACCGACCTTGTGCTGGCGCAGCAGTTCGATGGTGCGCTCGGGAAGCGCGTCGCCTTGCTTGATCCAGCACTCCCAGCCGATGTCGGCGTGTACGTACTCAGCCTCGAAACCAACGGCGTCGAGCACCCGAATCGCTTCGGGCAGGACCTGGTTGCTAATGCCATCGCCCGGCATGGATACGACTTTACGTTTCGCCATGAACGCCAACTCCTCTACTTGCCGCTACGCCGTTACCGTACTCCATTCCGCTTGCCATCCCGGGCGAGTCGAGGGACCTGCTTCGGTACCGTCCCTACGGGACTCAGATTCTCTCTCACGCCCACCCAGCGCTGAAGCGCTGGGCTAAGCTCTTCCACCCCCAAAGCGGGACTCGTGTGTCGCCCCCTCACAATGTCCTCCATTGTGGGATCACTTATGTCACATTGTGGGATAGGCATTCTCCGACATTGTGAGTTTCTTATGCATTTTGCACTTGCGCCGCCACCGTGCTCAACCCCAGCTTGCGGCTCACCAAGTTCTCCACTCCGCGGGCAATCACCAACGACTGCGGTACCGACCCTAGCGCCGGGAAAGTGAACTGCTCGCCTGCATAGCGAATGGTGCTCGCGGAAAAATCAACCTCGACCTCGTCACCGGGAATGATCGTCTTCTCCTTGCGCGCGACCGCGTCGGAAAACTTTGCGCGCAGGCGGTTTACCAGGTCGGGCGTCTCGATGCACAGAAATCCGTTATTGAACGCGTTGCGTAGATAGGTCTGCGAGAAGCTGCCCGCGATCACCAGTGGAATGCCCTTGTATTTTAGCGCCGTCACCGCCTGCTCGCGGCTGGAACCGGTGCCAAAGTTGAAGCTGCCGACAATAACGTCGCCCTCACGCGCGCGCCCAGCAAACTGCGGATCATAATTTTCCATCACTACGCGCGCCATCATCTCCGGGGTCATGTCTTCACGATAGGTGTAGTCCTTACCATAGATGCCGTCGGTGTTCAGGTTGTCTTGCGGCAAGAAGATCAGCCTTCCGCGCACGCGCTGCGGAAATCCGGGCAGGATTTCAACTCTCTCGGCCGAAGCCGCATCGGTGGCCGGCACTTCAAAATGTTTCTTCAGTTCGCGATACTCAGTCTCAGCAGGTCCACAGATGTAGCCGGCGACGGCGGAAGCGGCGACGACTTCGGGACTGCCAAGATAGCACTGCGCATCGCGCGAACCCATGCGCCCTTTGAAATTGCGATTGGTGGCGGAGATACCAACCTCGCCCGCTTCGAGCAATCCCGTACCCAGGCCGATGCACGGTCCGCATCCTGACGGCAGCGGATGCGCGCCCGCTTCGAGCAAGGTTTGCCACACGCCGCGCTTTTCCGCTTCCTCCTGCACCGCGCGACTGGCCGCCGCAAGATAGAACCGCACACCGTCCGCGACCTTCTTGCCTTGCAGCACCTTCGCCGCGGCCTCCAGGTCTTCCGGTCGCGAGTTCACGCAGGAAACGAGGTACGCCTTCTGGATGGCGACCTTCTTCTTCGCAATTTCGGCAACCGACTGCATCACCTGCACCGTATCCGGACCCGAAACATGCGGCGTGACCTCCGCAAGATTCAGCGTGATCCGGCCCGCGTACGACGCATCTTTGTCCGGAGCCGGAGGATTCGTGCGCCACTCCTCAAATCTGTCTTCGGGAATACGCGCGACCCCCTGCGCCCGTAATTCTCGATTGCGCGCTTCGAGGTAACGCAGCGTGACCTCATCCACCGGAAACCAGCCGACCAGCGTTCCCCACTCGGTGGACATGTTGGCGATGGTCAGCCGCGCGTCGATGCTGAGCGACGCCACGCCGGGCCCGGTGAATTCGACGGCGGCGTTCAACACTTCTTCCCGGTTGTAGAGTCCGCACAACGTCACGATCACATCTTTGCCGGTCGCACCCGGCGCGAGCCGTCCTTCCAACAAAACCTGCACGGTCCGCGGAATCTGCCACCAGAATTCCCCCGTCGCCCAGATTGCGGCCGCGTCGGTGCGAACCACCGGCGTGCCGATCGCGCCCAATGCGCCATACATATTGGAGTGCGAATCGGAGGCGACGACAAATGTTCCGGGCAGCACGTAGCCCTTCTCCACCATGATCTGATGACCAATGCCGCTGCCCGGCGGATAGAAATCAGTGCCCTGCTCGCGCGCAAACGCCTCCATGCTGCGATACTTCGCCAGGTTCGACGCTTCCCTGTTCTGAATATCGTGGTCGGCGGTGATGACCGGCTGCGCCGGATCGTGTACCTTGTTCGCGCCTATGGCCTTGAATTTCTTCATGACCGCAGAAGTGTTGTCGTGGGTCATCACGTGATAAGGCCGGACGGAGAGGAAGTCACCTGCGCGCAGCGGGCGACCCGGCCCCTCGGCCATATGGGCTTGCGCGATCTTTTCGACGATGGTCTGTCCCATCTCAATGACCTCCCGCCGCCAGTGCCCGGTCAGCCTTGAACAACTTCATCAGCGCAGTCACGCTCGGCTGCTTTTCGAGACTCCAGATGGCGTCCATGGCGCGGCGACGGGCTTCGCGCGACATCACCGGCTCCGCCAGCGCCTCGAATTTCTCTTCCACTTCCTTGTCGGTCAGCGGATTGCGCGGATCGCCCTTAGGATAATCGAGCTGCGTCGTGAACTCGCGGCCATCGATGGTGTGAATTCTCACGATCACCCGCTGCAGCGCCGGAAAGACTTTCTCGATCTCGGGATCGGCGGAAACGGCGATCTTGCTGAGCTGGGCGCGGATTACAGGGTCCATGATCTTCGCCTGAGTGAACTGCAGGGGAGTGACCTGGCGCTCAGCAATGGCAGCGGCAATAACATACGGCAGCGAGTGGTCGGCGGTCTCCTTGGTGTGCGGATCGTACTTGCTAGGATCGCTCAGAATGTCGGCCCCGCGCGCCGTGGTGCGGATATGCACTTTTGCTATGTCATTGGGCTTGAGGTCGTGGTCCTTCACCAGCGCAAGCACAGCGGAGATTGGCGTGTGCGTCAGGGCTTCGGTGGGAAATGCCTTCATCCCACATTGTGTGATACGCCACGAATCGCCCAGCCCGTCGGTCAGAATATTGAGCTTCCACTCTGGGCCAAAGCAGTGCACCAGTCCCTCTTTGCCATCGATCACATGCTCGGGCCCGGTATATCCCTTTTCCGCCAGCAAGGCGGCCAGCACACCACTCTGCGTGGCCATGGGATCGACGGTGTTCTTCATCATGGTCAGCTTGCCGGCGGTGACCGCACCCAGGGTGGCGCGCGCGCTGGCGCTGATGCCGATGGCGTGCTGAATTTGCTCGGCGCTGAGACACAGCATACGTCCAGCCACGATCGGCGAGACGAACGCGGTCAACGTGGCATGATGCCAGCCGCGCTCGCGAATGCCGGGGAAGGCCGCTTCGCACAGCCGCATCTCAAATTCGTGGCCCAGCACCAGACCCACGATGAGTTCGCACCCATCGCTGCCGGCACGCTCACCGGCAGCCATCGCCGCAGGAAAAATGTCCGACGGGTGCGAAGGGTCCTGCTTCCAGTAAATGTCGTTATAGTCCATGCAGCGAATCATCAGCGCGTTGGCCAGCGACGCCGACACCACATCCATCTGCCGGCCACTCCCAATCACGGTTGCACCACTCGGGCCTGCAATCTCGTTCAGCACCTCCAGCGCGATCATGACGTCATGCTGCTGGTAGCCGCCAAGCGCGCAGCCAACGCTGTCAAGCAAGAGGCGCTTAGCCTGATGCACCGCATCTTTGGAAAGGGAGATCTGCTCGAACTTCACACCGGCGGCCCATTGCGCCATGATCGCCGTGATCGTCGGCTTGGCGGCCGCTTTGCTCGGCGCTGGCGCAGTTGTGGTTGACATCAGAGTCTTCTCCTCGTTTCCTTCTATTTCGCCAGGTTCTTGAACGGCAGAAAGGCCATGAAATCGGCGTGGTGCACGATGTAGGCCTCGGTGGTGCGCTTCACCAGATCGCCTTCGGCGGCATGCGCCGCGATGATGTGGCACACCGCGTCAGGCACGCCGCATTCCATCGCCAGCGCCACCCCGGTAAACGGATGCCGCAGCAACTCGCCGCGCTTGCTTTGGCGGGTCTTGCCGCCGACGTTCTCGTACTCCAGTAATTTCCCGACGTCGGCCAGAATCGCGCCCGCAATCACGGTGTCCATGTCGATGGGCAGCGCGCGCCCCATAAATTCCTTCATGCTCTCGGCCGCCTTGCGTGCGATGTGTACCACGCAGCGCTTGTGCTCCATGAACGTCGTAGGGCAGTTCGGCACCAGCAGAGTGAACGGAATGCGATTCAGGTCATCCGGGGTGAGCGGGCTTTGTTCGAAGGCGTGCTGCCACGTCTCTATGACCTGCTCACGCAGCCCGGGCGACTGAATCCACTCGATCTCCGGCCACAATTTAAGGACTGCTTCGCGCATCAGTACTCCTCCGCGAAATCCCCGTTGAAGCAAAACCGGTTTGGATGGGCACCCTCGCACTCTGGGACTAACGGGGCGAAATCCCGTCTGAGGGCTAAACAAGTATTCGTATCATTTCTTCCCGTAGAAGAGCTAGGACGCGCGTCACAGAGGGGATCAGTTTCTCAAGGCCCTGTTCACATAGTCCAAGTTACGCGCTCCAGCTGGTTGGTGATTTCCTCGGCTGGCGTTGCGGGCGGAAAGCGCATGGGCTTGCCAATCACGACCGTCAGTTCTCCGGGACGCGCAATCTTGTGCCCGGCCATCTTCATCTGGTACAAGCCATCGATCCGCATGGGGACAACCGGGACATTCAGCCGCGACGCCAGCATTCCGACACCCGAGCGGAACGGCGACGGCTTGCCATCCGGCGTGCGCACACCTTCGGGATAAACCAGAACGCTGTAGCCTCGGTCCACCGATTCACCCGCGTAGGCGAAACTCTCGCGCACGCCCGATCGCTGGGGCAGCGGAAAGACGTTGAACAGGGCAACTACCAGATAGTAGCCGGCCCGGTACGCCAAGCGCACGACGGGATTCCAGGTTGCCGGCGGCCGCCACATCTCCCACAGCATCTCTCCCCACATGCCGACCGCGAGCTTGTGCCGCACCCGGGGCGGAAGCGCGATCAGCGCGAAGCCAACATCGATGTAGGTGACGTGATTGCAACTGATGAGGAACGGCCCGTCGATACCGCGCAGGTTCTCGCGGCCAACGATCCTGGGGTGCGCCATGATCATGGTCGCCGGCCAGGTGAGCAGGTAGTAGATGAAGCTACGAATCCACGTGGTGGGCCAGCGCTGCGCCCATCGCGGATACCGATACCCGCTCTGCGGCGACTTCTGCGGCCCGCGCAGCAAACGTTCGAGATCGCCAACCGTGCTGACGCTGGTGAAGTTCGCCTCGTTGAGATCGACCTGGTAGCGGTCTTCCAGCGCGCTCATCAGCTCGACGCGGTCCATGGAGCTCAGGTTCAGGTCTCCATCGAGCCTGGCATCGGGAGTGAGTGGGCCGGTGCTGCGTCCAGTAACGCGCGCGATCAGCTCCGCCAAAGCGCCCTGCGGTACGCTGGCTCCATCGTTGCCCGAGGCGAAGTGTTGCTGCACCGCCTGCTGGATGGCGGCGATCTTGGGTTTCTGCGTGGGAGTGCGCGGGAAGTCTTGCTCGGGCCACACCAACCAGCGGCGCATCTGCTGATACTCCGCGAGTTGCTGGTTGGCACGCCTGACCGCTGGCTCTGGATCGACGGAGTCGCGCAGGATGAGCACGGCGCAAGGCTCGGCGTTGCCTCCCTGCTCCAGGCCGACGACCACGCACTCGCGTATCGCGGGCTGTTGGCGCAGCGCATTCTCGAGGTCCTCGGGATAGATGTTCATCCCTTCGCGCGTCACGATGATATTTTTCTTGCGGCCCTTGAAATAGAGATTGCCTTCCCCGTCGAGTTCGCCAAGATCGCCAGTGCGAAACCAACCTGCCTCGCTCAACCCCGGCTTCAGTTCTTTTCCCTGCCAATAACCGGCAGCGACGTTGGCGCCGCGCACCAGGATTTCGCCGTTCTCATCGAGCTTGATCTCGCGGCCTTCGAGCACTTTGCCGATCGAGCGCCTGCTCATATGAAAGGGGTGGTTCAGGGAAATCAGCGATGTTGTCTCGGTGAGGCCATAGCCCTGAATTACGACGAAGCTCAATCGCCGCCAGAACTCTTCGGTCTCGGCGTCGAGCGCCGCGCCCCCCGAGATGAAGGCCCAGAACTTCCATCCGAACTGGCTGTGAATTTTCCGGAAGCGCCACCAGCGCCGCACGAAGTGCTGGTTGTTTGCGGCTTCGAATTGTCGTTGGAACCACTGCCGCCGGCCCGCCGCATCGAAATCGCGCAGCAGCTTATCTTTCAGCGACTCCATCAGGCGCGGCACCGCGACCACCACCGATACGCGTTCTCGCTTGATGACATGCAGAACTTCCGTCGGGTTCAACGTGTCCTGGAAGATCACGGTGGCTGACAGCAATTGCGGCAGGAAGATTCCCAGGAACTGCCCAAAGACATGGCTTAACGGCAGCAGATTCAAGAATCGCAGCGGATGAAAAATGCGCTCGTAGCGGAGGTATTTGCCGATCTCGCGCTCCAGCGGCTCCAAGTTGGCCAGGATGTTGCCATGAGTGATGACTACACCGCGCGGCTCGGCGGTCGTGCCGGAGGTGAAGACAATCTGCACCACATCATCGCGAGTGAGCGGCGGCGGAGCCACGGGCTGATCGGTGAGCGCCGCGAGCTGCTCGCGCAGGATTTCCAGGTTGATCTCTGCGATGCCCGGGACGTGGTTCTGCATCGAGCCAACACAGAGCCTGGCATCCACCTGTTGCGCGATACGCTGGGCGAAATCCGGGGCCGCGATCTTGTCGATGGGCACCACGATGGCACCGCGCAGCAGGCACCCGAAAAATGCGACAACCCACTCGGCGCAGTTCTCGCCCCAGAGGATGACCTTGTCGCCCTTGCCGATGCCGCGCCGTTCCAGCTCGCGCGCAAAGCGATACGCATTGCTCAGCACATCGCCATACGTCCATCGCTGCATGCGATAACCGCGATGTTGAGCGTAGGCCGCCTCCCGAGCGTGGCGGCGGAAGTTATCGAGGTAGTCCAGGATGGTGGTGCGTGCCATCTGCTGACAGTTTAACCGTTGGAAGGAGCGGCAGTGCGAGGCTGAGACCACGATTGCACCGAGACCAGACGCCAGCTATCGCGGGCCGCATATCCGTTGAAGTTGCTCTGGCCGGGAAAAGCAGGTCCCTCCGCTCGGTCGGGATGACAAAACAAAAGGGCCTGCTCTGCCAATCATGGAGCGCGGCGTAACTCCAAATCGCGGGCGGCCGCGTTTTCGACTTTCTCGATCACCACGATGGCCACCCACTCATTGTTGCGATTCAGGTAGCGAATCACCCGGCCGCCGAGAACGTTCGCAACTTGTTGCGGGGCCAGATCCTGGTGATAGTCGAAGAAGCGTTCCTGAAGTTGCTCGCCGAAGGGCAAACTCCGCAACAGAGGATGCGCTGGCTGCCACTTGGTCGGAAACAACAGCGCCACCTCAAACTGATCGGTAGCTTGCGCGGCCCCCTCGATTTCGAGGACCGAGAAGTTCTCGATGGGTACCACCGTGAGCGGCTGTTTGACGTATCCCAGGAACGGGCGCGTAAGCTCATCGGAAGCCGGCCACGCCGTGAGCACGCGCGCGTGTGGGAAGCGCATCGCCAATTCATCGGCGGCCTGTTTGTGGACGATGACGTAATCGCGATACAGCAACGTATCCTCAGGAGCGATGCGATAGGGCGGCGGAGTGAGCAGCGCGAACCCAAACGCCACGCAAGCCACTGCGATCCACGATGCCCAGCGCCGGATGCGACGCCACAGGGTGGAAACGCAAAGCAGGATTACCAATGGCACAACCGGAAGCAGGTAGCGAGCCAGCACCGCGCCTCCCAGCGCGGACAGGGCCACGACATGTGCCAGGATGACCACCCCAAACACGAACTGCACATTGATGGGAATGCGGGGACGTGGGGTGCCATCGGGCTCCTGTAGCGGGGGACAACTCATGGCGTAGGCTGCGGCCAGCGTCAGCACAAACAGGTTCAGATAGCCCAGCGCGTGCCAGAGCCGTATCAGGATCGCAAGCACGATGCGCAGTGGAGTGAGCGTAGCTTGCAGGTTGTAACGCAGGTACTCCGGATTGCCAAAATAGAAGCCGGTTCGGTGATGGTGATAAAGGAACCACAGGGCGAGCGGGACCAGGCACAACAGAAACGAGAAGGCGGCCAGCCGTCTCCTACCCATGCACAATGTTTCGGCCCCTCGCACCTTGCCTTGCAGAACGGGACACAGCAACTCCCAACCCAGCAGCGCCAGAGGCGTAACAATGGCAGTTTCCTTGGCGAGAGGCGCAAGAGCCAAGAACACGATGGTAGCTGCCGGTCTTCGCTCCACGTACATTGCCAGTCCCCAAAGCGTCAGCGCGCAAACCATCATGTCGAGGTGGGCCAGCGAGCTCTGCGCAAAGAAAACGGAGTAGACCGAGGTGCACAAAACGGTTGCGGCAGCCACCTCTTCGTTGGCCACGTCGCACGCGAGCCGCCACAGCCCCAGCAGGGCAAACGCAGCGATCAGCAGCATCGCAGTTCGCGTCACCGCCGGGGTAAAGCCGCTGAACTTCCACCAGAACGCCAGCCACAGCATCACCAGCGGGGGATGTGCGTTGGAGAGCGTGGTGCTCGGAATCAGTGAACCGGTGAGTAAGAGATCGCGCGCCGCCGGAATAAAGTAGCCAGCTTCATCCCAGAAGTACGGCAGCCGCAATAAAGGAGCATGCGTGACGAATAGGAAGGCAAAAATGAGCGCGTAGGCGAAGAGGCATTCGCGCAGGTGCGTTGCGGCGTGAAGGACGCGCGCTTTGAAGGGGCACGCCTTCAGGCGTGTCGCCGACAATTGAGCATATGCCGGCTTTAGCCGCTGCGGGAACTCGTTCTCTTTGCCCTGTGGCATCGCCCGCGCATCTATGCGCCGACCTCACAAAAACCGAATTCTCTCAGGGGCCAAAGCCCAACTCTTCCACCGTCGATACGGCACAGCTAAAGCTGTGCCCCTTCAAAGACAAGCCAGCCGGATCCCGCTCTCCCGGAAACCACGCTAATGAATCGGGCCCATCCCGGGCCCCATGCGCGGATCCAGCTTGATCTCTCCGAAGGTGTTCTCGTAGTTCACCAGGTTCTGCTGCAGGATGGTGTAAAGCGCCTTGGCCTGCTGCGGACTCAAATAGATTCCCTGAAAGTTGCGCACCTCCACGCGGGTTTCGTCCTGCTGTTGCAGGGTGCCAAAAATCAGGAAGAAGTCCCACACGTTCACCCGCACTTGCACGCTGTTGGCATAACTTTCGCGGTAGTCGGGGGCATTGGTCAACTGAATCAATGGCTGCGGAGGATTCGACATGGTGACCTCGAAAATCGCAGTGTAGCAGAACAGTTGCCAGTAGTCAGTCGCCGGTTGTCCGGTTGAGACTCTGGAAACTCAGAACTGCGAACCGACAGCTGGCAACTGGGAGCAAAAAACGGCGGCCCCGAAAGGGAGCCGCCGAAGTGAAGCAGAGTCGAACTGGCTAGAAGGTGATCTTGCCCGCGAACTGGATGATGCGTCCCGAAGGCAGACCCGGGAAGAACGATCCGTAAGGGCCAGTTGGCGGCGCCGCCGTGGTCGTGATCTGACCAAACGTTCCAGACGCCAGATTGAGGTCAGGGTTGGTGAAATTCGGGTGATTGAAAATGTTGTAGAAGTTGGTGCTGAAGTTGAACATGAACCTCTCCGACAGCTTGAAGTTCTTGCCGAAGGTGACGTCGGAGTCGAAGAAGTGAGGTCCACGGTAACTGTTCCGGCGCTGGTTTGGCCACGCTCCGAACGCGTCCGACACTGTGAAGGCATTGGGGTCGAGGCACTGGCTGTTGCCATTGACGCAACTACCCGTTTGGCCATTCGGAGCAATCACGTTCGCCACCGTATTGCCCGGGCCATAGTTGGTAATAGCAGTGTTGCCATCAATGACGGTGAGTGGCAGACCCGAGCGCCAGAAGAAGTTCTCCGACAGAATCCAGCCACCCAAGACCTGGTTAGCAAAGCTGTTGCTGGACTTATACGGTATCGTCCACACGTAGGTACCGTTGAAGCTGTTGCGGACATCGTAGTCAGCGTTGCCGTAGTTGTTGCACGACAGACAGAACGGGTTGATCTGATATTGTAACGACCCGAACGTCTGAGAGGCGTTGTAGGGCTCGCCGCCCGCGTTGGAGATGTCATCCATCGTGTGACTCCAGGTATAGCTGAACTGGAAGGTCAACCCATACCGCGCGCGCTGGGATATGTTGGCGGTGATGCCGTTGTAGTTGGAGATGCCGCTGGAAGTGTACTGCTGAACCGCGGTGAATATGGGGGTGGGCGCCGTAGCAGGGAGCCCCAGCCCGGTGTCACCGTAGGCGTTTAAGCCTTCATTGTAGGTTGGGATATGAACGCCGTGGTTGCCCACGTAAGTCAATCCCAGCGTGGTCTTGTCTCCCATCGCCTGTTGCATCCCGAAGCTCCACTGCTCCCAGTACGGAGTGTGGAAGGTCCCGATCTGGTTATGAATGGCCGGGGTGCGGAACTGGGATCCCAATAGTGCTTTGAGGGTGTTATAGGACGCCCCGCTGTCAAATCCCGCCATAATAGCCGCGGCCGACGCTGCGCCTTGAATATACGGACTATTAGAGGTAGTGGTGTCGCCCCACGGCGCACCGGTGATACGGACTTCGACCAATCCAGGCAGGTTGGTCATGAATTGATCACCTATGATCGAAGGAAAGGCATCGTAGAAGATGCCAAAACCGCCGCGGAAGACGGTGTTCGGACCCAACGGTGACCACGCAAAGCCGAAGCGGGGCGCCAGGTCGATCTTGTCGGTGGCATTAAAAAGCTGGTGGTTGTGGCCGTTGATGATGGAGTTGTAGGGAGTGCTCTTGCTGAGCATACCCGCGGCCAACAGGTTCTCGAACGAGTTATTCAGCAACGCAGAGCAATTGCGCTGGCAGACCGGATTGGAGTTCTTCTCCGCACGCAGGGCCAGGGTGAGTGTCAAGTTGCTGCTGACCTTCCACTCGTCCTGTGCATAGATGCCGATTCCCCAGAGAGCGACTGGCTGCTCTGTCGCGGACGGAAAGCGCTGCCGGGTCTGGTACGCAATGCCGTTGTAGAAATCGGTTTGGCCGCCATCGCCGTTGCCCGAAATGTCAAGCCCTAACACCTGAGGATTGTTGAGCACGCTGAAGGTGAAGTCGCTGATGTCATAACGACGGAAGTTAGCGCCGAACTTGAGGTTGTGCTTTCCCTTGGTCCAGGAGAGATCGTCGAGGAACTGATACTGCGTGACGTTACGTCCTTGTGGGAAGCTGTACACCGATCCTCCCACTGTCGTCATGTTATACCCTAGCTCGATGAACCCATACGGGAAAAGGCTAGAGTCAATCTGGTTGAAGATGGCTTGGTAGTGGCTGAGGTCCGCGCTGAACTGGTTGGTGGTATTGGGGTTGATAATGTGGGTCCACCCAAACTGGCCATCGTATGCGGGCTGTTTGCTGGCAGCACTGAAAGCGGAGTTGATGGGATCAGCGTACGTGGCCTGAATGCCGTGATCGATGCGGGTGCGGAAGTAGAACTGGTTGTTTTGCGACGGGTTCCAATCGATCCTGACGGGTAGGATCCATTCCTTTCCGGGCAAGGCCGGTGTCGCCGAGTATTGCGTGAAGCAGTTGTCCCCAGCTAATGCGGGGACGAAGAAGCCGCTGCCTGGGGTGTTCAGCAACCCGCCGCAGTTGCCCCCATTTTGACTGGTATACGTTGCAATATTGACTGGGTTCATGCCTGGGTACCCTTTGGCACCTGCGAACAGGTTGAAATACCTCTGGTACAACCCAACCTCGGCCGGCGCGGTGGCTGCCAGGTTAGCCAGTGTCGCAGCAGCAAAAGCGGGCGTTGGTGCATAGACCGGCGTAGTCGAAGGAACGATGTATTGGACAGCTTCGTAGTCCACGAAGAAGAAGAGTTTGTCCTTCTTGATCGGACCACCAAAATTCGCTCCCCACTGATTGTTGTTGGCAAAGGGACGCGGGGTTATCGGGCTGGTGTGATTGTTAAACCAGTCGTTGGCATCCAGGGTGCGGCCGGTCCACTCGTAAAAGACATTGCCGTGGTACTGGTTGGTACCCGACTTGGTAACGTAGTTGATCTGGGCGCCGGCCTGCTGGCCGTACTGTCCAGAGTACGCGTTGCTAATGACGGTGGCTTCCTGCAGTTCGTTCCTACCCAGGGTCAAGTTGGTGGCGCCTGAGTTGTTCAGGTTCAGGTAGGGATCCATATCGTTCTCGCCGTTAACCGTGAACAGGTTCGCAGTGGCGGGAAGTCCGTAGGCGCTGAAGTTGCCATATCCCTGGCCGGTGTTCATGGTCACGCCGGGCGCCGCCTGCGCAATGGCCGTGAGGTCATTGCCACCGTTTGGCGCGTTGGCGATAATGTTCTGGTCAAAATTGGTGGACAGGTTAGCGTTGTCCGTCTGCACCAAGGGCGGAGCACCGGTCACTTCCACCGTCGTTGAGCCAGCGCCTAGCGCCATCTTCACGTTAGCAACGGTGGTCTGGCCGACGCTTACGGAGTACTGACTCTGCGTCCTACTGAAGCCTTGGGCGGCTACGCCGACAGTATAGCTTCCCGGACCCAACAGAGAAAACCGGTAAAGACCGCTCGAGTTGGTTGTGGTAGTGCGGGTTTCGCCAGTGTCGACGCTTTTCAGCGTTACCGTGGCGTTTGCCAAAACAGCGCCAGTGGGGTCAGTGACCGTACCGGTCAAGTCGCCCGAAACGAGCGTCTGTCCGAAAGCTGAGGGTGCCATCAGGCAGGCCGCCAGCAACAACGCCAAAAGCGCATAAAATGCATGGAATTTTTTCATATTACGAACCTCTTCTCCTCGCACTACGTTCTTTCAAATCGCCAAGACCCTTCGAGGGGCATTATTTGGCAATGTCCGAGAAAGGTTAATGCAAGTGGCCTGCCACTCCCCTCCGCCTCAATAAGTAATGTAAATATATGAATACAAATGGGATCGAAACAGGAAGACGAGGCTCATCCCATGAAGCTACCACTTTTCACAGATTCCAGCCTGGCAATCTCCAATTTCTTGGAGAATTGCGGCAACCTTGCACTGGGCTGAAATCATCCCGTCGCTTCGCGGTTAGTGGCTGGTGGCTCTGTCCCGCTCGCGAACCGGGCTATTTGGTGGCGACGCAGTCCCTATTGCCCAGCAAAGGCTTCCCCTGGTTGCGTAATAACGCGCGGAACCGGGCCGGTGTGCTGACATCATCGCGGCTCCACGCTGTACAAGGTGAAATCCGCCAGAGTCTCTTACTCATTACTTTGCTTTCAGACAGAAAAGATTGGTTGACGCGGCGGGATGGGAATAGACTAGCCGGGGACGACTACCAAGCGGCGCAGTGCGAGGACGGAACCACCAGGCTGGGCTCGCTGATTTCAAGAGGAGAAAACCATGGCTCGATTTGCCAATCATCTATTCCTAGTGACGCTCGCCGTAGCGCTCGCTACTTCACTCTGTCTGGGACAAAGTACAAATGCCGCCCAGCCCGGTCAAGCTTCCACACAGCCTTCTTCCTCACCTGCGCCGCCACAGACCACAACTCCGGCGGGTGCTGCCAAAGGGCACGGCGTCATGCCGGTGGAATTAACCAAGTCTCTAGACTCGAAGAAGCTGAAGGAAGGTGATCCGGTGACGGGCCGCATCGCTGCCGATTTGCGCATGAAGGACGGAACAGCGATTCCGCGCGGCAGCAAGGTGACTGGCCACGTGACTGAGGCGAAGGCGCGCTCCAAGGGCGATCCGCAGTCGGCGCTGGGAATAGTCTTCGACAAGATCAGCCTGCCAGGAGGGAAAGACCTAGCCATCAAGGGCGAGATCCAGGCGGTGGCCTCGAATCCGAATGCCGGCACGCAAGATACCGGGGTTCCTGCCCGTATGCCGTCCGCGGGTGAGGGTACGGGTGCGGGCACGTCGATGCCCCCACCACCCAGCACGCCCACCAGTCAGCAAACGGGCCGCCCGTTACTGAATGCACAGTCGAAGGGCGTTATCGGGATTCACAATCTTGCGCTGGCGGAGAATTCGGTGCTCATCTCCACCGGCAAGAATGTGAGCCTGGATAGCGGGACGCAGTTGATGCTTCAGGTAGAGGTCGAGTAACTCCGGGCGCTCGCTCAGCTTGGAGGACGAAGTCGCCCGACGCTTACTTCCCCGGCATGGTGTAGTAACCAGTCCGGTGGCGGACCTGCAGCTCGGCGGGATCGGGGTAATCCTTGGTAGCGGGATCGATCTTGATATCGATGCGGCGAAAGTCCGAATCGGAGAGTCGAGTGCTGGGGTAGTAGGCGATCAGATATTGGGTGCGTAATTCGTCGCTAATCTGGCGGAATGCGGCGTCCAGTTGCTCCAATCCGCTGGCGTAAAAATATTTCCCTCCAGTGTCACGCGCAAGCTGAACCAGCGCGTGTTCACCTCCGATGTCTCGTCCTGCGCTACTTTCAATGGGCACAATGATGATGCTGTAGAGAATGACCTCAGCCTCCTGGGCCGCGCGGACGGCCTGCTGGTAGCTGATCTGGCTGACGGTGTCGCCACCATCGGTGATCACGACCATGACCTTGCGGCCGCGGCGCTGCTGCAACGCCTGCGACCCCAGGTAAAGAGTGTCGTAGAGGGCCGTCGCCGCCCCCGACCGGATGCGGTTGATGGCGCGCTCAATGACTCGAACATCGGCCGTGAAGGGCGTTACCTGGTCAACGACCTCGCTGAACTGGAACAGGGACAGGCCGTCGATCGGACGCAGAATGGCGTGGGCAAAGCGGCGCGCGGACTCCAGTTCCAGCTTCTGATCTCCGCGAGTGCTGAGGCTGGTGTCCACGGCCACGACGATGGAGAGCGGCAACTCCGACTCCCGATGGAACACCGCGATCTTCTGCAGCTTGCCGTCTTCGAACACCTGGAAGTCTTCCTCCTTCAAGGATGAAACCGGTGCTCCTCCGCTGTTGGTAACAGTGGTGAAGACATTGACCAGCTTCACATTGACTTTGAACGTTGTGCTGGGTTGGTCGCTGCCGTCAGTCGTTGTCTGTTGCTTCGGCGAATCAGGGGGATGGGGAACGCTGTGTGACTGCTGCTTCTGCGCGTCGGGTGGACGCGGTACGCTGCTTTGCGCGACCGCATCCTGGCCGATGCAGAGAACACCCCACCAGGCGCAACTCAACGCAGAAATCACCAGCAGCTCGCGCACCGCGACGGCTGCCCGAGCGGAAGTCCGGCAGGTTGAAAACATTTGTTAGCTCAAACCCCAGTTCAGCTACTTTGACGCGCTCCCGCTCCCGCCGGCACGCGGAATTTCCGCAGGAAAGGACTCGCCATCCGCCCACACCGCCCCATCCTCGAAGAACTCCTTCTTCCAGATGGGCACCGTCTTCTTCAGCGCATCGATCAACCAGTGGCACGCGTCGAACGCAGCCCCGCGATGGGCAGATGCAACCACCATATAGACGCTGGTTTCGCCAATCTGTAAACGCCCCAGGCGATGCACGATCCGCACGTCGCGGATGGCATAATTCGCCAGCGCTTGCTGCGTTAATTGCTCCATCTGTCGCAACGCCATCGGCCCATAAGCAGTGTAGTCGAGATAGAGGGTCCGGCGTCCGCGCGAGTGATTGCGCACAATCCCGTCGAAGACAGCGACCGCCCCGTCTTCGGGATGCTTGATGGCGGCGACGATGGTCGCCGTCTGGATTGGCTCGCCAACCAGGCTGCAGTGCTCGGAAACGAGCGGCAAAGTGATCGCGGCTGTCGAATCCTTGTCAACCTTACCCCCGCTTACCGGCGGAATCAGCGCTACCTCATCGTTATCGTGCAGGGTCGCAGCCCCATCGGCGTATTCGTAATTGACGGCGAGAGCGATGGCATTGCGAAAGCTCTGCAACTTCGGAATGCGCTGCTGGAGCTCGGCATAGAGATCGGACAAGCGCGCGCCATCGGAGAGCTGCACGAGTTCACGCTCGCGCCCAGCGAGGTCCCGCAGCATCCCCAGATAAAGCACGCGCACCTGCATGGCTAAAGCATAACCCACCTGTCGACGCTAGTTATGCGACCTTCTTGAATTCGGGGCGAGGTTGTCGGCGGGAACTATTTCGTGGCGGCACACTCGGGAGATTTGTCCATCGCATCGCGGAGTTTGCTCAGATCGAAAACGCTGGTGGTTGACGCACCCGAGAGGAAGGGCTTGAACTCAATAGAAACCTTTCCAGCGTTGAGCACGGACTGGATGAATTTCAAACGCTCAGCGTCAGTCTTGGCGAAATAACTAAAGGTCACGGTGTCGCCGTAGCCAACCCACGCCGTTATTTGCTTGGTTCCGCCTATCGTCATCGTGAAAGTCCGTGGTCCACCCTTTGCATCGGCTTCAAGATCTCCAGCCAGGGTACCGCCAGGCAGAAACATCAGAAGGTGTGCGGTCTTTTTGCCCTTCTGGGTGCATTCCACACTTAACGTGGGCAACCTTTCCTCGCCCGACATCAAGTGGTAGGGCTTCTGCGCCGCAACGCTCAGAATAACAACGCCGTTGCCTTGGGAGACATGCACCTCTTGCCCCAGGCATAGCGACGACCACAACACTATGGCGACGAACCTCGATACATTCAGTGTGGACATTCTCACCAACATAAGGGCCTTCGACTCCCCCTCACGGCGTTCGAGGTCGCTCAGGATGACAGCATTTGAAGAACGTCCCGCCCTGGCCAAAACCGGGCCTAGAA
Source organism: Acidobacteriaceae bacterium (assembly GCA_003151335.1). Classification (GTDB taxonomy): domain Bacteria; phylum Acidobacteriota; class Terriglobia; order Terriglobales; family Acidobacteriaceae; genus Bog-257. Next base: position 55,553 of record PLXE01000105.1, read on the forward strand.
CGAGGCACGCCAGATTTAATCAGTGAATATCGAAGTTTTCCTGGTGCAGCAGAGGGTCGCTCTTTACCAGCACGGTCTTGCCCGTCAAGTCTTCCATTTCTGAGATCAGCTTGCCGTTGTTGGCCTTCAGGACCTTGGCTACCTCGGGATTCACGCGCACCGTGATGTCAGTCTTGTCGTGCACCTTCGCCATCTTGCGCATCTCGATATAAAGCTCGTTGCAGACGGTCGGCACCGACTTCACAAAGCCCGCGCCCACGCAATAGGGGCAAGTCTCCCCCAGGGTGCGCTCCAGCGATTGCTTCACCCGCTTGCGGGTAATTGCGACCAATCCAAAATCGTTGAACTGCAGCACCTTGGACGGGGCGCGATCGTAGCGCAAAGCCTCTTCCAGGGCCTGCATCACCTTCTGGCGATTCTTGCGCTCGTCCATGTCAATGAAGTCAATGACGATGATGCCGCCCAGGTCGCGCAGCCGGATCTGCCGCACGATTTCCTTGACCGCATCCACGTTGGTCTTGGCGATGGTGTCTTCCAGCCGCTGTGTCTTGCCAACATATTTGCCGGTGTTGATGTCGATGGCCACCAGCGCTTCGGTCTGGTTGATGACGATATGTCCACCACTCTTCAGCCACACCTTCGACTTCAGCGAGCGATTGATCTCGTCCTGAATGCCGAACTGCTCGAACAGCGGTGTGTCTTTGGTGTAGAGCTTGATGCGCCGGACCAGCGACGGTTGGAAGCGGCTGGCAAAGCGCACCACGCGCTCATACTCGTCTTCGGTGTCCACCCAGATCTGCGAGAAGTCGGCATTGACCTGGTCGCGCAATACTCGTTCCACCAGGTTCAGGTCGTGATAGATCAGCGCCGGCGACTTGCTGTTCTCGGTGCGGCTCTTGATCTCGGCCCACAAATGTTTGAGGAAGCGAATGTCGGCGCGCAGATCTTCTTCCTTGATGTTGGCGGCAGCGGTACGAACGATGAAGCCGCCTAAGCCGTTCTCCCGTTCGCTGGTCACGATGCGCTTCAGGCGCTGGCGCTCTTCGTCAGAAGCGATCTTGCGCGAAACTCCCACGTGATTGACCGTGGGCATGTACACCAGAAAACGGCCGGGCAGGGCAATGTGGCTGGTGATGCGCGCGCCCTTCTTGCCGAGCGGTTCCTTGGCAATCTGAATCAGCACCTCCTGCCCTTCCTTCAGCAGGTCGGTGATGAGCGGCTGGTTGCGATTGGTATTGGGACGCGCGCGGAAGTTGCGGCGCGGACCACCACGGCGATTGCGATCGCGAAAGCCACGCCGATCGTAGCTGGGACGCTCGGTCTGACGCTGCTGATAGCCTGCGGTGGGAGACGCAGCCCGCACCTCGGCCCGGCCGTTGGTTTGTTCTTCCTCGCCGGACTCTTCTTCCTCTTCCTCGTCGATATCGGGGCCGTAGATTTGTTCTCCACGCTCCTCGGCTGCCACCACTTCGTCCTCGTCTACGTCGGCAATCTTGGGAATCCAACGGTCCGAATCGTCGTTGTCGGCGTCGAGAGTCTCCTCCTCAAGAACCAGCTCTTCGTCAGCCTCCGCCTCGCTTAACGCATTCAGATCGTCGGGGACAGGATGGAATTCCATCTCCTCGTCTTCCAATACTTCATGCTCCAGCGTACGTCCTTCGGGAGCGACCGAAGGAGCGGCAAGCGCTGGAAAGCCCGGCGATTCCCGGGTTGCGCCTTCGTGGCGATTTTGTTCCCGATTTTCGCCGGCCGACGGGAAGTCGTTGCTCCGCGCTTGGGCGGGCAGGTCTTCGATTAGAGCTGGGTTCTCCGCGGTTGCAGTCAGAGCCTCGGTGGCAGATGCTTGTGACGTCACTCTCGCTTCGGACCCTGCACCGTGGGCTTCGGAAGTCGCGACGCTCAAGTGCTCCTGCTGTCCCGGCTCATCGTCCTGGTGCGCGGCTTCGGCCTCTTCCGTTTCCTCATGCTCGATGACAAAGGCGCTCTCGGCTGGTGGCGCAGTTACCCGTTCGGTCTGACCTGGTTCGGACCCGGCGTTTCCGGGTTCGAACTCGGCATGTGATTCGGGTTCCTTAACTAGAGCATCAACATGAGCGTTCAAATCGACAGAGGGAGTGGAATCTCCAACCGGAGCGAAGGAACCCTGTTCTGTAGTTTCTTCGTTCTTCGGCTCGGGCGCGGGCTGCTGCGACAGGTTGCGATACTTCGAAATCGATTCGCCAGGCAGAACGATCGGCGTATAGCCTGCGGGCGGACCATAATCCGCGCGGGGACGCGCGGCCGGACGCGGCTCCGCATGATAAATTGGCGCCTCTTCTACCGGCTTCGCGGTCTCGATCGGCTTCGCGGTCTCGATCTTTGGCTCGGGCCGGTCGTTGCGCTCATCGCCCTGACCGCGACGTCCGCCGCGACGACGACGGCGTCCGCGCCAGGGCCGTGTTCCTTCCGCCGGATCCCGGTCCTCCGCGGACGAGGCTTCGGTCCCCTCGCCTGCCGATTGCTCCTCAGCAGGAGCAGAGAAATCTTCTTCTGCAGCTTCGAACTCCTCCGCGATCTCGGGTTCTGCAACTGCCGACTCGGCTTTGAGCTGCGCCTCCTGCGCGGCATACGCTTTGCTTACGTCGATGGCGTTACGCGGCACAGGAATACTGCCGAATTCCTCTTCGTCTTCTTCATCGCCGGTGACTTCGAGGAAATCGGAAACATAGAGGAAGGCATCGCGTTCCAAGCCGATGTCCACAAAAGCGGACTGCATGCCGGGAAGCACGCGCGTGACCCGGCCTTTGTAGATTGATCCTGCCAGGGTGTATTCGTTTTCCCGCTCGAAAAAAACTTCGGCGAGTAGGTCGTCCTCCACCAGCGCCACCTTGGTTTCGTGCGGCGTGGAGGACACATAAAGTTCCTTGTTCATGGAATGCTCCGGTCTTGCCGGCGCGGTCGATTCGGGAGGACAGGAAAAACTCTACGGGTGATTAGGCGAGGGCACACCGGAACTTATGCCGGGATGCAAACCAGACCTGATTCGTGAAGCGACAATTTGTGGAATCTTTAGCACCGTATAGAGCACGCGTTTCGAAGGTTGTGGCCTCACGCTCAGCATCAGCTAAGGGGCCGTTTCCCGCCTCGATCGACGTGCTTTGCAATCCTGTCCGGCCTATTCTCCTGGCGGCCGGCATGCCCTCGTACGTGGGGGCGGTCGTAATCTTGTTGTCATCCTTCGGAAGCCCGACGTCCAGTCTGTAATGGCTTCCCCGGCGAATGAAGCCGGCACTTCTGAAGAAGTTCCTAAGGGACGCTAAGAAAGTCCAATACCAAAAGTTTGCAATTCAGTTCACAAACCGGCGCATACGAATGTTCATCACGATTCCCAGCGCCAGGAACATGAACAATACTGAGGATCCCCCGTAACTCATTAACGGCAAGGGGATACCCGTGACCGGCATGAACCCTACCACCATGCCTACGTTAACCAGGACGTGGAACGCAAGTACCGCAACCACACCCATGACCACAAAGGCACCAGCCCGATCCGGGGCCGTCTGAGCGTTCTGGATCAGACGCATCAGTACGATAAAGTATAGCAGGAGCACGCCCATAGCGCCTAGGAATCCGTGTTCCTCGGCAAAGGCGGCAAAGATGAAGTCGGTGTGCGGTACGGGCAGAAATTGGCCCTGGGTCTGGCTCCCGTGGGTTGTTCCCTTGCCGAAAATCCCCCCTGAACCCACCGCGGTCAACGACTGAAGCACCTGGTAACCGCGGCCCTGCGAGTCCGCCTCCGGCTCCATGAAGCTGGTCAGCCGGTCGCGTTGGTAAGGCTTGAGAACATGCCATCCCACGGGTGCCAGCAACGCCCCCAATACCAAGATGACCAAGGCATGCCGGGCCTTCATTCCACCCAGGAACAAGCCCATCACGGCGATCGGGATGTAGGTAAGCGCCGTTCCCAGGTCGGGCTGCACGAGCACCATCAGCATGGGAACGCCGACCAGCGCCCCGGCTTTGACGATGTCCTGGGCCGTACATTCGGACTTTGTGTCGGCAAAATACTTAGCCATGGCCAGAATGAGCACCAGCTTCACCCACTCCGAAGGCTGGAAATGAAACGAGCCCAACTGCACCCAGCGGCGGGCGCCCAGATACTTTTTGCCGAACACTTCCACCGCAACCAACGATGCGATGGAAATCAAGTACAGCAGCGGCACACGTTCCAACAGGGCCTGATAGTTGAAGAAGCTGACTGCGAACATCAGGCCTACGCCGCCCAGGATCCAATACACCTGCTTGAGATGTACACCCATGAATTTGGTACTGAGGGTTGCGCTATAGATCTCGAGCACGCCCAGAGAGCAAATTAGCAGCACCAGCACCAGCAGGACCCAGTCGAAATCGCGGAAGGAGATGTAGCGGCTCAGGGCTGCCTCCGGGGAACGACGGCCGCCGCAGGTGCGATCGTGGGCTTGGCCGCCGGCTTCTTCCCAGCGGGTGGCGCTTGCAGTTCAGGATTTGTCGCTGGGGGTGTTGGCTGACTCTCGGCGGGAGGTTCAGCTTCGGGATGGGCCATTTCCACGTGCGACTCGGTGGTTTCGAGATCGGCAGGACGAATAGGCTTGTCCGTTCCTCCCACTCCCGGTGCCGCACTGACCGGCTTGGTCTTGCCGTCGGCTGAAACCGTGAACCGTCCGGCTTGCATCTTGTCGGGGGTCTTGGCGTCGCCCTCGTGCCACACCGCGGCAACTTCTGCCTGCTTAGGTCCAGAAGCCGCTCCGCCTGCTTTGGCCACCTGCGTCTGGCGAGTACGCTGTTTCTCAATGTAGGCCTTGATCACTTGCGCAGCGGCACGAGCGGCATAGTATCCGTGCTCGCCCTCCTCGAGCAGCACCGTCACTACAATTTCAGGGTTCCGGCGGGGCGTGACGCCCACGAACCAGCCGTTGTCCTTGAACTTGCTCTTTTCGCTGCTGCCCATCTTCGCCTTGAGTTGGTTGGAGATGGTTTGCGCACTACCAGTTTTCCCAGCGAAGTCAATCCCCGGCAAGCGGGCGCTGGGCGCGGTGCCCATAGGCGACACCACCAGCGCCAGGGCGTCGGTGATGGTCATCCAGTTCTCCTGGTCGAGGCCAATGTTCGTTCTATCGGTGTAGCTTGCCACCTGCTTAAACCCCGGCGGAAACTGGTCCGGAAAGGCCACATGCGGACGCACCAAGACCCCATCGCTGGTGACCGCGCCGACTGCCCGTGCTATTTGAATCGGCGTAGTCGCCACCGCGCCTTGCCCGATTCCGACGGAGATGGTTTCGCCGGCATACCACTTCTGCTTGAAGTTCTTGATCTTCCACTCTTCCGATGGCATCACACCAGAGACTTCCTGTGGCAGATCGATCCCCGTCTTTTGTCCCAGCCCGAGCATGGTGGCGTACTTGGCGATGCGGCTGATGCCCAGCTTCTCGGCCAGGGTGTAGAAGTAGGAATCGCAGGACTGGTAAATCGCTTTGCTGATACCCACGGTCCCGTGACTGCCGTGTCCGGCGATCCAACATTTGAAGAAGCGGCCGTAAAAAGTCTTGCCGCCTCCGCAAGTAATGACGAGATTCTGTGCAATACCTTCCTGCAGTCCGGCGGTGGCCATGATGACCTTGAACACCGAACCCGGAGCGAGCTGCGCCTGGATGGCCTTGTTGAGCAGCGGCTTACCGGGATCGGTGACCAGCCGGTTCCACTCATCACGCGTGATGCGCACCGCGAATTGGTTGGGATCGAACGCCGGGCGGCTGACCATCGCCAGAATTTCGCCATTGCGCGGGTCCATGGCGACAATGGCGCCGGGCCTGCCCTCCAGCGCCTCCTCGGCCGCTATCTGCAGATCGAGATCGATGGTGAGTTTGAGCTGTTTGCCGGGGACCGCCGCCACGTCGCTGAGGGTACCCACTTCCTTGCCGCGACTGTTAACCAGCACCTGGCGCGAGCCGTTCTTGCCCATCAGAATGTCGTTGTAGTACTGCTCGACCCCCGACATACCGACGATGTCGCCGGGGTTGTACAGCTCCCACTGCGGCTGGGTCAGCATGTCTTCGCTCACCTGGCCAACGTAGCCGATGATGTGCGCCATGAATCCGTTCTTGGGATAGAGGCGCCGGTGAACGGTAATGGTGTCGAGCTCGGGCAATTCCTCTTTGTGCGATTCGATAAAGGCCAGCTCGTCGGGAGTGATGTCATCCTTGAGGAACAGCGGCTGATATCCCGGCACCGCGGCCATGCGCTTCAGGCGGGCGCGCAGCTCGTCGGGCGGGATGTGCAGCCCAGCCGCGATCTTGTCGGCGTCGGCCTGCAGATTGCGGTTCTGGTCGCGCAGCAGCAGCACCGAGAACGAAGGATAGTTGTCAACGATGATGCGGCCCTCGCGGTCCAGGATCTTGCCGCGCGGAGCCAGGATGGGCACCTGTTTGATGCGGTTCTGTTCAGCCAGCGTGCTGTAATAACCGCTGCGCGCTACCTGCAAGCGCCACAGCCCGAAAGCAAGCACCAGGAAGACTCCCAACAGGACGTATTGCACTGCGGTAAGCCGGAGCTGGGAGACTTTTTCGTCGCGACCGAACATCAAGAACTACAACTTTCGCTTGGGTCGTATGCTTGCAAAGTTTCGAAACTTACGAATCCGTACACAATTGGCAACGGCCAGTTGCCCCATTCTGATGAGATACCGGGGCGAGAATCAGCCTCGCTTGCATCGGGTGAGTGGCGATGAACTCTGGGGTTCATTGTAGCCCGAATCAGGGCGGGAGCGCAGGGGAAAAAAGCGCGTGAACCGCCCTTCACCGCTGTTTGAACCTGTCCAGAAACTTGAAGACCAATATGCCGATCACGGCGTTGGCCAGCGCGGAAATGGCCACGTGGCTCCAACTCCACTGCTGCACCTGGCCCAGCAGGCCATGCGCCACGCCGTAATAGATCCCCTGGTGGGCCACGAAAAAGATGTAGGTGATGATGAAGCGTGAGCCGGGATTCTCCACGTCAATTTTCAGGCCCAGCGAAGACGCCGAGTACCCGATGATCGTCAAGGCGATGCCGTACATACCCAACGGATGGCTGGGGCCGGCGAAGAGGTCTTGCATCAGGCCGATCGCGCAGCCGGTGAGGCATCCGCTGATCGGATTGCGCCGGGCCACCGCGAAGAAGATGGTGACCATGAAGGGCAAATTGATCGCCGCCAAGAATGGAATCTTCCCCAGAACGAAGATCTGGATCAGCACCGCAACCAGTGGGATGAAGATGATCGCCGGCCAACCGAACTCGTACACTGCGACTTGGTCGCGCGAGGTGAGGCTTCCCCGGAATGGCATGACTCGGCTGGTCACTGCGGTGGCTGCTCTCCGTTAGGCGGCGTCGAAGGCTGCTGTGGATTGGTATTTGGCGTCTGCTCCGGAGCCGGTTTGGATTGCTTCGACGGAGGCGGCGTCTGGTTTCCATTCGCGGGGCGGTTCGCCGGCGATGGACCGGGCGCGGGCGCGCTGGTGTTCGCATGTGGCGCAGTTGCCGTTCCAGTACCGTTGAGTGGTTTCGCAACTGTCCCAGCGGGACGTGTCCCACTGGCCGCCGCAGGTTTCGGCGCTTTCGGCGCTCCTGCACTTCCCGCCGTCGTACCCGACGGCGCGCCATGCGCAGCCGTCGCTGCTCCGTTGGGCTTGGGAGCAGCCGGGGACAAACCGCCAATCGCTGGCTTGTTCGCGGCTGGAGTTGCCGCCGCACCGGCATGAGCAGCGGCTGTTCCTGTCGCGGGAGTAGCTCCAGGTGTGGTTCCACTCGCTGCCCCAGGTTTCGGCTTTCCAGTGGCGTCGACCTCGGGCTTTGCGGGAACGGTCGGCAGGCGTTCGGCCAAAATATCGGATGCGCGGAGCGGCCCCAAATCCTTGCCGTCCGGCATCCTCTCCGTTATTTTCGTGACGATCAACACTTCCTCTACCTGATCGAGTCGGGCCGACGGAACCACGCGAATGTTCAGGAACAGGTCCTTGCCGGGCTCAACCGAGACGACTTTGCCGACCGGCAGCCCTTTGGGAAAGATTCGGTCTCCCCCGCTGGTAATCACCTCTTCGCCGGGTTCCACCTTCTCGTCGCTCATGACGTATTGCAGGGTAGTCACGCCGTTCGACGATCCTCTCAAGATGCCCTGCAGGCGTGAGGATTTCAGCGCAGCGCCCACTCCGCTAAATTGATCGTTGATCGGCAATACCTGCGAGGAGTCGGGAAAGACTTGCACGATCTTGCCCACGATACCGGCCGGCGTGATGACCGCCATATCCGGCTTGATGCCATCCTTCAATCCTTTATCCAAGTACAGAATGCGCGATTGCTCGCTGCCACTGGTGCCGATGACCTGGGCCGCGACCGTGGTATCGACGTACTGCTCCTTGAAGGCGAGCAGGGCCTGGATGCGGCGCGCCATGCGCGCGTCCTCGGCATAGCGGGCGTCTTCAACCTTCATGCGCTCGATCTCGGCGCGCAGTTCCCGGTTTTCCCTGCGAACGCCGCGAAGATAAGCGTAATTATTCCAGCTGTCGTTCACCCATTTTTGGGCGTGTACCACAGCGGTTTCGACAGGAGTTACGGCGGAGATCGCCCACAGGCGGAGCAGGCGGGTATCGCCGCCTTGCGTCGGGCGGTGTACCTGCACAGCCAGAGCAATGATCTGGACGAACAGAATGGCCGCCAGCACAATCAGGTTCTTATAGCGGCCGAGGAATGTGTCCATACACTACGCTGCTTCGGGAAACGCCAGCACTAGAATTGTCATGACGAGCGAAGCGAGGCATCTGCTTTCTCTTTCACTCGCGCCGCAAAAGGGACATGCCCTCCGCTAGTCAATCGATATCTTCCGCAGCAGCTTGAAGTCGCTCAACATTTTTCCCGTGCCCAGGACCACGCTGCACAAGGGGTCGTCGGCAATCGAGACCGGCAGCCCGGTTTCTTCGCGGATGCGCTTGTCCAGGTTCTTCAGCAGTGCGCCGCCACCGGTCAGCACGATGCCGCGATCGCTGATGTCGGCCGACAACTCCGGCGGGGTGCGCTCCAGTGCGACGCGAATGGCGTTCATCAGCGTGGAAACACATTCGCTGAGCGACTCGCGAATTTCGCTGTCGTCAATCGTAATGGTCTTGGGCACGCCCTCGATCAGGTTGCGGCCCTTGATTTCCATGGTGAGCGGTTTGTCCAGCGGATAGGCGGAGCCGATCTCGATCTTGATTTGTTCGGCCGTGCGTTCGCCGATCAGCAGATTGTACTTGCGCTTCAGGTAATTCATGATGGACTCGTCCATCTGATTGCCGGCCATGCGGACCGAGCGCGAATACACGATGCCGCTGAGCGAAATGACCGCGACGTCGGTGGTGCCGCCGCCAATATCGACCACCATGTTGCCACTAGGCTCGGTAATGGGCAGGCCCGCGCCGATCGCGGCCACCATGGCCTGCTCCACCAGATGCACTTCGCTGGCCTTGGCGCGATAAGCCGAGTCCATGACCGCGCGCTTCTCCACCTGCGTGATCTCTGAAGGCACGCCGATGACGATGCGCGGATGCACCAGCATCTTGCGATTGTGGGCCTTCTGGATGAAGTAGTTGAGCATCTTCTCGGTGACTTTGAAGTCGGCGATGACGCCGTCTTTCATCGGCTTGATGGCGACGATGTTCCCCGGGGTGCGGCCAAGCATCTCCTTGGCCTCTTTGCCCACCGCTTCGACTTCACCGGTGTTTTTGTTGATGGCGACGATGGAGGGTTCGTTGACGACGATGCCTTTGCCGCGCGCGTACACCAGCGTGTTCGCCGTCCCCAGGTCGATGGCCAGATCGCTGGAGAACATGCTGAACAGCGAGCGCAAGTTGCTGAATCGCGAGGCGCTACTATGAAAGCCGTTAGATGACATTACGAGCTATTTCTTTCTCGGGATGAACGCTGTTGCCTATAGTTTATGACAGAAGCGGGTCACGCGCGCAGTAAACCAAAAATGCAAGAGTCCGGCAGATGACGAGGTCTGTGTTCCGAGGCAAACCACCGGATGGGATTTCGTTGGTCGCTCCACCATTTTGGCGGAGCGAAAGCGTTGGCGCTTCTATGCGTTGTCTGCCTAGAGTACCACCAGAGGGTAGCACAGGAGAATGTTACTTTTGCGTTAATAGGCAGGGCAAAATGCAGTCACCTCAAACGTTCAGGTGGTGGCTGTTCCGGTACTCGTTGCGGGTTCGGTGCTGTTCTCGGGCGGTTTCCCAGCGCTGCGAACGTTCATGAAACGGCTAAGCGTATCGAACCAGAATGGCGCACCCAGAGACACGGCCAACATCGTGATCAGCCATCCTCCCAAGCGATTCTTCAGCAAATAGAGGATCCAGGCTCCGAATCCAGCACCTTCGGGATGCCGCCAGTCGGTGTACCAGTCTCCCTGCCAGCCAGTCACCTGGCCTAAGAGTTGTTTTTCTTGGGGGGTAATGACGTCTTTCTCCGGAGTCTGTGCGGATTTGCTGGTGGTCGCGTCGTTGGCTTTTTCGTTGGCCGTCGACGACTGCCCTTCGGCGTCTGGTCGACCCTTCTCCAGACGCCCCTTAGCGTGTTCGACGAGCAGAGCGCTCCTGGTGGGATTGTTCCAGAGCGTGTCCAATATCTTCAACGTGTCCGCATTTATGACGAGCGTAACCGCCGCGGCTAGCACGTATATCCGGATCTGGCTGGTGCGCTTGTACCACCCCGAGACGCGATTCATACCCTGTTCGTACCAAGCCTCCAGCCGTTGCTGGTCTGTCTTGAACTGGGGATTTTGCAGCACTGCCGTCAGGGCGGTCCTCGCCGCCGTGTTTTCCAGGCTGGCCACCCCTTTTCGCAGCGCATCGGGATCGTTTGCGGCGGCAGGTCCAGTCAGAGTATCCATGAGCGCCAACGCGAACTTGTTGGAGGCGATGTACGACGGCAACCTGTCGTTCTCTTCCTGTATGCCTTGGATCAGCGGATGGGCATAGAACTTTGCCTTGAGTGCCGGGTCGTGAAGCAATGACACGATGCCCTTCTCCAGCGTCTTGCCGCGAGAATTGACGACGCCTGCAATGCTCTCATTCAGTGTGGAGCAGACCAGCGCCATCAGAAGGTAGATAAAGCAGATGCCGATTGCGAGATCAAGATACGCAAAAGAAGAGGCCATACGCACACTCCCGAAGGAAAGCGTTGGACTACGTCACGAACAATAGGAGAAAGAGTATGGAATGTTTGTGGCACAGACACAATAGAAAAGAGCAGGCCCACCCTCCGGTAATGGCGCTTTTCGGGAAAGGTCTCAGAGGCCATTGTCCAGATCTCATCTCTAACCTCCTCGGGTTGCGCGGTGTTGATGCGAACCGATAGCATTAAAGCTTTGCAGTTCGCTGCGGAGGGCAATCCTATGGCTACTATGGAACAAAAACCGGCAGGCGTTCACGCCGGCACTAAAACCAAGGTCTTCAAGAACTTTATTGGCGGCGAGTGGGTGGAGAGCCGCACCGGTCGCACCTTTGAGAACCTCAACCCCGCCGACACGCGCGAAGTGGTCGGCATCTTCCAGAAATCGGGCAAGGAAGACGTGGACCACGCCATCGAGACCGCCAAACAGGCCTTTAAGAAGTGGCGTCTGGTGCCGGCGCCGCGCCGCGCCGAGCTGCTGTACAAGGCTTCCGAGCTCCTGATCGCCCGCAAGGAAGACTACGCGCGCGACATGACCCGCGAGATGGGCAAGGTCATCAAGGAGACCCGCGGCGACGTGCAGGAGGCCATCGACTGCGGTTACTACACCGCCGGCGAAGGCCGCCGGCTGTTCGGGCCGACCGTGCCGTCGGAGCTGCCCAACAAGTTCGCCATGGCCATCCGCCAGCCGCTGGGCGTTTGCGCCATGATCACGCCATGGAACTTCCCTATGGCGATTCCGTCGTGGAAGCTCTTCCCCGCGCTGGTCGCCGGCAACACGGCCGTGATCAAGCCCGCGCAGGACACACCGCTCTCCACCTTGAACTTCGTGAAGACACTGCATGACGCCGGTATTCCAGCAGGCGTGGTCAACATTGTCACCGGATTCGGCAGCGACATCGGCACGCCGATGGTCGAGCATCCCGAGGTGCGCGCCGTATCGCTCACTGGATCGACGGCGGTGGGACGCATCGTGGGGCAGGAGGCGGCCAAGACGTTCAAGCATTGCTCGCTGGAACTCGGTGGCAAGAACCCGATGATCGTGCTCGACGATGCCAACCTCGACCTGGCGCTGGAAGGCGCGCTCTGGGGCGCGTTCGGCACTACCGGGCAGCGCTGCACCGCGACCAGCCGCATCATCATTCAGAAGGGCGTTTACAAGAAGTTCGTGGACGAGCTGGTGGCGCGCGCCAAAAAGCTGAAGGTGGGCAACGGTCTTGACGAGAGCGTGGACATGGGCCCGGCCATCAACTCCAGCCAGATGGAGACGGACCTGAAATACATCAAGATCGGCAAGGACGAGGGCGCAAAGATGCTGTGCGGCGGACATCGCCTGGAAGGCGAGGCGTACAACCACGGCTGGTTCGTCGCGCCCACGGTGTTCGCGGATGTCGATCCCAAGATGCGCATCGCGCAGGAAGAAATCTTCGGGCCGGTGGTTTCGATCATCCCGTGCGATGGTCTGGAGAACGCGATTGAGATCGCCAATGACATCGAGTACGGATTGTCATCGTCGATCTACACCAAGGACGTGAACAAGGCGTTCACCGCGATGCGCGATCTGTACGCCGGCATCACCTACATCAACGCGCCCACCATTGGCGCCGAGGTGCATCTGCCCTTCGGCGGCGTGAAGGCCACGGGCAACGGCCATCGCGAAGGCGGTATCGGCGCAATCGATTTCTATACCGAGTGGAAAGCGGTGTATGTGGATTACTCCGACAAACTGCAGCGCGCGCAGATCGACCGGCCGGAATAGCGTGCCCTTTCAAAGCTAGGAGCCCATCAATGGCTACGCAAGAAATCTCCAGAGTTCTGGCCGCAAGCCGCATGGTTAACGTCCGCTATGCGATTCGCGATCTGGCTGTCGTCGCCGACGAGGTGGCGAGCGAAGGCCACAAGCTCCTTTACCTCAACATCGGCGATCCCTGTAAATACGACTTTGCCACCCCGCCGCACATGATCGAGGCGGTGCTAAAGGCCATGCGCGACGGCCACAACGGCTATGCCGATTCGCTGGGCATCAAGCCGGCGATCGAAGCCATCCACGGCGAAGCCGAGCGCAACGGTTTCCGCGAGATCCAGAGCATCTTCGTCGGTATTGGCAGCGGGGAAGTGATCGACACTTGCCTGACCGCGCTGCTGGACCCGGGCGACAACGTGCTGACGCCAAGTCCTGAATATCCGCTGTACGGCGCCATCATGGCCAAGCTGGACTGCCCCGCCAACGCCTACGATCTCGACGAAGGCAACGGCTGGCAGCCTGACGTGGCCGACATGGAGCGCAAGATCAACTCGCGTACCAAGGCCATACTGCTGATCAATCCCAACAATCCGACGGGCGCGGTGTACTCCCAGCGCACGCTGGAAAAAGTTCTGGAACTCGCCCGCCAGCACGGCTTGATCATTTTTGCCGACGAGATTTACGACAAGCTGATCTTCGATCCGAGCGCCAGGCACATCTCGATCGCGACCCTGGCGCAGGACGTTCCGGTGGTGACCTTCAACGGACTCTCCAAAGCGTATCTGGTCCCCGGCTGGCGAATCGGATGGGCGGTTGCGACCGGACCGCGCGATGTGTTGCACCCTTATATGGAGGCCGTGCACCGCCTGCTGCGTGCGCGTCTGTCCGCGCCGCATCCGTTCCAGCACGCGATCCAACCGGCACTGGAAGGCCCGCAGGACCACCTGGTTGAGGTTTGCGGCAAACTGCGGCGGCGCGCCGAGATCACCGTCGAGTGGGCGAAACGTACGCCGCGAGTGAAACTGGTCGCGCCTAAAGGCGCGTTCTACGCGCATCCGTCGCTGGACATCCCCGAGGATGATCTTGCGTTCGTAACCGACCTGCTAAAGCAGAAGCACGTGCTGGTGGTGCACGGCTCCGGCTTCGGCGAAAAACCCGGGACACGGCACATTCGCATCGTGTTCCTGCCCCAGGAGCCCGTGCTAAGCGCAGCGTACGAGGCGATGACCGAATTTATGCGGGAGCGCTATTCGTAGAAGTTGACCCTGTCCTTCCGGCGCGCGTGCGAGTTCTTTACATTTTTGTCATCCCGAGCGGAGTCCGCCGCGGCGGACGGAGTCGAGGGACCTGCTTTTCCGCCGTATTCAGCAGCCTGTTTAGCGTTTGCACAGTCACATGGTTGACATCCACTGCCACATCCTTCCCGGCATTGACGATGGTCCGCAGTCCTGGGAACTGACCGCCGCGATGTGCCGCGTGGCCGCCCTCGACGGCATCACGCACATCGTGGCGACGCCGCATTGCAATCACGAGTTCGCTTACGACCGTGATCGCTATACCGATATGCTGGGTGAGCTCAGCGACTCCGCTGAGGGCAAACTGACCTTCAGCCTGGGCTGTGACCTGCATTTTTCCTACGACAACATTCAAGACGCGCTCGCGCATCCGCGGCGTTACACCATCGGCGAATCGCAATATCTGTTGGTGGAGTTCAGCGACTTCGGCATCCCGTCTGAGGTAAAGCGGGACCTGCTTTCCATCTCCAGCAGCGGCATGGTTCCCATCATTACTCATCCGGAACGCAACCGGCCGCTGCTGAATAAACCTGAGATGGTCCTGGAATTTGTGGAGCAAGATTGCCTGGTGCAGGTCACGGCCAATTCCTTCACGGGATACTGGGGGAGCCGCTCCCAAAAAATGGCCGAATGGCTGCTCCAGCGTCAAGCCATCCATGTAATCGCCAGCGATGCCCACGATCCTGCGCGCCGCCCACCGGTGCTATCGGAAGCTCGTAAAGCAGTCACGGAGCTCGCGGGAGCCGAAGTCGCAGATGCGCTGCTTGTGCAAAATCCGGCGGCCATTGTGGACGGAGAGAGCCTGCCTGGCCCGGCGGGTGCGGGTGAGTTGAACGGCGACCTCCAGAGCGGATTCTGAGTTGGTGTGTCCGGCACCGCTTCAGCTGGATTATTCATGACGGCGCTCATGAATAGTGCAGGTCCAGCCGTGCATTTCAGGGCCGCCTCCGACTGCGGCTCAGTCTTCCCGTTTCAAAAACACGTGGTCAATCATCTGGCGCATGAAGTGGCCGCCGAAGCCGCCCGCACTGGCTGCCAGCAATTGTATAAAGGCGCCATACACCTGACCGCGATCGTGCGGCCATTTCACGATGAAGTGGTAATAGGCAAGCACCATGGGGACGCCCACCCACACCAGCAGCACCCAGCGCCACGGCTGCCGCGACTTCCACACGCCCAGCATCATGGTGGAGGCGAGCACGCAAAGCGCGGTCAGCAGCGCGTCATCGACCTTCTGATTGACCCAGCCGGAGAACAGGCCGAGCAGGACGGCGATTGCGTACACCACAAAGCTGGTGCGCGATGCCGAGCTACGCTGAAGACGGCTTGCAGTCTGGACTGGGCTAGGCAAAGCATCTGAGTGTAGCAGAGCAGACGACACCAGTTCAGCCGATGAAGAGGCTAGCTTTCGCTCTTAGGCTGCTCGTCCGTTTTTCCTTTTCGCACGCGGACCAGAACGCATGTGGCGTTGTCGTCTCCGCCGCCTTCATTGGCTGCGTCGATCAGGGTTTGGCAGGCAGCCTCCAGCGATGGCAGTTGCAGCAGAATGGCGCTGATCTCCTGGTCGGCTACGTGGCGCAGTACGCCGTCGGTGGTCAGCAGTACGATGTCGCCATCTTGCGCCGGAAACTCGCCGAGGTCGGGAAGCGTGCCTTCCTCCGTACCCAGGGCCCGCGTAATGACGTTCTGCACCGATGATTGTTTGGCCTCTTCCAGGGTGAGCATCCCACGGCGTACCTGCTCCATCACCAGGGAGTGGTCTTCGGTCAACTGCAGTAATTGCCCTTCGCGAAACAGGTAGATGCGGCTGTCGCCCACGTTGGCAATACTGCAAACCCCATCGAAGAAGCGTGCCGCCACCAGCGTGGTACCCATTCCTGTCATGTTCTTATGCGCTTCCGCATAATCCAGGATCGCATCGTTGGCCTTCTTGACGGCTTCGGCCAGCAAACGTGCGCCGACCGGCGCATCATCCAGTAAAGCGTTGTCCTCGACTTTGGGCGCACGCTCGCGAAAGTACGTCAGGATGGTATCTACCGCAATTTGGCTGGCAACTTCGCCGGCGGCATGGCCGCCCATGCCGTCGCACACCACAAAAATGCCCAACCGCTGGTCGTATCCGAAGTTATCTTCGTTCGACGGACGAACTCGCCCCACATCGCTGCGGCCAGCAACCTCTAAAGTTAATGACATTCGGGCAACAGTTTACCCCGTCCCGCGAAATCGCGCGAGCAGTCAGTTGTCAGTAGCCAGTAGCCAGTTGTCAGTGTCATACCCAAGAAATGGTTGTTGCGAACTTCTGGCCGAAACGCCTTTGGGCAGAAAGTGATCGTCGAGTCCAAGCAGAAACTTCGTCACAGCGGCGGCGACTCACCTCGGTCAACGGACCGCTGATGACTGGCAACTGACTACTGGCAACTGGCTCACGGTCTGGTCTTGGCGATCTCCGGTTCCTGGTCGCGCGGTCCCCACTGCTCCATGTGATACGTGGTCAGGTCGGCGCGCAAATACTCAAACGCTTCTTCGGGCGTATTGGCCCAGTGAAACAATTGCAAATCTTTGGCCGAGATGGTGCCCGCGTCCACCAGCGCCTGGAAGTTGATCACGCGGTCCCAGTAGTCCTTGCCGTACACCACAATGCAAATGCGCTTGGCCAGCTTCTCGGTCTGGGTCAGAGTCAACAACTCGAACAGTTCGTCGAAGGTGCCGAACCCTCCGGGAAACACGACCAGGGCCTTCGACAGGTAGGCGAACCACAGCTTGCGCATGAAAAAGTAGTGAAACTCAAAGTTCAGCTCCGCCGAGATGTACGGGTTGGGCATCTGCTCGAAAGGCAGATTAATGTTGAGCCCGATGGTCTTGCCTCCCGCTTCGGCAGCGCCCAGGTTGGCAGCTTCCATGATTCCCGGTCCACCGCCGGTGGTAATCACGAAACGATGCCGAGGCTGATTGATCGTCTTCGTCCACTGGGCCACCAGGAAGGCCAGCTTGCGCGCGTCTTCGTAGTAGCGCGCCATCTCGACGTCGGCCCGTGCGCGGCGAATGCGCTCCTGCTCCTCCTCGGGAGCGGGAGTTGCCGAGCCGGGCTTGTCCAGCAGTTGCAGGGCCTCCTCGGCTTGCGAGCGGCTATGAAAGCGCGCCGAGCCAAAAAACACGATGGTGTCCTGGATGCGTTCGCGGCGAAAGCGCGACAGCGGCTCCTGGTATTCGGCAAGGATGCGGAGGATGCGACCGTCAGGGCTGTTGAGGAATTTCTTGTTCTCGTAGGCCAGGGGCGCGCGATTGTGGCGAGGATGTTCGTCTGTCTTGTCAGCCATGGAATTGGTGTCTCAGTCCATCGAGAATTTCCGGGAGATGCATGTTGGATGCGAAAAACGCGAAGCCAGTGGAGAGCTGCACGTCAGGGGGCTTCGCGATAGCGGACCGCCTCGGCGACTCCCATCCAAATGTCCACCAGGCCGAGCCCGCTGACCAAGCCACGCACAAAATTGTGCATGAGGAATTCCCGGACTTGCGGGTATCCCAGCAGCAGCGAGTTGTCTGTCCAGATGCGGGTCCAGGGCAGCGCGGTGAGGATGATTCCCACTTCCAGACAGAACAACACGAATACCACCAGCCAAATCCGCTGTAGCCAGAGATTCGGCTTCTTCGGAGGAAGCGGGGGTGGCATCACCAGCACGGGACCGCTGGGCTCCAGTCCATTACCATCCTGCGGCGGCTCTGGCGCAAAAGAACTCATGATTCTCGCCTGGTCCAGCGCTTGCCCTCCGAATGGTGTCGCCTCTACCACAATTCGTTCCTGCTGAGATGCCCACTCGTCCGTCTGGCGTCCCAGGGCTCAGGACATAAAATCCACACAGCCGATTCTATCAGTGAGCGCTAAAACTGCGGGCGGGGAGTGACGAGAATTGACCGCAAGTTGATATCCTGTCGTCAGGTGTTTGGGGCGACCGTGAAGAACGCGCTTTCAAGGGGGATTTCAAAGGGACGCGAATGAGTAACCCGGCACTCCGGAAAAAACTGGCGTCGCTGAGTTTTTCCGAGAAGATCAAGATTCTGGAAAAACTTCGCCGCCGCAGTCTGGCCATTGCTGCCGCCGGTTTGCGACCAAGCAAAACCAAGTCCTCAAAGTAAAACGGCAGGACTCCTCACCCTGCCGTTCTTGTTTTCACTGACAACTGACAACTGGCTACCGGCAACTGACTTACAGCAGTTCCTCGTTCCAGTTTTCCAGGAACTGCTTCACCTCAGCCATGAACTGATCGGCGACAGCTCCGTCAACGATGCGGTGGTCGTAGCCAATGCTGAGGTGCATCATCGAACGGATGGCGATGGAGTCATTGCCATCCTTGTCGGTAACCACGACCGGCTTTTTCAAGATTCCGCCCACGCCCAGAATGGCAACCTGCGGCTGATTGATAATGGGCATCCCGAATTTAGCGCCAAAGATGCCGGGGTTGGTGATAGTGAACGTCCCACCCTGCACTTCGTCGGGCTTCAACTTCTTGGTGCGGGCACGCTCGCCGAGGTCGGTGATGGCGCGCTGCAAGCCCACGAAGCTGCGCTCCTCGGCGTTCTTGACGACGGGCACGATTAAGCCCCAATCCAGCGCGACCGCGATGCCAAGATTGATGGACGGATGGTAGTGGATGTTCTCGCCTTCCACCGACGAGTTGATGATCGGCCATTTGCGAATGCCATGCACCACGGCGCGCGCGAAGAAGGGCGTGAACGTGAGCTTGTTGCCGGTGGCCTGCTCGAACTTCGCCTTCATGTTCTCGCGCAATTTCACGATGCGGGTCATGTCCACTTCAAAGACGCCATGCACGTGCGCGCTGGTGCGCTTCGATATCACCATGCGCTCGGCGATTTTCTTGCGCATGACCGACATGGGCACCACCTCGCCGGGGGTCACGCCGGCCACAGGTTGCAGAGGCGTGACGGTCGCAGGCATCGCAGGCGCAGGGGCGGAGGGCGCGGAAGCCGCCGCAGGTTTGACCGGAACAGCAGGTTGGGCTCCGCCAGCGCCATGTTTGGCGATGAACGACTCAATGTCGTCCTTGGTGATGCGCCCGCCAAGGCCCGTTCCCGGAACCTGTGCCAGGTCAACCTTGTTTTCCTTGGCAATGCGGCGCACCAGCGGGCTGGAGCGCAGGCGCTCCTGCTCGCCACCTTCGGGATACTCAAGCACTTTGCCCTGTTGTTCTCGCTCCACCCCGGCCTTCTCATCCGGTGAGGGTTGGGCCGACTGCTTGTCGGCCTGAGGCGCGGGAGGCTGCCTGGGCTCCTCGCCACTGGGAGGCTGCGCCACTTCCGTCTGGGTCGAGCGGCTGCCGTCTCCTCCGGCAGGGGCCGGTGGCGCAGTGGTGGCAGCCGGAGCGGATGGCGCGGCTCCAGCAGCTTCGCCTTCGCCCGCGATCGTTCCCACTACGGTGTTCACCTGGACCGTGGCGCCGGCCTGGACTTTGATGTCTTGTAACGTGCCGGAAACGGGCGCGGGAATCTCCGCATCAACCTTGTCGGTCGAGATCTCAAACAGTGGCTCGTCGCGTTGAACTTTCTCGCCCGGCTGTT
Source organism: Acidobacteriaceae bacterium (assembly GCA_003151335.1). Taxonomy (GTDB): domain Bacteria; phylum Acidobacteriota; class Terriglobia; order Terriglobales; family Acidobacteriaceae; genus Bog-257. The sequence goes on from PLXE01000105.1 coordinate 75,359, forward strand.
TCAACCATTTGGTGATGGTTCCTTCAAAAATCGACTCCCCCATCTGGGGCATGATCACGTCTGTAGGCATGGCGTCCTTCCGCGGGATGTATAGCTGGAACTGCGAGCTTGCAGTAAACGAACATTATATCGCCTAAAAGTGGGGTTCCGCCGCCAAGCGCAACTAGCGCAACATCAACACCGCCCGTCCGCTGAGCTTGCCTGCATGCATCAGCTCAAGCGCCTTGCCCGCTTCTTCCAGCGAGAATTTGGTGATATGCGGCAGCACGCGATGGTGCGCCGAGAAATCGAGCGTAGCGCGAATATCTTTGCGACTTCCCGAGGGCGACCCCATTAGGTGGCGGCGCCCGCCAAGCAGATCCATCGGGGACACCGTGATGTTGCCCGGCCCCACCCCGAGCACGACCAGCGTGCCATCGGGAGCGAGGCCAGGGAAGGCATCGGTTGCGGCTTCCGAACTGGGCGCCGTCGCCAGAATGATGTCGGCGCCGCCGTCCCACTCCTTCAGCGCGTCAGCCGCCTTCTTCGCTTTCGTGTTGATGAAATGCTCGGCGCCGAGTCCGCGCGCCTCGGCTTCCTTGTCGGGCGAACTGGAGATGACCGCAACCCGCCCGCCCATCGCCTTGGCGTAAAGCACACCAAGGTGTCCGAGGCCGCCGAGTCCGATGATAGCTACCTTTTGTCCGGGCTGAAATCTGGCGTTGCGCAATCCGTTAAACACGGTCAGTCCGGCGCACATCAGCGGGGCGGCCTCGGCGAAATCCAATGCGTCGGGAATCGGTGCAACGTAGGCAGCGGGCGCGATCATGTACTCCTGATAGCCACCATCTTTGGTCACCCCGGTGACCTCGGCGAAGGGGCACATCACCTCGTCGCCCTGCACACACAGCTTGCAGTGTCCGCAAGATGAAAACAGCCAGGGCATTCCGGCGCGATCGCCAACTTGCGGCCAGGTAACGCCCGGCCCAACCTTCTCCACCACGCCGGCCACTTCATGTCCGGGGACCCTGGGATACTTGGCAAAAGGAAACAGGCCTTGCTGCACCATGAGATCACTGTGACATACCCCGCAGGCATGGACCCGAATCAACACTTCGCCGGACTTAGGTTCAGGCACGGGACGATCTTCGAGGACGGCAGGCGCTTTGGGTTCCCTAACGACGGCTGCTTTCATGATTCTCCTGTATGAAGTGAGGAAAGTTGGTGGTTTAGAACTGAGGAGACCCGCCAAAATGATTTGGATGAGGCAAGTAAGCGAAACGATACATCGCAGCGGCTCAAGCGATTCGGTTATCCGCAGCGAACGCGGCGCTGAAGCGCCGCTCTACCGGTACTCGCCGACTACACGAACTCTGAAATTGCGCTAGCGCGCAGGCGGTTTGTTAACCGTGCCGCCGCTGGTCACGCCCAAGCGGCGCAGCCGGTCGCGCGCCTGCGAGGCTTCGATGGAGCGCGGATAGCGGCCAGTGAGGCTCTTCAACTCGCGAATGCCGGCCTCGCGCTGTCCCAGCTCCAGCAAAGCGTAACCCTTCTTGAGCTGTGCCGCCGCTGCCTTGTTGCCGCCGGGATACTGCTCCAGGACTTTGTCGTAGTCGCGCGCCGCCGCCTCGAAATTTCCCTGACGATACTCGATGTCGGCGAGATAGAACTGGGCGTTCCCGGCCAGATCGGTGTTGGAATAGTACCTGATGTAATCGTTGAATTCCTGCGAAGACAAATCGTATTTCCCCGAGTTGTAATCGCGCAGGGCGTTGTTGTATAGAACGTTCGCCGGAGGCGCCTGGGAAGCAGCCGGATTGGAGTCTGCGCCCGGCGTGGGCGGTCCGGCGGGAGCGGTCATTCCGGGCTGCCCGGCGGCCAGGTTCTGGCCGCCTTGCTGCATGTCGTCGAGCTGCTTGCTGACTTTGGCCAGGCGTGATTTCAGCTCGTCCACCGTGTCGTGCAGCGACTGGATCTGTCCCGAGACTTGTTCCATGCGGCCGTTGGTGTCGCTGGCCTGTCCCTGCATCCTTTGCTGCAAGTCGTTCACCGCAGTGTTCATCTTGTTGACACTGTCGGCGCTTTGCTCGACCAGGTTTTTCAGCGCGCCCATGTTCATGTCGATGGATTGCTGCATGCGGGCCACCTGGTCCTGCAGCGCCTGGACCTGGGTTTGCAGTTGGATGATGTCTTTGTTGGCGGCGGCCGCCGGTAGGACGGCTGCCAGCAGCAACGCCGCCAGTGCCAGCCAAGCCACATTGTTGCGAAGTCGCATAGTCAGTCCTGTTCTGCTCCTGAGTTGGTTTCTTAAACGCGCCCTGAGCTTTAACTGTGCCGTCCCTGAAGGGACTCGTTAATATTGCCCACTTTACCCAGGGCTTCCGCCCTGGGCTAATATTGTTTCGCCCTTGCGGGCTTTGGTTTTGCGGAGCAAACACTGCTTGCTACTTCTGATAACCGCCCCGCTACTTCTGATAAACGAAGTGGGCGCGGCGGTTTTGCTGCCAGCACGACTCGTTGCTTTCCGTGCAGAACGGTTTCTCCTTGCCGTAGCTAATCGTACGTACACGGTCGCCAGAGATACCGAGCTGCGCCAAAATCTGCTTGGCGGCGTTGGCCCGATTGTCGCCCAGCGCCAGGTTGTACTCGGTGGAACCGCGTTCGTCGCAGTGGCCCTCGATGGTAAACTTCATCCCCGGGTGCTGCTGCAGAAATCGCGCATCCGCCTGCAAAACCTGTTGATACTGCGCCGAAACATCATAGCTGTCGTAGTCGAAGAACACATCTTTCATGTTCCCGGAAAACAACTGCTCATCGGTGCCGCTGGAGGTCTGCTGAGGCGGCGGAGGCGGAGACGATACCACGGTGATGCGCGCCGTGGCCTCCTGCGTGCCGGAATCGTTCTTGGCCACCAGGTGATAGGTGGTCGATTCCGCCGGGGTCACCGCCTGCGAACCGCTGGGATCGACCTTGCCCAGTTGATCGATGGTGACGTCGGTGGCGTAGTCGGTCCTCCATGTCAGCGTGCTCGCCTGGCCCGCTGGAATGGTGTTGGGATTGGCTGTCAACGAGGCAGTAGGCGCCGGGGACGGTGGCGGCGGCGGAGGCGGTGCGGAGGCCACTTTCTTTTTGCCACAAGCGCCAACGGCAAGCACCACGGCGAGGGCAACGATAATCCGGATCCATTGATTCCTGGTTAGCTTCAACTTTTCTTCCTTCACTTTCATGCGAGAGCACTCGCATCAGGTCATGCCAGGGCCGAAGTGTGCTCCTTCTGCGCCCATAAGCGTACAGGGACTAACCCTATTTAAAACTCCAATTCGGCTGCGTGTTTTCTCCCGCAGTCGTCAATTGCCGCACTTCGCTTCCATCGGCCAGCATGGAATAAATCTGCACCCGGCCGGTGCGGCTCGACTGAAACACGATGTGCCGTCCGTCGGGCGACCATGACGGGAAATCGTTGCGCCCCTCCTCATGCGTTAGTTGCGCCCATTGTTTGCTGGCCACGTCCATCACATAGATGTCGCTGGCCCCCGGCGCGCCCGGGCCATAATGACGGATCCACGCGAACGCCAGGAACTGGCCATTCGGCGACCACGAGGGCGATACGGCATAGCCCTGGTCGGTTACCCGGACCACGTTCGTTCCGTCAGATGCCATGGTGTAGATCTGGGGTAGCCCGCTGCGACCACCAACCCAGGCAATCTGCGCGTTCGTCTTGGGGTTCCAGGTGGGCGAGACATCCGGCCCTTTGCTTTCGGTGAGGCGACGCGCACTGCCACCCGTGGAGCTGACGGAGTAGATCTCCGTGTTGCCGCTGCGCGACGACGAGAACGCAATGGTCTGGCCATCGGAGGACCATGCGGGTGAGTAGTTGTCTCCGCCGAAGTGCTGAAAACTCACGGCGCGGCCCAGTTCCAGGGAGTACATCAGGATCTGCCAGCCTTCCTTAGTCACGCCGGAGTAGGCTACGCGCGTGCCGTCGGGCGAGACGTGCGGTGAAAGCGCAATACTTCCCATGTGAGTTAGCTGCTTCTGGTTGGCGCCATCATAGTCCATCTGCCAGATTTCTTTTGAGCCGCTGCGGTTGCTGACAAAATACAGCTTGGTTTCGGCAACCCCGGCGATGCCGCCGCCCAGGCGAAGGATAATTTCATCGGCGAAGCGATGCGCGATCAGGCGGGCGTTGGCATCGTTGGCCGGTTCCCGATATTGCTTGCCCAGTACCTGCGGAGACTGCGGATTTTTGGTGTCGTACAGCCAGCCCTGGACATTCAGCGACCCGCCTTGGATTGCCAGATTGCCGAAGGCCAACATGCTGGCATTCGGAGGCGGGCTGCTCCAGTCATTGAGATGCACTTCCTGCGGAGCGCCCGGCACCGACAAGGGATAAAAGCTCTTGGACACCATGTCGAAGATCCCCGCCGTCTGCAGATCATTCCACAGCGTGACATTGAAGATCGCCGACAGGTTTTGCGTGCCCGTATCGGTGGTGACCAGCTTGAAGTCGGGCACGGCGAGACGGACTTTTTCAACACCAAGCCCGGTGCCGGTGCGGATCCAGTCCTGGGCCGATACGAGTGAGGCGGCAATAAGGAGGAACAACATTGAAAGAATGACGGGATATTTTTTCATGCCTGGTGATTCCATAATGTGCAAACTAGCGCCGATAGTCGAACCAGAACTCGACGGCGACATAACGGCCCGCGTACTCCGGAGGCAGCGGGCCAAAGGTATCGATGCGTTGCAGCGCCCGCATCGCTGACTGGTCCAGCGACGGAATGCCGCTGGACTGTTCCACGCGTACGTTTTCCGGCTGCCCCACGCGTGTGATCTCAAAATAAATGTAAACCCTCCGCGCGGTATCGATGTTGGGATCCACTTCATATTTCAGCCAATTTTCCGACACCTTGCGGCGCACTCCATCCACATACCAGCCGAAGCGGCTGCCGAAATCTCCGTTGCCTCCGGTAAAGCTGAGCCCGCCCTTCGCTCCGCCCGCCGCGAAAGACCCATAAGGGCCGCTGACCGGCCCGCCCTGACCAAACGGAACCCGGTTGTCTTCCACTTTCGCAATTTCTTTTGGCGGCGGTTTTTTTTGCGCGGACTCTCGTAGTCCCTTCTTTTTGGCCTCGGGCGCGGGAATCGGAATCGCCTTGGGCTCTTCTCTCGGAATTTCCTTCGGCGGCGTTTGCGTCAGCCCCTTGGATTCGTTGGCCAACACGTTTTCGCTCTGAGTCGGTGGCACAGGTAATGGGATGCTGCTCACCAGCGTAGCGCTCATTGCGCCACCGGTCCCACCCGTGCCGCCCCAATTCTCGCCCCGCGTGCTGGGGATCAGATAGCCGAACAAAGCCAAAGCGAACAGCGCGACATGCAGTGTCACCGAGCCGATCAAGGGAGCGCGAAGATTGCCTCCGGTCGGAAAGATGTCAACGTCGGCTGCCATTTTTCTCCAGCGGCTGGGTCACGATGCTCACATTGGTGATGCCCGACTGTTTCACGGCATCCATCACGGTTGCGAAGGCGCCAAAGGGCACGTTTTCGTCGGCGCGCACGAAGATCGACTGGCCTTCGGGGTCGCGGATCTTCTGGTGCAACTGGGCGCCGATCTGATTAATGTTGATGGGCTCATTGTTGAGGAAGACGCGCTGCTGGCGGTCGATGGTGATCACCAGGCGTTCCTCGGTGATCTCCTTTACGGTCCGGGTATGAGGAATCGCGACCTCAATGCCTGACTGCAAAATCGGCGCGGTGATCATGAAGATGATCAGCAACACCAGCACCACGTCCACCAGCGGAGTGACGTTGATGTCGGCCAGCGACGTCTGGGTGCGGCCTCGTGAATTGGTGAAAGCCATTACCGCCGCTCCACACTTTCGACCGCGCGCGCGCCCGTCTGTGCCCGCTCGACTTCGTTGATCAGTTCCAGGCCGAAATCGTCCATGCGCGCGCCGAACTCGCGAATGTGCTGGGTGAACATGTTGTAGGCGATCACTGCGGGAATGGCGGCGAACAAGCCGGCCGCGGTGGTGATCAGCGCTTCAGAAATGCCGGGCGCGACGGCGCGCAACGTGGCCCCGCCAGCCGTCCCGAGGCCGTGGAAGGCGTCGATGATGCCCCACACCGTGCCAAACAGGCCGATGAAGGGCGTGACCGCTCCGGTGGTTGCCAGCCAGGGCAGGCGGCTCTCCAGGCGGCCCAGCTCTTCCGAGGCTGCAATCTGGGTGGCGCGCTGCAAAGCAATCATGCGAATGGGATACGGCGCCTGCTTGCGCAGTTCTTCATAGGCGCCGTCGAACACTGCGATCAGTGGGCTGGGCTTGAATTGCTCCGCGACGGCGGCCACGTCCTGCAGCCGCTCCGACTTGCGAAACGCGCGTATGAAGCGATTGCTCTGCACTCGCGCGCGCCGGAACAGACCCCACTTGGAGAAAATAATGGCCCACGATGCCAGGCTGAACACCAGCAGAATTAAGAGGACAGCTTTGGCGACGAGACCACTGGATTCGATAAGCCCGGAAATTTCACCGCCGATGGCCGAGGCAAACAAGAAAAAATGCACATTCATTGGACGCAACAGGCTCGACTTTCGCTATTCCGCATTATAAGCATTTGACGGGGCAGCAGCAGATTTGCGCGACGGGGTTCCTCGGTAGTTACGGAGCTATCAGCGTTATAGGAATGAAGATTAACCACGGAGACGGAGATCACGGAGAAAACTTGATAGAAATCAAGAACTCCGCGTCTCCGTGTCGGAGTCTGCCCTGAGCGAAGCCGAAGGGTGGTAAAGGATCTTCTACGGACCGACAAAAGGGCGCCCAAGCTGGCGCTTTATTTTTGACACGGCAGCCTGCCTTTCGAGTGGTACAATCTCGCCGAATTCCGGTTTGATCTGAGGCTGATTCGTCGCCTGCTTTCGCATGGCCGGCAGCCGTACTTCGTCTGAAGCAAAAGGAGACCCATGAGTTCTGCCAGTCCTGTCGCCCCCGTGGAGCAACCACCTCTTTCCCAGGCGGAGCGTGTCGTGGACACCTTCATCGCTCCCAGCAAGACGTTCTCCGACATCCGGCGCAGCGCGAGTTGGTGGGTGCCCGTGGATATTGTTGGCGATCGCCAGCGTGGCGATGGTGATGGTGGTGGACAAGAAACTCGGCATGGAAAAAGTTGTCGAGAACCAAATGGCGCTGTCCCCAAAGCAGGCAGAGAAACTTGATCAGTTGTCTCCCGATCAGCGCGCGGCGCAGATACAGACCATCGTCAAGGTCAATCGAGCGATTGGTTACGCGTATCCGGTGATCCTGTTGATCATCGTCGCCATCATGGCCGCTGTGTTATTGGGGACGTTCAACTTTGGCTTCGGTCAGCGCCTCACTTTTAACCAGTGCATGGCCATCAGCATGTACGCATCGCTGCCCGGAATCATCAAAGCGCTGATTGCCATACTGGCGATCAGCGTGGGAGGGGGTGAAGGCTTCACCTTCCAGAACCCGGTGGCCAGCAACTTGGGCGCCCTGGTTGACCCCAGTTCCCACTTCCTCTACTCCATAGCGACTTCGCTGGATGTGTTCACCATCTGGGTGATTGCGCTGACTGGGCTGGGCTACGCCAGCGTAACCAAGCTGAAGCAAGGAACCTGCATGGCCGTGGCCTTCGGCTGGTGGGCAGTGGTGGTGCTGGGAGGAGCGGGATTTGCGGCGTTGTTCGCCTGAGAATGTCCGCGAACTCGATTTGTGCATCGCTATGGCCCGCTGCGGGGCCAGTCGAGTTTGCACCGCGTCGTCGGGTTACCCAAATTGGCACTCGTCTCAATTGAGAGGCAGGTGCGTCGCAGAAGATGTCCCGAATTGGTATATACTTCGGCTCTCAGTAATATTCCCGCTGCGGTTGGGCGGGTCGGGGCGCAATTCTTTTCATATGCCCCGAGGTGGTTACTTAGCGGAGCGAGCGAGTCGAGGCCTGCCCGACGCGTTTGGAACTGAGAGTGCATTACCGGCATCATTTTCTTCCTATATCCCCGGAGCACTTTCACCCACTGCAGACGCCTGGACCGCATGGTGGAGGTGTCGCTTGGACCTGGTATTCATACGGATCTTATTCGTTCTCATTACAGCAGTTGCAAGCTACGAACTGCACCCCCTGGGGTTGGATCGATGGCCGGCAGCGGGCGTTGGAATACTCGTCGGAATTGCCGTAGTTCTGTTTGAACTGCGCCTGCGACGCATCAGCCTGAAGCGGCTGATCGGCGCGGCCATCGGAAGCATCCTCGGAATCGCCGGCGCCTACCTTTTCAGCCTGGTCATTCGCAACAGCATTCACGAAGGTCCGACGCAAAGCTTTCTGCAGCTTTTTGTAATGTTGATCATGGCCTATGTAGGCCTGGTGGTGGGCGCCGGCAAGGGCGACCTGCTCAATCTGGCGGCGTTGGGCGGCATTTTTGGAGGCGAGAAACCGTCCAAGCGGAGCCACAAGATCCTCGACACCAGTGTCATCATCGACGGCCGCATCGCCGACATCGCCGAAACCGGCTTCCTCGATGGGGTAATCGTCATTCCCCAGTTCGTGCTGCGCGAACTTCAGTTGGTGGCTGACTCGGCTGACTCCATGAAGCGCAACCGCGGCCGCCGCGGCCTCGACATCCTGCAGCGAATCCAGAAGATCGCGACTTTGCAGGTGCAGATTGTGGAAGACGACTTTCCCGCCGTGCGGGAAGTGGACCTGAAGCTGATCGAACTGGCCAAGGTGTACGAAAGCAAGATCGTCACCAACGATTTCAACCTCAACAAAGTCGCCCAGCTGCAAGGGGTCGCGGTGCTGAACATCAACGAGCTGGCGAACTCGTTAAAACCCATTGTCCTGCCCGGCGAGATCATGAAGGTCTTCATCCTGAAGGAAGGCAAAGAGTACAACCAGGGCGTGGCCTATCTGGACGACGGAACCATGGTGGTGGTGGACAACGCCCGCAAGATGATCGGCAGGAACATCGATATCTCGGTGACGTCCGTGCTTCAGACCACCGCTGGGAAGATGATTTTCGGCAAGTTCGACGAGCGCAGCGTGAGCGCGCCGGCGCGTCCCATCGAGCCCCGACCGGACCTTCGGAAGGTGGTGCCTGCGCCTGTCCCGGCGGTAGCGGTTCCGGAAGTGCACAAGCCGGAGTAATCCTTTAGGGCGGATCTGTACGACAAAGACGAGCGACAGTTGGGGTGTGTTCGGCTCAGTAATCCGAACAGCATGTTCCCAAGACCATCTTGGGCGAGCCTGTCCGTATTCTTGATTTCCCAAAACAGGAAACGTACGCTAGATGGCCTACGAGACCGCTGGCAAGCCGAAGCTCACAGGATGCCCCCCTTTGGGCCATCCAATGGGTCTCGCGTCGATCCTAGGGCCTCCTAGGGAAACAATAGCACTTTTAGGAGTAGCGTCTGCCCGAAAGTTGTGCATATTGGGTGAATGATATAGCACCTGCATGCTATCTAGCTGCGTCTGCTCCATGCAATGGCCGCTAAAGCGTTGCGCCTTGAGCGTTCCTAGCCGTTGGCCAAACACAACTCCTGTGACGGCTTTGGCTCCTCCTACTCGAACGATCTAGCCGGTGCGCCCGATCGCCTCCAATTTCCGCCTCTTGTCCAGCTCGTTCCTACGAGTAGTCTCTGGGTGGCGTTTTATGTACACATGGATGTACACTTATGTCCAAGGAGGATTGCATGGTTGCACTCAAAGTGGGCGTCCGTGAGTTCCGGGAGCGGATTGCCAGTTTCTTGGAGTCGGATACGCCTGTCGCCGTCACTCGGCGTGGCGAGACCCTCGGTGTCTATGTCCCAACCCGGCGGAGACAACGCAAGACAGCCGAGCTTTCTGAACTCAAGGCCGCCGCAGATCGGCTTTCCGAGGCACTGTCGGATGTCGATGAGGAAGAGCTCGTAACCGAATTCAAACAGACGCGTCGGCGTGGGAAAGGCGCGACGCGTTGAGATGATCGTTCTTGATGCCGGGTGCCCCACCCTTTTCGCCCTGTGTTGGCGACAGGGTGGGACGACATATCCCGTAGGAACCTACACCCCGATGACGCCCACCAACTCCTTCACCGAGTCGGCGCTCTTTTGCAGGGCGGCCTGCTCTTCCGGGGTCAGTTTGATCTCGATGATCTTCTCGATGCCGTCCGAGCCCAGCTTGCAGGGCACGCCGACGAACAGCCCCTTGATGCCGTACTCGCCTTCCAGATAGGCGGCGCAAGGGACGATTTTCTTCTTGTCCTTGAGGATGGACTCGACCATTTCTGCGACCGCGGCCGACGGCGCGTAGTAGGCGCTGCCGGTCTTGAGATACTTCACGATCTCGGCGCCGCCGTCGCGGGTGCGCTTTACCAGGCGCTCGATGGTGGCCGCGTCCATCAATTCGGTGATGGGAATGCCGGCCACAGTCGAGTAGCGCGGCAGCGGGACCATGGTGTCGCCGTGACCGCCGAGCACGAAGGCGGTGACGTTCTCGACGGAGACGTCCAGTTCCCGGGCGATGAAAGCGCGGAAGCGTGCCGAATCCAGAATGCCGGCCATGCCGATCACGCGATTGCGCGAAAAGCCGCTCTGCTTGTAAGCCGCCTGCGCCATGGCGTCGAGCGGGTTGGAGACGATGATCAGGATGCAATTAGGCGAGTACTGCACCACCTTGCCCACCACATCGCTCATGATCTTGAAATTGGTGTTGAGCAGATCGTCGCGGCTCATGCCAGGCTTGCGCGGAATGCCCGCCGTGATGACCACGATGTCGGAGTTGGCGGTGTCGGCGTAATCGTTGGTGCCGACCACGAACGAATCGCGCTTTTCAATGGGCATGGCCTGCAGCAGGTCGAGACCTTTGCCCTGCGGCACGCCTTCGATGATGTCAATCAGTACGACGTCGGCCAGTTCCTTCGACGCCAGCCAGTGCGCCGCGGTGGCGCCCACATTTCCAGAACCAACTACGGTTACTTTTTTACGCATGATGCCTCACAGTTTGGGATGAAATGCTACAGCACAAATAATCTTAGAATCCTCAGGGAATGACCGACGAACCGAACCTTAGGGCGCTGAAACCGCAGCAGCCTTCGTTGCTCCGGCTTTTACGACCGCAGCCCATTTGCGCAACTTGTCAGCAAGCAATTTCGCTTGGTCCACGTTTTGTAGGCGAACAATCATATCGGTGGCACCGGCCTCGTAAGCGCCATGGGAGTTCTTCAGGCAGTCCCGAATTTCCGACTCTGGTATTCCAGAAAGTTCAGCAATCGTTTTGGGTGGAATCCAGACATGCAGTTCGCCAGTAGGTGCCCTGTCTCGTCCCCCTGATACGTTCACTCCGAAGAACATTCTTCCTTGCATCCAGTACCGAAACGAGCCTTTGAAGGTTCCCCATGGGACTTCTTCGAGATCCGGTGACACCGTACGGCAGACTTCAACAAGCTGTAAGACCTTGCGGTCACTTGCCATCGCTAGCAGCTTGGGCACCGTAAACTCATCAGCCCAGCTGCGCACTGCCGGTTGGCCTGGACGATCCTGAACAAGAACGGTTCGAACTAGAATCTTTTGCCCACTACTTGTCTTAGCATAGCGAAAAAAGATGGCGTTAATATCAACACCGTGACGGTCGGCTAGGTAATCAATGATTCTTTCCGCAGAACTGTCAAGTCGCGGAGCTACGAGCAGAATGCGATGATTCTGAGGTGCGAGAGACTGAAGTTCAGAACCAAAGTGATCGAGGAAGGCGTCTTCAATCGGCTTACCCAAGCTCTCCTGTGCTAGGCTGCGGATTTCTGCTTCTGAGGTCGCATCCAGCCAAGATGCATAGTCTAGTGCCTGTGCTACCGCCTCACGGCTTGTCAGACTCCTTTTGAACTCGATGACGGCGAGCCTTCCATTCTCGTCGATACAGATCAGGTCCAAAATCCCTACTTGTGGAACCTCGTGCTGCCGTTTTATGGCCAACAACTTCCCGCCGAGAAGAGACGGATTATTCGTGACCCAGGTTTCGAGGTCTTTTTCGAGGTTTTCGGAGGCAAGGTCATCACTTTCGATCTCTTGAAGGCTCTCATTGATGACTTCCCAGACCTTAATCTCAGTTGCCATAGGTGCTCCAAGCTGCGGTAAAACGCGTTTTTGGAATGAACCCTCTCTCGGCTGGAGAGCCTGCCACGCTCTCCCTCGCTCTGAAGGTCAAGAGCAAACATCGGAAGCGGTTACGCCGATGCAGTTTCCAATGCGACGCGTAGAGATTCTGAATCCGGAACCGAGAAATTGAGTTTTTCGAAGCCGATGACCCGACCTGCCCGGTCCTTCATGAGCACGACCTCCTCACCGGTCTCCTCGCAGACGTATTCCTGCGAGGGATCTGCGAACCAGATAGTGAGCGTTTGCCCTTTGGGATCGTGAAAAACCTTCACTTCGGCCATATACCGCTCAAAAGTTTGCACTACTTCGTTACCAACTCCGCCACCGGCGCCATGTTCTGGATCATGTAGCTGGCGAATTCGCTCGTCCTGACCTTGGTGGCGCCCTCCAGCATGCGCTCGAAGTCGTAAGTGACCCTCTTCTGCAGGATGGTGCGCTCCAGCGAACCCTCGATCAGGCGGGCCGCCTCGTGCCAGCCCATGAAGTCGAACATCATCACGCCCGACAACATGACTGAGCCGGGATTGATTACGTCTTTATCGGCGTACTTGGGAGCGGTGCCGTGCGTGGCTTCGAAGATGGCGTGCTGGTCTCCGATGTTGGCGCCCGGCGCAATGCCGAGTCCCCCGACCTGGGCGGCAGCAGCATCGGAAATGTAGTCGCCGTTCAAGTTGGGCGTTGCCAGCACTGCGTACTCGTCGGGGCGGGTCACGATCTGCTGGAAGATGCTGTCGGCGATGCGATCGTTGACCATCAGCTTCGTCTTCCACGCACCCTTACCGTGGGTGGCGTAGATGCGGTCGATCACGCCCTTCACTTCCTTGTAGAGCGCTTCGCGGAAGTCCGGCTGCGCAAATTCCAAGCCGGGCTCGACCATCTTGGCGTTGTCTTCGATGGACAATCCCGGATTCTTGTCGAGGTTGCCAATGATCCAGCTTTCGCGCTCAGTGATGACCTGGTCGCGGAACTCCTGGGTGGCCAGCTCGTAGCCCCACTCGCGGAACGCGCCTTCGGTGAACTTCTGGATGTTGCCCTTGTGCACGATGGTCACCGACTTGAGATGATTGGTCAGCGCGTACTGGATGGCCATGCGCACCAGGCGCTTGGTGCCGGTGATGGAGATGGGCTTGATACCGATGCCGGAGTCCTCGCGCACATGCTTCTTCGTGCCCGCCAGCATCTTATTGTTGATGAAGTCGATCAGTTCCTTGGCCTGCGGCGTTCCTTCTTTCCACTCGATGCCCGCGTACACGTCTTCCGTGTTCTCGCGATAGATGATGATGTTCATGCGCTCGGGATGCTTTACCGGCGAAGGAATGCCTTGGTAATACTTAACCGGGCGAACGCAGGCATAGAGATCGAGGAGCTGGCGCAAAGCGACGTTCAGCGAACGGATGCCCCCGCCAATCGGGGTGGTCAACGGACCCTTGATGCCGATGCGCAACTCGCGAAAGGCAGCGACCGTGTCATCGGGCAACCAGGTCTTGAAGCGGTCCATGGCCTTTTCGCCGGCGAAGACTTCGTACCAGGCGATCCGGCGCTTACCGTTATAGGCAATTTCAACTGCCGCATCGAATACCCGGACCGACGCTTTCCAGATATCACGGCCGGTGCCGTCGCCTTCGATGAAAGGAATGATGGGATGGTCTGGGATAACAAGCTTACCGTTTGCGTAAGTGATCTTGGTCCCGCTGGAGGGCAAAGGTATTTCATTATAAGAAGCCGCCACAAGGCACCTCGAGGAGTATGAGTATGAATTGACCCTAAGCTGTAAACAGCCAGGCGTCGGGGACCAGGAGTCACTAGCAGAATCAGCAGCACGCCGAAAACCGAGTCATGGGCACGAAAACGACTTGCGGCCCGCACTCTCGCCATCCACCGCGTCCCGATCAGAAAGGCTTGCCGGGTCCTCCCGAACCTTCTACGGTACCACCGCAGGCCAACTGCTTCAATGAAATCCCAGATTACGGCCTACCACGTTGGCGGTAGATGGCCCTGGTCTGGCGCAGGATTTCAGACAGCCGCATCGTGGGATCGAAGCTGTCAGCGGTGCGCAACACTCTCCACAAGAGCTTTTGCAGGGCGCGATGGGGGTGCTCGGCGACTGGCAGCCATTTGCGCGCTCGTCCGGTCACCAGGCGTACCAGATGCTCGAGGGTACGCAGAAACAGCGCGCTGTGCGTGAGTTGGTCCCAATCGCAGGCGTCCAGCAACCCATGCTCATGCAGGAGGTGCAGCCGCTCCCGCAGATTGCCCGCCAGCCAGAGCTGATGGCGCGCCTGCAGCGAACCGGCCAGGTAGTCGAGGTCATAGCTACCACCCGGGCCAGTCTTGAAGTTCGCAGCGGTGTCGCTCCGTTCCAAGCGGATGCGAACGTCCTGCAATTTTGAATCGAAGCCGGGCCGCGTCGCGATCTCTGCGATTTCCTTACGCACCGCCTGCAACCCGTGGTTGCCGACTTCGAGGTCGCCGGCGATGTGGCGCAACTTAAGATAGGTCAACGCTTCCCAGGGCTTGGCCTCGTCTTGGAAGTATGCGGCCAACTGGGTTGGGGTGACAATCAATTCGCCTTCGCGACCATGCGGGCGCAGGCGAGCATCCACGGAAAACACGGTGCCATCCAGGGTGTACGCGGTCAGCGCATCCATCACCTGCGCCGCAACCCGGCGCATCTCCTCTTGAGCGCAGTCCTCGTCGCAAACGAACAGCACATCCGCGTCCGACAGGAGATCGAATTCGCGGGCCCCCAACCTCCCCAGCCCCATAACCGCAAATCCGGCAGGAGCGCCGGCAATCGCCAAGGCAGCTTGGATCGCAGCCTCGGCCGCGGCGGTGTTCTCGCTTAGCGACTCGAATACTTCGCGCAACTGGAACAGATCGCGGGCGCCTGACAGGAACACGCGGCGGCGGTAATGCCGACGCAAGATGGCGTTGGCTTCGGAGCGATCGACCTTTTCCTGGGCCAGGTAGGCAAATACCGGATCGGCCACAACGCTCTCACTTCGCGGACCTTCGTCAAACAATTGGGCCTCGCCGGAAGTTGACAGCTCTTCAATCTGCGGCAGCAGCGCGACCTCCGCCGGGTGACGCACCAGGATGTCGGTGAGATACTCGCTGCACTCGAAGATGGTGAGCGCCCGGCCCACGGCTTCGGGCGAGCGCAGCACCGCGCCATAGCGCTCCGAAGTGGTCCCCGCCGAACTAAGGAAGCGATCGAGGTTGCGCCGTGCATGTTGCGACAACTCCGCGGTTCCGGCGATTTCCCGTAGCCGGGGAGAATCGACCGCCAGCCGCTGCATCATCTGGCTGTAGGTACTCTCAGGGGTCGCGGGAATCTCCGGGTGCAACTGAAATTCAGGCGGGTGGTGGTCGTGGCTCTGCTCCTGATAGATGACTCGTTGATAAATCTCTGCCACCGCCGACATGCGCCTTTGCACATGGGCCAGAAACTCTTCGGGAGTTGGCGCGGTCGTACCTTCCCTGGCGAGACCGCGCGCCAGCGATTCCAGTTCCCGGCGCGATTCCGGCAGCCGATGCGTCTGCTGGCCCTGGCGCAATTGCAGGCGATGCTCCAGGTTGCGCAGGAACTCGTAAGCGTTGGTGAGGTTGTGAAAGTCTTTGCTGCCGATGTGCTCCTTGTCGTAGAGCTTCTGCAGGGCAAACATCGTGCCCCGCGAACGCAGCCACGATTCGCTTCCGCCATAGACCCGCTGCAGGCACTGCACCAGAAACTCGATATCGCGAATGCCGCCGCGGTCGAGCTTCACATCGATGCCGTTCTGGCCCGGCTGCTTCAGCAGGCACCGGCGGCGGTGACTTCCCATCTTCTCCCGCGAGGCGAGCGCCGTCTTGATGGCTAGGAAGTTCAGCTCAGGCCGATACACGAAGGGCTGCACCCGGCGCACAAACTCGCGCGCCAGCCCCAGATCGCCCGCGGAATGGCGCACCTTGATCATGGCCTGCAACTCCCAATCGTGGGCGACGTGGGAGTAATAATGGATGGCGTGGGGCAGCGGCACCGCGGGTTCGCCTTCGTTGCCCTGGGGGCGCAAGCGCAAATCGATGCGGAAGACCGGGCCTTCGCGCGTGTGGCGCGACAGCAACTCCGTTGTTAGCTGTGCCAGCCGGATGAAATATTCGCGGTTGGAAATCTCCGCGCGCGGCGGTTCCACGCCGCCGTCGTAAAGATACAGCAGGTCAATGTCGGAACTGTAGTTCAGTTCGTTGCCGCCGAGCTTCCCCAAAGACAGCACGGCAAAACGCGAATCGGTCACGCGGCCTTCGGGGTCGAGCCGTTGCGGCGAGCCGTAGCGGTGCTGCAGGTGGGAATGGACCGTGCGCAGAGCTTCCTCAATCAACACATCGGAGAGAGCGGAAATCTCGGCCGTCGTTTCCGCCAGAGTTGCAACTCCCAGCACGTCGCGCAACATGATGCGCACATACTCGCGCTTCTTGAAACGGGTCAGCAAGACCGCCGTGTCGGTTTCAAACGAGCGCGAGCGCATCCGGGCGAAGCTCTCCTGGAATTCTTCGTGCGAATGGGCGCGGTCCAGGCTCTTGTCGCGGACAAGACCCTGAAACAAGTCGGTATCGTGGATCAGCGTCTCGCCCAGCCAGGGGCTACTGGCGAACACCACCACAGCGTAGTGAATCAAGAACTGATGCTTCTCCAGCAGGCGCAACAAATCCGGAGAGGCCGATTCGGCCAACCGTTCAAACTGATTGACTGCGGCATCGGGATTGGGCGAGCTAGGAAGCAAGGCCGCAAGTGCCTCCTGGACTCCCGCAGGCGCCAGTTGGCGAATGCGCGCGAGATTTCGCCGGGCCGCTTCCGCATCGCGAAATTGCACGTTCGCGGGGAGAACAGCGGAACCAGGTTGAATGATATTGGGCACGGTCGTGTGAGGCACTCCCGGTTTTGTTAGCGGCTGTGTAGGTACTATTTCGCCGCTGCGCCAGTCAGCATGGTCAGCAACATCACCACATCAGTCCGCGCATAGACGGCGTGGGGAAGTTTGGCCTCCATGTAAACCCACGATCCGGCGGAAAGCTCTTTCTCCTCGCCATCCAGGGTCACGCGCGCGTCACCCTGAAGAATCTCGACGATGGCCGGCACCGCAGCCGTGTGCTGCGATAGCTCCTGCCCGCCCGCAAAGCCGAAGAGGACAATCTTCACGTAATCATCGCGATAAATCGTGCGGCTGAGAGTGCCATCCCGCGGAATCTCAACTTGTTTCAACAGGTTTTCGATGACAGAAAACTTGACCAAGGGTGTCTCCTTATTGCTTAAGTTCTGCTGCACTCAGACCATCATAAGACCTGGCTCTAGCTGTACGGGTAAAAGATGAAGAACAGCAGCGAGAACGCGGTCAAGACCCAGAGTCCGGGCTTCAGGTGGCTTGCCCTTCCCGCAACCAGCTTGCAGATGGGATAAAGCACGAAGCCTGCGCAGATTCCGATGGCGATGTTGAAGGTGAATGCCATCAGCGAAACCACCGCGAACGCCGGGATGGATTCGGTGTAGTCGGTGAAGTCAACGCGCGTGATGGGCGCAAGCATGAACAAGCCAACGATGATCAGTGCGGGCCCGTAGGCTTGCGAAGGAATGGCGGCTACAAACGGGGAGAAGAACAGCGCCAGCAGAAAACAGGTTCCGGTTACGAGGACGGTAAACCCGGTGCGGCCGCCCGCCTCGATTCCGGTGGCCGACTCGACGTAAGCGCCGGCGGTGGTGGTGCCCAGGACGGGAGCGAGGCTGGTTGTGATTGCGTCCACCAGCATCGGACGCTCGATTTGCGGCAACTGTCCGTTTTTGTCGAGGAAACCGGCGCGCGCCGAAAGACCGATCAGGGTCCCCATAGTATCTACAAAGGCCATGATGAAGATGGTGAGCACTACGGGGAAGGCACGCCAGGTGAACGCGCCGCGAAAATCAAGTTGCCAGACAATGGGAGCGATACTCGGCGGCATGCTGATCAGGCCGTGCGGCGGCGGGGCGATTTTAACAACGAACGCCACAATCGCGGTGATTACAATGCCCAGCAGGATGGCTCCGGGGACCTTGCGGATCACCAGGATGGCAATCAACACAAAGCCGGACATGGCTACCAGCGCGGGATGCGAGGTCAGATGCCCGGCTTGAACGGGTGCGCCCGGAACGCCAAGGGTGACTAATCCAGTCTCGTTCAGCCCAATGAAGGTGAGAAACAGTCCGATGCCCACCGCGAAGCTGTAGCGAAGCGATGTCGGCACGCCTTCGACGATCCACTGCCGCAGCCGCAAGACGGTCATCACGATAAACAGCACACCGGCGATGAAGATTGCCGCCAGTGCGGTCTGCCAGCGAAAACCCAAAAGCTTGCAAACCGTGAAGGCGATAAACGCATTTTCGCCCATGTAAGGCGCTATGGCGAAAGGACGATTGGCGTAAAACGCCATGAAGTAACAGCCGAACGCAGCCACCAGCACGGTCGCCACAAACGATGGGCCTGCCGGAATTCCGGCCGTCGAAAGAATGGCCGGGTTGACTACCACAATGTAAGACATGGTGGTGAAGGTCGTCAGTCCGGCGACCAGCTCGCGCCCCAAGGAGGTGCGGTGACCATCAAAATCGAACACGGCGCTCAGCCAGTTCAAGTGGCGCTCCGGAATACAGAGGCATGGTCGAACGGCGCGGCAGGCTTGTCAATAGCAGGCCGGCAATAAAAATCGGTGGATCCAAAGTTTCGGACCCACCGGAGACGCGCACGAGAGATCGCAATATTAGAAGATCTAAAAGTGGAACTCCAAACCGCCGAAGATTTCGCGGCCCGGTCCCGGTTGATAGGAGTTTCCATCCGGATCGGGCTCGGTAAAGGCGATGTACTGCGTGTTGGTCAGGTTTCTTCCGGTAAGGAACACACTGCCCCAGAAGTTCTTATACTGCCAGCCTTTTGCGACCCTGGCGCCAAGCAATGTGTAACTGCCAATCCAGGTTGCGTTGGTCGGGTCAATGTAGGCCCGCGAAAAACTAATTGTCCGCGCGGAAATCGAAAACTTCCTGGGAAGCTGAAGCAGAGCATCCGCGTACAGTTGGTTCATGGGGATATTCGGCAGGTAGTGGCCGTTCAGATTGCCGGGATAGGTATGGCTTAGGTAGCTGTAGTAAGTCATGTGCGAGAACGTGTAGGCACCGGAAATGGTGAGCCAGCGTGTTGGCAGCCAGCGCGCCTCGGTTTCCAGGCCATAGCGGCTGCTGTTGCCTCCATTGGCGTAGAAGGTCTCCAGAGGGCGATCCGTAATCCGGTAACGCTCAAAGTCGTTCTTGGTTTGCAGATAATAGAAAGTGACGTCGTAATAGAGATGGAAGCCCAGGTTGCCGCGGACTCCGACGTCTGGCCCCTGGGAAGTGGCTGGGACCAGGTGGGTATTGAAACCCCCGATGGAATCCGGGTTGGCGAAAAGTTCCTCGGTCGCGGGAGGCAGAAATCCGGATCCCCAGGAGGTGTATGCGGTGAATTCCTGGCGAGGCGTCCAGCTTACCCCGACGCGTCCTGTCGGTTTGGTGAATACTCGGCTGCCCGACAGGTCGAGGCCGTTGAACTTCAGGTTGTCGGCGTAACGGTTGGTGATGCGGTCCCAACGTCCACTCAAGAACAACGTCCACTTCGGCCCAAAGCTGACACGATCCATAACATAGGCGCCAACGTGACTCTGGGTGATGTTGCCATTGGCCACAAGGTTAGGCCCCTCGACCGCATTGCCCAGGTTTGGGTAAGCCGTCGCATCGATGAACTGCCCGCCCACATCGAATCCCACCCCCAAATAGTTCCGGATGGTGGCGCCGGCGTGGTCAAAATTGTATTGCACCGAGCCTTCCAGGGGCCTGAGCGACCGATGCAGAACCGACGAGGGCACCGACTCGGTGTAGTTTGTCGGTCTGGAGAAGAAATTGAAGGCGAGATGTTGGTTATCGGAAGCCGTCCAATCTCCAGTGATGCCTCCGCTAAAGCGGGTTGTTTTCTGATACTCGTTGTACTTGAGGGCGTCCGGGTTTGCCTGCCGGCGATCTTCTGCGAGCCAAGTAAGGTTGAGACCTTCCGCGTTCTGGTTGAAGTATCCGGTGCCAATGCCAAACACGTTTAAGCGAAACGACGGCTTTGGTTTGAAGTACAAACGCCCGGACAAAATGTCTCCCCAGAACGAGGTATGCTGCCGATAGCCATCGCCAGCCGCCCGCGACAGGGCCAGATCATAGCCCATGCCCTTGGCCGTTCCCGACACTTCACTGCGCGCCTTGTAAAAACCATAGGAACCTCCGGTCGACCAGAAGCTGACGTTCGTCGTATCCTGCGGCAGGCGCGTATGCAAGTCGATTACGCCTCCGGCCGAACCGCCGCCATACAAAACAGCTACCGGCCCTCGCATAACTTGCACGTCCTGGAGTCCGCTCCAGTCGACATCGAAAAGGTCGGGAACGAAGCCCGTCGGATCGCTGAGCGGTATTCCATCGAGCAATACCTCGATACCTCGGATACCGTGCTCGCTGAGAATTCCCTGTCCACGGATCGAGACGTGGACACGTTCTCCGTCGGCCTGGTTGTCACATTTCAAGCTGGGTATGCCCTCCAACGCCTCTTCCGGAGCGACTCCCCGAGGCATTTGCAAAAGCGTCTCGGGTACCACGATGGAAGTCGCGGCAGGATTCGCCGCCAGCGGCACGTCGAGCCGGGATGCATTGACCGTGATTTCCTGCTTCTCAACTTTCTTGGGAAGCATGGAAACATCGAATGTAGCGGGGGCGCCTTGAACTTTGTGGATGAACGTCTGCGAGTAATAACCGGGCGCGTCGAACACCAGCGTTACCTGGATGATGTCTGGCTTCAGTTGCAGAACAAATTGGCCTTGGTCATTGGTGTAGGCCCTCAGACCCAGTTCCGGCGCTGTCACTACTACTTTGTCGATGGGACGGCCATCCACATCATGGATGGTACCGGTTAAAGTGTTCTGGGAATTAGCGGACGTGGTGGCGAATATTGTGAGCATGAATGCGAGAAAGATAAATCGGGAAATGCATAGTGTCATGAATTTCTGGCTCCGAGTTACAAATAGCCTATTTGCAGCTCAGGAGTCAGTGACATGCGCATCTACGTAGGCGATAGTTCCTCATTTGGAACGCAGGAATAGGCGGCAGCGAACCTTCCGCCAAAGTCAGCGCGAGGGAGGATTTGCGGACTGGCCAAAAGATTTGAAGAGTGGTGGGCCCGGAGGGATTCGAACCCCCAACCAAGGGATTATGAGTCCCCTGCTCTAACCGTTGAGCTACAGGCCCAAATGCTCGGCAACCTGCACCAATTACAGGAGTTACTGAACCAGTGCGACTTGCGCATTGACGGGCATTGAAGGCTCGGTGCTAGTTCTGGTGTCAGTTGCTTCTTCTTGTACGCTCTCAGTCTCGCACAGCCGTTCCACCGCTGCCAACTGGTGCTCCGGCGCGAGGTGAGCATACCGACAAGTCATCTGTATCGTCTTGTGTCCCATCAATTGCTGAATTGTCCGTAGATCGACGCCTTTCATAACCAATCGGCTGGCAAACGTATGCCGCAAGCAGTGCCAAGTGAAGTCGGCAATGTCGGCTGTCTCGACGGCTGGCTCGAACCAATGACGCGAGCTGAGCAAGTGCTCGAAATGGCTATTCGTGAACACGTAGCCTTCGCCCTCAGAACGAGCAAACAGCTTCTCAAACGCTGCAAGCGCCGCCTGATTCAACCTGATGTGTCGCATTTCACCGTTCTTGGTATGCCGAACGGTGATTATACGGTTGATGAAGTCAATGTCAGACCACATCAGAGAGTACTGCTCGCTGCGTCGCATCCCCGTGTGAAGCGCGATCTCAAATTCGGGGATGTGCTCAGCTCCCTTCTCCTCAATCGCTTGCCTTAGCCGCTTCTCTTCCACGGGCAGAAGCCAACGAACACGCGCATTGTCTTCCCGCCGACGTTTCACTAGCCGTGCCGGATTGTATTTGATCTTGCCGTTCTCCACCGCAAGACGAAACGTGAGCGAGAACAATGCCTTGTAGCGATTGACCGTAGCGGGAGTCCAGTTCTTATCGTCCGCTTCGTCGGCTAGCCACCGCTCGATTTCCTGAGGCGTGATCGTCTCAGCGGCCCGATTTCGGAACGTCTCCAGTACAGACTTCATTCGCGAGTCATCGTGGCGATAGTCACTCTTGTGCGTCTTTGAATAATCCAGAGCCACTTCCGCCAGTTCACCGAATGTCACTGCCTTTGCCCTAAAGTTCTCCGGCAGTTTAGTGCCTTGCAAAACCTCGGTCTTACGCTTTCGATACAGCTTGATTGCTGCCCCTTTGTTGCCCACCTTCTCGCGCCGTATGCGTCCGGTGGAATCCGCGTATCGAATCCACCAAACATCTGTACCCGGCTCTTTCTCGTAGGTTCCTCTAACACTTTTGCTCATTTAGTCCCTTTCTTCTTCGGCGGTCTGCCGCCCTTCTTCGCCCATTTGCTGAGCGTCTGTTTGTTGTACTTCTTTGCGCGAGCCTTGCCGCCCTTGCTGGCAATCTTCGCCAAATACTTTCGCACTGAGTCGGTTAGTTTGTCGTTCATAACTTACCCGGCAAGTATTCTATTGGAGGGCCAGTTGTGTCAAGAGCAGTTTTCGAGGGCATCGCTTTCTCTTAGCCAGATGCCGTCATCACTCATCGCTAATGAACCATCGTGGGTGCTACCGTCGGCCTTGCCGCATTGATCCGTGCTGCCCTACTCGCTTCACCCGCCTCTTTCTTCTTCATCCAGTCTTGGAGTGTGTGAGAATACCGCGCAGCCATCTCACGGTTCTTTAGCATCGGTTGGTCGTTAACGGTCACTTCCTCAAAGTCGGCAAGCACAATGTCGCAATCGGCATTGAATGCCTTAAGCGACTTGGCCCTTGCCAGCTTGTATAGGGTCTTCCTGTCCGCCGGGAGAAAGCCGCCTCGCTGCCACGCGAAGGCGATTAGTCGTGTGTGCCAGCCCGTCTGGTAGTCGGTCATTATGTTCAATCGCTCGTCAGAGAAGAAATCGCGGAGATTGAACTTAAACCAGTACAGCGGGTTTTCTTCCTGTCTCTTCGCCGACTTTTTCCCCTTCAATTCTGCCGGGAACTTGCAGGCAGTTTCTGCGATCCGAAAAATCTCATCCGCGTCCAACGGTGGGTCGCACTTCTCATCGTTGTAATGGAGCAAAATGGGTTCGATCTGCCCTCTCTCCATTCCATGTTGACCACGCAAGGAACAGGCGAGTTTGTAGAGCGTGTCATTACGCTCGCCTTCAGCCACGACTGGCACATTGTTGCGAAACTCTTCTTCGTTCATAACTCCTTTCACTTTCTCCTTCTTGGCTATGGCAGCAACAATCCAACTCGGTGCATCTGCCAGTTCTTGGCATGATTCAACTTCGTAGGTTTGCCCGTTTGCGTGTGCAGACGGCGCAGCAACGACGTATCCATCTTCACCCCTGACATCCAGTCCTGCTCCCAGCTTTTGCACGCTGTTCGCCACTGGGATGCCGGGATGCTTGAAGTACAAGTGCCTACCATTGCCAGTCCGCACAGCAAACGTTGTTGGCACTTCGTGACCGTCGGCAGCCCGGAGCGCCAGACTGTGGCTGCCTTGCTTTTCACCCTTATCGTCCACATCCAGCACTACCAGTCCCGATCCGGCCCCTGTGAGGATGCCTATGTTGGCCTGCGGCCATTGCGTCCACCATTGACGAATCTTTCTTGCGTCAGTCGTGGCGGCCTTCAATCCTCGGTGTGTGCGGGGATGCTTGCCGACGCTACTACATGTCGGTTTTCGGCAACTGCAGGCACCCCCTGTCGGACTGTGAAGAGGCAACACGGGCCAGCCACGCTCTGCATAACTAAGTGCTGCAGCGAGCATTGGATTCGTGGTGCTCATTGAACACTTCCGGTCTGGTGGTCATGCCGAGAGAATTCCACCAGACACCTATACGGAATAAGCACCCGCTTACCGATGCGCCGGACAGGTAGCTCTTTGTTGGCGATGAGGTTCTCGATTGTGCGAACGCTCACCGAAATCATTTCTGCGGCCTCGTTTTTGCTGAGCATCAATTTGAACTGCCCCTGCGGGAGTTCGCTTGTCGTATTGGCCCCACTTGGCGGCAGGGCGCTGATTTGAGTTTGCATCTATTTGTTAGTCATACATCCTTCCTTTGAATAGCCTGTTTTCCAGATCAGGCAACTGGTAGAGGTGGCGGTCAGTGACGTTACCAACACACGGCCTCATAGCACTGGTCGGCAGCGTCTTGAACACACCTCTGGTGTCGAGCGCCGCAACGATGTGCAGTTGGCTCGCGTCTTAATTGCTCTGTCTCAACCCATACAAGCCATTGTATTCGTGTGAAGTGCCATAAACGTCACCACACACCATGGCACACAAATCGCCTTGAATTCCTGTATCTTATTGACTACAAACAGAACTCGGCTTGAACTGCACAGTGTGCAGAGACTGAGAGTGTGGACAATGGCGCAGAAGTTGGTGAACGTCCCTATAAAAGTGGTGTTTGGCCCGATGCACTGTGAATGGCGACTGACGGCACCTGTCGAGGACGCTGGGCTAGCGGTCTATACTCGCCGAATCACTGGGAGGGGAGAACGAAAATTCGATCCTTGGAGCATCAGGGCGGCTTTTCTAGGATTGCACTCGACATCAGAACTGACGAGGTTCTTGCAGACAACGGGAGTGTTCACACCATACGACGACAACTTCCGCAACCTCGTCGAGTGGCAGCGGCTTATCTGTAAGCTAATGACTACCAATCCTCAGAAGTGGCCGACGTTGGCCGAACGCTTTGACAAGCGGAAGGTGACTCAAATCCTCCGAAACAGCACAGCTGATTGCTCATTTCTCTGGGCCAGCGGAAAGCCCTGTGCTCGCCTGTGGGCCTCTTACACCCTCCGCGCAATGGTGCTCAGTGTTCAGGTTGATCACTTGCGAGGGGCGAAATTCCGGTTCTGCATGAAGACAGATTGCGGGAAGCCCTACGAGGTCACCTCTGCACATGCACGACTTTACTGCAGCCAAGAGTGCGCGCACCATGCGTCCGTAAGACGAAACCGGGAGAATCGTAGGCGAGAACGACAAATCCGGTGAAAGCTGCACAGTGTGCAGTCGGGCAAGCCCACCGTCGGCACGAACGGTACGTTTCTAGTTGAATTTGAGGCTTTCGCACACCATTCGTACCAAAGAGGTGCGTCGGGATACCCCAACCCCATCGCGACATCTCCGGCCCCGTTCCGCGGGCCTTTGCGGCTCACGGCGACCCCTCTCAAGCTTCAATACTGCTCGTCCGCCGAGATCGGAGCGTTCTGGCCTTCCGCACCCTCGGAGCTTTTCGGTGTGCTGCAAAGTCAGCGTGAGTTAGGCCATTGCCCCATGTGAACACGACATCGTGACGGATGTCCTAGACGGCCATTCGGGGCTGGCATCATGATGCGCCATGCGCCCCAACATCGCACCTTTACTCGTCTGCGTCACACTACTGCTTTCTCTACCCTTGCTGGGGAGGAGCCACAGCCATTCCAGCTATGGCAGCCACAGCCACTCCAGCTACG
>PLXE01000096.1 GCA_003151335.1 Acidobacteriaceae bacterium
GATGAAGTCGGCAGCGGGCGATCGCATAGTTCTCCAAGTGCCGGGCGGTACAGCATACCTGACCGTGCTGGAAGTGTGTTACGAGCGCGTTTCTGTGGAACCGTTCCGTGAACCAGCTGGATCCGAGGCCTCGGCAAAGGAACGTCCTCGCCGACGCTAATCCACCTGACGAAGGTTAGCGAGGCGGCACATGAAAATTCCAGGCCCCGAGAAAGGACGAATTTTGAGCCGACGATAGAACTAGTCTTTCCGCCATTGCCCAACCCCAGCCAGAGTCGCTGGGTGTGACGCGGTAGCGTCAGCGCGCTTGCTTTTGCCCTGTCAGCGAAAGGTGCCGAAAATGGGTACTTGGGAGCTAAGTACTGATAAGTCGGCCAGTGTTTACGAATGCTTTCCTTTTCACAACGCCGATCGGTCACATGTCCGCAAAACGCCCATTCCGCTGAAGTGGACGGCCAAACTCCCAGGAAGTCCTGTCCGAGGAAGTGTGTTGTTATGGAGCGCTGCTTGCGCTCCGATCTCCTCGAAGCCGGTCTCAGGTTGGCCGACTACACATCCAGAAACCTCTCAATTGGTTTCCCGAGTCCTGTCACTCCGACACCTCGCAAAGCCCGTTTATCGTCAACTTTAGGTTGCCTCTTCTCCGCTCTGTTGGTAACGGGCGAGCCTGGAATGAATTGACTGCCGTTCGCAGCTGCCCTATCATCAGGCATTCCTGACAGCATCTTTAAGCCATGATCGATACGACGGTCTCGCACTACCGCATTGTCGATAAGCTCGGCGGCGGTGGCATGGGTGTGGTGTACAAGGCGGAAGACACGCGCCTGCACCGGTTTGTCGCGCTGAAGTTCTTGCCCGATGAGGTCGCCCGCGACCCTCAGGCCTTGTCGCGCTTCCAACGCGAGGCGCAGGCCGCGTCAGCTCTCAATCATGCCAACATCTGCACCATCTACGACATCGGCGAAGAAGCCGGCCGCGCCTTCATGGTGATGGAGTTCCTCGACGGCATGACGCTGAAGCACCGCATTGCCGGACGGTCGCTCGAAACCGAACTGCTTTTGGATCTGGGCACCGAAATTGCCGACGCGCTCGACGCGGCGCACGGCGAAGGTATCGTCCACCGCGACATCAAGCCCGCGAATATCTTCGTCACCCGGCGCGGTCATGCCAAGATTCTCGACTTCGGTTTGGCGAAGGTCAGAGGTAAGGCCGCGGGGACAGATTCCGCATCCGAAACGAGAATCGTCGACTCCGACGCCGAGCACCTTACGAGTCCGGGTGCGATGCTGGGAACCGTTGCCTATATGTCACCGGAGCAGATTAAGGCCAAGGATGTGGACGCGCGCACCGACCTGTTCTCTTTCGGAGCGGTGCTGTACGAGATGGCGACCGGCAAGCCGCCCTTCGACGGCTCCAGCTCGGGCGAGATTTGCGGGGTGATTCTGCGCGACGAACCGCGTCCGCCTTCACAGTTGAATGCGGAGGTCTCGCCGGGGTTGCAGGCGATCATCCGCAAGGCGCTGGAGAAAGACCGCAACCTGCGTTACCAGAGCGCAGCCGACATGCGGAGCGACTTGCAACGGCTGAAGCGGGATACCGAGTCCGGCAGGATCGTTGCGGCGCCGTCAGCACCCTATAGAACGCCCAAACGTAGCAAGATTTGGATGGTTGTAGCGGCCTGCATTCTCGCCCTCATCCTGGCGGCAGCCGGAACCTGGTATCTGCGATCTGGCAGGACGGCGCAGATCGATTCGCTTGCCGTGCTGCCGTTCACGAATCAGGGTGGCGATGCCAAGACCGACTATCTCAGCGACGGCATCACCGAATCGTTAATCGGCAATCTCACCCATATACCGGACCTGAAGGTGAAGTCGCGCAACTCAGTTTTCCGCTACAAGGGGAAAGATGTCGATGTACAGCAGGTCGGCAAGGACCTAGGTGTGGCGGCGCTGGTGAGCGGCCGAGTGGTGCCACAGGGCGACGGCATCGAGGTCAGCGCCGAGCTCACCGATGTTCGCGACAATACCGAAATCTGGGGACAGCACTACAGCGGCAAGAGTGCCGACATCATCTCGTTACAGCAGCAGATTGCAGGCGACATTGCGGACAGATTGCGCTCCAAGCTCAGCAGCTCGGACAAGCAGCTTGTCACAAAACAAGGCACGAAAAATCCGGGGGCCTATGAGTTGTATCTGAAGGGGCGCTACGAGTGGAACAAGCGGACCCCTTCCGGGCTGGCCACAGCAATCTCCTATTTCAACGAGGCCATCGTCAAAGACCCCGGCTACGCCTTGGCGTATTCGGGCCTGGCCGACGCCTATAGCGTATTGCCCTCTCATGGCGGTACTCCCACCGAAGACTATCCAAAGTCGAATGCCGCCGCCCGTAGGGCGCTGGAGCTGGATCCTACATTGGCCCATCTCCATGCTGTTCTGGGAAGCAATGAGTTGGAGTACGACTGGGATTTTGCGGGAGGAGAGGCCGAATTCAAGAAGGCTTTAGAACTCGACCCCAACGACGCTACAGCGCACCAATGGTATGGGGATGATCTTAGCTCCATCGGAGGCCGGGAGCAGGAAGCCCTCGCGGAGGCTACTCGCGCTCACCAGCTCGATCCGCTGTCACCGATCGTCAGCGGGACCACCGCAAAGGTTTACATTTCAGCACGACGCTATGATGAGGCCATTGCGTGGGGTAAGAAGCTGGCAAATGATAATCCGACATTTGCCGTGGTGCACCAGTATTTGGCCAGCGCGTACTGGGGAAAACATATGTATCCGCAGGTCATCGAAGAATGGAAGGCATTTGCACAGCTTTCCAATGACCGCAACGAATCCGACTTTGCTTCTGCCCTGGAGCGAGGCTTTCAGTCGGGCGGCTGGAAGGACGCTCTCACCAAAGGAATTGAAACCCGGCTGACGCAACGTAAGAACGGCTACTTCTCACCGTACGCGGTTGCTACCCTGTATGCCGACTTGGGGGACAAAGAAGAGACTTTCCGCTGGCTCTACACTGCCTATCACGAACGGGATGGTGTGAATCTGATCGCGTTAAAGACAGACTTTTTACTCGACCCCATACGCTCCGACCCGCGATTTGCTGAGTTGGTGAGAAAGGTCGGTTTACCGTAGTAACGAAAGCCATCCGAGCTTTCCTCAGGTCCAGCCGAGATGCCACTCTATGAATAAACCAGAGCGGAGTTCGCGAAGCTGCCGTAACTCGCGGCCGTTCGGAACAGCCGGCGATCATTCCGACGGATTGAAGTCACTCCGATAATGCCCAGATTGGTCCCGATAAACGCGCTTGTCGTCACTTTACTTTCGGGTTGTTGGCAGCGCGGAAACTATCAGAACGCGCCTCCGGCTGTTCCTGCGCGGGCGACGGCCTGCAACTCGCGAATCACCCAGAACAGCCGCCGGGCCGATACATAGCTGTGCTGGCCGCCGTTGCGCAGGTCCGTGATCCGGGACTTCGAGATTAGCTTTTGGATTTTCCGCCGCGACAGTCCCAACCCTAGCTCCGAGTGCACGATGTCGGTTGCCTCGTCTTCGGAGATGCCGGGCAAGGCCTGGCCGGCATGAAAGCGGGAACGCCATTGCTCCAGCTCTAAGGCCTGGCGGGTAAAGATCTGCTCCAACTCGTGGGTGCCGGCGAACAGCAACCCGCAGTGCGGCGGTTGATCCAACAATTCCCGAATCGTCTCCAGGCACGCAATCGACAGATGCTGGGCTTCGTCAAAGACCAACAGCACCTTACGCTGGC
>PLXE01000016.1 GCA_003151335.1 Acidobacteriaceae bacterium
CTATGGCAAACGCCCCATAGCAGAGGTTTCGGCACTGCGACCAGCGGGCAGGCGAAAGCAGGTGGCCCATGGCCAATCTGAGGTCAGACCGGAACGAATGGTTGACGCCGAACAGGAGTGGATCAACAGATCCTGAATCTCATCCGTTCCACCAGAACTCAAACTGGCTGGTCGGTCACCGCTCAGCTCGACCGTCGCTACTATCCTACCGGCACCGAACCAACGCCCGAAGACAATGAGCTGTGCGGACTTCCTCGCTGGGCCTCGATCGACGGCGTCACCGGAGACCCTGCTGCAATCCATCTCCCGCTACTACAAGTTCCTGCCCGGCAAACAACAAGAGGTCTTTCGAGCTGAGGTCGCCGGGCAGGCCTCATGAAGAAGATCCCAGCCAAAAACCCGCCACTGCGACTCGATTCGACGGGCTATCGAGAACTGCATCGCCAGGTACTGGAGCGCGACGGCTGGCGCTGCCAGGCCTGCGGCAGCATTCAAAACCTGCAGATGCACCACCTCAAATTCCGCAGCCACTCAGGTAGTGATGAGGAACAAAATTTAATCACGCTGTGCGCCGAATGCCACGAACGGATGCATAGAAAAGCCGCCTGCTGCGAGGCCGGGATGCACTGACTGGTTTCTTTTGGAATAGTTAAATGACTCAACGTGCTCTTTCTGACCAAACATCAGGATCGGCGGGTCACTGCGGTGGTTGCTGCTTGGCGTGGAGGTGATGACCATCAATCATCGTCATCCGCGTTCCAGCCTGCACGATCGCCTCTTGGTGTGGATCACGGTCATGATCATGATCTCTTCAGATCTCGGGTGTTTTGTCTCACTTTAGTAAGTTCCATCAGGGCTTTGTGTTGCAAGGGAGGTTGCACGAGTGGAGGCTCCGTGCTACAACCGGAACGCAGGGACAAGTTGCCCGGAAAGTAAAGCACGATGAACGACCAGACGACAGAAGCGCCAGGTTTCATGAGCCTTTACCGTCGAGCCTTTGCGGAATACGGAACTCAGGCTCTCTGGAATAAGCGCCTGCTTGACACACCGACGCAAGAGGACGCCCTCGTCGTGGCGCGTGCCTTGCGCATCGAGGGCGACTGTGAAGCACGGCGTCTGGCGGAACAGATCGAGCAGGCCTGCCGTGCCGCTCTCTAAGATTCAAACCGAGGTTCTCCGGCTACTCGCGGCACAGCGGGACCCGGAAAGCTACATCGCGGGAGCAACCCCGTTGAACCGTGATGCGGCACGCTATTCTGGCGATATCGACGTTTTTCACGATCGCGAGGAACGCGTTGCCGCCGCCGCCCTCAACGACGCGAAGGTACTTGAAGCGGGAGGTTACAGTGTCAGGTGGTTGCGGCAACTGCCCTTGATCTACACCGCTGAAGTCACGCGGCTGGACGCCAGTACGCGCCTTGAATGGGTCGTTGACAGCGATTTCCGGTTCTTCCCGACAATGCGGGATGAGACTTTCGGCTACGTTCTGCACCCGGTTGACCTTGCACTGAATAAGGTGATGGCCGCAGCTGGGCGGCGTGAGGTGCGTGACCTTGTTGACCTCGTAACGATCCACGAAACCATCCTCCCCCTGGGTGCCGTGATCTGGGCAGCCGTCGAGAAGTCGCCCGGATTCACCCCCGAGGGGCTGATTGCCGAGATTCGCCGCAACGCTAACCATCCCGCCGCCGAATGGCGTGCTCTTATCACTACGGGACCGCTCGATCCCCAACTGATTACAAAGCAGCTACGTGCCGCTCTCGACAATGCGGAGGCCTTCGTGACGCGGATGCCCTCGGAGAAACTGGGCTTGCTGTTTTTGCAGGGCAGCAAGATCGTGCAGCCGGACCCCACCCGCTTGGAAAGCTACCAGACCCACGCCGGACAGAGGCGGGGGCAATGGCCGACCAACAGCGAAATCACCGCCGCCATGCTCGAGCGTTACACCAAAAAGCCAGGCCGCTAGAACATATGACATACGGCCATGCTTGCTCATAGACCGATGACCAGACCGCTGCCCTGCAACTTACTGCCTGGAAGCGGGCCGCATGCAAAACCGTTTCCCAGGCGATGCTGGGGTCGGACAAGTCTCGAGGGTACTGCTTGGAAATGATCTGTGCGGACTTCCTCGCCGGGGCCTCGATCGACGGCGGCAACCCGGAGATCCTGCTGCAGTCCATCTCCCGCTTCTACAAGTTCCTGCCCGGTCCACAACAGCAGGCTTTTCTCTCTGAGGTCAACCAGAACGCTTCATGAAGAAGGTCAGCGGAAAAAGTCCGCGACTTAGACTCGACCGACGAGTTATCGAGACCTGCATCGGCAGGTGCTGGAGCGCGACGGCTGGCGCTGCCAGGTCTGCGGTAGTATGCAGCGCCTGCAGGTGCATCACCTCAAGTTCCGCAGCCAGTCGGGCAGCGACGAGGAACAGAACCTGATCACGCTATGCGGCGAATGCCACGCTCGCATCCATTCAAAAGGCTAGCCGTCGCCACCCTGGGAGTTTCGAACTGTAAGATTGCATCGCTCGCTTGCTTTCCAAAGACTCAGAACTTTCATTTTGGCCGGTGACAAGTGCAACGACTGACCAGTAGTTTCGGGTGATCCTCTGCTAAGCCAGACATATAAGAAGGCCAGCATTACAATCAGGATAAAAAACAGAATGGCAAGCCGCTGCACAATCTTCTTCGTGCGCTTGCGGCGCGACGAGTGACGCTTGCCGCTACGATGATGACTGTGGTGACGATTCTGTTGTGCAATCTGGGCTGCAGAAGTTTCCATGTTGCGCTCCATCGAACAAGATTACTCGACGGACAACCATCCGTTGATGGGGATGAGCTAAACGTCGAGGCCGGCGACTCAAAACCAGTGCTCTCAGCGAATCGCGCGATCCCATATTTGGACTGAGGGACGTATGTGTTTCTCAGTTATTTCCGGGGAGTAAAAGGAAAGTTGTGTTTGGTGGAAGAAATGGAAGCGAAAGTTTTATTTCGCTTCCATAGTTGAAATTTGGACTCGTCAGAAGAATTCATGGGTAAGCTCCGGCTCAGGTAGTTTGCCAAGGGAGTGATAGAGCGCGGGTTCCAGGATGCGGAAGGTGCGAAAGCCATTCCAGCGCCTCCTGTTCGCGCGCCCGGTCGGCGGCCATGTCGCGGTACGACGCTTCGAGATCCTGCGGCACGACGTGGGGACGAGTGAGTTTCTCGATGAACTGGCTAATCCGGCGCCGACCGATAGTCCGGTGAAGGCCCTCATAGACGGCCTCGCTGACGGTGATTGTGAGCTTTCGGTTCATGGCATTGGCTAATACGTATTGTCCACAAGGGAGTTCTCGCGGGGCGCAAAGGGGGAGAGAGAGCTGAACGAGGGTGCAGGGCTTACGCGCAGACGAGGCAGGGGGCTTGCACGGGTTGATTGAGGAGGATGTCCACGATCCGTTCGGCGGCGTGACCGTCCCACTTTTCGGGAATGGTACCCGGGCGAGCATGGCCGTCGAGAATCGAGTTCGCTTCTTGCACGATGCGTTGCGGGTCGGTTCCTACCAGCACGTTGGTTCCGATCTCGCACGTGATGGGACGCTCAGTATTGGGGCGCATCGTGAGGCACGGGATTCCTAAGACTGTGGTCTCCTCTTGGATGCCTCCGCTGTCGGTGAGAACCATGCGGGAGCGCGCGACCGAGCCGAGAAAGGGCAGATAGCTCATTGGTTCCACGGTTCGGATCTGGGGGTGCAGTTCGAGCTCCGTTAGTCTGGGTGCAGTGCGGGGATGCACGGGGAACACGATCGGAATTCGGTTCGCGATCTCGTTGATTGCCCGCATGATGGGGGCGAGGTTGTCGGGGGAGTCCACGTTCGCAGGCCGATGAAGGGTAAGGACGGCATACTCGCCCCGCGCGAGGCCGTCCGGCAGCGCCAGTTCACGGGCACGACCGATCTGTTGGCGCAGGGTATCGATCATAGTATTGCCGACGAAGTGGATCTTCTCGTCGGCGACACCTCCTTTCCGCAAATTCTCGACGGCGACGATGTCGGTTGTAAACAGAAGATCCGAAATGGCATCGGTGCAGAGGCGGTTGATCTCTTCCGGCATGGACATGTCGCGCGAGCGCAAGCCAGCTTCGACGTGAGCGACGCGGATGCCGAGTTTCTTGGCGGTGAGGGCGCACGCAACCGTCGAGTTCACGTCTCCCACGACGATCACCCAATCCGGACGATGTTCCAGGCAGGCCGGCTCAAACGCCATCATGATGCGCGCGGTCTGCTCGGCATGCGAGCCCGACCCAACCTCCAGATTAACGTCGGGTTCGGGAATGCCTAGGTCACGGAAGAAGTCGGCCGACATGTTCCGACTGTAGTGCTGGCCGGTGTGGACGAGGAGCAGTTCGGCTGGGGTATGCTCGTTTCGCCTGGAGGAGAACGCCCTGTGAATCGGGGCGATCTTCATGAAGTTGGGGCGGGCGCCGGCGACCAGCAGATACTTCATTGGGGGTATTGGCCGGTGGTGTGAGGTTCAGGTAACCGCCTGGCAGCGCGCCGGTCGCCTTCCCGCGGCTCTATGACACGCTTCAACAGGTGGGTGCTTGGGCTGTAATCGAGCACGATCTCTTTTAAGGCTATGACCAGCCGGCCGACATCCCGCGTCTCGCAGATCTCGCGCAGGCAATCCAGCCATGTCACCATATCGCCTGCCGGCATGCCGTTGCCTACGTAGATCCGGATCTTCTCGTGGGCGGTTGGCACCGTGTCTTCAAGCATCGTACTCAGCTCTTCGTAGAGCTTCTCGCCGGGACGCATGCCGGTGAATTCAATCTTGATGTCGGTATCCGGCCTCAGCCCCGACAGCAGAATCAGGTTCCTGGCCAGATCGACGATCTTGACCGGCTCGCCCATGTCCAGGACGCAGATCTGGCCACCCACTCCGATGACCGCGGCTTGCAGCACTAGCTGGCAAGCTTCGGGGATGGTCATGAAAAAACGCCGCATGTCCGGGTGGGTGACCGTAACCGGTCCGCCCGCCGCGATTTGCTTCTTGAAGATGGGGACGACGCTGCCGTTCGAGCCGAGCACGTTGCCAAAGCGCACGGCCACGTACTTAGTCCGCCCGTTTTGCAGGGCAAGGAGCAGCAGTTCGGCCACGCGCTTGGTGGCGCCCATGATGTTGGTGGGCCGCACTGCCTTGTCGGAGGAGATCATGACGAAGTCTTCAACTCCGTACTCGGCGGCCGCTACGGCCACGTTGTATGTCCCAAAGACGTTGTTTTCGATGGCCTCGAAGACGTGCGCCTCCATCAGGGGGACGTGCTTGTAAGCCGCGGCGTGATAGATGACCGACGGCGAATACTGGCGCATGACCTCGTTCAGGCGAGTGCGATTCTGTATGCTCCCGATCTCGGGGTAGAAAGGCGTTTCTCTAAAGGCCTGACGCATTTCGCGGTCGATTTCGAACAGGGGGGATTCGGCGATTTCGAATCCCACGATCCCGGCGGGGTGGAAGCGGGCGATCTGGCGGCAGAGTTCGGAGCCGATGGACCCGGCAGCGCCCGTGACCAGCACGACTTTGCCTTCCAACGTGCTGCACATCTGGTTTTCTTCCAGGCGTACGGAGTTGCGGCCGAGCAGATCCTCCACCGCCACCTTGCGGATTTGCCCCGCCAACTCGCGCTCCTGAATCACTTCCCCCAACCCCGGTACGGTCTTGCACTCTACCCCCGCCGCGTGGCAGCGTTCCAGAATCCGAGTCATCTCTGTGCCCGTAGCCGAGGGGATGGCGATCAGAATGATGACGATGTTGTACTTCGTTGCCAGCACCTGAACCTGATCGACTCCTCCGAGCACCGGCGCTCCAAGGATATGCACGCCCTTTTTGTCCGGCCGGTCGTCCAGGAATCCCCGCACGTGATACTCCAGTTTCGGATTCCTCTGAATCTCCCTGAACAAAGTGACCCCCGCGTCACCCGCGCCATAGATCAGCGTGTTCTTTCCCGCAGCGCCGTTACGCCCGTGGGAAGTGGCTTCCGCCGTCATGCGCACGATGATCCGAACCCCGGCCGTGCCGAGGAAACAGGTTATCAGATCAAGTAGGTAAATCGAGCGCGGGAATCCGGCGGGTGCGATGAAGAGGATCGCAATGCAACTTAGTGCTGAACCGGCGAAGTTGCCGACCACGATCCGCAGGAGATCGGCGACCGAGACGTATCGCCACCAACCGCGGTCCAGGTTCGCGACGCGGAACACGACGCTCTTGACCACGATCCAGATGGGAAGCGCGTAGGCCAGGTGCCCCAGATATGCGGGCGGTATTCTCAGGTCGAACCGCAGCAGAAACGCGAGCACGGCCGAGAGCGCAAAAATCCCGATCTGCGCCACCCACACTACCGCTCGGTGTATTCTGACGAGCTTCTCAACAAATTCTCGTGCCCTGCGCATCATCTGCTCCTCTTCCGCGCCAACCTCAATCCCCGGCTACCGCCCAGGACTCTGCCTGAATCGTTGTCGTCTCGCTCAACTCGTTCAGCTCACCCATACCAGCCGTCCTCCGCACCGCGTTGACCACGTGCAACTGGTCTTCCTCAGTCAGGCTGCTCGAGGTCGGCAGGCAGATCCCCCGATGGAACAAGTCTTCCGCCACGTCTCCGCCGTAGCGCTCGCAGCCGGCATACAGGGGCTGAAGGTGCGTAGATTTCCGTGGCAGTGAGGCGTTTGTTGAAAGTAGAATAGCGCTAGTAAAGTGCTAGCTCGGATTGCCTGCGTGCCGCCGCCCTCATGATCTTCTCGACTGTTCTGCAAGTAGCGTGGATGGCTTCTTCAGTGAGCGTGGGGTGCACAAGGAACATCAGGCTGGTTTCGCCCAGTTCGCGAGCAACCGGTAGGGGATCCTTCGGCCGCCAGTCTGCTGGAAATGCCTTTTCGAGGTAAATCTCGCTGCAGCTGCCGGTAAAACACGGCACTCCTTCTGCGTTGATGGCTTCGACGATGCGATCGCGGCTCCAGCCAGGCCGCAACTGTTCGGGACGCACGAAAACATAGTATTTGTAATAAGCGTGGTCGACGTGCGGGGGCGGGTGGGTCACGCGCAACCCCGGCAACTGCGCAAACCAGTCGCTCAGCCTCTGTGCATGTTTGCGCCTGATGCTTAGCCAGTGGCCGATCTTGCGGAGCACCACCCGCCCGATCGCCGACTGCACTTCGGTCATTCGCCAGTTGGTGCCAAACGATTCATGCAGCCAGCGGTATCCGGGAGCATGCTGTTTCCGGTACACAGCGTCGTAACTCTTGCCATGATCTTTGTAGGCCCACATCTTCTCCCAAAGATCATCCGAGTTGGTGGTGACCATTCCGCCTTCACCGGCAGTAGTCATGATCTTGTCCTGGCAAAATGAAAACGCTGCGACATCGCCCATGGAGCCCACTGGCCGACCCTTGTAGGTTGCCCCGTGCGCCTGGGCGCAGTCCTCGACAACTTTGAGGCCATGCTCGGCGGCCAATTTAAGGATCGGATCCATTTCGCAGGGCCAGGCCGCCAAGTGCACCGGGACGATGGCCTTGGTACGCGAGGACAATACTTTCCGAATGCTATCTGCCGTGATGTTCTGGCTGTCACGATCAACATCAGCCATGACGGGCTGTGCGCCCACCGCCACTGCGCAACTAGCCGATGCGATGAACGTGCGGCTGGTGGTGATGACTTCATCTCCCGGACCAATGCCTAGCGCTCGCAGAGTAGCTTCCAGAGCGACTGATCCGTTGGCGACTGCGATCGCATGCTTGCAGCCAGTAAACTCGGCGAACTCCCGCTCGAAGAGCCTGCCCTCCTCGCCCGTCCAGTAATTGACATTACCGCTGCGTAATACCGCAGCCGCAGCTTCGATTTCATCCGGCGCAAAATAAGGCCAGGGCGCAAACAACTCTGAATGTGTTGCATCATTTGTAACCATTTGGAAACCGTACTGCGACCGGCGAAGTGATTGACTCAGGAGTTCTTAGGGAGCGCCCTTTCTGGACGCGGTCTCGTTTCTTCCACTCCCGTGAAAGCTGGTATGGTTGCACAACCTCTTGCAGAAATTCCATCTCGCCATAAGATCTTTATCGCGGTGCTTGCCAGAATCCGAACATCCAGCAATAGGCCGCAATGATCTACATACCAGACGTCATACCGAAACTTCTCTTCCCAGCTGATAGCGTTTCGCCCATTGACTTGTGCCCATCCCGTAATGCCGGGTCTGACGTAATGCCGACGAGCTTGGTCGGGGGTATAGCGTTCCAGATATTCCATCAGCAGCGGGCGCGGCCCTATTAAGCTCATCTCGCCCCGAACAACATTCAGAAGCTCCGGAAGCTCATCCATACTGCTGTGGCGTAGAAAATTGCCAAGCCTCGTCAAACGAGCGCTGTCTGGGAGCATCTCTCCAGTTGTCGTGCGCTCGTCGGTCATAGTGCGAAATTTGTAAAGGAAAAACGGTTCGCCTTCCCGACCGGGTCGCCGCTGGCGAAACAAGACTGGCCGGCCGAGATTCACCTTGACCAGTATCGCAATGCAAAGCAGCAGCGGCGACAAGGCAATCAACAGCAGAGCGCCGACAATCATATCCAACGGTCGCTTCAGGCACTTCTGGTAGGGCCCGTTCATAAACGCCGGTCCGAGGTGGAGAGTGCTTTCTGTGTGGCGGGTACGCCTACTACCGTTGCTCCTGGGGGCACCTCCCTTGTCACAACCGCACCAGCCCCAATCTGTGCTTCGTCCCCGACCTTGACGTACTGTAGGATTTGCGCTCCAGTGCCAACCATGACAGAACGTCCCAGGATCACTCCTCCCGAGATATTGGCTCCGGGATTGACGAGCGATCCTGCTCCGATAACTGATTCGTGACCTACGGTGCATCCGAAGTTCAGTTGAGAAAAATCGCCGAGTTGGACTCCGACGGTTGCAACCGCGCGGACGCAAACTACCGCACCTTTTCCCAGTTTCACTCCGTTGCCAACATACGCGGTGGGATGCACGACTAGAGGCCACTCCACCTGTGGGTAGCGCCTAGCCAATTCCTGGCCCACCCGAAACTTTGCGATGGGGTCGCCGATTCCCATGGCGAAGGCGTCTACATCGTGCGCTGCCGGCCAACTGAAGTCGCCCAGGACTGTCGTATTTCCCCCGCGTATTAGTGAGAAAACCCAGTACCTGAAATTCCGGGAACACGCGAAGCATGTCGGCCAGCTCGCGCGCATTTCCACCAGCTCCGATGATGACAAGCTTCTTCATACGGCCGCGACTCCCATCACTTGCCCTTCCTGCCCGGGCGCTGGCATTGCTTCCAACCCCAACTGAATGCGGCGGAGATAGGCGCGCGAATCGAACTCCACTGGGCGGACCGAACCTTCCAAGATGTGGCGATAAATCTGGTATACCTCCTGGCCGGTACGCTCGAAATCGAACATCTCTTTTACCAGTGCTCTACCCGTTGCGGCCATCGCTCGATGGTGTTCCGGCTCCGCCAGCACCTCGAGCACAGTCTCTGCCAATATTTTCGGAGAGCGTACTGGAACCAACCTGCCGGTGACGCCCTCAATGACTAGCTCGGGAATCCCTCCAACGGCGCCCGCCACCACGGGAACTCCAGCCAGCAGAGGTTCGAGCACGCCGCCGCAATTCTCCGATAACGGCACGTGCACGGCACAATCGAAATCGGGCCAGCTCCTGGCCACCTCGACAGAACTGAAAAGACCGGGCATGAGCACATCGTTCCCGGCAACCCGGCGAGCACGCTTCCGCAGCCGCTCCTCGTACCAAGGTCCCAAGCCAAACGAGTCGCCAATCAGCACGCCTTTAATTCCCGGAGCAGCTCGTACCAGCACCCCGAGCGCGTCAATGACATCCTCATGACACTTCAGGCCCACCATTTGGCCCAAGAAGTACTTTGGGGGATACATGAGGTTCATGTTCCCGACCAACCTGCTCTCTGGAGCGATGCCAAGGCGCTGGTGAAGGTAGAATTGGCGCTTATCCGAAATCGCCTCGACGCGCCAGCCCGGATAACTTAGGAAGTACCGCGAGCCCGGGACGCCGGCCCGTTGATAGTGATTTGTAATGCAGCGACTTGACCCGATCCAATAGTCCGGCTCGCCAGCTGACATCACGCTCACGTCTGCCTGCCGGGAGTACCAGTGCTCCAGGTGGAGAGGTCCAGCCACCTGGAACACGCGGGGAATTCGGTGGCGTTTACCCAATGCGAGCCGTAAGGCCAGGGTCGTGGTTACAAAATGGCTGTGAATCAGGTCGGGCTGAACTTTGTCCACCAGCCGCCCCGCCGTCCGCTTCACCTCGGCGAAGCGCCCCGGATGCCGCACGGGGAGGGCCAAATCAGCACTGTGGATGGTGGCGCCGGCGCGCCGCCACGCCTCGACGGTGCGGCCCTCGGCCCGCGGCAGTGCCACGTGGACCTCCACCCCTGACCGCACCAATACCGCTGCCAGGTTGGCCGCCCAGCTTGCGCCATCGGATGTCTTGACTACGTGGAGGACACGCATCGCTAAGCTATGCCGCCATTGGCTTTAGTTGCGATACCTCGAATTCGCTTACTTAGCAAGGCCACCTCACATGCAGTAATCTCCACGAATATCTGCACACGATAAAAGCAACCCGTATTTTGCCGTGCGATTCGGTTTTCCAATAGCTTCAGAGCTCCCTATCTTTGTACCCTTACTGGTGTAGAGCAGATTTCCCGGACCACGCCGTTGAAATCGACCTTAAAGCTGTGAATTTCATGTGGTGGAAGCTTATAGTCTGTGGCTCCGCACAAATTGAAAGCCGATGTCGCGAGAGTGCTATTTCCGTTGGCTGAACTAATGGTGAACTCCTCGCCAGGCTGCCCGTTTTGGAGCTCGCTGATTCTGCTAAGAGCGCTCTCATCAAGATAGAAATCGTTACACTTCTCTAGGTCAAGAGCCGTCACTCCACGGGGCACACTGCAAGTCGTCTGGACCAAAGCCGAGCCAATCACGAACGTTCCTGCCGGTAATGACAGTAACCGCTGGCCGGCAGCGGCGGTCATAGCCTGCTTGGCAGTCGGAGGGGGGTCTATATCATTCTTGACAGACCGGAACCAATTCGACCCGATTAACTGTTGACTGTCCGAGCGCAACGTTGGTCCAAGTTGGATTCCGGTATCCCAGCCTTTTATCAGATTGCCCTGAATTGTGGAACTGAATCCACCGTTGTTGTTAATGGCGACCGCGCCGCGCCCTAGCTGGTTGTTGTTGTACATAGCGTTGCCGATCGCAACCAAAGGCCTTCCTGGAGAATAGATAGCCTGCAACGGTAAGGCAGACGCACCTGGCTTTAGCTCGAAATAGTTATAGCTGACTTCGTTGACTTCAGGATATCCCCGAGGGTCAGTCAGGTCGATTACGCCTACCGCTGGACTAGCCAGGAGCGGCTCAAAATCATTGTGGTTGATGAATAGATTCCCACCGCCCACCCGAATACCTAAGTCTGTATTGAAGATGTTCTTCTCAATCCAGCAGACGTTGCATCCGTAGTAGGTAGCCGCCGCGACCGACGAATAGTTGTTTTGGAAGTCAAGCGCGTAACCGTGGTCCACATGCTTGTTGTGCTCATAAGTCAGGTATAGTACGCTTCCTCCCTTGATGTGTGCTGCGCCAAGAGGAAAATTGGCAAAGCTGTTTCCTACGAAGTTCCAGCTAATGCCTGCGTCTATGAACACGCCGACTCGCGCCGTACCATTGCCATCAAAATGAAGGTTCTCAATCGTCACATCGAATAAATCCTTCGGACCGCTGATCATCGGAGTGGCGCATTCCTTAGTAGCCTTGAGGCGTGCACTCGCAGAAGTCCTACCAAAGGCCGGCGGACCATATAGCTTTACACTGGGAGAAAGAGTAATACCACATGATAAGTAAGTGCCAGGAGGAAAGTAAAGGACAGCATTTATGGCTGCCGCTGACCGAATCGCGGCAGTGATGGCTGCGGTATCATCAGATATGCCGTTGCCAGTGGCGCCGGCAGTCTTGACATTGTAGACAAGGGCGGTATCGTCAAGGGGTTTAGGAGTTGCAGAAGGCCGAGCCATTTCGATACTCTGCCCGTAAAGGCTTATCGCTGACAAGCATATCAGTGCTGAAGCTAGCATGTTGTGCATTGCTCCCTGCCTCTTGTGTTTGTTTGGCAAAAGCGTTCGTGAGCTGAGCTAAAGTTGGTGGTGAGAAACACCTGTCTCATCGTGGGAAAAGGCAGTCGAATGAGGAGGCGCGCTAGATCGATAGCTTGTGGCGACCTGCCACGCTGGGCTAAATGCTGCTGAACTCGCTTTGACGGTCGCGAGGGCGCGGCTGAATATTACGAGGTCATTTGCGTTAGGAGGTCTAGAGCGGCGCGAAATCATTTTGTTCCAGAGTCCCAGACGGTCCGCTCCCCAATAAAGTGGCTTTTTGAGAAATGTCTTCAGGGCAAGATAGCGGCTCCACACAGGGAAATTATTGTTATACTGCCTCAACATGTCCTGAACTGTATCGAGGCCGCTCAGGACCTTTGTTATATTAGCGCTGTCATATTCGGTGTAGATGTATTTGACGTCTGGAATAATCGCATACCGCTTTCCGAGCGCCAGCCTAAGCATGTAATCAACATCTTCGCCCAAGCGGTACTGCATATTGAACGTTAGTCCAGCAACATCGCGCGGGCGATACATAGAGGTTGCGAATCCCCAAGGGGGCACCTGGGGACTGCTCAAGGTCCCGTAGAATACTGGGGACTGCGGACAAGGGCCCTGCGCACGAACGCCGGCAAGGTTGTGACTCGAATCAACGATCCCGATACCGGTGCCGACGACGGTCACAGATGGGTCCGCCGTCATGACCTCCACTTGCTTTTCAAGCTTGTCAGGATAGATCCAATCATCGGCGTCAACCATTGCCAGCAAATCGCCCTTCGCCAACGAAGTTGACAGACCGCGTGCATAAGACCTTCCCTTGTTGCTATCCAGTCTTGTATACCGTATTCGGCTATCCCGGAATTGCTCGACTATCCGATCGGGACCATCCGTAGAACCGTCGTCGACCAAAATGCATTCCCAATTCGGATACGTCTGAGCTTGGAGTGAAGCCAGCGCCATTCCTAAGGTTGCTGCTGCGTTATAGCACGGCATCAAGACCGACACTAAAGGATCCATCTGAGTGTTCATCCTATGTTGGCGAGATTAAAGGAGCGGCACCGGGATGCATCTAACATTCCAAACGCTCAGCCCGGAGCGCAATATCAAAGGCAACTTGTGTTGCCCAAGAATTTCTTGAGAACTTGAACAAACTGGGCAGCGCGCGAGTCTGGCTTCACTTCTCTCCCTCGCGTGCCGACATTTCCAATGGACTCCAGTGCTTCGGTAAATCGGTGCACATAGTGGTTCCAAGTACACTGCTGCTCGACTCGATTGCGAGCGCGGTTTCCAGCTGTCAAGAATATGGCCGGATCGTTAACCAGTTGAGAGAGAAACTTGGACAGCGATGCCGCGTCGTCCTGCTTGATGAGCCATCCACCTTCGCCCTCCTTGACGGCGTCGGTTATACCACCCGTTCGGGTCCCTATCACCGGGACCCCGCTGGCCTGAGCTTCCAGAAATGCTAAACCGAAGCCTTCGACCTCTTGGCGTTCAGGCAGTTCCCGGGTGCAAAGCACAAACAAGTCGGAGGCGCGATATAGACCGGGGAGGTCATCCTCGGGTACGAACCCGAGAAACCGAACCTGCTTCGCTAAGCCAAGCTCTCTAACCTGCCTTTCCAACTCGCCCTGGTGAGGTCCCTTTCCTGCAATCAAATAGACCAGGTTACGACGGGTGTGCTCGCTAGAAGCGGCTATCGCCTTGAGGA
Organism: Acidobacteriaceae bacterium; assembly: GCA_003151335.1. Lineage (GTDB taxonomy): Bacteria > Acidobacteriota > Terriglobia > Terriglobales > Acidobacteriaceae > Bog-257. The sequence goes on from PLXE01000016.1 coordinate 13,868, forward strand.
CCACATCGTGTCCTTTATAGGCATGCAATCGGGACACCGTCAGCAACACAGCCTTATTTGCTACTCCTAGTTGGCGCTTTGTCTCTTCTCGGTCGCCGGGGAAAAAACGTTCGTGATCCACCGCAAGCGGGATCGCCACAGCATTCGCTTCCGGTGCCCCCTTGAGTACCAGGTTCCGGGTGTACTCGCTGTCGGCAACGACCAAGTCCGCGGCCTCGCAGACTTGCCGCAGCAGCCGTTTCCAGATCTCGCGGCGCCACCGGGACTTGCTGGGCATCAGTTCTGACCCGGCCGCGAGGATGACTCGCGGCCTCACACCGGCAGCTTGCGCCAGCAGACCATCTGGATACCACAATCCGCAAATGACGGGCCCCCGGCATGTCCCATCACGCAGCGCCCGGTAACTGTCCCACTCCCGCCACGGCCGAGCATTCCTCACGCGAATTTCACGCACGCCCGCAATTGGTGTCGGAACACCTTTACTCGGAGCAGGGGCGATCACCTGAACGTTCGCACCGAGTCGTGCGCAACCACTCGCGATCTCCGAACACCACCGCGCGACCCCGCCGTCGTTAGGGGGATAATCACCAGAGAGTAGTATTAGGTCTGTCATCTGCGAAAGTGTTATCAAAACGTGAGGCTACCACCGGGAGAAGTGAATCTGAATCAGTTCACCTATCATAGCCGCTTTTGAATTCCCGTCGCACGGCAAAGCCGGGCGCCATAGCGGGGGTCTGGCGACCAAAAGGATATTGTTGCCGCATTCTTAGAGCATCTATTGTCTTTAAGAGTACTAGCCAAAAGCAGGTGTATAGGGCAACATATCGAATCACTAACGGCGTCGGATACACGTAGCACTGAATGCAGGCCTTCAGTAGAATACAAAGAAATATTAGCTTACTAGTATAGCTAAGCTTTTTGCTATATAGGCCAAGTTCCTCACCGAGACATAGTGCCAGCATAGCAAGAAATCCCATAATCAACACACCGAGTGGTCCTGCCGTTGACCAACCATCTGCTATAACGCCGAACTCCACCGCAGAGCCGGGCTGGTTCAAAAAGCCATAATGAGAGGACTGGTTCGTGCCATAACCAGACTGATAATACTCTTCACGAGCTTCGGGAGACCATGTTCCGAATCGAAAGTAGGCACCCCAGCTCGCCGCCCAACCTGCAAAACCCCGATATGGTACCGGATCTGGCGTCAGAATGATGCTCGCCGCATTAGGCCACGCGTACAAACGATACAAGACGTTGCCTATAGGATCCGCACGTTGAGTATCGTAATCAGACTGACTGACCGTAGCGCCTTCGAAGAAGTCACTCCAGTGTGACGGTTTAAGCAGTTCGACAGATCCCAGTCCCCTGGTGCTGCGAACGTCTCCAACCATCGAGAAAAAGACGAGAATTGGAAATGCCGCTGCAAGAGCGGTGCAGATCACTGCCGCACGACGGCGCTCCCGAGGAGAGATTAAGCGCCCAACGAGATACAAACCGAGGAGCATAATAGGATATCTGGTACCGCGCAGTCCGCCGACGAGAACGTTAAGTACCAGAACGACCAGGACTCCGCCATTCGCCACCGCGCCGAGATCTCCGGCAAACCATCCCACGAAGAACGCCACAGCTTCTAAATCTTCTCCAAGCACACTCAGCATCCAGGCGAGGGTTTCCGGTAGAAGCTGCCCGAGCATCGGTTGTAATACGTGTACCAAAAGGGCTGCAACGAGAGCGTATTGTGCTCGTTTTGGCAGGGATTGCGTCAGGTCTAAAGAGTCCGAGTTCTTTCTGCGAATAACCGAGCCGTACACCACCGCGGCGAGGGCAGTGCCGCCGAGCAATGAGAGGTGCCCTAATGCGAGAGCTCCGGAATGCTCAGCGATATCCATACCCCAAGCGCCATTAATGCACGTGGTGGTTCCATATAATGCAAGCAATAACTGAACCAGGCACTGACTCCCATATATACAGACTACAGCTTTGAAGCAATAGGAGTTTGGTAATATTGTGTTTCCCACTTGAAGTACAACCCAGGTAGTAGCCAGAGTCGCAGCACTTGTCAGTGCTAAACCGACTGAGCCACCGATGAATGACCCGATCGCACATGCCGAGAGCGCAATAACAGCCACGCCAAACAGAAGCGCTCCGCGCGAGCCTACCATGCGCTGGTCGCCTGTCCCCCGAAAAACTCCGATCGATGCCGCCTGATTCGTTGCCACGCTCACCTTCGTCCGACTAAGCAAGGCTGGTTTCGATACTCCACACCGTTTGAGTTCTGAGCAGGGGTATCCTTGCCGGCAAGGCCCAGTACCGAGAACATGGCTCGCAGCCGCTGCTCGTAGGTGTGATCTTTGTGCGCGCGCTTATAAGCACGTTCGGCAATAGCAAACCGCTCCTGTGGGTGTGCCAGGTAAAAATCCACCTTCTCTTTCAGTTCAGCACGACTTTGAAAGGTGACGATCTCGCGCTCAGGCTCGAAGAGTGACGGCAACGTCGGTTTGAGGTCGGTGATCTGAAAGCCTCCGCAACCAGCCGTCTCAAACAGCGTGCAATTTACCCCCTCAATTTCTGCGTAATTCATGGTATTCACAACGATTTGTGCGGCACGAACTGCCTTGGCTTTACTTTGTTCAGCAACCAGCCTGTGCTGATACTTAGCACGGGTTGGCGACTCAACCCAGGAAGGGCAGGCATTGCCCCATATCTTGAGATCGTAAGAGACAAACTGCTCCAACATGCGTGCGCGGTAGTAATGCAAACTGCCAATGGCGGCCAAATCACAGCCGAATTCGCGACGATCCGATTCGGAGAGAGTGATTGCGGTGTGCCATAGGGGATTGCAGGCTTCGGGTAGATAATGAGCGTTCAATCCAAGTTTGTCCCGCAGGAGCGGCACAATATGGGATTCCTTGACAAATATAGCGTCATACGAACCTGCAATTAGATACCCGCGGTAGAAATTGGCAACCGGGTCAGTGAACCAACAAACAAGTTTGGATGCCGAGACCTCGCTCAACCGTTTGAGCACTTGAGGGGGCAGACCCTGCGTGAGAAGAACAAGGTCCGGTTGATTCGCAGCTACGGTCTTTACCAGCTTGTCGTAGGCAACCCGTTCCAAAAGGGGGAAAGCCCTCGGCGCATATATCCAGAATGCCTGAAAGACCCGGTTCTGATTGTGGTAAGCGCGCGAAGTGCTTACGTTGGTCACGAGGTGGCCCATATGTTCCAAGCTGACACTAACGTTACGGGCGAAAGAATCAGGAAATTGCGCCCCTACCACGACGATCTTTAGTTTTGTCATCAATTTCGTCCGGTGCGGAGCGTGAATGAGGCCGGCCGCCATTTATATACGTCCATCTAAGTCCTACGGACGGTAGCTCGCTCGATCCCCGGCCGCATCTCGCCACCACGCCAGAAAACGTCGTGGCACCGATCACCCGATTACGCGTAGCAAAACGTTACCCGGCCTGCTGGCGTCAAATTGCGAGTACTTAATGCCGTTTTGACTTATGTCTGCGTAGACCACCTCATAGCACTCAGGGGCACAACGCCGGAGTTCGTCAGGGCCATCAAGAGTTCTTAGTGTGCTTTCGGAAACCTCCAGAAATACGGTGGGCTTCGATCGCGCCAAGGTCTTGCGAAGACCAAGTAAAACAAATTTTTCAAATCCTTCTGCGTCGATCTTTATTAGGTCGATATCACAAATTCCGTTCGCTTCAAAATATTCGTCGCCGTTTACAATCTCTAGCTTTTCCGAAAGCCTGTTCCTGTCCGTTGCATGATGTGAATCAAAAGATCCAGTTCCAGTATTAGATCCTAATGGTGCATAGTATGGAAGCCACTCGTGCCGTTCTCCGAGCCCGACTGGATGGATCTTGACATTTGTCAACGAATTCCGCTTGATTTTTTCCTCGATTGAGCGTCGCACGACGTCCCATGGCTCAAAGGCATGGATGACCCGCGCATATTTAGACATAAACAGCGTGTGTTGCCCGACATTGGCTCCGATATCAATAAATACTTCTCCGCCCCTATCGCGCAGAAGGTCCCTCAGATAAAGTAGGGAGGTCTTTTCGTATGCTCCAAAGAAATAAACATTCCAATCCAAATACCAGCTCAAATCACCTGGATACCTGAGACCGAAAAAATCAACCTCAAACGGCACCGAACCGCAGTACTCTGGGCGGCAGAATAGACTAACCAGGCGGTATCTTGCACCAAGTCGAAGCCATTTTGAACGACCCAGCAGTCTTAGTGCGGATAGTAGGCCGGTCCGCATCGCAAGACCAGCGATCCTGGCATTCCTGTGGCGGCGCTCTGGAGTGTCCAGTTCAGGGCGATACAATTGTGGTCTCCAACCTGCAGATTATAGTTGTAATGTTCTTTTCAAATGGTAGCCACTTCTTCAAGCGGCACAACCCCGAGGCGCACTGGATGGTAAATGTCGGTGTATTGCCGTCCGACCGTTCCGGTGGCAGCATCGAGTCGTAGTTCTCATACAGAGCAGTTCGGTACTTGCGCTGGGGCATTCTGTCGCTTGCCTCCTTCGGATTCACAATTGCCGCAATCAGGTATGGTCCTCGCGAACACCACGGTGCCGTTGTGCTCGGCAGTGGCGCCTTAATAGTTATGGCCTCGCAGACTCTGTGCTAATGCTGTTCGCAAGCTTACAAGGGGGCGTAGCGCGGAAGCGTTTCACTATTAGCTGCCGCTCAGATTCGGGGAGCAAGAGCTTCCACACTCCGGCCGCTGCAGTGAACGCGGAAACTATTCCGGCCACTAGAATGCGGACTGGTACAGATGCAATTGGCATCCGATGTGCTACTGCACTCATAGCCAAGGTGAGTGTAGTCACGAACGAAAGGGTAAACCACACGCGAGTCGCAAACTTTCGATACGACCTTTCGGCCAACGTACAGGCGTCCGCGATCACGAAGTGGTAGCAGGCAAGAGCCTCGCCTGCCAACAGCCCTAGGGGCACAGCCAGGAGTTTAAACTTCGGCAGGAGCAGTGCGACGAGCGCGACTCCTGCTACCGCCGCAAGCAATTGGCACCACGCCAGAGTTCGGTGCCGATTGGTTGCCCCCGCAAGCATTGAACTTGCTATCCACGGCGCTTGGCACAATACATACAGCAGAAACGTTCTCACCAACCAAGGTTGCGGCAACAGATGGCCGCGAGTCCAAACCTCGATCAATCCTTGACCCTCGAACCACAGAGCACCCACAAAAGTTATTGAAATCGCCATATAGGATGCCACTAGGAAATTGTGCGCCGCTCGCAAGCCCGCCTTGTTTCCAATTGCGTCCAGCCTGGTCAATTCCGGCCACAGCGCCCAGCAAATCATGGCCGGCACTTGGGTCAAGACGTTTGCGACGGTCCGCGTTGTCACGACCAGGGCGACGGCCGCACCGCCAAGTAGGTGAGCTACAACGATGACTGGGCCGGTTACCCTGATCAGGGTCGAAACCATCATTAACGCAAACAGCAGACTCGGCTTACTTAAGTCCGCTACTCCACGCAAGCTAGCTGCTCGCAACCGCGGCAGCAGGTCCTGGTGGGCACGTCGAACCAGCACCCAGGCCAGCACGGCGCAGAGTACTAGAGGGCACCAGGTCCAGAGTGCCAGCGTCGCGACGCCACCCCCGAGGTAGAGCACGGCCGCAGTAACCCCGAACACCCCAAACGCTTGAAGGTTTGCAATCCACTGGGAGGTTGATAGGTTCCCCGTAGTGCGGAAGATGTTCCAGATCTGCCCAGCTGGCATGGTCCACACCAGTCGACTGGCCACAAGAAACATGACCAGAGCTGCGGTCGCCCGGGGGATGTGAACCACTCCGAGCCAACGTGCAACAGGAAGCAGAAAGCAGGTTGCCGCTGAAAGCGCGGTCACCGCGCATGCCATGCTGAGGTAAAAAAGGAGGGCCGATGCTTGAATCTCGCGGTATTGTTTGCACTCCTTGCGCTGGTAGGCCTTTATGAGAGCGTTTCCGGATGCTGCATTCATGCCCATATCGGCAGTTGAGTAGTAGACAGCCAGAGCCGATATGGCAATCCACTCTCCGTACACTTCCGTTGGCCAGTGAGTCAGGAAGAGGGGTATCAACAGAATATTGCTTGCCACGTTTACGATCTGCGCAAAGCCTAAGGCAGCCGTATTTCTGTATAGGCGTTGCCAAATGTGCGGTGGCCGTTCCGATACAGCGTCCTTCATCAACTCGGGTGATAGCACGATGAGACCTTGGTCAACTCACTTCGGCCGCATTGAAGGCGCGGACCTCACAGAGCCGGCTTGTTGGCACAGCGAGGTAATCATTGGTCGGACGACCCACTCCGTTAGGTTCGTCAATTCGATGTAGACGAGCATCATCAGTGAGCCTGAATACGGAGTAAGCTCCTGGCTTTAGAGTCTCAACCAATTGTGTCAGCGTATATCCGCCAAATGCAGCAGCATTTGTCGGGATGTACTCGAAGAGGATCAAAGGCGGAGAGCTATGAGACAAGGTGCCTACCGCACCGCGAAGAGCCATCAACTCGGCTCCTTCAACGTCAATCTTGATGAGATCTGGATGGCCAAACCGTGCAGCCAGATCATCGATAGTAACCACTTCGACTTGTCCCGCCCTAGAATAGCGTACTTGAGACAGGTCGAGTAACTTCGCCTCACACAACTGCGCGTATCCAGTGGCCTCGCCGATAGCGCCCGGCACGACCTGTATAGGCGGCCGAGAATCAGCGGTTCTGCGGAGAAGCCGAAGCGCACGAGGCATTGGTTCAACTGCGACGATCACTCCACGACCCTTGGTAGCTCGATGCATGAGACACGAATACCAGCCGATATTCGCGCCAATATCGAAGACCACCATGTTGGGCTTTACGATGGTCGAAAGCAGCCTGTCCTCCGCAACCTGATGGGGGTAGCAACCGTACTTTAGAAGAATGGTGCAGACCGATTCCCTCAGGTCAAGGCACATCGGACCGCATGTGTCTAGGTCAACGATGACCTCTTGCAGGCACGGCCAACAACGCGCGGCTAATGGCATTACCCTGCCCCATCCCCGGGGAAGCGCTCCGGCAAATGCACAAGCAATGCGAGCTGCAAAGGGAACGGTCCGAGGCAGCGGAGGTGGATTCCTTTTCAAATCAAAGGCCTGCGGTGCCTAGCTCCGGGCCCAAACCAACCGTCTTTGCGGGAAACTGAGCATATTGAGCTGTTTCAGCCCCAGACTAAGAGCATGGTGTCGGAGATATCGCACGTTTCACCTCCGGAGGAAAATCCGAAAGCATGCTATGCGATTTAGGAGTACTGGCTACTGTCGCAAGCGCCGCAAGGAAGCTGAACCAGGCAGCGTTGGCTGGTATATGTAGGTTGAACTCGGAGAAGCTATGCACTAGAAGCCCACAAACACCAACCGCCGCGCCAAACTGCAGCCAGCCGCTCTGGTAGCGGAGTCGTGCACGGAAGCGTCGGAACGACAGCACAAAGAACATGGCGATCGCAAGCGGTGCTAGCAACCATCCCCAGATGCCGGTTTCGGCGAGAAACTGAACGTAGTCGTTGTGCGCGTAATCGATGGTCAGGTCAGTAATCACGGTCTGATACGGGGTGTAAGCTACTTCGAAAGCGCCGAGGCCAACCCCGTGGGCCAAATGATCGCGGCCCATGCGCAAAGAATCCTGCGTTATCTTCTCGCGGCTCCCGAGCGCCAGCTCAGGCTTGCTGGCCATCTGCTTCCAGCGTCCCCAGACATCCCCGGGATCGAGCCAGTAGAAGAACCCGACCGCCAGTGCAGTGACTAGGATACCCGCGACCAGAATATGCTTGTGCTCGGTACCGGCGAACAGTATGACCAGTCCAATAATCGCGAATTCAACCGCCAGCGATATCAGGCCAGCCCGTGATCCCGACAGGAATACGGACACTAACGCGGTGAAAACTACGAAGAATAGAAATAGCTTGGCCGGATGTTTCCACCGCAGACTGCAGGCGAACGTCACCACGATCGGGATCAACATTTCCATTAATCCCGCGTAATTGCCCCGATTCACATAGGGTCCGAAGGTACTCGCGGAATCTCCGGGGATCACGCCATAGAGCAATCCCGGACTGGCGAAGAACTGAACAATGGCAAATACCGCCATCAGGAACATGAAGACGGCTACTGCCGCGCCAGTAAGTTGCCAGGCACGCGCTGTTGTCGACGCGTACAGTTGTTGAGTCGCGAAAAAGAGGATGGCGTAACCGATGAGTTTGATCATCGCTTCCCGGGTGCCGATGCGGTCCATGGAAAGTCCAAACCACAACTGGATTCCGGCCAGTAAAAGGACGCCCAAAAGCGGTATATAGAGCGGTGATAACGTGAGTCTCACGTTGCCAGTACGGAGACACCCAAGAGCCCAGAGAAGCAGAAGCAGTGCTGCCCCAATGACGAGCGCGCCCCACGCCCACGGCTCCACCGCGCCAAAAAAGAACGGCGCTGCAATGAGTAAGCTCAAGAGCAATATCCGGGAAACGTCCCAAAGGCCGCTTTGGGGCTGGTCGGTTCCGCGCGGCAGGACCAAGACCCGGGATTGAGGCCTGTCGGTAGTGGAGGTCACGTCGTGCCGGTGTTCGTTGATCGCAGAAATTTCCACAGGCTACCGCGGGGCACTGGAATTTAAAACCGGAATCGGACGCAGAGAAATGTCGTCAAACCAAACTTTACCGCTGATCTCCATTGGGTAGGAACGCCCTCGCGGCCGCCAAACGGATAGCCGAATCAGTTCTGTTGTCGGCCCGGCGGTGAACTGCGTGGTGACTTGGTGCCAGTCTGTGGTACCTGAGGTACCCTGGGTTGCGGTGTCCAGGCAAACGAGGCACTTGGGGTCGAGCACGCGCAACCGCGGGCCGCTGTCGGATGTGATCGCCTCGGACTTTACATATGCACTCAGCTCGTACGTTTGCCCGGGTACAACCGGAACCAACTGATACACCGGCTCATATTCAGAGTTCTGAGGGACGGTAAAGTCGGCGCGGAAGCTTCGGGCTCCGGTGTGAGCCGTCGCGTCGAAAAAATCCAGAGTGAGATAAGGCTGTTGAGCGAAGCGCCAGTCGAATCCGGCATTGAGAGGCTCCTGTTCGAACCCTCCATTGAATACCAGATTGGATCTATCCCCCCCAGCCTGTTTGTCCAGCCCATTCTGGCGTACTGTATACGTCCACACGCCAGCGGCTTCTCGATAATGGCCGGTGGCCAGGAGCTTCTCCAAGTATGGAATCGCGGCGGCAACCGGAAACGCCGTCTTCTCCGCGGTCAATTGCGCCCAGTATGCGCCGGCTCTCTCAAAGTCGCTGTTCGCAGCCAGGTAGTCCAGAAACCGGAGTTTTGAGGAAAGGTCCGCTGGGGGGCTGAGCAATTCACGCCATACAAGATTAGGATCGCCGAACCCACGCATGAGTAACTGAAAGGTTTGGTCGAGGCCATCGGGCTGCAAGCGCAAGAAGGTTCTGAGGTGACCAACGGCGGATTGCGGTTGATCAGAAACTACGTCGTTAACTGCTACTTCCCATGCAACCTCCGGCTTGTTAGGAGCCAGCTCCTGAGCTCGGCCAAACGCGGCGTTCGCGCAGGGCTGGTTTCCGGACGAGTAGCAAGCTTTCCCTAGTCCGGACCAGTAGATCGCTGAATGGGGATTCATGCTGATTGCCTTCCGGAATTGCTCCTCGGCCATTCCCTGGGTAACGGGCTCGGCCTTCAACAGCAGAATTCTGCCCAGAGTGAAATGCAGTTCCGGGTTCGAAGGGTCCAGGGCGATCGCCCGTCGAAGAACTTCTGGATTGAGGGAAGAGGCCCAGATCTGAGCAAGGACGGCGCGCGTTGTTTCCAAGACCAAGAATGAAGCCGGTATGCTTACTAACAAGAAGAAGATCCATAAGGAAATTCGAGAGCGCAGCGGGATCTGATAAGTAAAACTCCTTAACGCTCGGCTTCTCTTGGATCTTCCATCAAGATCGAGATTGATTTCCTTCGTGCGAACGCCTGGGCACATATAGGTTAGGTCGTAATCAGGATCCGGTCGAGAGTTAAGCCACCCAAGGCGGAAAGTAATGATCGGGCAGGGCCCTTAGGGATTTCGAGTGGAGCTTATTCTGAGGCCGCACGGGCGTATGGATATTTTCCATAGTGTGAGTAATAGTAATATCCATACCCATAACCGTAATAGCCTTCCCGCCGTAAATCGAGCTTATTCAGAACTACGCCCAAAATGCGTGCTCCAGCGTTTTCCAGGACGGCACGCGTACGCATGAGGCCCGCACGGTGGGTTCTCCCGCTCTCCGCGACGAGCACCACGCCATCGACCAGACCAGCCATGATGGTTGCGTCCGTAACTGCCAGGACAGGAGGTGAATCGATAATTACGTGTTCGAAGCGCTTCACCAACTCCCTGCACAACACCGCCATCCCATCGGAGGCGATCAGTTCCGCTGGATTTGGCGGAACAGGACCTGAAGATAGTACCGCCAGATTAGGCTGTGCCGCATACACTTGGAGGGCGTCATCCAATTTGTCACCTCCTGTCAGTATCGTGCTAATTCCCTTATCGTTTTCGAGACCCAGTACTTTGGCGATGCCTCCTTTTCTGAGGTCGCCATCCACGATGACCACTTGTCCTTTCCGTTGAGCCAAAGATTGCGCCAAGTTGAGGGCGGTCGCTGTCTTGCCTTCGCCGGCCTGTGCGCTGGTAACGAGAATCAGTTTGGGTGGATTCACTGCCAAGGACAGCAATACCGACGTACGAAGCGCCCGATAAGCTTCCGCCAGCACGGATTGCGGATTTTTGCTGATACAAAGAGCAACGCTCTGGTTTGCTGTCTGACGTGACTCCTCGCCATGTCTTCGCAATGCCCACTTTCTTCCGGCGATAGCCCATTTCGCAGATTCGGTACCACGCTGCAGCGGCACCACTGCGAGGACCGGCGTCATCAGCAACGACTCCACCTCTTCCGCTGTTTTTATCGAATGATCTAGACCCTCCTGGGCGAATGCAAACATGACGCCCAGAACGACCCCGGCAAGGAATCCCAAGGCTATGTTGAGCGCCTTCTTAGGCCGAACCGGTTCGCCAGGGGCCAAGGCTGCATCGACAAGGTGAATGTTGGTGGATTGCAACCCGGCTGATACAGTCGCGTTTTTGAGCCGCTGCATCAGGCTCTGATAAAGCTGCTGGTTGCCTTCGAACTCATGTTGCAAAATGTTGTGTTGTATCAGCAACTGGTTCTGCGCCCCTACCACTTCCTTTTGCGCTGCTACGGCACCGGCAGCTAGTTTCTCGCGAGTTACGGTAGCGGTATAGTCCTTTCGGATGCGGGCAAGCACGCGGGTCTGTTCCGTTGCGATCTGGCTGCGAATGCCATCGATCTCCCCTTTCAGACGAATAGCCTTCGGAAACTGCGGGCCGTATTGCGAAACCGCCTCGTTGTACTGGTCTTGCAAGTCTGCAGATCTTTCCTCCAACTTCTGTAGCAGGTCATCGTGGACGAGTGTAGCCAACTGATCTCGGTTAGCTACGACCTCTTGGTACAGAGACTCCTTTTGCAGGCGGTCACTTTTCGCAGCCGTCAAGTCACGGCCCATGTCTGAAAGCATTTGTTCTTGCATGCTTCCCTTGTTGTCACCGGTGTTGACAATCTGGTGTTCTCGCTCATACCCGACTAGCGCCTGTTGTGAGCTCTCCACTTTTGCCTTTAACTCGTCAAGTTGCTGCTCCATCCAGGCCGAGGCCTGGCGCGTAGCATCGTACTTCTCGCGGAAGCTGTAGTCGATATAGTTGGTGACTAGGCTGGTTGAGACCTGCGCTGCCAACTGCGGGTCGGGATCTTCAAAACTCACCGCCAGCATACGGGTTTTTGGTGTCAGCTCCACGGTAAGTTTCTTCTTAAAGGCGTCAATCAGCCGGACCTTGCGCTTCTCCGGAAGAATTTGTGCCATCTGCTTTGGCTTGATCAGGATACCCGCCAGCTGTAATTGTTCAATCGTGCGCCATGCCAGGTTCTCGCTCTTCAAGATTTGGATTTGCGTCTGCACAAAGGTATCGTCGGCGGTGTCCTTTTGAAACAGCTCTTCGATCGACTGAATCAATGGTGTTTGCGACTCCACTTGTACTCTGGCTGTCGCCTTAAAAATAGGCTGCATCTTGAAGGAGACAATCGCCACAATCGTTGTGACGATGATCGCGATAGTCGCAACTGTCCATCGCCGCTTCAGCAGGGTGTGCCAGTAAGTTGCTAACGAGACATAGTCTTGAGCGCTGGCTAGACTGGCTTCCACTGCGGGGAGGGCCCGCGTGAGCGGAATAGCGGTCACGGCATCCCCTGCGGGAAGCGCTCGACGGTCTGGATCGGCAGTGAGATTGTTCAATGGCATGGTGTTCGCCTTTATGGACGTGCGTAGATCGCCAACATGGTTGCCGTTTGCAGTGCCGCTTCAATACCGCGGCGGAATGCCTTCTTAGCTGTGCTGTCGGGAACGAAAAGTATATCGTCGGCATGCAGCATGGGGTCGGACGCTTTCCCCGCCAGGATAAGGTTCAGGTTTACAGGTATCTGCTTGTGGCCGTCCGGGGCGCTCGAATCGGCACGGATGATCATTGAGTTGTTGCGCACTGCGGTAGATTTCGCGTCCTCGGCCATAGCCAGAGCCTGCAACACCGTCATTCCGTCATCTGTTTCCTTGATTACAAATCCGCCGGGCTTGTTCACGGCACCGACCACATATACAATTCCGGCCCGAGGCACGGTTACTCGATCACCGGGATAGACTTCGACGTTGGCCGCAGCGCTAGCAGTCTGCAGCAAGTTCTTGAGATTGACGGTCTGGATCGTCTGCCCTGTAGCTTGCTCTCCAAGTTTTCCCCTGCTAATCATTGCCACATTGCTGGCATCGTCGGTTAATCCTTGTGCCTGCGATAACACGTCGAGCAAGGTGGTGCGACCAAATACCGGATAGATCTGCGGCATCTTTACCGACCCGGTAATCGCAACTGATTTCAGCCGGGAGCTGACGATCGTGACCACAATGTGGGGGGCCATCACCAGCCCATTATCGTGCAGTTGCTTGCCTAGGGCGTCAGAAAACTGGCTCGGCGTCATGCCGGCTGCTGGAATTGCACTTGGTAGCAGCGGCAACCCTACGGTGCCCGAAGGGCTGACGCGATACTGGCGTGAAAGCTCCGCCACGTCCATCACATAAACGTCCAAAATGTCATCGGGGCTGATAATACTGTCGCTGTCCAGTTCAGAAGGATTTTTCAGAGATCTGGGTACATCCGAGTTTTTCAAAGCTCCGGGCACAACTGCCAATTGCGGTTGGGACAATCCCGTTGCCGTGGTTGTTGATTGCGCATTCGCGCCGGTGCCGACGGTCAGAGAAACACTCATGACCAAAAACCACAGGAAAAAACGAAGCTGACCACCCGAGCGAAAAGGCATCATGGTCTCCTGAAAGAAATCTGCTATACGGGGATTGGACTGTTGGTAAGAGGACGGATCTGTTGCAGCCACCTGCAAAGGACTGCGGCTGGATGAGCGCGGTGATTTGGTGCTTCAGACTACTTCAAGGCCATACGCCCCAACATCAATGGCGATGGATCGCTCCATGGGCTCAATGGAGATAACGAGTTGTTTGCCGCGCTCGGCGACGAAGATACCCTCCAAGCCGTCCAGACAGCCACCACAAATTCGGACCCGCTGGCCGCTCTTGAGGAAGGGATAGGGAGCCCATAAAGTGCTCTGACTCTCGATTCGCTGCAGGTCTTTGATCTGCTGGTCAGGAATACAAGCTACAACTCCGTTGACGGTGACGAACCCGTAGGCCCCGCTCGTCTGTAGGACGACAAGGCGGTCAACCGGATCGGAGATCGCGCGCACGAAAACATAACCGGGGAACAGCGGAATCTCAACCGTCTGGCAACGGTCACTCCAGCGGCGCCGCTGACCAGTTACGGGAACGTACGCCTCCTGCTGCTTCGCTTGCACCTGTTGGCAGATCCTACGTTCGAAACGTGCGCGGGTTTGCAAAGCGTACCAGTCACGGTTCTCCAGAAATGGAACCTCTGGCTGCCAATTCCTAGTCAACGTCGGTTGTATGCTGGACATAGCTCCGCCAATTGAGTCCCATCCGGTCTCTTTCCCGGTTCATCACCGGATCAGATCTCGATCAAAACCGGCTGGACGACCGGTGAATTCTGATTCTTGACTCCACTTACTGTTCCACGTTTGAGAATGGAGTCCCTGCTATAGTGCGGCAATCGCGACACCACGCTTCTCGCACCTTGTCACCGCCCTGACAGCCCCAAAGGCTATCTCTCCGCGGCCGAGGTCGACGGGATTGGTGGGCGGAAAGGTGACCGTCAATCACCCCGCGAAGTAATGCGGATGTCCATTGACGGAAGAGTTGCTTCGGTCTGGATGAGATTCGCATTGAGCAGCCACGCTGCCTCCAAAATTTGAATGTGGTCAAAATTGAACGGACGCGATTTTCTTACCGGCGATATCACCCAACTCCCCACTTGCATGAGATTGGCTACTTATACGCCCACGAAAAAGTGAGCGCAAGCACTTTCTTACATAAATTTGCATCCTCACACCAAATGGGTGAAGGGCGTTACAATTAGTCAGGCTTGCGGAAGCCCAAGATTGATTTCGAAGGCCTGGAACAGGCGACGGGCCGCTCCCCCAGGATCGGCGTCGGAGAGTTCCGATCCGGGCATCAGTGCGTTGCGGATGAACGAGCCTAAGAGCAGGCCAAAGATGTCGCGGCTGGCTTCCTGGGGCGAACAGGCGGCGGGCAGCATCCCGGTAGCTTGTAATCGCCGGATATACTCGGTCAGGAAGGAATGAAGGTGTGGCCTGTGTTTGTCCTTGTCCCACGCCTCCGCCAGATCGGGGCGGCAGAGCACGGCATGATGGATTAAGCGGTAGTAGTCCGCGGACTCTGCCAGCATGAGCCGTGTCAGTTCGGTAATTACTTCGCTGAGTGCCGGAAGCGGATTTTGTTTCAGGCTGGCTTCGAGGTAGGGGATTAGGGCATCCTGTTGTGCGGCGGCGCGGATGGCGGCATGGCAGAGAATATCTTTGGTCTTGAAGTAGCGCCAGACGGTGATTTCGTTGACCTGGGCTTTCCTGGCAATACGGGCAACACTAAGAGAGAAGCCGTGGTAAGCGAATTCGTGGATGGCCGCGCCTAGGATTTTGTCCTTCGCGTCTTGCCGTTTCTTCACGCAGCGAATTGTACCCTATATGTCAAGCGTGTCAGTAAGTGGGTAGTGGTGCGCACACTACCAGTAAGTGCAAAAAAGTCTAATCGCACGGTCTTGCGCAAAGGGAACCGTGTGGCAAGATTGGCCGTGAATCATAAGCGCAACGTCTCGCACCTCAGCGAACCAGAAACACGCTCAAGTTAATGAAATAATTGGTCGGGGAGAGAGGATTTGAACCTCCGACTCCCTGGTCCCGAACCAGGTGGTTGCCCACCGATTCACTGCAACCGAATTCAAACTTGCTGCAACGCAATTCAAACATTACTGCAATTGAATTCCAACAATTCCACCACCGCAGCTTCGGACAAGATTGCGTCTCCGTGTAGAATCGAGCCATGGCCTTCCAGGAATCGGGCAAAGACGGCAACTCGCGCAAAGGCAAGTCTCCACCGCCTGACGACACTCGCCAGGAAGCCGCTTATCTCAAGATGTTGGGCGAAAAACAGCGTCCCGTTCGCATCAAGCTGATGGACGGCGACATTGTCCGCGGCTGGATCGAGTATTACGACCGCCGCATGGTGCGTCTGACCCGCGAGGGAGCGCCCAACCTGTTCATCTTCAAGCACGAGATTGCCTACATCGCCGAAGACACTGGACGCAAACCGAGTCCCGACGGCCTTGGCCCGGCCAGGAACGGCAACTCTGCTAGCGGTCCGGAATGACGCAGTACCTGCCAGAGGTGGAAGCGATTGCCCGCGAAGCCGGGGCGCTGCTCCTGGGCTACTTCGCCGGCCACGTCACCATCGAGTACAAAGGCGACGTGGACCTGGTGACCGAGGCCGACCGCGCCGCGGAAAAGATGATTGTCGAGCGCTTGCGCTCCCGCTGGCCGGAACACGGTATTGTCGGCGAAGAGGGCGCCCGCAGCGCTCCCGGCGCCGACTACCGCTGGTATGTCGATCCCCTCGATGGCACCACCAACTTTGCTCACGGCTATCCGGTGTTCTGCGTCTCGATTGGGCTGGTGCGAAACGCCACCGTTGAAAAAGATGAGCAACTCGAAGTTGGCGTACTTTACGACCCGACTCGCGACGAGATGTTCTCTGCGCAGCGCGGCCAGGGCGCGACCCTGAACGGCAAACCGATCCATGTTTCCAAAACCAAGACGCTGGCGGAATCGATCCTCGGCACTGGCTTTCCCAGCCACAAGCGGCACAAAAATCCCAACATCCACTTTTATCACCAGATCACCTTGCGCTCGCACGGCTTGCGGCGCGCTGGATCGGCGGCCCTCGACCTGGCCAATGTTGCCTGCGGGCGCTACGACGGGTTCTGGGAGTTCAATCTGAATCCGTGGGACACCGCGGCGGGCGCGCTTTTGGTCCAGGAAGCCGGCGGACTAGTGACCCGCTTTGACGGTGCGCCGTTTCGCCTCGACAGCCGCGAAGTGCTGGCGACGAACGGCCTCATTCATCAGGAGCTGATCACGAACTTCGAGGAGATCTTTGCCGGCCGTGGGCTTGAGCCGTTGCCCTCTGCGGTGGAGTACGCAAAGTCGCGCGGCTAGCTTGCGCGCCGTTCAATCGGAGATTAGCGCATTCCCCGCACGCAGGCGCGAACTTGCCGCTGTTGATCCATTACAATTGTTTTCATCATCGATGAGGTGACCATGCATCGCTTCGCTTGCGGCTCGTTGCTTTGTTTCGGCTTGCTTTCACTCGGCGCGTTCGCCCAGGAAAATCGGGTCATCAAGGTCGGGGTGCCCGTCATGCAGAACCGGGCCGACCGCAGTGTCCCGGGCAATATCGAACGCGATCGCCTGGTGGCCGCCTTGAACCAGGAGAAGCCGGACAAGAAGCTGCACCTCAAAATCCAAGCTGTGGCACTCGACGGAACCACGCCCGGCGATGCCGGCCCCGAAGCCAAACAGAAGAACTGCGATTACGTTGTGTACACCACCCTGGTGGAGTTGCGGAGCTCCAGCGATCCCGCGATGGGGAGGCCGGGCACGATCGAAACCAATCCCAATGGTGTGTGGAGCACCCCGAACAATCCCAGCGCCCGAGCCCTCGATCCCGAATACCGCGCAACCGTGGAGTACAGGCTATATCGTACCGGCAACCCTGACGCCCTCTCCGGCGCTCCTTTTTCCAATCGCCAGAATATGCCCGAGATGGAGGTGGTGGCGCAGATCATGAACCAGATCGCGAACCGGGTGTTCGCAGAAGTGAAGAAGGCCCCGCCGCCGATGCAGGAGTAAGTCCTGCCGATTGCAATGTAATCGCATATGTCGTCGAGGTCCACGAAGGCTTCCGGGTGGAGCGCGTAGCCGCTGCTCATGCCCGCCGGTTGCGCGGTGCTTCGGTTTTCGCTTTCAGGCGGGCAAAGGCTTCCTCACCGTCGATGGGTTTCACCCTGCCGCTTTTCAGGTCGTCATAGCGGCTGTCGAGCATCTCCCGCGCTTGGAGTACTTCGTCAAAGTATCCCGCCATTGCATCCTCGACGAGATCGTCAGTCCCCCGTCCGCTCTGCGTAGAAAGGTCTTTGAGTTTCTTTTCCGTCTCGGGGGTGAAGTGTACTTCCATGGCCTTCAGGGTACGGCATCCATTATGAAACATCAAACCTGACGCATACAAGCCCGCTGTTTACGCCCCTTCCCGCGCCCAATTCTGCGGTAAAATCACTCGGTGAACAATCCGCTGTTGAACCGCACCGTTGCCAAGCGCCCTGACCTGGTCCGTCTCCAGGGCCGCATTCTGTTCCTCACCGAAGATCCCGAACTCATCAAGCGCCAGCTTGCCGGCGAGGACCTTCCCTGGGACACGCAACATCCCGAGCGCAATCCCAAGCTGCGCGACGACATCTCCACCGATGAAATCACGCCGGCACATATCTGCTTTTTCTTCGACGAGACGCTGGGGGAATTTCCCTACACTGGCCTGAAGTGCGGCAACGATCTGCCCATCAAGCGCGGCGATGTGAAGCGCGGCGGGTTCGTATGCGCGGTGAGCGGTAAGCGTCGGGGTAAAGGATCGAGCAGGGAACAGTCGCCCTATGCCGAGATGTCGGCGGGCATCAAGCTGGTGATCGCCGAGAACATCGAGCGCATTTACAAGCAGAATTGCCAGAACCTCGGGGTGCTGACCTCGACCGAGTTTGGATTGATCGACCAGGTCCGCCGCGGCGAAGAAATTCCGCTGACGGAGTTCACCCGGGGCGAAGATGAGATCACGCGCCAGGTGATCGAGTACGGCGGCCTGTTTCCTTTCAACGTGGCGCGCTTGCAGGGCAAGGTGTTTCTGCCGCCGATCCAGACCAAGCCCCGCCCCATGACCATCGCGGAGAAGATTTTCGCGCGTCACATGGTGCACGGCGCCAATCAGGTTGGGGTGGAGGCGGTAAAGCCCGGCGACACCGGATTCGCCCGCACCGATCTGCGCTTCAGCCATGAGTACGTCACGCCCATGGCGGCCATTTTCTTCGAGCACTTTCTGGGCAAAGATGCGCCGGTCACCGACGCCGGCACCATCCTGTTCTTCCGCGATCACCTCACCTTCCTCGATGAAGTGCTGTCGGAAGAGAAGCGCAAGATGGGCCTGCTGGACCTTGCGACCCAGTTGAAGTGGAAGCAGGAAGACTTTGCCAAATCGCGCGGCATCAAGTTGCACGGCGAGTTGCGCGATCGCAAAGGCTCGGAAGGAATCTGCCATTCCATCGTGACCGAGAGCTATGCGCTACCCGGGCAGCTCAACGTCGGCTCCGATTCGCATACGCCGCACGTTGGCGCGATGGGCTGCGTAGCCTTCGGCATCGGCACCACCGATGTTTTCAATTCCTGGTTCACCAAAGACGTTCGTGTGAAAGTTCCGGAGTCGGTGAAAGTTGTCATTCGCGGCAAGAAGCGCGAGAACGTGACCGCCAAAGATTTCATCCTGAAGCTGCTCTCGCTGGAATACATTCGCAGCGGTAAAGCGCTGGCCAAGGTCATCGAATACTCCGGCGACGCCATTGAGGCCCTGGGCGTGGATGAACGCGCCACCATGACCAACATGGCGGCGGAGATCGGCGGATTTACCGGCATCGTGGCGCCCGATCGGAAGGTGATTGACTTCCTGATGGAGCGGCGCGGCATGAGCGAGAACGAGGCCGGAACGCTGATTGAAGGCTTGTATAGCGATGCCGACGCGCACTACGCGCATGTGATCGAACTCGACGCCGCGGAAATCTATCCCATGGTCGCGACCCCCGGCGACCCCGGCAATGGCAAGTTCGTGCGCGAGCTGAACACGCCGGTGCCGGTGGAGATCGCCTATGGCGGCACCTGCACCGCGGGCAAGAACGAAGACATGGACATGTACGCGCGCGTGCTCAGCGATGCGTTAAGGCAGGGCAAGCGGGTGGCAGAGAATTGCAAGTTCTATCTCCAGTTCGGATCGCAGGAGACGCGCGAATACTGCGTGCGTAAGGGCTATCTCGACGTCTTCAGCAGAGCGGGCGCGCAGGTGATTGAGCCTAGCTGCGGCGCCTGTATCAACGCCGGGCCGGGTGTTTCCACGCGTCCCGACCAGGTGGTCATCAGCGCGCAGAACCGCAACTTTCCCGGGCGCAGCGGTCCCGGGCAGATGTACCTGGCGAGTCCGTTGACGGTGGCCGCCAGCGCCATCGCCGGCTACATCGTCGAGTACGAACCGGCGAGCGAGCGCGAGCCTGCACACGCGGCGTGAGTGGACGGCGTGCGTTCCAGTCACCCAATTGGTCCCTACAATAGAGTCAAGAAGAGGGTCCCATGTCAATTAGTGAACTGAGGCTCATTAAGCGGTTCGATGAGTTTTGCCCGAAGACGAAGACAGCCATTAATCAGATTCCTCCTAAGACCCGCGGCATCTACGCCCTCCTAAACGAGACACAGCCCGGAAAACTTGAGGTTGTATATATCGGTATGGCGAGAGGACTTAAGTCCGGTATTCGTGGTCGCCTTCATTCCCACGAAAAAAGCGACGAAAAGCGCAAGTTGTGGACCCACTTTTCAGTGTACGAGGTCTGGGACAATATCACAGAGTCCGAAGTCGCCGAACTTGAAGGCCTGTTCCGTCACATTTACCGCAAGGACGTGAAAGCAAATCGGATTAATAAACAGCGGTCGTTTAAGAAACTGATCAAGGCCCACAAGAAGCTCGCCGACTGGGCATAGTCGGCTTCTTGGAATTAGCCCACTACCATCACGGGCAAACTGGATGCCGCACGACCGGGATTTTTGATACTATCGTAGTTACTACTCCAGCCGGAATTGCTCCATTTGAGAGAGTTTAGGGAGACACCGTTTTATGGCTTATGTAATCGCGGAACCTTGCATCAATACCAAAGACACGGCCTGCGTCGATGCCTGTCCGGTGGACTGCATCCACCCCAAGAAGGACAGCGACAAGTTCCCGACCGAAGAGATGTTGTACATCGATCCGGTCGAGTGCATTGATTGCGGCGCTTGCGTGCCAGTGTGCCCGGTTTCGGCGATTTTCGCGCTCGACGATCTGCCCGAGAAGTGGAAAGAGTACACCGAGCGCAACGCCAAGTATTTCGGGCGTTAGCTTGCGGTCCAATATGGAGAAAGGGCGCACCGTGCGGGTGCGCCTTTTTTGCGTGATCTCATCTGCCAACCTCTGTCATCCTGAGCGACCCCGAACGTCGTGAGGGGGAGTCGAAGGACCCCTACACCTACAAGAAATCACGGTGTGGCCGCCCGGCACAGCAGCGAGTCTAAGATTGTTTGCTGCCAGAGGGATCCTTCGACTCCTCGGTCGCCGCGGCGACCTCGTCGCTCAGGATGACAGACGAGAAAATGTGCTGATGAATCATTCAGGCGCTACTTCCCGCCGCCGCGAATCTTCCACAGCATTTGTCGCAACATGCCCAGCCAGAGTTCGGCGTCTTCCGTTTGCAGGTTGAGCCGACGCAACAGGCGTCGCACCTTGTCCTCGGTCAAGCTTTCGGCGCGCGGATTCACATACCCGCTGGCGCGCAGGGCCTCCAGCAATACTCCATTGATTCGCTCGACTTCGCCGGCGCTGGCGCGCTTCACTTTCTCTGGCTTTGGGCGCTGTGCTCTTGAATCGCGGCTTAGTTCGTAAAGGCAGACCGCCACCGCCTGCCCCAGGTTCATGGAGATATGTTCTTCGCGCGTCGGAATGCGCATGAGCCAGTGGCAGTGGCTGAGGTCCTTTGTCGCCAGGCCAAACTTCTCCGTGCCGAACAGCAGCGCCACCCGGCCGGAACCAAGCTGTTTGCGGATTACGCGCGCCGCGTATTCCAGCCGTTTGAGCGGGTGTTGCAGTTCGCGATGCCGGACCGCGGTGGTGCCGACCACCAGCGTGCAATCGGCAACGGCGTCGGCCAGGCTCTTGTACTCCACTGCATTGGCCAGCAACTGGGAGGCGCCGACCGCGGAGCGCGCCTCGCGAAAAGCGACTTCATAGGGATTCACCACCCGCAGGTGCAAGAAACCGAAGTTGCTCATGGCGCGCGCCGCCGCCCCGATATTGAGCGGGTTGCGCGGGGCGACTAATACCACACAAAGCTGATCGACCTCTGCTTGCATTAGCTCAGTTTATGGCGTTTTCGGAATTGGCGCAGTAAGGGTCGAGCCGGCTGTGGCGCTCTTCTTCAGGATCCAGGCGACCGCGCTAGAAACTCGAAACTCGAAACTTGAAACTTGAAACTCGAAACTTCCGCTGTGGTGAATTACTCTTAAACGCATGGGCCGCATCCACGTTCTCTCCGAAAACGTAGCCAACAAGATTGCCGCCGGCGAGGTCGTGGAACGCCCCGCTTCGGTGGTCAAGGAGCTGCTGGAAAACGCGCTGGATGCCGGTGCGCGCCGCATTCGGGTCAACGTGGAGGCGGGCGGCAAGAAGCTGATCCAGGTGACCGACGACGGTTGCGGCATGGTGCGCGACGATGCCATGCTGGCTTTCGAGCGCCACGCCACCTCCAAGATCCGCAACGCCGACGACTTGCTCAACATCGCGACCCTGGGATTTCGCGGAGAGGCGCTGCCTTCCATGGCTTCCGTCAGCCGCCTGCGTCTGGAGACTCATGCGCCCGATGACGCTGCGGGGACGGTGATCGAGATCGCCGGCGGAAAGCTGTTGACGGTCGAGGAGGCGGGCCTGCCCCTGGGCACCTGCATCACGGTGCGCGACCTGTTCTTCAACATTCCCGCGCGCCGCAAATTCCTGAAGGCTGAGTCCACCGAGTTGTCGCACATCGCATCGCTGGTGACCCACTACGCCCTGGCCCATCCCGAGATGCACTGGGAGCTGCACGCCGGGACCAACGCCATGTTGATCGCCCCGCCCGTAGCCGATCACTCGCAGCGTATCTATCAAGTGTTTGGCAAGGAGACGCTCGAGCAGTTGATTCCGCTGAGCGCGTTGCTGCCGCTATCGCATGTGGGACTGCCGCAACCTCCGCCGTGGCGGCGCGACGAAGACTACGAACCGCCGGTTGCCGGGGACGTAAGACTGCACGGCTTTGTTTCGCGGCCGGAGACCCAGAAGCTCAACCGCAACTCGATTTTCATCTTCGTGAATGGCCGCCTGATTCGCGATCGCGTGGTGCAGCACGCCCTCACCGAGGCTTACCGCAACATCCTCCCGCCGACTGTCTTTCCCATCGTGCTGCTGTTCCTGGAGATGCCGTTCACCGAGGTTGATGTCAACGTGCATCCCTCCAAGACCGAGGTGCGCTTCCGGCAGTCTTCGGTGCTGCACGACTTCATTCGCGATTCGGTCCGCGCCGTCCTGATGAAGACCCGTCCCGTGCCCGCGTTCACCACGGAGATTCACGCGCAGCCCACTGCATCGCCTTCGCTCACGTCTGGGGCCCGCGATTTTACGACCGACGAATTGCAGGTGACAGCCGCCGATGCGGCGTTTGCCTTGCGTCCGCCCGAGGTCCCGCCGTTCAATGCGCGGTTGCAGTTCGAAGGCGGCGGATTTGCTGTCGAAGGCAATGCGGCTGTTCCCGTGGCCCGCTTCCCTCCGCAGACATTTGGCGGTCCAGTGGCAGCCGCTGCAGCCATGACGCGGAGTGCCGACGGATGTTCCGCCGTGGTTGCGGACGACGATGCGCCTGCCGGGTTGGATTCGCTGAGCACGCTTCGTCCGGTTGGCCAGATTCGCGACTCCTTCATCCTGGCAATCAATCCGCAGGGCCTGTGGATCATCGACCAGCATGTCGCCCACGAGCGCATTCTGTTCGAGAAAATCTGCAAACTGCGCCTGGCCGAGTCGCCCGAAAAGCAGCAACTGCTGATGCCGCTCATCGTCGAATTGACGCCCGGCCAGATGTCGGTTTTCGCCGAGATCTCCGACGAGTTGACTCGCAACGGCTTTGAGGTGGAACCGTTCGGCTCGCGCACCATCGCCGTCAAGACCACGGCAGCGGGGGTTACGGCGGCGGACGTCGAGCACCTGCTGCATGAAATCCTGGACCAGTTCGAGCGCGAGGAACAGGTGCTGAACCTGGAAAAGATTCGCACCAGCATCGCCGCCAGTATCGCGTGCCATGCCGCCATCAAGGTCAACATGCCGCTGGAGCAGAACAAAATGGAGTGGCTGCTGAGCGAGTTGGCCAAAACCGATTGCCCCATGAGCTGTCCGCACGGTCGGCCGGTGGTTCTGCGGTATTCTGTTAAGGACATTCAGCGGGCGTTCAAGCGAATTTAGCCATCAGCTATCAGCCATCAGCCGTCAGCTTTGCATTTAGCACTTAGCATTTGGCATTTAGTGCTTGCTGGAGCCCGGTTCTGGTCCTCGGGCATTGGTTGCTAATTGCCAAATACTGACAACTGACTACTGACAACTGCCTTTCTATGCACGAACAGCAATTACAGGAGCTGCGCCGGGAAAAGTGGCGCTTGAACGGGCGGCCCATCCGCACGCTCGACGAGGCGCGCGAATTCATCGATTCGGTGGGATTTTGCCTGCTTTACCCGCAACGGCCCGCGGTCCTGGCGCCGACGTTCGTGGGCGCGTATGCCGGCAGTGATGAGCACTTGCCCGCTCGGCAGATGGCCTTTGCCGACCCCAGCGCTCGTGACGCCAAGCATCTAATGGTCCGCCTGCTGCGCGAAAAGGCGGCCTACGAGGCCAACGTCTTCCCCGATAACAACTTCATCGTTTCGGCCTCGGTTTTTCCGTATTTTTACGGGTTGGTGGGAGATCGAAACCCGCGCCAGGCGCCCAAAGCCGGGGCCCGCTCCGAATATTCTCCACTGGCGATCGACGCCTTTCAAATCATCCAGAAGGAAGGGCCGATCTCCGAATACCGGCTGCGCGAGTTGCTGGGCGGCGACATCTCCGCCGCGGCCCTGGACCGCGCGCTGGATGAGCTGTGGGCCAAGCTGCGCATTACCCGCGTGGATTACACGCAGGAGAAAGGAGTGTTCTGGGACGTGCTCTTCCGCTGGTCGCCCGAGGCGGTCAAAGAGGGCATGCACGTTTCGGTGGCGGAGGCGTTGACGGCGCTGGTTTCGAAGTATCTCGACTGCGTCTTGGCCGCCCAGCAGGAAGAGGTGGAACACTTCTTCTCCAACCTCATCGGCCGCGCGCGGGTCCGCGAAGCCATCAGCGCGCTGCAAACTGCGCGCGAATTGAGTTTCGTACATGTTGCCGGCCGCGTCCTGTTGCAGGTCTCCTCCGTGGAATTGCCGGCCGTGCATCCGGTTGAGCGGAAGTTCAAACTCCAACCGCGCTTTGTACCGCAGCCACCTCAGTCCGGTAAGCCACTGGTGCAACGCCGGCCCAGAAAATCGGCATCGCCATCAAGACCACTCCCGCCCGCCAAGGACACCGGCAAGGAATGAGCACAGCCCGCAAGTTGGTGATCGCCATCGACGGGCCGGCCGGCTCGGGCAAGAGCACCATCGCCGCGCGCCTGGCGAAGAAGCTGGGTTACGTGAACCTGGAAAGCGGCGCCATGTATCGCGCGCTGGCGCTGAAGGCCATGGAGCGGCAGGTTTCGCTGGACGACGGCGAAGCGCTCCGGCAGTTGGCGAACGGCACCGCAATCGAGCTCGAACCTCGCGGGGAAGGCAACCGCGTGCGGCTGGACGGTCGCGATGTTTCGCAGCGGATACGCGACGCCGATGTCACTGCCGCGGCGTCGCGCGTTTCCATCCACCCGCAGGTGCGCGAGGTGATGGTGAAGCGCCAGCGCGCCTTGGGCTTGGGCGGCGGCGTGGTGATGGAAGGCCGCGACATTGGCACCGCGGTGTTTCCCAACGCCGATGTCAAGATCTTTCTCGATGCCGAGGAAAGCGTTCGCGCCGAGCGGCGGGTAGTGCAGAGTGGACTGCGCTCCGCCGAAGACACGCAACGCGTGATCGCGGAACTGGCGGCGCGCGATCAGCGCGACCGGACCCGTTCGGCCTCGCCGCTGGTCGCCGCGCCCGACGCGGTACACGTCGATACTACGCACAAGAATATTGATGAGGTGGTCGCCGAGGTGGAGGAGATCGTGAGGAAAGTGATTAGTGGATAGTGGATGGTTTCGAGTTTCAAGGTTGTCGTCCTGAGCGAGCCCGCTGCTTCAGCGGGCGAGTCCAAGGATCTGCGGTTGTTCCTAGGGGCGTGACTGCACCGGCGAACCACAGATCCCTCGACTCGGGCCGAAGCGGCCCTCCCTCGGGATGACAGGATGCCCTAACGCACAGAAGCACGGATTTCTCCGTGCCTCTGCCGCAAATGAAACTATCCCTTCGTTATCTCGCTACCGCAACTCTAACCACTAGCCACTAACCCCTAGCCCTAGCTTCATCCCTTGGTTATCCGGATGTCGCCGGCACCGGCGTTGATTTGCAGCTTGCTGGCGCCGTTGCCGACGGCGCCCGAGGCCCGTGCCGAACCGTTGCTTTGGTCGATCTTCAGGGCTTCGAACTCGGAGGTGATGTCGCCCTTGCTGGTGGCGGCCTGCACCTGGAATCCCGCCTTGGGCGGCAGCACCAGCGAGATGCTACCGCGTTTGCTGGAAAGGCTGATTCTGCCCAGCGGCAGTTTGTCGGCCGCGCGCACTTCGACATCGCCATTCGTGGTCTCCAGCTGCAAGTCTCCGGACACGTTCTCGATGTGGACGTCCTTGGACCGGGTGAAGATAAGACGGCTGGGCCCGCTGAGATCGTTGCCCCGCACTTCGTCGCCGGCGATTTCCAAATCGCCGGGCACCGACGCGATCTGCATGTCCGACCGCGACGACTTGAAGGTCACAGTCTTGGCGATCTTGCTGAGGCGAATATCGTCGAAGAAGTCGCCGTTAAGATGGACCGCGCCGGCCACCTCATCGATGGTGACATTGTCGATATGGCCTTCCACCTCAAGATCGCCGGCAATCTTGGAGGCGCGCACCGAACCGCTCTGCAAGCTGATGTTCACGGCGCCGCTGACATCGTTCAGGTTAACGTCGCCATGCTGCAACGCCACCTTGACATCGGCCTTGCGGTCATTGGCGGTCACGTCGCCGCGTTTGCTGGCAACATCAAGGGTCGCGTCGCGGGGCACGAAGATCTCCATGTCGGCCTCTACTCCGTGCTCGCCGGCGCCGTTGGTGTTAGCGTTCAGCACCACCGAATTCCCCGTCACCGTGACCTGTGGCTTGGTTCCGTCGTTGTACTTGTTGGCGTCCGTCTGGCTCTGCGCATACACCTTCTTGTGCACCACTACGCGCAGAGTGTTGTCGTCGGCGGACGCAATGGTCAGGCTGCCGTGATCGCAGACCACACGCAAATTGCCGTGCGCCGGAAACGCCTGCTGCAGGGTGTCGTCGAAGGTGTAGGCGGTGCCGAAGATGCCGCCTAGATCGTCATCCATCTGGATGTGATCGCGCACCCCTCCCCAGTCAACGTCGGAGCTGTAATGCGCAGACAGGCCGACGGCGACGATCAGGATTAGAAGCATGATCGTGCCTGCTCCCAAGCCACCGCTGCGGTAACCCTGGCGCCGGCTCATGGAGTACTCGACCAACCGGATCACGCCAAACAGAATGAGCAGCAAGGGCCACCAGTGCCCGAAAAAGTGCCAGAAGGGAAACCGGATTCCGAAGTTCCGCAGCAGAAATACCAGGCCGATGACGATCAGCACCAGCGGTCCCGCGATCGAGCGCCGATAGCGATACGGCGGCGGTGCCGGATACTGATACTGCGGCGGAGGCGGTGGAGGTGACGGTGGTGGTGGCGGATAAATATTTGAGCTAGCCATTGCGCACCTCCGGATCGTTAGGATTCTCAGGATTATTCCAATTCGCACCCGGCGTGATGGCCCCGGCCGGAGGAGTCGGCGGTGGCGTTACCACCGGCGGTGGCGGCGGATACGGCGGATACCCCTGAGCACCAGGCGGCATCGGTTGTCCCGGCCTGCCCGGTAGTACTATCCCCGGGTAATCACGCGGCACATGGCCTTCGGCCGAAGCATTGTGTTGCAGGAACATGATCAGACCGATCACGATCAACAGCGCCGGCCAGGTGCTGCCAAAGTCCATCCAACGCAAGTGTCCCAGCTGGTCAAGCAGAAACAGCACTCCGATGGTGATCAGGACAACCGGCCCCATGAAACCATGAGCACGGCAACGGCTGCACGAACAATACGGGTTATAGCGGAATCTCATGATGCCCTCCTCACCAGCCCATCCCGCGGCGGCGCATCAGCACGCGAATGCCGACAGCGATGAGCACGAGCGGCCAAAACCGCCATATACGGTCGAAGTTCACCACGTCCATCTCGTTGAGCAAGAAAAGTACGCCTAGTCCGATCAGCACGAACGCGCCAATGGGCACGCGCGATGGCGGGCAGCATTCGGCCTCCACCGGCTGCCCCTCCGGGGCTCCCGGCGAAGGCGTCGACGTCAGCGGTACGGCGCCGGCAGTAACACCCGGAGTCGGATTCGGCGCCGGGCCTCCCGCCGAAAACAGGTGGTTCAGGCCGAGCGGATCGGGCGCCGGCAAGCCCATCTGGCGGGCGCGCGCTGTCTGATACGCCTCAATCGGCATATAGATTACGAACGCCGCGATGCCCAAACCGAAGATGCCATTCACATGCGCGGCCATCCAGATCAGAGTGGCGAAGATCAGCACGTGTACGAAACCCTTGGCATATTCGCCGTTGTACATGGCCCCGACCCCGGGAATGAATCCCAGCAGCGCGGCCAGGCGGGGATTTCCGAGCCCGGCTACCGGTGGAGCACCCGGCGGCACGGCGGTAGTACCGGGTGGCGGCATGGCGCCGCTCAGCTGCGAGGCCAAACATTCCTCGCAATAGATAACGCCACGGATGTCTCGCGCGCAGCTGCTGCACAGTGGTTTCCCACACGTACGGCAGAATGCGACTGCGGGAACGTCGGCATGATTGGCGCAGTTCATGCGATTCTCCTGTTCAGCCGGGCCTGATTGGTTAAATCCTTCATCCCTGGTTCATTCCCCGCCGGAGACGCGGCCAGCTCGGGCTGGTTGGCGTCGCGGCTGTAGTTCTGATTCGTGCGATTCTTGTCCTGCTGGTTATCGCTCTTGGGTTGGGTCTTGGGCGCTGGTTCTTCCGGCTGCTGCTTCTCTGGGGCGGCGACGCGGCGCAAGTCGCGCACCCGCGACTCGATCTCATACACCAGGCGAAGGTTGTCGTAGTAACGAATTACGCGCGCCTGAGTCGAGGAATAAGTCTTGGCAATGCCTTTGGAGCTCAAGTCCAGCCGCCGCAGATCGCTGAGATGGAGCCCGGCGATGCTGAGCAGCAGGGTGATGGAGAAAAAGGCCATGCCAAACGACATGGCGAAGCGCGGGGTGGCGACCGGAGCGAAGATGGGCGCCAAGCGGCCCTTCACCTTGTCGAGCCAGCCCTCGCCACGCGGCGAGACCACGGCGTGCTCCGAGGGCAGCGCCCCGATGGTCTGGGCCAGAATGTTGTGCACCAGATGGCGCGGCGGTTCCACCTCATCCAGCCCCTTCAGCCAGTGCAGGCCGGCCGTGGCCTCTTCGACCATGGTGCGGCAGGCCGGGCAGGACTGCTGGTGCGCTTCAAACGCGGCCAGCGTAGTGCCGTGCAGCCCGCCATCGATGGCTTCGGCCAGCAGGCCTTCGCATTCGACGCATTGCATTTCGGATTGGTTCTCACTGCGCATCAACTCACCTGCCTGTAACTACGTTGTAACAGCCTCGCAAGTTCCGTTCGCCCACGATTTATGCGACTTTTCACCGTGCCTTCAGGGACTTTGAGGACGAGGGCAATGTCTTTGTAGTCCATGTCCTGAAGATCGCGCAGGATGACCGCCTCGCGCAGCTCGGGAGAGAGCTTGCGCAGCGCCTGATGGACCAGCTTCTGAGCCTCCTGGCTGCGCATCCGGGCTTCGGGGCCGGCCGAGTGGTCCTCCAGCTTCTCCGCCAGGCTCAGGCCATCGTCCTGGTTGCCCGGCGTTGCCTCCAGCGAGTCGGTGATGCGGTCGTACTTTCCCTTGCGAAAGTGGTCCACCAGCAGATTTCGCGTGACCGTGGTGACCCAGGTCATAAACGAAGCGCGTGTGGTGTCGAAGGTGCTGAGTGTGCGATACATTTTGATGAATACTTCCTGGGTGAGGTCAGCCGCATCGTCGGGCGATCCCGAAAAGCGATAGCAGAGGTTGTAGATCCGGCGATGATACTGCTGAACGATTTCCTGCCAAGCCGCAGCGTCGCCGGTAACACAGCGACGGACGAGGGCATTGACGGCTTGGATATCGTCCAATCAGCGCTCCCAATGGGCGTGACTCCTGGCCCAATCCCACTCACTGCTAAAGACTTATACGAAGGCACACAGACCGAAGTTCGATCCAATCAGGGCAAACTCCACCCCTTCTGGCATTCGCCAGAAACCCCGGACGTGTGCATGGTTTTCGCCTGCATTGTAGCAGGGGCGGGAAGCTTCGGGCGGTGACGACAAGAGGAACGAAGCGCGCAAAGCGCACCGAAGCCTCCTAGTTACCAAATTGGCGATATACCACTAAAATGTCGGTTAGCCAGCCGGATTATGCTATGAACTGCAGCCTGAAAGTAGTATAAGTTTGTACAAGTTGTTTGGAGTTCTCCCCGTCGCGCCACGCCGGGATGAATTGCCATCGACAACGCACGCGCCGCCCAAAGTCCTGCGCGGTTGACGGAAGCCGCTGATCGATAGGGCGCGAACCGCGCGCAATTTACGGTAGGCAAGTCCACGGCAAGCACGTAACCAATTCCGTATTTTGCGCAGTGGGATTAGTGACTTCGGACGTGCGTGCGCCATAGCTCTTGCGCGGATCTGGCCCGATGCCGCTTATTGTCATCGTCGCGCTAGTGATCGGGGTTGCAGGATTGCTTTGGCTCCTGCGATGCAAGCTTAGCAGTGATCGGGAACTGGTGCGCCTGCGCCAGCAAGCCGAGAACCAGCAACAACTCCTCTTCTCAGCCAATCCTTATCCCATGTGGGTGTATGACCGCGCGAGCTTGCGCTTTGTCTCCGTGAATGATGCGGCGATGCGGACCTACGGGTTTTCCCGCGAGGAATTCCTGGGAATGACAGTTTTGGATATACGCCCTCACGAGGGGAAACCGACGTTGCTGGACCAAGGGGACCATCTCCATCCCGGGTTGAACGGCGTTGGAATCTGGCACCACCAGAAAAAGGACGGCAGTCTCTTATACGTCGAGGCCAGAGGGTTTGCTTTCGAGCGGGATGGCGGTCACTACGAATTGGTATTGGCCAACGATGTCACGGAACGAAAGCTTATGGAGGAGGCGCTAAGACAATCGCAAGCCTCCCTACAGTTGCTGGTGGACAACGCACCTTTCGGCATCATCCGGAGTTCGCTCAAGGAGGACCGTTTTGAATCGCTGAATCCAGCGATGCTGAAGATCCTGGGCGGATACAGTCTCGACAAAGCCCTGCGCCTGAAACTGTCAACTCAGCTTTATCCCGACCCTAGGGACCGTAGCCGGCTGATGGAAGTACTTCGGCAAGATGCCAGAGTTCAGGGCTATGAACTCAGCCTAGTCCGGCGTGATGGAAGCACGGTCCCGGTGCGAATCTCCGGTTTGCTGGCTCGCGACTCTCGCACATATAAGGAGTCCTTCGCCGGTTACATCGAAGACATGACCCAGCAGAGCGCGCTGGAGCAGCAGGTCCGGCAGGTGCAGAAACTGGAGGCGGTGGCTCGGCTGGCAGGGGGCGTCGCCCACGATTTCAACAACATTCTGGTGGTGATCAAGCTCTCCACCGAATTGATGCTGGCTCAAACCACCTTGGACAATCCGCTGAGCAAGTCGCTGTTGCAAGTTTCCAACGCGGCCGACCGGGCCGCTGCCCTCACCCGGCAGATGCTGGCGCTGGGTCGGCAGCAGATCATGCAGGTCCGCGTCATCAATGTAAATTCCGTGGTAACCGAGACTTCGCACATGTTGCGCCGCATCATCGGAGAAGACATTCGACTGGTGACCAACCTATGCGACACCCTGGAGAATTCCCGCTTGGATCCCAATCAGGTTGGCCAAGTGGTCCTCAACCTGGCGATCAACGCGCGCGATGCCATGCCCGAAGGCGGCGTCCTCCATCTCGAAACCGCCAATGTCGACTTAGACAACGCCTACGCCCAGGAGCATCCGCCCGTTCAACCCGGACGCTACGTGATGTTAGCGGTTAGCGACACCGGAACCGGCATCGACAAATCGATTCTGCCGCGCATCTTCGATCCCTTCTTCACCACCAAGGAAGTAGGCAAAGGCACTGGCTTGGGGCTGTCGATCGTGTACGGAATTGTGAAACAGAGCGGCGGCTACGTCTGGGTTTACAGCGAACCGGCGCATGGCACAACTTTCAAACTCTACTTCCCCGCGATTGCGGCGCCCTTGGAGAATCCGCTGGTGTGCAACGATGCGTACTCGGAGCCGAGCGGGCAAACCATCCTGATTGTCGAAGACGAAACCACCATTCGCGGCAATGTGCGCGAGTGTTTGCAGCAGTTGGGCTACCACGTCGTCGAAGCTGAGAACGGGGAGGCCGCGCTGCAGGTTTGCGAGCAGCTTCAGGGCAAAATCGATCTGGTCCTTTCCGACCTGGTGATGCCGGGCATGGGAGGCTATGAACTGGCGGGCCGGCTGGCCCAGCGTCACCCGGCGGTGCGCATGCTGTTCATGTCAGGCTACACGGAAGACAGCGCAGCGCGGCGCGACATCCTGTTGCAGGGCAGTGCATTTCTGCAAAAGCCATTCAGCGTCGCCGACTTGTCCACTGCCGTCCACCAGGCCTTGGCGGTTCGCGCAGTCATGGCTCAATAGGCTGCTGAAGAAAGCGCGCTCATTCTCCGCGGAACAGCCCGGCCCAGGAATCGTCCAAGTTGTTCCAGCGGGATTCGCGTCCCCCTGAACACTGGTATGTGCAGTAGCTCACATTCACGGCGGCGCAAAACGGGTAGGATAGATCGGACCGCCCCCTCGCGGGATGGATCGGCTGGCGATTCGTCCGGCTATGTGGGCGGCAGTGAATTCGCGTATTTATCTTGGGAGAAATCAATATGGCCGAACCAAGTTACGAAGAACTCAAAGCCCGAGTCGCGGAACTGGAAAAGACTCAGGGGCGCAAGCGCGGCAGTCTGGAGTTTAAGGTCAGCGAAAAGGGCGGCATGAGCGTCTATGGCCTGGGACGATTCCCGGTCACCCTCTATTACGAGCAATGGGTCCGGTTGCTCGACCAGGTCGAGCAGATTCGCGAGTTTCTGGAAGCCAACAAGGCCGGCATGAAAATGAAGCACGCGGAGTGATGGCTGCGGGACATTGGGATAGTTCCGGCCCGTAAGGCGCACCACGGCTATGATCGTGGCGCGTGTATAATTTTCAGGAGCGCGCCCGTAGCTCAGCTGGATAGAGCGATTGCCTCCGGAGCAATAGGTCGGGAGTTCGAATCTCTCCGGGCGCGCCAGTTTTCAGTAACTTCCCTGTTGCCTCTATTCCCGCTGTGTTCAGAACGTGATCAATTGGCAGGGTCACTGCACACCCCCAACCGTGGGAAGTGTGGTCAATGCGGCCTGCTCCGGGGCAATGCCGTCGTACATGGTGTCCACCATCATGTACACCGACTCCGGCAATTCCTTGACGTAGTTCTCCAGCGTGGTATCCGGACGGGTGTGGCGCAGGATGGTCTGCACGTCCTTCACCGTGCCCATGCGCTCGCCTACCGCCAGCGTGGCATAGGTCCGGCGGAGAATCTGGAAATTCAGTTTGCCAAGCCCCAGCTTGTCACGGATGGGCTCCAGCACTCGGGCTTCGAAGTTCTCGTAATCCATGAAGCCGCCTTGGCTGTTCGGGAAGATGAAGTCTTGCTCCCGCGGCCACTCGCTCAGAGTTCTCCACTCGAGCAGTTCGGCGGCGAGCCGTTTTGGCAAGGGAACGCAATTCTCACTGTTCGCAGTCTTCGCCCAGGGGCGCAACTTGGATTTGTATACCGTCTCGGTGACGCGCAGCGCATAGCGATCGTTTGGCAGCTTTTCGAGACTGTGCCACCGGAAACCGAATAATTCACCCGGCCGGACGGCAGTACCGGAACCAACCTTGACCACCAACTTGTCTCGGAGGGTTTGCGCGGCATGGATGACTGCCTGATATTGCAGCCACTCCAACACGGTTTCATCGGGCTTCCGCGTCTTCGGGCGCCGCAACTTGCGCGCCGGATCTTTCGCCAGAAAATCCTGCTCTACCGCTTCGCCGCATATGGACCTCAGACAGGTGTGACAGTGGAAGACCATTGACCGCGAATAGTCACGGGATAATTGATTAAGCCAGCTTTGCAGCTTTACAGAATCCAGGTCCCGCAGCGCTGTCTCGCCAAAGTTAGCCAAGATGGCGCTCACAAAATGGGAGTTGCTCTTCCGCGTGGTGGAGCTCCAATTCCCCTCGACTGTCGGCAGCCAACGGTTCTCCACGAACCACGTTAGCGATACGCGGTCATCACGGCGAGAGGTGTGCTCGGCATTGACCGGAGTCAAAATCTTGTTGAGTTCCTGCTGCGCCTCAAACTTGCGCATCTTGCTTTTCTCGCCGACCACGCGGCTGCGATGGTGGCGCCCTTCCTTGCCGGTCTGTGAATCTTTTACGTACTCATACCAGTGAGCCTTCCAGGTACGAGCGGCAGTCTCTTCGATCCAACCGTCCTGATGGCGTGCGCGCATACGGTTATTACCTCTACCGCTAATCATATGCTCAGCGCTCGGCATTAATCAACCGCCTTCTGAAGATGCGCGTTGATAAATTCCTGCACGTCTTCCGGTCGGAACCGCAGCACGGCCCGCTTGCCACCCAGCCGCACAACGGGCAGCCGCGGCTCGCGCCGGGTGGCGTGATCCCTCACCCACGCCCGGGAGACGTGGAGCGCCTCCGCGACCTGCTCATCCGACCACAGTGGTTCTGGTACTGCCATGCCTGAGACCGTAGCACCCCAGGCCGGAAGCTGTACGGGATGAAAAATCGGGGAATTTCTATAACGGGTACCCGTTATAACAAATCGGAGGAATTTCTATAACGGTTTCAGCGGGCCGCGCGACCATACGCCCGGAGTCACCCGCCGGTAATGCTTGTGATACTGAGCGACAACACCAACCTCGTAGTGCTCGCGCTCGGATACGAGCCGCCGCGCAGTGACAATCAAATGACGGTCCAGCTTGCGATCCACTGGAATCTCTCTCTCTACCTGGGTGCCAATCTGGAAATACCTCTTTTCCTCTTCGGCGTCAGGGGGACGGCCCACGCCCCGCTTCGGCTGTTTCGCAGTGCGGTGATTGGCCCACATGCTCTTAATATCCGCTTGCCGCTCGGGAGTCCATGCCCGCTTCCCACTCTTCCGTAACCGCTCGCGCACTTCGGGCCGCGCCAGCGTCCGGCGAATCTTGTTTTTCCTTCGCGCCTTCTGTTTCGGCGTGAGGTTTTCCCATGCCCGATGGACATTTTCGCCCTTGCGCTTTTGGATTTCTGGAACGCGCAAGGCCCGCGTGCAATTTTCGATTCTCTGCTTGCGCTGTTCGGGAGTGAGTTTCGCCCAGGTTCGCCGCTGGCGCTCGCTGATAGCCTTGCCCACTTCGGGCTTGGCGAATGTTCGCCGTTGTCCCTTTGTCCTGCGCTCGCGCACCTTTTGATCCGTCCAACTCTGTTTCGTGGCTTCGCTTCTGCTCTGGAGCAGTTTCGGATCGGTTAGCCGTTTTTTCATGGACTCACTGATTCGCTTTCGCAGTCGCGGATCGGTCATGCGCTTCTTCATTGCTAGGCTGGCGCGCTCGCGCACTTTGGGATTGGCGAAGTGCCTTTTCATGGCCGCACTCTTACGCTTGCGCTTTTCGGGATCGGCCCAACTCCGTTTCGCCGCTTCGCTTCTGCGCTGACTTTCCTCGGGACTGCTCATGGTTTCTTCTTCCCCCATCGCACTTCGGCGGCATGCTTGGCGATGGCTTTTCTCTGCTCCGGTGTGAGTTTCTTCATGCGAGCGGCCACGCTGCGCTTGCCCAGGCTCACGGCCGCAGCATTTTTCTTTTTGCTGGTCATGTCAGAACAATATCATGCTCAGCGGTGAGAAAAAAGAGATAGAATCATCGCTGGAGGGGGTGCGCTAAATGCCTCTGTCGGAACCTCAAATGCTGGTCGAGTTGAATGAGCAAGATCTCGTTGCGCGGTTGAAAAACTTCGAGGATCACTTCGTTGAGAGGAAAACCGTCAAAGATGAGAAGGACTGGCTGAAAACGGCAGTGGCTTTCGCTAACTCCGCGCCTGTCGGAGTCCCCTGTGTCCTCTACATTGGAGTGAGAAATAACGGAGAGATTGAAACCCCACAGGTGAACCTCGATGAGGTGCAGAAGAAATTCAATGTGAAATTGAAGAAAGCCTTTCCCCCAATCCCCTATATACCGAAAATCATCAATGAGGCCGGACGGCAGGCCCTAGCGGTCATCGTCGTCGGGAGTGCGTTGCGTCCCCACTTTGCCGGTCCCTCTTACGTGCGAAAGGGTTCCGAATCACTCCCTGCATCTGAAG
Source organism: Acidobacteriaceae bacterium (assembly GCA_003151335.1). GTDB lineage: Bacteria > Acidobacteriota > Terriglobia > Terriglobales > Acidobacteriaceae > Bog-257. Next base: position 50,157 of record PLXE01000016.1, read on the forward strand.
AACAGTTTGATGAATTGATTGCGAGTCGGAACAGCAAGGTTAGGACGATTCTCTCGTTTAAAGGAAAGCCGGTAAAAGTCATTAATCGATACCATCGTGCCCAAGGAATAGACGAGACCCACTGGAACAAGAATCCGGTTGTTGTGTTCTGCAATGAATGGTGGGTAAAGCTGCAGGACCCCGGCGGGGCTCTGTTCACTTTCCCACTTAGCGACATAACCCTAAGCTTTGATGATGGAATTAAGAGTCTTCTGCTCTACGTAGAGCGCTGAAGCGAGATGGCGGCCCGCAAAACGGCGCCGCAAGCTGGGCGCGATGATCTTCAGGATGTTCGGCTTTTGAGAAGCAGTTTAGGAGTCCGGTTCCCAGACTCGCTCATCCCCGACAAACTAGTGTTTGTCCAGCCCGGGGCGCGCATAGTCCTTCGGCAGCACACCCTTGAGCGCGGAATTGTCCCACTCGATTGCTTAGAGCACTTCGGAGGGAAATTCCCTAGAACAATAACGCAAACGCTTGCACACGAAGTCCCAAATTAACGGATCTACAAGGCTTTACGATGGCAATTGAATTGCACTGTAACCAGTGGATTTTGTCACTTTGGGACTACACAGTGGTAGTTTTTCCAATTTGAACTACAGGAGGTTTCACCCCTTGAAAATTCGCATCGCTACTCTGTCACTCACAATTCTGTGTCTCGCGTTGAGCGTTCCCGCCTTCGCGGGCTACAGCAACGGTCCGACACTTGGCACCCTCAATGCGTATTTTATCGACGGCCCTAACGGTCCATTTGGCCAAACCATTTCCGACGGGTTTATCGAAGTTGGGACCGGCAACGCCATTAGCTATTCCTTCGCTGAGTGGGTACTCGCCGGTGACACGCCGACGGGCGTTGACTGGTCGCTGGGCAGCACGTCGTTCGGCAACAACCTTGGCTTCGGACATACTTTCATCGACAGCACCAACTCCAGCGTGTTCTGCCTTAACGGCCAGGGTAGCTGCGGTGGAGGCTTCGGTTACGACGTTTACATCGTCACTGGGACCCTCAACGGCGCCTCTTTGGCAGACCTCGGCCAGTACTATTTCACCCTAACGAATGCCACTGACAACCGCGGCGACGGGTTTAACGGGTGGGACGTAAACGAAGGTCCCGCGACTTGCTACTTCCAGAATGCTAGCGGGAGCGGCGGGTGTCCGACAACCGAATCGGAATCGTTCACGATCAACACCGGCGGCGGAACGACTCCGGAGCCTAGCAGCATCATGCTGTTCGGTTCTGGCATCCTCGGCCTCGCTGGTGTATTGCGTCGCAAGCTGACCCGCTAATTAATCCCGACCCTTCCCCCAGGTCTTATCGGAAGCCGGAGCTCAGTGCTCCGGCTTTTTGGCATCTTACGCTGTTCGCGCCGACGTTCAAGGCCCGAGAAATTCAAACTGAGACACTACCTGATTTTCCGGCTGTTCGGGCTCTAAAAACTGACGTTTTGTCAGTCGGCCGGGCGCTAAAACGGAAATTCCGACTGTAACCCGCTTCCCATACATCGCAACACTTTTCTCTCTCGTAGCAATGTCACCTCTAAGCTCATGAATGCATTACACAGAGATTGGCATTTAAATTGCACTTGAGGTAACGGATCATTTCCAGACCCGCTGGGACCAAATTCGAAATCCCGGCTTCGATCCTTGGAGGTTTTGGACGACATGAAACGCCTTGCGCTATTACTCCTCGTCGGCCTATGCGCCACGGCAGCATACGCCGGAACAGTTTGGGACTACTCGCCCATTAACACCGACGCTGTTTGTTGTTGGCAAAATCAGACGGCGATGCAGAATTTTGCCGACAACTTCACACTGTCGGTGAACACGACCATAACCGGCTTCAACCTCTTCACGGGCAATTTCCCACCGAGCGGCACCTATAACGTCCACCTGTACGCCGACAGCGGTGGCGTTCCCGGCGCCCTCCTCGATTCGCAGAACGTCAGCGCGTCGAGCTTCACGTTCTATGGGAACCTCGGTGGAAACGACATTTACGAGGCCGTGTTGCCCCTTGCGCCAATTGATCTGCTGGCGGGAGTGCAATACTGGATTGGCGCCTCTGGCAACGGCTTCGAGGCGGGGCAGCTCAGCCTCCAGGGGCCAGGAGACCCAGGCGACGGGCAAATGGCACAGTTTTCTGGCTCGACCTTCCAGTTTATGACTCAGGTAGGGGACCAGAGCTATCAGCTGATCGGCAACCCCACGGGCGGCACCACGCCGGAACCCGGCACGATGGTCCTGCTCGGCACAGGTCTCCTCGGTGCGCTTGGAGTGATGCGCCGCAAGATGAATATGTAGGTCCTACCCTCCTCCGTGGTTCAGCGGTAGAGTTTCAATGGCCGGGGCGAAAGCGCTCCGGCTTTCTTGTGTGCGCCGGGCATGACCGACAGCTTGTCACAGCTCACGTGCCCAGCGTCTTGGTTATGGTGACATCCCCACCCTCCATGACGTTCGTGTATGGTTCCTCAGATGCTTCGCCTGACAGCAGATAGCTTGTGAAAAGTCCCCATATCACAAGTGATCGAAACCGAGGAGGTTCTCAACGGCGGGGATCATCGATTCAGAGCGCGAGCAGGGAGCAGCAATTGCTGAATTTTCAGGGAGACTTATTCAGTTTGGCCGGGCTTGCTGATAGTCGAAGAAGCCCATAGCCTTGCGCGCTTCAGGGATTCGCGCCCGAATTGCCGCTTCCCATTCATTCAACCAGCGCACGCCTTCCGCATTCGGCCCCGAGCAAGGTCCTTCTAGCACTTCGCGCCCTTCCGGTAATACCTCGGTTTGCTCGTAATCGGCCGCAGTGAGCACCCGCAATTCATGCGGAGTCAGCAGATTGTGCCTTTGCAAAAATGCAGCCTGGCTCTCGAAAACAGGTCTGTCGGACGCATCGAAGCCCGCCCACTGCACCGGCAGCCCGAGTTCATAGGACGGAACGTAGGCCATAACCATCCATGCAGGGCAGCCCGAGCCGGAGATAAACTTGCGCTGCTCGGGAAGCCTAGCGTCGTAATAACAGCCCTGAAAATTTCCCATCGGTTGGCGTGGCGCTTCGCACCTCCACCACGCGCTTGGCCGGGTGCCCGGGTGATCTTTCACCCACCCGCCCAACACTTCGCCGCGCGCCCGGTCCCACACTTCGCGCAGTGCTTCGCCGTCGCCCGCTTCCAGCAGCAAAACCTCGAGGTGTGTTTCTGAATCACCGTCGGGAATTGGAAGATCATTCAGGAAGGCCCACACTGCATCGCTGATTTCCAGCTTGGGCCGCGTGGCGAGTATCCGGCGCCTTGCATGAGCCATCGCCTAACCTGCCTTCCGATAAACCGGCAACATTGGCGCGCGTGGCGACTCGGGCGCTTTCACGTCCAAGCCAATTTCGCGCAGCGCAGCGATGAATTGCTTGCGGGCTTGCTGCTCGACTGCGATCCCAGGGTGTGGTTTGACGTTGCCGCGGTCAGTGAAATACGGCCCGCTGGCGCTTACCGCTTCGCGCGCTTCGAGCGCACGATCCCAACTTTCGCAACCGATCTGTAACAAGCGGAGGTGGTGCGCTTCCAACTCGTATTGCCTGACCACAATTCGCCAAAATGCCTTGCTCGCGTCGCCCAGGTGGGCCGGAGGCTTGGGAATGCCCCGCGATTTTCTGCTAGATTGCAAGCTCTCAACCCCCGTGTTTTAGAATCCGTTCCCTCAAAAACCTCGAAGAAGGCTGCGGCGTGGTCACGATTGAAATAAGCCCCAACTTCTAACCGGCCCCCTGCCAACAACTTACAGCCATTCAAAGCGTCGTGCCTGTCTCACTCAAGCCCGACGCCATGCTTTGTGAAGCCGCAAGCGGACCGCACAAACCTGATTGCATTCGCACCAGGATCGGCAGCGTGGTCCTGGTTTGGCCCGCTGCCGATGCTGGCGCTCGACTGAGGGGAACTCCGAGAAAGCCTCAGTCAACTTCGCTCACCGCATCCCCTTCTTTACCAGCGCTCGCAGCTCTTTGATTGCGCGTAATGCCCCTGAGTGATCGGCAGTCTTAACCGCTGTGACCGTTGCCAATTCATTCATGGGGAAAGCGGTCAGCGATACCTCGTAGAGTTTTAGCTCCTTGAGGTGTCGAATGCCGTCTTTCACCAAACTGCGCGTCACGTCATAGCCAACCGAGAGCCCTTTAACCGCGCCAGCTTTCAGTAAGGCATACGCCCGTTTTGCGATGTCATTGGAATCGAGCACTAATTGCCCGTGGATTTCCAGCCCTTGCTGAGTCTCACGCAATCGTCCGATGCCCACGATCGCAGCCGCATCGTGCGCCCAGAGTATCGGCACTTCGCCGCCCTTGTCGGCAAGCGTTTTGGTGAATGCGCCGTGCTCGACTAGATCGCCGCCCGCGTCCACATTGCCGAAAGTGCTGGCGAGTCCAACAAACTCGCCAGCATCCCCGACCATTTCCTTGACCTCGAATTTCAGCCCTTTGACTGGCATGGTTCAAGCCCCCGGTTAGAACGTGCCCGCAACGAACGCAGCCGACTGATACAGGGTCAAACACAGCCGGGATTCGCAAAGTATGGCGCACATGTTTTGCACAAACATGGAATCGTGTTCGCGCGAAATTTCCAGACTCGCTTGCATGCGGTCCCAGATCTCCGCGCCAGCCGTCGAGAAGTCACCAACCAGGAAACTTCCGACTGGCATCTTCGAAGAGACAACCAGCGGTCTGCCCCAAACACTCGGAGGTCCGGCAGCGTGCGGGTCGCTGTAGATGTACTCGCCGCTGAAAATGTAAGTACCCGACTGCTTGATTAGACAGATATCGGTCCAGTCATCGGGATTGACTACAGCGCCCGTTGCACTGAAACCAGCCGCTTCCACTTGGCCGATTGCGCGCCGAATCGAATCCAACTTTGTTTCGCCGAGGGGAACCGGGGAAGGGCCGTCGTAAATCGAAGCTCCGTGCATGAGCCCGTTGAGGTCGCCCCCGGCCCCGGTCCCGTTGAGAAGCTGATTTTCCTCAACCAACTTCAGAAAGTACAACATTCTGCGGTTGATGAAACTCGCCAGGGCCGCGCTATCGTCGAGCACTTGGCGCGACGCGGGAATCCAATGAGCAAGGGTTTGGATTTTTTCTGCGGCCAACTCAAAAGTGATTCCACTCTGGGCCTTGGCTACGTTTTCGTAGACTTGCGGTGACGAGCCCGCGCCCTGCATGGCTGCTTGATTATCGGCGCTTTTCTCTCGAACAAACTCGACGGTATTCGAGCCGCATGGAGTGCTTGTCAAAAGGTCGCGCACTCGCAAGGGAATATAGGCCGCTGAGATTGTGGGAACGCGAGTCGGCAGTGAATACAAACTCCCGTCGCTGACGATTGCGGTTTTCGTGAAGAAGCTTGTCACCGGGATGCGGCCCGAGCTGCGCTGGCCCTGTGCGAGAAAAGCCTTGCACTGCTCATGCTCGGTGACGATCTCGCCGATTGACTTAACTTCGTGATCGCCGCCGAAGCCGGAGACGGTCGATTTCGAGAGCCGCTGCTCGACTGCGGTCAGCCGCTCGCTGGTTTCCACGTTTGCGCTTTTGGTTTTTTCGATTAGCTCGTGCACTTCCGCGCCGAGAGCGTTTACAGCCTCTTCCATAGGTTCCATGATGGGAACACCTCGTATGAAATTTGTGGGATTGTCTCGCGAGGTGGATGGGTCCGGCGTCGCGGCGTTGTGACGGCTTCTCAGATCGGGTGGCCTTAACTGCGCCGGCGCGAAACCGAGTAAGTGTCAGGTTTAGAGTAGCGCGCTTTGAAGCGTGTTGCAACATCAATTTACGGTCCCAGCTTGCCGCGATTCCAGTAAGACTTCCAAGCGCGTCAGTCGCCCGTCGAGCAAGTCAAGCAACTGGTGGAATCCTTCCGCGTGCTTCCGCAAGGTGGCGATAGCGCCATCTAGCGCAACAATCGCGCTGCGCGTGGCGTCATCCTGCCCCTTGAACGCAGCCGGAAGATCCACGTCAAAAGCATTACGAAGCGAGGCGAAATTTTCCTTGGCAATGGCGTTATTCGAGGTCAACTCTCGGGCGACTCGCTCAAGTTCCGCAATGCGTTCTTCGATGGTAGGTTCTGGCATGAATCACTCCCTTTCTTCGTCATTCATCCTGGTGCCTGTCGCTGAATAGGGCTTGCTGTACCGGGCGGACGGGTCGGTAGAAATTTTCGGGCGCGTGCGGTTTGGCGACTTGGCGCATTGCTGTTCCGGCGACGAGGCGAAACGAAGAATGTTTCACGCCGTCGACCACTCGGATTTTGTTCTCGATCACAAACCCGAGTCTCCGCAGTTCATGGATTCTACTGTTGTATTGCATCGCGCACGCCGCGATTTCCGGGAGCCCGATCCATTGCCCGCGGGCCGAAACCAACAGGCCCAGGATCTTGTCGCGTTGGCTTTTCGTTTCCACTAGAGACACCTCGGGCATTCCCCCCGTGATCTTTGCTTTTAGACTCGTCAATCAGCCAAGCAAACAGTCACAGAAACGCACTTACCCCTACTTGCGCCAGCCCCCGCTTGTTGCTTTACTGGCGAGCCCGTATTCACCCGTTTTTCTTTCCGATCACTTGCAAGACCAGGACGTATGCCCGTAATGTCGCTTCCGGCGACATGCCGCAGTCCACTAGCGGCCCGGAGCCTGGAAAACCAACCTCTCGACTGGAATAGGTGTTTGGGGGTAGGAGTGACGAACAAACCGGCCAGTTTTTTTGGGTTTGGGTGTAAGCTATAGCCGGGAAGCAACCCCACGTCGTTGACGGCGACGCGCAACTCGCACTTAGGTAAAAGGCCGCTCATTCCAGAGCGGCCCTGTTCTTTGTCAAGACAAATTGTGTTCAGAATGTGTTCAATTGGCGCCGATAGTGCCGCACAATGCCGCGTTAGAGCGGCTGCAAACGATTGATTCTGCGATAAACGCGGGTATTGAGACAGCCTCCGGAGCAATAGGTCGGGAGTTCGAATCTCTCCGGGCGCGCCAGAGTTCTTCTTGCCCGTCAGTAAGTTGCGGCTGTTCTGATAGCCCGCCGATTCCCTCACTTTTCAGACTGTGCCCAATTTTGTGCCCACCTAGCCTCGACATCGCCGAAAGCACCGCGTCCTCCGAGGGATGAACATAGCGGCTGGAAATCGCAACCGAGCTGTGTCCCGCAATGCGGGCTAGCGTCCAAGCATCACAGCCCGATTCGCCCAAGCGAGTCAGGAACGTGTGCCGGAGATCGTAAAGCACGAACGTGCGTACCTTGCTGAGCTTTACAGCGCGGATGTGCTGTTTCTTAAGGCTCGAATGGTCTATGTGGCCGCTGAGGGTTGGAGCAGGCCACAGCCAGCCCTCTGCGGGCCTTCCAGCGCATTTCTAGGACTGCCCTCACCCTCGGAGTCATCGGCAACACGCGACGGGCTGCTGCAGTTTTTCCGTGGCGCACCAGCACAGAGCCGTTGCGACCGTTTGCCCAGGTCAAGTCTTCCCAGCAAAGCCGATAGCACTCATCTGGACGCATCCCGGTATCGGCCAAAATCGTGGCAACATCGGCAAGCAAAGGCGAAGCAACCGCTAGATACTTGCCCTCTTCTTCCGGGCTAACAACCCGCTCCCGGTGGTTCTCACCCGGCAGCAAGGCCAGCTTAGGCGCCGACTCAATCACGCCCCATTCAGCGGCGAGATTCAGCATCCGTCGGAGCACGCGGATCGTGCTGTTGATCGAACTCACGGCCAGCCCGCACTTCTCCTCGTCTTCACCCCGTCCGCGATTCTGGAAGCGAGTCTGCTCGTAAACGGCGAAGCCCGCCACTTTCTCATTCGTGATTTCATCCAACTTGGTATTCGCCAGTGTCTCGTATCTGGTGAGGCGACCGATTCCAGCGCGAAACCAGAACCAATTGTTGCGGCAAGTGTTTTCGAATGTCGCCTTCGCCCAAGGTTTGAATCTTCGTTCGACAAACTCTTTCAGAGTGGGGATCGGCTTCTTCTCGCGAATACCGACCTCGCCCTTTGCAAGAGATGTGCGATGCGCTGCTTCCATTTGCCGAGCGATATTTTGGTTCCTTTGCCGGGTTGATTCCCGTATCGCCTCACCGTTGAAGGTGAACTTGTACCAAAGGTGAACTTGTACCAATAGATTGAACCGCGCTTGTAAATCGACATCCTGAATCCCCCTTATCTGTTCTTTGCATAGATCCCGTACCCGAACTGCCGACGCTCATCCCTCACGGTGATCTTGGTCTTCCTCGTCTTCCGCTGCCAAACGGTGTGAGCGCAAAGATGACTGCAATAGTGGTTTTCGCGTCTTCCTCGTGTTTCGTACTCGAAAAGGCGTCCGCAATCCGCCCGCTTACAAACGCGGAACCTACCACCGCGCATGATCTTTAGCTGTGCGACCGCAATCAGTGACGGAAGCGTTTCATGGGTATTCACTTCCGCAATGTATTCGCCGAAGCTCTTCTTTATCTTGAAGTGGAAGCCCGCATTGAACGCTTCTTTCCAACCGAGTGGCAGCGCATCCTGATCTACCTCGACCAATGGGCGCCTAGAAAGCAGCATCTGAGCCAACAATTCCTGAAGCTCCCAGAAATCTGTCACACCATTCCGCAGGTCTCCGGCATTGAACAGCCATTCCGGTTTTTCGTGTATTGGCACGTCGGGATCACAGAAGTGGCCCGTCGCGTTTAAGAAGGCTAACAAGTCCTCGATCGTTTTGAGGGCTGTGAAGTCCTGCAGCAGGGCCCAAGGATCCTCGAATCGCCGAGTAATCGCTGCGTGTCTTTCCTCCAATTCTTCGTCGGTCAGATCGTAATGGTAGGGGAAGCCATCTACTTCTTGTCGAAGTTCAGAGGCGTAGACAAAGTCATTTGGGTAGCTTTCCAACTCCACGCAGGGAATACCGTCCTCCTCGCCCGCAAGCCGCCAAACGCCTTTGATGGTCGAGGCATTGAGTTGAAAGCGGATTCCCAAAATATGAGACATAAAAAACTATATTGTTTATCTTCGCTTTCCCTTGGATACTAATAGCGGAGTTGGAACGAAATTGCAACAACTTTTTTGGAGGATTACGAAATTGGACGCATTGATCTCGGTAAACGAAGCAGCCCGCCGCCTTGGCGGAATCTCGAAATGGACAGTTCACGCCTGGCTCTCACAGGGGAAACTGCAACGGACGAAAGTTGGCGGACGCACGATGATCCGCGAGTCCGAATTGCAGAAGGTCATCGAGGACGGCGGTAAATCGGCGGCACCGCGTCGCCAAGGGAAATGACAGCGAGCGCATCCTCGCAGCGTTCGAGGAGTGCCGGACCTTCCGGTGCAAAGAGGAGTATTCAGCACCACCGAGCGAGTCGAGCATGGCGAGTGCAACTTTAGTGAGGAAGGAGCGAGCAGGCGAAGGCGACACCGGTAGCGAGTGTCGGCCTTGCGGGAATGATTGCATCTACCAGCATTTGCGGAGCGACCCCTAGGCCAACGCGCGACCGGTCAAGCAGCGGAGCAGAACGGGCCGACGACTGCGGGAAGCCGGCATTCTGCCCTGCAGAGGGCCGTCCGGTTATTAGTTCCCCGGAGAACTTAAGGCTGCATCGAGCATTGGCTGAGCAGGACTCGATCGACATGGTGGAAGAGCTCAACGAGGCCGCCCGATCGAAGGACCAGTCCACAGCCGAGCCGATTCTCATCACGACGAGCGGCACCATTCTCGCTGGCTTTGGCCGCTGGCGCTTAGCGGTGTTCGAGGGTAGGCACGAAGTTCACTGCATCGAATATCCGCTCAGCGAGCAAGAATCGCTACAATTCATTCTTACCCACCACAAGCCGCGGCGTGGATGGAATGCGTTTGTTCGTATTCGCCTGGCGCTAACACTGGAGCCCGATCTTCAGCAGCGAGCGCTCGACAACATGCGAGCCGGCGGCAGACATAAGGGTTTGGCAAATTTGCCGGAAGCTCTGCACATGGATGTCCGGCACCAGATTGCCGCCGCCGCCGGGGTTGGTACTCGTAACGTCAGCAACGTAAAGACGATACGAAGGAATGCGCACCCTCGACTGATCGCAGCCTTGCTAAACGGCGCACTTACGATCAACCGCGCGATGAAGTTCTGCAAATTGCACAAGGCCGAGCAGTTAGAGCACTTTCTCCGTTACAGTGAGGATCGCGAAGCCAGCAAGGTGATTCGTCGATCTATCACTCGGTCCAAAGAGGAAAAGATCAGCGTCGACGTTGGCGCAGTACTCGACGCGTTGCAGCAGCAGGAAGCGCGACAACCCGGATCGGTTGTGGTGCAGGTCGGTCGGTTTCAACGCACGGTAATTCTCCTCGGTCAAGATCTGTTAACCGGACCGTATTCTCAAAAGGAGCTAGACCTACATGAAATACCACGATCCTCTCAAGCAGATTCTGTCTCGGACCCGCCCACATTGGGACCAGGATGAGACCCGCGCCGCAGTCCGCTGGGCCTTTGGTAAGGCATTGCAGTGTCGTACTCCAGAGCTAGGCGCCGAAGTTTACGGTTCGGAGAAAGAAGAGCGGATCTTCTATCACACCTGCAAATCGCGTTCCTGCTCGAGTTGCGGCTACCGCGCCACCGTACAGTGGCAGCGCGAGCGGTGGGCCGCTCTGCCGGACGGGCCTTATAAGGGGATCATGTTCACGATGCCGCGGGAACTCTGGCGCCTTTTCTGCGACAACCCGCACTTGGCTAAAGCTCTGCCAGTTCTAGCCACGAAGCTCATAGAGGCACGGGTACTTGCGAAATACAGTTTGCGAGTTGGCGTCATTGCCATTCTCCACACCTTCAACGGGAAGTTAGAGTTCAACTCACATGTACACACAATGGTTACCGGGGGAGGGCTGTACGGGTCCTCCGACACCTGGGTTTCTCGCGTCTACTATGAACGTGACCCACTGATGGAGGCTTGGCGGAGGGCTGTGATCGCACTTCTTCGCACAGCCCTGCGAGCGGGTCAGCTTTGTGCGAATATGGACATCGCCCAGATGGAAGAGATGCTCACCCAGCAGGAGAATCGTTGGTGGAGCATAAATATTCAATCGTTCAAGGACAAATGGCATTTCCTGCAGTACGCCGGTCGCTACGTAAAACGGCCGCCCATCGCGCAGCGTCGTATCACCTCGATCGGGGAACGAACCGTCACGTTTTGGTTCAAAGACAAAAGGCTGCATCGCCGGGTTTACGTGCAGTGCTCGCTGGAAGAGTTCATTGACCGTTGGGCGCAACACATTGCGGAACGCTATCAGCACGCTGTTCGGAACTTTGGGCTATTTGCCCCGCGCGCTCTCAGGCAAACCTCGGCAGCCATCTTTGCAATACTGGGACAGGAGCAAAGGCGACGCCCCAAACCTCGTCCCTGGGCGGATTCCCTCAAGCGAGACTTCGGACACGATCCGCTCCTCGACCAAACGGGCAAAAGGATGAAATGGGTGCGACGACTAGCGCCAGAGACATCCCGTTAGCCAGACCCTAGCCGAGAATGCTCCACCTTCCTACCGCAATCGTGCGATGGGAGACGCCAGCTTCCTTCCTCTTTCCGCTCTTCACCCCGCTCTTCACCCCGAACCAGCCACCGGTTTCAGGCCGCAGACGATCTGAGTTGCCCCTTTCGATCACCGTTACCCACTCGACCCGCCAAGAATGCCTCGTTCACACGGAACACGAGATTTTGATTTTCCTATACTTCGAGAGACAGGCTTCTATCCCTCTTGCAATTAGAACTGATATGCTTTGGGGCCAGCAACGTCCCTCAAAGTTTGAGGAGGTCGGAAATGAGGTCCGTGCTTGGCTGTGGGTTGCTTATTTCGTGGTTGATGTTGGTTCTGGCGATGGCGCAGAGCCCCTTTGACGGTGTCTGGAAGGCTGAGCCAACCGAGTCTGATACTCCGAGGGAGCCCGAGGTCTACCTGCTGCAAGATGAAACCTATCGCTGCACCACCTGTGAGCCCCCGCTCGACATTAGGGCGGATGGCCGAGACCAAAAGATCACAGGAGAGCCGTGCTACGACACAGTCAGCCTGCAAGTTGTAGACGATCGGACGACCATGGAAACTGACAAAAGAGGTGGCAAGACGGTCGGGAGTTCAAAGATGACAGTCTCATCCGACGGGAACTCCGCCACAATCGACTGGAAGGAGAGTTGTAACGTCAACGGTGATGTGGTGAGTGAGACGTTTATCCTGCGTCGCGTAGCCAAAGGACCGCGTGGGTCGCATTCAGTTTCGGGTTCGTGGCAGATCGTGAAGCGTGTGAACATGTCGGAGAATGCGATGGTCGTAACCTTGAAGCTGGAAGGCGATACCTTCAGCTTCGCCGATCCGGCCGGGATGAGTTACGCGGCGAAGTTGGATGGAACGGAGACGCCTATCAAGGGGGATCTCAGCAACACCATGGTTTCAGTAAAGCGGATTGGCGAGAACTCGATCGAGGAGACTGACAAACTCGGCGGGAAAGTGGTCGACGTCATTCGCTTCACGCCGTCCGCTGACGGGAAAACGATGACTGTCTCCATGGAGAACAAAGTGAAGGGAGGTATCCGGCAGTTTGTCTATCACAAACAGTGAGCCGGTTTGCCTCACGAAGATCCTACAAACCGCCTTCGAAGAAACACGCCGTCCCGATAGTCGAATCGCCTCGATTGGCGTGAAATCCCCATATCGCAAGTAATCCGTGCCCCGTGGCAACTTGCTAACATAGCTGCATCTATCATAAGCGGGGGTGAGGAAGGTCGCCCCGTCTAACCCTTTTCATGCCGCAACCTACCCTGATGAAGGCTCGCCCCAATCGCGTCACCGCAGCGCTTTTTTTCCTCGTCATTCTGACTGGGTCGAAATTGTGGGCGCAGGGACCGCCGTACCAGACCGACGATCCCGTGCCCGTGGACCTGCACCATTACGAGTTCTACATCTTTGGCGCGGCGGATGGGACACCGGTGGAGATGGACTCTTCGGGTCCAGCCTTCGAGTTCAACTGGGGCGCACTGCCGAGGGTGCAAGTGCACGCGGTGTTGCCGTGGGGCGTGGTGGCGCCGCTCAACAATCCTGTAAATCTACCGAGCGGAACCGGACCTATTGAGTTTGGGCTGACGGACATGGAGTTGGGCGTGAAGATTGCATTTATCAAAGAGGGTAAACACGTTCCGCAGATTGGCAGCTTCACCATGTTTGAAATACCCACGGGGAACGCGGACAAAGGCCTGGGCGTGGGCAAGGTCTGGTACAAGCTACCGATCTGGCTGCAAAAGAACGTTGGGAAATGGACCTTTGACGGCGGCGCTGGCTATGAGGTAGTGCCGCAAACCGGGTTCCGCAACTTTTTCTACACCGGATGGCTGGTGAAGAAAAAACTCAGCGACAGGCTCGATCTGGGTGCGGAGGTGTTCGCGCATGGACGGGAAGGAAGCGCACCGGCGCAGACGGAGGCTTCCACGATGGTCGACGTGGGGGGGTACTACCACTTCAAACACCACCCGGGCCAGCAGTTCTTGTTCTGCTACGGTCACTCTGTCGCCGGGCAAACGGAGAACTACGCCTATGTGGGCATGTACTGGACGTGGGGAAAAGACACGGACGACAAGAAGGAAAGACCAAGCGAGGGATACTCTCCCGGACCGTTGAATCGCAGCGCGTTTTGACGATTGGAGTTCGATTCGGTTGGCGTTAACCTTCGTGAAATCGCCATATCACACGCAATCCACGCCGACGTGGACGTGCCGTAGCCGACCCCAGCTTGGCGGATATGTCCTGCAGACTGGTAACTTTTCGGGCAGGGTGAACAATGACCCGTGCGAGACTTGACCCCGTCAGCTCTTCCCGGCAACTGCAGCCATGCGGGCTTGCAATTCGCGGGTTAGATGCGGCACCACACCCACCATCCGCTCTATCAACATCAACTGGCCTCGGTGGTGCATTTCATGTTCTTTGACTGAAAGGATCATTTCGAAACGGCTCTTGGCGGCTGGGGTCATCCCAGCACGCATCTGTACTTGCTCGCCCAGGAAACTCTCCGAGAGTCCCTCGAGCCAACCAGCCCATTGCTCGCCAGAGCTGCGAAGCATCTCAAGGGTCTGCTCCTTGCTCCGCGGTTTCTTTTCTTCCGCCACCAAGCGCTGCATCAGCGATGGAAAGTCGAACCCCTCAAGCGAAGTCCGGTGCTCCTGGCCATGAATTTGGTATTGAAACGTGTACGCCATCGAAATATGCGCCAATAATTCACCGACACTGCGCGTGTTTGGGGCTGGCCGGAAACTGTATCGTTCTTCAGGAAGTTCTTGCGCAATCGTAATCGTATTTTTCCGAACGGTGCGAAAACTCTCGGCTAATTCCTTACCTCCGTAGTAGTTCAAGCAATTCCTCCTTCAGCCAAAGCCGGATGTCCTCTTCAGAGGGCAACTCGACCCAGAGTCTAACACGCTGCCGTTGCACGGTGGGCCGGTGCCAGGGAGGTGGCCGGGTTGCCTCGTAGCGTGCTGCGGTACGGCGTACTCGGAAGTTATTCCGCCAGTAAGGTGTCTCGCTCGGCGTCGAGTCGCAGGTCTGTAGAGTTGTCCCGAAGTCGGCTTCTAGTCCATCACGTTACTCGGGAGACCCTGCTGCGGCAGATGTCCCCGAAGCCGGTTTCGGGCCAATGTGACAAGCAATACTGCTCGCACCCTTACGTCTGGTTCGAATAGGCTACGACTTGGCCTGTTTACACCAGTTACAAGTCGCAGGCGATTCACGCTCTATGCTCATCGGACACAGGGCCTTGTTTGAATCCCCGTGCTACCATGCCACCGTGTTCAATTTTGGCAAACCGAAAACAGTTGGCGACTGGGTCATTCATGTCGCCGGTGCCGTCGTCGCATTATTCCTCGTATGGTGGATGCTACGAGCCTACGTGCTTTAGTGCTCCTCCTCGTGGCGGTCAGGTCGGAATAACGATTCCTCCCTTCCACCGCGCGGTTTAGGGCCTGCCGGAGGACCGAAGTGGCTTGATCTGCGGTGCGAGGTTTGCCGTATAACTCACCTGTGGTCCGCAAAAACCTCTGCGAGTCGAAATCTGCATGACTCCTGGTGCAGATTCCGGCC
>PLXE01000056.1 GCA_003151335.1 Acidobacteriaceae bacterium
AGCCGGTCAGTCCAATGAGTTGCGGAAGGATTTCCAGGTGCCAGTGAAAGTCTTCTTCGATCGTCTTCCAGTAGCCCTCGCGTGGCTACTTCCGGCACTGACACCTCAACAGCCTGATGCCAGGCAAGAGTTGGACGAGAGTGATTTTGGAGTCAGCTCTGCAATGAGGTGACCTGTTAGACACAAGGAGCAAATCGACACCAATGGAATTACCCAGAGAATTGATCGGAGAGAGGATTTGAACCTCCGACCCCCCTGGTCCCGTGGTTGACTTGCCGATTCACTGCAAAATAATTCAAATTCACTGCAACGCAATTCAAACATTACTGCAACTGAATTCCAACAATTCCACCACCTGTGGGGAAGGGGGATATTCTGCAGTGCGCGGTGTAGCGCGGTTTAGCGCGGTGTAGCGCGGTTTTAGGCGGCATTTAAGCGGGTCTTATCGCGCCAAAATTCGCCGAAATTCGGACCTACTTGTGCGGAATTGATTTTCAGTGCTGCGGGATAAAACGCTTGTAACTGATTGATTCTTCGTGAACGATCAAGGCTTTTCGTGCATTTCTCGCGAACCTATCTTTGGAGCGCAGTGCAGAGTCCGGCAACCTGTTCAAGTCAAATAACTTACGTGATGAATCGATGCATGAGCGTGGAGCGGTTCCGCGAACATCCCGCGAACCTGCTGTCAATGACGATCTAGGCCTTATGCGTAGACTTGCCGGGAGATGTCCGCGGTGCGACTGCCGCTATCCGCTTCACATCCACGCCGGCCCGACGCCAGAACCAAAGACACTCATTTTCGTCGGCCAAGTTTCCCATCTGTAAGAGATGTTCAGCCGATGGTTGTTTCACTCCAGATTCCCAACGGGATACGGCTCCCTGTGTCACCGCTAAAAGCTTTGCGAACTGCACCTGCGAGAGCCCCATCTGTTCGCGAAGGTTGATCACCCTTTGCGCCCATTCTGATGTGACCACTAAGCCACCTCACCATTAGCCTTGACTTTGCAATACGTCTATGGGAATATGACCTGGAACATATATTACCTAGGACATAGTACCTGGGGTCACGACTCCATCAAGGTAACACGCGCAGTTTCGCCCGCGGGTGCTTCGGCGGCGTTAGTTTCTTGATTCATGACTGTGATCTCTTTGGAAGCAGTTGGTTTTCATGCCCAACAATTGGCTGAGTGTTCAAGATGTGACTGACCTGACCGGCTGGCATCCTCAGCATGTGCGTCGGTTGGCGAGAGAGGGTCAGTTGCGGCACCGGCCCTCGAAAAGTGGAAGGGGCAACGGACGGATCCAGCGCGAATACGCGTTATCGTCCTTGCCGGTTGAAGCGCAGCTGAAATTCCTTAAGCAGCCGCTGCTGTCAGGACCAGCTTGCACGGCTCTGGCGCTGCGCTCGAATCTGAACCAATCCAACCTGTTTGCTTCTCTGCCGGAGGTCACCGAGCCCGAGCGCCTCAACTTTTCTGCGAGGCAGAACGCACAGGCCTTAAAGCGCCTGGAAGCCATTGCGCCGCTCGTGGAATTCGCCAGCCGCAGCCAGCGATCCCGTCCAACGTTCCGTACCATCGGCGGAGTTGCCGTGCGAAGCATGAACTCGCTGGCCGGCTACCTCGCCGATCAGCACCAGGTCAGCGCTCGAACTCTCTGGAACTGGTACGGTCAGTACCGCAAGCTCGGCTATGCGGGTCTGGTCGACCGAGTTCGCTCGGATAAGGGAAAGTCGCGGTTCCTCAAATCCCATCCCGCGGTCCGCGCATTTCTCGAGAACAAGTACCTGGGTGAGCGGCTGTCGATTCGGCTGGTCTACCAGGCCTTATTACGCGATCTGCGGAATCTGGAGCCAGGGTGCACCAGGCCACCGAGCTACAGCGCCGTCCGGTCGTATTTGCAACAGCTGCCCAAGCCCTTGCTGATCCTGAGCCGGGAAGGCGAGCGCCAGTTTCAGGAACGTTGTGAGCCCTACCTGCTGACCGACTTCGAATCTCTGGTGCCCAACCAGATCTGGGTCTCTGACCACGGTCAGCATGATGTCTGGGTGCGTAACGACCTGTTCTCCGGAGTATCGACGAATGCTGCTGTCCGGCCCTGGCTGACCGCCATGATCGACATGCGGTCTCGCAAGATCGTCGGCACTGCCTGGTCGGCCACCCCCAGCTCACACACCATCAGCTCGGCACTGCGAGTGGGGATTGAGAGCTTTGGGATTCCCCAGATCCTCTATGTGGATAACGGCAAAGACTACGAGAAGGTCGGCCGCATTGACTTCTCTCCGGAATGCAGTGGCGTACTGGTCAGGCTGGGAATAGAGGGGCAGTACTGCCTGCCCCGGCATCCCCAGTCAAAGCTGATCGAGAGCTGGTTTGGGACGGTAAGGAAGCGGTTTGATTGCCTCTGGCCCTCCTACTGCGGAGCGGGTCCCAAAGACCGGCCCGAGCAGTGCACGGATGCCCTGAAGGAGCACCAGGCCTTTCTGAAGGGCAAACGGAAGAGCTCACCTCTGCCGCTGGCCAGCGAGTTTATCGCCACGGCGCGGCAATGGATCGAGGAATACAACTCGCAGCATCCCCATGGGGGACGAGGCATGCGAGGCCGGACTCCGGATGAGGTCTATAGCGAACTGCTCCTGCCCGGTCAGCGCAAGCTGATTGAAAGTCCGGAAGTTCTCTATGCCTTGTTCTGGGACCGTCAGCGGCGCAAGGTGTCGGAGGGCGGATGTGTGCAGTTGTACGGCGAGCGTTACGAACCGGCCGATGGCGAGAGTCTGGCCAAGCTGTTTCTGGAGATCGAACGGGATGTCCTGGTGGCCTGCGACCCAGCCAATCTGGGGGAAGCCATCGCTCTGGACTTGGACGGCCGATTCCTGGGGCGGCTGCGGGCCCAGAAGCTGATCACCCGCGGGCCAATCAGCCATGAAGACATTCGAGCTTCGATGCGGATCCGGCGCACGGCCCGTAAGGCGATCGCCGATTACGTTACTGGCTTATCAGGAATACGGGCTCGTGCCGGGGATCGTACCGAGATCGCTCACCTCCAGGATCGAGCCGAAATGCCCAGGGAGAAGCAATCGCCACCAACTCTGATACGGCCGCAAGATCTGCACACCGCAGCAGCCATCAGGCCCGACTTCATCGACGACATTGTTCGGGAACTGACGGAAGGAGAATAAGCCATGGCTCTCTCCTACGCGGTACGCCGGCAGCTGCTAGAGGCGAGCTTGCCGGAATCGACCGAAGTCCGCCTGGAGTTACAGGATTACCTGGCTCGGACCGGCATGGCACCGCCAGATTTTGCCCGCCGCATCAACTACGCCCGGGAGACGGTTTACTCCTTTCTGAATGGCAATTACAGCTGGATCTCCTCCAACGACGGCCCCATCCGGGCAGCGATTCGCGGCTTCATTGCGGCTCATCCCATTGCGACTCCAGTAGTCAGCTCAGGCAAGCTCTACCAAACCGAGAATGCCCGTTTGCTGCGCCAGTACTTCTACGAGGCGCTGGATCATGGGCGAGCCTATTACCTCTACGGCGCCCCGGGACCCCAGAAGACCTACGTCCTGCAGCACCTGATCGCGGAGTTGAACCGCTCGGAGATCGCTAAGACCGGAGAAGGCCGGAGAGCTTACTACGTCTATGTTCGTCAGGGGATCCG
>PLXE01000023.1:0-14651 GCA_003151335.1 Acidobacteriaceae bacterium
AGGTCTTCTGGGTTCCCGGGGCGCCATAGAGGTAATAGGCTCGCCCATGATCCAGCGCTTCGTAGAAGTACTGGCGCAGTAAACGGGCATTTTCGGTTTGGTAGAGCTTGCCTGAGTTGACTACGGGAGCCGCAATGGGATGGGCGGCAATGAAGTCGCGAATCGCTGTCCGGATGAGCCCATCGTTGGAGGAGATCCGGCTGTAATGGCCATTCAGAAACTGATAGACCGTCTCCCGGGCATAGTTGATGCGGCGGGCAAAATCTGGCGGTGTCATGCCGGTCCGGGCCAGGTAATCCTGCAACTCCAGCCGGACTTCGATGGCTTCTGGCAAGCTCGCCTCTAGCAGCTGTCGGCGTACTGCGTAGGAAAGAGCCATAGCTACTCTCCTTCCGTCAGTTCCCGAACAATGTCGTCGATGAAGTCGGGACGGGCTGCGGTGTGCAGGTCTTGCGGCCGTATCAGAGTTGTTGGCGGTGGCGGCGGTTGCTTCTCCCTGGGCATTTCGGCTCGATCCTGGAGGTGCGAGATCTCGGTACGGTCCCCGGCACGAGCTCTTATGCCTGATAAGCCACTAACGTAATCGGCGATCGCCTTACGAGCCGTGCGCCTGATCCGCATTGAAGCCCGAATGTCTTCGTGACTAACCGGTCCGCGGGTGATCAGCTTCTGGGCCCGCAGTCGCCCCAGGAACCGGCCGTCCAGGTCCAGGGCGATGGCTTCGCCCAGATTGGCTGGGTCGCAAGCCACCAGGACATCCCGTTCGATCTCCAGAAACAGCTTGGCCAGACTCTCGCCATCGGCCGGTTCGTAGCGCTCGCCGTACAATTGCACACATCCGCCTTCTGACACCTTGCGCCGCTGACGGTCCCAGAACAAGGCATAGAGAACTTCCGGGGTCTCAATCAGTCTTCTCTGACCGGGCAGCAGCAGTTCGTTATAGACCTCATCCGGTGTACGGCCTCGCATGCCGCGTCCGCCATGGGGATGCTGCGAGTTGTATTCGGTGATCCATTGCCGTGCCGTGGCCACAAACTCACTGGCCGGGGGTAACGGTGAGTTCTTGCGTTTGCCCTTCAGAAACCCCTGGTGCTCCTTCAGGGCAGCCGTGCACTGCTCAGGCCGGTCCTTGGGACCCGCTCCGCAGTAGGAGGGCCAGAGGCAATCAAAGCGCTTCCGTACCGTCCCAAACCAGCTCTCGATCAGCTTCGATTGGGGATGCCTGGGCAAGCAGTATTGTGGCTGGATGCCCAGCCTGACCAGTACGCCACTACACTCCGGAGAGAAGTCGATGCGGCCGACTTTCTCGTAGTCTTTGCCGTTATCCACATAGAGGATCTGGGGAATCCCAAAGCTCTCAATCCCCACTCGTAGTGCCGAGCTGATGGTGTGGGAGCTAGGGGTGGCCGACCAGGCGGTGCCGACGATCTTACGAGACCGCATGTCGATCATGGCGGTCAGCCAGGGCCGGACCGCCGCATTGGTCGATACACCGGAGAACAGGTCGTTGCGCACCCAAACATCATGCTGGCCGTGGTCAGAGACCCAGATCTGGTTAGGCACCAGAGATTCGAAGTCGGTCAGCAGGTAGGGCTCACAACGTTCCTGGAACTGCCGCTCGCCTTCCCGGCTCAGGATCAGCAAGGGCTTGGGCAGCTGTTGCAAATAAGGGCAATTATTTACTTGACAGACTAACGCAATTGTGGCATGATTAGAGCATGAAAGCCACAGAAACAGCCCCAAAGAGCCTGCAAGAAGCAATTCTACACTTTGCCGAGTTCGAGAATTGCAAAGCCTTTATGATCGGCCTTCGCTGGCCTGATGGCGTCGTGAAGTGTCCGCGCTGCGGATCGGATAAGGTTTTCTGGATTGACAAAGAGCGCGTGTGGAAGTGCTACGGCAAGCATGACCACGCCAAGTTCTCGCTCAAGACCGGGACTGTCATGGAAGATTCACCCATCGGTATCGACAAGTGGCTCGCCGCTCTCTGGCTCATTGTGAACTGCAAGAACGGCATTAGCTCCTGCGAGATGGCAAAGGACTTGGCTATCACCCAGAAGTCCGCATGGTTTCTGAATCACCGCATCCGCTATGCCCTACACGAAGGCTCGTTCGACAAGCTCTCCGGTGAGGTCGAAGTCGATGAAACTTTTATCGGCGGGAAGGCCCGCAATATGCACGTTGACAAACGCGAGCGCCGCATCACTGGCACTGGCGGAAAAGACAAGACCGCAGTCATGGGAATTCTTGAGCGCGGCGGCAGAGTGCGGGTGAAGGTTGTTCCGAATCGCCGCAAGAGCGCACTACAGGCCGAAGTGAGAGATCACGTTGCAGCGGGCGCGGCGCTCTACTCGGATGCGCTCAAGTCCTATGACGGCCTGTCGCAAGAATACGCTCACCAAGTGATTGACCATGCCATAAAGTACGCGGAAGGCAATGTCCATACCAACGGACTCGAAAACTTTTGGAGCCTACTGAAGCGCGGCATCAATGGAACCTATGTAAGCGTTGAACCGTTTCACTTATTCCGCTACCTTGACGAGCAAGCCTATCGGTTCAATAATCGCAATGACATGAACGATTTCGACCGCTTCAAGATGGCTGCTACTCAATTCGTAGGCAAGCGGCTCACATGGGATGAGGTAACTGGCAAGACCATGGTGGCAGCGACGTGTATTAACTGAGAAAGAGGCAAAGAGACAGAAGCGCGGGAAGCGCCACAAAACGGAAAAGCCCGCTGGCAGGCGGGCCGTTTCTCAAAAAGAACCTTGAATGGGGGCAATCTCATCGTAATGTGGGAGTGCGCCCGTGTCAACAGCAGGGAGATACTTCGTGAGTGACGAAGCGGAAAAAGCGGCACATTGGGATGCCCTACAAGAGTTCAGAGAATTAAAACGGCACCGCGATTTGATAATTGACGCGATGGGCAGACTGGGTAAGGCGCTCGGTGACTTCGCTTATGTTCTTCAACATCCAAGGGGATGCGCTTTTGACGCGCAGCCGAACGAGATCATCATAGGCAGAGAGCAGCGCGCGGTTGCGCGGGTTGAGCCGACACACCTTAACTGGGAAACGGCCTCCAACCTAGTTGCAGATTACACCGCAACAATGCGGCGAATTGCCGAACTGGAACCGAGGTTTCGTGATCTAAATGAAGGTTGAGTTACAGGCCGAGTTTGGGGAAGGAATCGAGTGAGAAGAAGGGAGATCGGCCACGCTCAGCGATGCGCCCGATCCAGGGCTTCCGATGACTGACGAGGAATGCCGCGCACTCGTGGCGCAATCGCGGTGGAAGTTCGCCAAATCAATGCCACAAACGCCGCATTACTACACGTTGCGCGATGAATCGCCGGACGAGGCCATGTTCGTCCGATTCGTCCTGCACATCCGGAAAGTCGGCTACAAAAAGAAGTTCTTCAAGACCACCTACACCTATTTGGACTTGGACGGATGGGCATACTGGACTATGGGCGCTCCGATTGGGCCGATGGGACGCGGAAAGCAGAACCCGAACATCCATACCATCCTAATCAACCGGGCTGAGCTGAATCAGCCGTTCACTGCGTAAGCTCTGACCACATCATGCCGCCCCTCTCGCTACCTGAGTTCGTAGAACGCTGGAAAGCTAGCACTCTCTCCGAGCGCGCCGCCGCTCAATCTCACTTCATTGACCTTTGCGAAGTTCTAGGACAGCCACACCCGGCAGCGGCAGACCAAAGTGGCGACAGTTTCACTTTTGAGAAGCACGTCTCCACACTGGAGGACGGCAAGGGCTTTGCGGACGTTTGGAAGCGCGGATTCTTCGGATGGGAGTACAAGGGCAAGCACAAGAGCCTGAGCGCTGCTTACGCACAGCTTGTGCGTTATCAGGGGGATCTTGAGAACCCGCCCTTGCTGGTGACGTGCGATCAAGAGCGCTTCGAGGTTCATACCAATTTCACAGGCACGCGCCCGCTGGTGTACAGCTTTACCCTTGACGATCTGCTCACCGCCGCGCCCTCCGCTACTTGTGCGCTGCCGCCCTTGGAAGTTCTCCGGGCGGTGTTCACCAATCCTGAGTTGCTCCGCCCCGAGGCCGCGCAAGCGCGCGTTACTGAGCACGCAGCGGCGGAGTTCGCCAAGCTCGCAGACAGCCTGGAGCAACGCGGTGTTGACCCCGAGCGCGCCGCGCACTTCCTAATGCGCTTGCTCTTCTGCCTTTTTGCGGACAGCATTGGCCTTTTGCCCGATCACTTGTTCCGGCAGATGATCGAACTCGATAGGGCCAGGCCCGCCAGTTTTACGCGCAAGCTCCGGCAGCTCTTCGCCGCCATGTCCACCAGCGGCAGTACCTTTGGCCCGCACGACATTCACTATTTCAACGGCGGGTTGTTTGCCGATGATGAAGTCTTCGACCTCACCTCTGCCGATATGAGTGTATTGCGCTCTGCCGCCGCCCTCGATTGGTCACAAGTAGAACCCGCGATCTTCGGCACGCTCTTTGAGCGCAGCTTGAATCCCGGCAAGCGCTCGCAGCTAGGCGCACACTACACCAGTCGGGAAGACATTCTGCTAATCGTGGAGCCTGTTGTAATCGAACCGCTGCAACAGCGTTGGGCGGCGGTGAAGGGTGACGCTACTGCGCTGGCAGAGGCCGCCGAAGGCACAAAGGGAAAGGCCTATGCCAAACTCCGGGCGGAGCTGCAAGAGAAGCTCTTCGCTTGGGTTGAAGAACTGTCCGCCGTTCGCATCCTTGACGCCGCGTGCGGCAGCGGAAATTTCCTTTATCTCGCTTTGCGGCGGATGCTTGATTTGTGGCACGAAGTCCGCGTCTTCTCTGCGGAACATGGCCTTCCAACATTCCTAGAGAAACAGGTTCACCCTTCGCAGCTCTATGGGCTGGAAACGAACGTGTACGCGCAAGAGTTGGCCTCCGTAGTGGTTTGGATAGGGTATCTGCAATGGCTCAATCAGAACGGCATTGGCTGGCCTACAGAGCCAATTCTGCGCAAGCTAGATAACATTCAACACCGTGATGCCATTCTCACCCACGATACGCAAGACAAGCCCATAGAACCCGAATGGCCCGAGGCGGATTGCATCATCGGGAACCCGCCATTTCTTGGCGGCAATCGAATCAGAGACGAACTCGGCGACGCATACGTTGAACCGCTCTTCGAGTTGTATGACGGTAGAGTCCCACGCTTCGCAGACTTAGTTTGTTACTGGTTTGAAAAGGCGCGCCAACAAATCGAAGAGGGGCGGTGTAAACGGGTAGGATTGCTCGCCACTCAGGGTATTCGGGGCGGAGCAAACCGCACGGTGTTAGAAAGAATCCTCGAAACCGGCGGCATCTTCATGGCTTGGAGTGATCGCAATTGGATATTGGACGGTGCAAACGTTCATGTCTCCATCATTGGCTTCGATGATGGTTCGCAGTCAGAACGATTTCTTGACGGCAAGAGTGTTGGTGTTATCCATTCCAATCTCACCAGCGGGGCAGACACGACTTCCGCCACGAGCCTGTCTGAAAATGCTGGAATCTGCTTCATGGGGCCGTCCGCAAAAGGGCCGTTCGATATAGACGAACAGACAGCTCTCGCAATGCTCAATGCGCCTTTGAATGTTAACAATCGCCCTAACTCCGATGTAGTCCGCCCCGTATCCAGTGGTATTGACCTCGTGCAAGGTTCCCGTGGGGTGTGGACGATAGACTTTGGAACATTGGCAGCCGATAAAGCAGCGCAGTATGAGTTGCCGTTTGAGTATGTCAACGCTCATGTGCGGCCCATCCGAACGAAGGGGAAAAAAGCCCAATACGGCGAAAAGTGGTGGCAGTATGGGCGTCCTCGCATAGAAATGAGGAAAGCACTCGAAGGGAACGCCCGCTATATCTCGACACCCGCAGTGTCCAAGCATCGCATTTACGTTTGGGTAAACCCGCGTGTCCTCTGCAACCAAGGAACGTTGGTTTTCGCCCGCGAAGACGATTACTTTTTCGGCTTATTGCACTCAGCCATACATGAGGTTTGGGCACGCGCGCAAGGTACCCAAGTGCGCGATGTCGAGAGCGGATTCCGCTATACTCCATCTTCGACTCTTGAAACATTCCCGTTCCCTTGGGCACCCGGTTACGAACCGAAAGACTCGCCCCAAGTGGAGGCCATCGCAGCGGCGGCGCGCGAACTGGTAAAGAAGCGAGATGCGTGGCTCAAGCCACCAGATGCCAACGAAGGCGAACTCAAGAAACGCACGCTCACCAATCTCTACAACGCGCGCCCCGCATGGTTGGCGGAGGCGCATCGCAAGCTAGATGAAGCCGTCTTCGCTGCTTACGGCTGGCCCGCAACGCTGACAGATGCCGAACTCCTGGAGCGTCTTCTAGTTCTGAATCACCAGCGCGCGGATGCAGCTACCAGCTCAACAGCAAGCGGCCCATAAAGCAGAGAAAGGGTTGCCACGACGCAGCGCCGCGACAGAATCACCGTAACTTGACAGCGGCTCGCTTAGGATGGCTTCTTTTTCCTCTGCGGCTTCTGCTTCTTGAACGGGTTAGGTACTGCGCTCTTAGGCACAGAGAGCATCTTCTTCGCGGCCTCGCGGAAGCGCTCGAATGCTTCCGGGCCTTCGATCATCTCTGCCGGTTGCGTTTTCATGCTCCCATTATGCTACGCCATTCATACAATTCCTACTAAATCATTCATGAAGGTTTTCACGTTATCGAAAATCGCTTTCGCCTCTTCAAACGTGTACGTTTGCTTGGGGTGCATCACTTCGTTGCGCCACGCAACCTTCACATTGTATAGGTGTGAAGCTGCCTCCGCGTATGCCCTTGTTTTGGGGTCTTTGTGATTCATGGCACGAATAGCAGAGTTGATTTGGTCAAGGATGTTCTGCCAGTTTTTCTCGGTTACAAGTGGCACCCCCAGTTTGTCACCAAATCGCTGGACTGCTATCTCCGTTACGCGCATCAGGTGAAAAACTGCTGCTGTCGAACGGTTAAGGGAAAGGCACTTCCCGGCCTCCGAAACATCTTCCGCTACTGGAAATCGACTGTTCACATCATCGCCAAAGGGAGCGGAGGGCTGAAGATACAACGATGCCTGAGAAGCAGGCACACTCAGAAACAGACGGTCTTCCAGTTCGTCAACGATGCGACCAATAAACTCGCTCAGATTGCGAGCTACCCACTCTTCGGTAATCGAGTTAGGCTCATTCTCGATTGTCCATTTCATACGCCCAAAGTGCTTCTTGGCAGAAGATAATTCCAGTTTGTCAACTTGCCGCCCCATCTCTCCAATCGCTGAACCCAACGTCTTGTAAACTTCATCGTTGATGCGCAGTCCAACCGCCGATGCCTGCCGCGCACTGTGGAAGTGCGAGAGCAACTGCCCGATAAGTCCAGTCAAACGACAATAAGCCTCGGCCTCAAACCGGAGCAATTCCATAAGGCTTACCAATTCATATGGTATTTGCGCGGCGAAAAAATGTTTCTCACCGGCAAGTTCGCCATACGCGCTTACTTCAAGTACTTCAACGGCAGCAGCGAGCATATTGTCTCCGCGTTAGTCTGTCAAGTAAATACTTGCCCAAATAAGAGCGGACGGCGCTGTAGCTGGGTGGTCTGGTGCAATCAGGCTCGAGATTCCGCAGATCGCGCAGCAAGGCCTGGTACACCAGCCGAATCGACAGCCGCTCACCCAGATACTTGTTCTCGAGAAATGCGCGGACCGCGGGATGGGATTTGAGGAACCGCGATTTTCCCTTATCCGAGCGCACTCGATCGACCAGACCTGCATAGCCGAGCTTGCGGTACTGTGCGTACCAGTTCCAGAGAGTTCGGGGGCTGACATGGTGCTGATCGGCGAGGTAGCCGGCCAGCGAATTCATGCTTCGCACGGCAACTCCGCCGATGGTACGAAATGTCGGACGGGATCGCTGGATGCGTTTCGAGAATTCTACGAGCGGCGCAATGGCCTCCAGGCGCTTCAAGGCCTGTGCGTTCTGCTTTGCGGAAAAGTCGAGGCGCTCGGGCTCGGTGACTTCCGGCAGAGAGGCAAACAGCTTGGATTGGTTTGGATCCGGGCGAAGCGCCAGAGCCGTGCAGGCTGGTCCTGACAGCAGCGGCTGTTTGAGGAATTCCAGCTGCACTTCAACCGGCAACGAAGACAGTGCGTATTCGCGCTGGCTTCGCCCGTCGTGCCTTACACTTTTCGAGGGCCGGTGCTGCAACTGACCCTCTCTCGCCAACCGGCGCACATGCTGAGGGTGCCAGCCGGTCAGGTCTGTCACATCGCCGATAGTGATCCAATGCTGTCCCATCGCCTTCTTGCTTTTTGCTAACTACTACCATATTTAACTAAGCCGCTTAGTTAGTCAAGAAGAAACTCGCGAAACGAATTCCAGGTCACTAAGCCGCTTCGTTATGCTAGCCTTCGTGCATGGTCAAGAAGTCTGCAATTTCCGAGTACCTGGCTAAGATTGGCCGGCGTGGTGGGAAGGCTCGGCTGCAGAGTATGACTCCGGAGGAACGTGCGGCTATAGCCCGCAAAGCTGGGGAAGCCTCCGGAAGGGCACGGGCTGCGAAGAAACAGAAGCAGGGTGTGCCCAAAGGGCAAAAATCGCAAATCGAGGGAGCTCAAAAGGCATAGAGGCCGGCCCTTCTGGAGGTTCGTTGGATGTTCGCAGGCTCGCTCCAAGTTCACGCATCGGTTCATTGCGTAAGTTATTTGGGTTGAATAGGTTACTGGATTCTGCTCTGCGTCCGAGCCGTAGGTTCGCGAGAAGTGTACGAAAAGCCTTGACGGTTCACGAAGAATCAGTCAGTTACGAGCGTCCGATCCTGCAGCACTGCAAATCAATTCCGCACAGACTAGGTCAGGTTTCGTCGAATTTGGGTGCGATAAGAACCGCCAAAAACCGCCTTAGACCGCGTTAGACCGCCTTAGACCGCCTACTGCAAAATAAATAAACAAGGCACAGCCCTTGTAATTGTCCGAATTCAATTGCAGTAATGTTTGAATTGCGTTGCAGCACGTTCGAATTATTTTGCAGTGAATCGCAGGTCAACCACGGGACACGGGGACCGGAGGTTCAACTCTACGATTTCGTTGGTTTCGAGGCGGGTCTAAACACCGACCGTTGGGTTATGAGGGCAATGTAACCACCCACACCAACCAACTCCGGCCTACTAAGCCCAAGGAAACTATAGAAAACACAACCTGCCAATTGGTTCCTGTCGGCTGGTTTTGGTTGCAGTTTCCCGCACAGTTCCCGCACACTCCCAGCGAGTCGATAAACGGGCAGAGCGTCTGGGCCGGGCGAGTGGGGCCTCGCGCGGATGGGTAGTTTTACCGTCTGCGGGAGCGGCGGATGAAAGAGTGCGGACGTATTCTTTGATCAGGACGCTCTGACTGTTCGCTTGAAGGATGGGCGCACGATCTCGGTGCAGCTCGCCGTGGTATCCAAGACTGTTCCATGCCACCGCCGATCAACGTCGCAACTGGAAGGTTGCCGGAGGCGGTTACGGCATCCACTGGCCAGAAATTGACGAAGACATCAGTACCGAGGGGTTGCTGCGCGAAGCGCCCGCCCCACGTGGCGGCAAGAGCAGTTGAAGATTCCTGGCTCCCACCCTGTCCGCAACATCCGCGGACATGGGAAATTTTCGGCTTGACTCATGAGCTATGCCCACGCATCCTTATGCCCACGCTTGAAATAAAGCACGCGTCAACGAAGGTGAGCTTCGAGGCAGGGCGATGTTTATCTCCAATTTATTGTGCGTAGTCTCTCTTAGCGCGGAGCCAGAAAATCCCGGCAACTGGATCGACGCCGTCGAACGAGCTCTTCACCTGATTTTTGGAGAGCATATTCCCGCAACTGTTACTCGCGGATTAGGTTACGGATTGCTCTTCGCTCTGGCCCTCCTGGCGTGTTGGGGCCTGTTGGTCGTCGTTGGCAAAATAGCGGATGTTTGGAAGGAGAAGATTGCGCCTCTGCTGTACAACCTGGAGGAACGTCGCAAGCGTGACAGGAGGAGACGGTTCGCAGATCATGTTGACGCTGAAATCAGACGCCTGAATACATTTGAGCAATGGAGTGATCACAGGTTTGCGGAACTTGAGGCAGAAGTGGAATCGGAAGGAATAAGGAGTAGTTTCATTCCGCTTCTTTCGCGAAGGACAGGCATACGGCGCGAGAAGACACTGTCTGACGCATTGGAAACAAGCAAAGAGCGCCTAATTCTTCTCGAAGGAGCTCCCGGTGCAGGAAAGAGTGTTGCACTCAGGCACTTAGCGCAGATCATGGCACGTCGAGCAATGGCTTCCCGGCGCTCAGATGCCATTGTGCCTCTTTACATTAACCTTAAGGAATTCGAGGTTGAAGGGGATGAGCCTCCCACGCCGGACCACTTGCGTGGCTTCGTCAAGGAGTCGATTAACCGCTTCAACGATCGCGACATAGAAGTTTTTCTGGAAGATTATTTTGACAACGGTTTGAGAGAGGGGCGATGGCTATTTCTTTTCGATTCGTTCGATGAGATCCCCGCCGTTCTGAGTTCCACCGAGGGTGATTCGGTGGTGAGATCCTATGCCGAACTTATTGCCGATTTCCTAGGAGGCATGAATACATGCCGGGGCATTATTGCCTCAAGAGAATTTCGAGGTCCTGGCCAGCTTGGATGGCCAAAATTTAGGATCTTGCGTCTCTCCCGGAAACGGCAATTTGAACTTGTGAAGAAATCGGCTCTTCCAAACACGGTACTTGAATTATTTGCTTCGGAGATCGACTACGCCAACTCCGAGGTTCAAGATATGGCGAGTAACCCCATGTTCCTTGGCATTCTTTGCGAGCACTTGGGCGAAGGCGGATTGTTTCCAGACAATGTGCACTCCGTTCTCGAAAGATACGTCACGACCCGGATGAAAAGGGACTCTTCGCGCGTAATGCGTCGCTATGGCATAGACACAGCTGAGCTTCGAAGTGCCGCCGAGTGGCTCGCGTTTAGTATGTCTGCGGAGGCTTCTATTGGGCTAAATCCTACCCGAGAAACGATTCGTCGAACCCTCGCAGCTCAAGGCATCAGCGTCGAGAACCTGAGCCCCAAGCTAGACGCTCTTGAGTACATAAAAATGGCGCGGTCCACCGGTTCACCGACACCCGCCGAGAGCCGCACCTTCACATTTTCCCATAGGAGATTCCAAGAGTATTTCGCGACATGTGTCGTATTAAGAGAAAGTTGGAGGGTCTCTACCGCAAAATTGTTGACGGACGGACGCTGGCGCGAAGCGGCTGTTGTGCTATGCCAAACGCAACGACCGGAACAGCTAGCGCCGATCCTGCAGGAGGCCTCCAGCGAACTTGAAAGGGCTTGCCTTAGCCGTTCTGAAGACAACTTTTGGCTGAAAGGCACGCAGCAAGTGATTGGAATCCTTCAAGACGGATTCGCGGCCCGCCCAAAACTACTCCCGGAAACGATCCGTGGCTATTCCGATCAAATCTTAGGAAGAGCATTTGACTCGGGTTCGCCGGTCGATCGAAAGTGGGCCTTGGAACTTGCGGGAGCTGCAACCGAGCAAAAAATTGCTTAGTCTCTTGAGAACCGCGCTCCCAAGTGCTAGTCAATGGCTTCAAGAAACCGCTTATCGACAAGCCTCGAAGCTGCGGTCCCTGCCGCCAGATGTAGCCACTTGGATTCGAGACTCTCTAATTTGGTCGGCACGATCCGGACGCCTAATTCGTCAACGATATGCGATCGCTGCCTATCTTCGCAGGCTTCCAGAAGCCGAAAAGCTCTTGCCCGTTGCCAGGCTTCTTGCCTGGGCTCCGATGCTGGACTTCATACTATTGTCCGCTTTACTTGCCGTTTTCTTAAAGTGGACTCGCTGGACCGCGCTCGCTCAGACAGTTTTCTTCGTCGTAGCACTGCCACTATTGGTAACGTGGAGCCATGCGGACGAATGGTATGACGCCATAATGTTTAGGAGGAGAAGCCTCCACAGGAGTGGAAGGAAGAGCATCGTATTTGTCGGGGTGGTCAGACTGCAGTCTATCTGGATGTTTTCTTCCCTTGGGATGTTAGCTCTTTGGAAGAAGGCGGGTCGTGAGCTTTTGCACCCGCGGGGCTTACCTTTGCATCATTCAGCGTTGCTCCAATTATTGATCCTCCTCTATTGCTCCTTCTGGGCCCTTTGTGCGATTTGGTCAGCCTATTACGGCGATTTTGTAGAGATTTGGTGGTGGCCGATCCTGCCAGCTCGGCCGTTTCTGCACTTCATGAATGACAGCAAGCAGAGACGCGGGGAGGTACAACAATTGCTGGGTCGTTTTGTTAGAGTGGCTGGCAAGGCTGGGGTGCTCTTCTTAGCCTTTGGTGTGGTGATTTGGGGCGTCATAAAGATATTTTCAAGGTTTTTAGATAAGCACGTAAAGATAGTCGTTTATTGCTTTGGTATATTGGGGGCCCTAACCTTAATACTCACACTTGGTTTTAATGTCTACGAGTGGTTAAAGTTCTTAAAATGGGCCCAACGAAAACAAGAGACTAACTGTAGGCGAACTCCTCAGTGTGGCCTCTGCGATTACTGGAGACATGGTGCGAGCAGCAACGATCAGAAAGGTGCGCGTTGGCAGAAGACTGGTACCCCCAGATCAGCAGGAAAGATTGGCGCTCGAGAATTTCGTCATTGGGCCCGAGTTTAAGAAATGGAATGACGAGTCGAAAGATGAACTATCGAGACTAGTAGAGCAGGTCAGACTCGCCGCCTTCTGATTGCCGGACCAAGGGAAGTCACTCATCTGTATCGCGTCGATCCTACGCCCTTGCCGTTGCGTTCTGCGTCCTCAAGAACGACAGTGCGGTCTGGACGAACTGAGGCGCGGCGTCGAAGAAGATGGGGCCGTGACCGCCATTGGGCACAACGGCGCAAACGGAAAAGGCCCCATGTTGTTCACATGGAGCCTTTATTTATGTCGGCGACGACCTACTCTCCCACACACTTTCGCGTTGCGTGCTTCGCAAGCACTTTCAGCGACTGTCACATGCTGCTCACCCTAAGTTATAGACAGCGGGGGATATGCGGGTCAAATCGAGAAGTCTCAATCACGCCGCGACCACGCGCAAGCCGCCGCGCGCGGCATCGCACTTCGTCGAGGGGGAGGGTCAACCCTCCGGTGGCTTGTTAAACCATTGAAAAGGCGGTACAACTATCTCAAATGAGACGCTGGAAAGGCTTCAAACGGCCACCAAATCGCATAGAAATCGGTTGAAACACCGGGGGGTTAACCTTTTTCCGGTTTCCGAAACGAGCACAGCGGCTTCCGCGCCCATAGCCAATTGCCAACGACGATTTTCGGGTGGCATGGGGAGGACTCATTCAGCGATTAGGTAGATTTTCCTGCTGGATACCCAGACGGCGCATACTGGGGCTTGACTTGTTGGAGCAGCGCCATCATCACGCGAAAATTCGCAATCTGTGCGACATCCCTCTTTGCAGTGTATGTTTTCGTCGTACCTGTCGCATCTGTAGCATCATAGATGAGCATGAAGCTGCCCTTTTCAACAACATTAGAACGCACGTTTGCCCACGGAATCGGCTTGCTCAACTCGGGAAACAGTCCAAGCAGATCAATCTTGACACCGAACCTGTTGATCCGAAAGTCTCCGAACGATAGTTCACGCCCGTCATTATATTGCTGAGTCGCCTTACGCCAGAGAGGTGGAAACGTGAACTCGTTCAACAACTCACCAATTCTCTCTGCGCGAAAAAAGCGGCTGCCGAAGGATAACTGGCGTGCAGGAGTGCCATTCTTTGTTGCGGTGGTTGTGAACTGCACCTTCCCTATATACCGAGTTTTTTCGAGACGCTGCTCAGTGGAGGTCCCTGACTTTAGCTTGAACCGATACCGGGTGCCAACGGGAATTATTCCGTATAGAAGGGTTGTCACAGCACCCGCGTACAATTCGTCAACTTCATCCCATCGCATGTCAGCGTGACCAAAAAGCGAACGGTAATGAAGCCCCACGGGGTCAACTGATAATCGAACCGACAGCAGCCAACAGAGAAGAACTGCGGGTACTGCAACCATGACGGCCTTGGCTAGACTGACCGCCCAGCCCGGGATACTGGCATGACTTGGGTCTAGGTCTTGGCCAAAGGCGTAACCCACAAGCGCAGCAACAACCAAGAGAGCTACGCGAATCCAGTTCGGCCCGAATGATTCAGTTGAGTCGCTGGCGGTTTCCATGGCTTTGCGGGTATTTTTATGTTACGTCGTTGGAGGCAGGCGTACCACTAAAAACACTGGGGCAGTTACGTAGTGTTGCAAGTTTCAAATGCAGACAAGTTTGTCGCCGAGCGTCTGTGGTGCGTTCTTAAGCTGCCAAATCGAAAAGGCTGTCGATGAACTGAATCTGAAGAAGAAGAGCATCTCCTGCCACCCATCGAACTTGCCCCTTCCGGATCATGTGGATTGCTTCATAGCCCTGAATCGTTCGCCGGGTAGTGTTGCAAGTTTCAAATGCAGACAAGTTTGTCGCCGAGCGTCTGTCGTGCGTTCTTAGGCTGCCAAGTCGAAAAGGCTGTCGATGAACTGAATCTGACGAAGAAGATCATCTCCTGCCACCCATCGAGCTTGCCCCTTCCGGACCATGTGGATTGCTTCGTAGCCTT
>PLXE01000023.1:14718-20815 GCA_003151335.1 Acidobacteriaceae bacterium
ACGCTGACAGCAAGAAATCGATGGTCGCACCCTTGGAATCGATGGCCCGATACAAATAGCACCAGCGACCCTTCACACGGACGTAGGTTTCGTCGACTCTCCAAGACTTGTTTGTCGGCTTGAGATGCCTTCGCAGTCGCTGCTCCAGCTCAGGACCGTAATATTGCACCCAGCGCCAGACCGTTGTGTGGTCGACATTGAGACCGCGCTCCTCCAGCAGCTCCTCAACATCGCGCAGCGAAAGAGAATAGCGAAGATACCACCGGACCGCACAAAGTATGAGGCCGGGTTCGGTCTGCCGCCATTTGAAGATCGCGGGTCGGGTTCCCATTTCGCAATTCTTTCACGGCACCAGCCAGCCGCCCTGAAAGTTGCAACACATCCTGTAAATCTCTCACTTTCTAGATTTCGGCATCTTTTTACAGAACAGATCGGCACGTCGCCCCGCAGTTATATACGTTCCTTAAGAATGCGCCGGGCTAAGGCCTTGTTCGAGAATACCTTCCTCCAGGTTAAACAGGTAATGTTGATGGTGGGATACCAAGATCCAAGCCACTTTGTGCGAGAGTACAAGAACATCTTTTCAACTACTCCTTCTGCGGCACGAAGGTCTACTCTGGTTCACGAACAACCACGATGCTCCGCAGCCACTATATCCAAAGAATAGCCATTTTAGCCCACGCAATACAGTTGCGTTCAAGAGTAAGTACAGGTATGGTGCTGTGAACTCTTCTCGTCGGAAGGAAAGAGAGAAAGGAACAATCGATATGGCTTATAAGCTTGAAAGCGACTTAGCAGGGGCGGTTGAGGCGTTCAACGACGCATATACCAAGGGCGATCCTAAATGGTTTAGTTATTTCGCCGATGATGCGTCCATTTATAGCGAGAAAGCGGCGCAACCGGTCGAAGGCCGGGAGGCGTACCGCAGACACTTCGAAAAGACGCTCACGAGTGAAAAAAGGAAGACCCATGTGATGCAACAAGATGGCCAGATGCTGGGGGATACGGCCGTTGTAATGCAGCTCATTGAGCTTACAACCTCAGGACTCGCCACTAATGTCAGAGAAAGCACGATATGGCGGCGCTCCAAAGAAGGTTGGAAAGTTGTCCATCTTAACGCTACGATAGTCGGTCCAGTCAGAGTGACCGACGCTCCGACGACGGCGGGAGCGGTAAAAGTGTTGAGTGAAAAAATCGCGATCGTCTCGTCTCAGGCCGGGGTCGCTCAGTAGCAAGGAACGAGCCGGGATCACTGCTGGTGGCCGGTATCCATCAGTTGGTGTAGTGTCGCTGTGCCTATTAAGTGAAAAGCACTCTCAGTCGAGTCTCGCGGGGGTGACGGTGTCTTCTTTGTCCAACTCGGCCTATCGGAATCTGGCCCGAGGCGATCAACGGATACGCTTCAATGTGGAGGATTTCGGATACATCGCCGCTTATCCGGAGGGGCAGATTCGTTTGTTCTCTGAGAGTGCCGGCCCCTCTCTAGAGTTGGGATACCCATTAGAGGAAATGAGGCAACACCTATTGGAAGAACTGGAGGTGCGGCAGAATTTCCACCTCAATACGCCCCTTTACGTCTGGATCGAGCTCACCCGCAGGTGCAATCTAACATGCCCACATTGTTACATCGAGGGTGGCCTGGCCCGGTCCAATGAGATGCCCACGGACGAAATCATCCGCCTGTTGCATGAAATGGCGGTCATGGGCGTCTGGGCAGTGGTGCTTACGGGGGGCGAACCCACGCTGCACCCAGATTTCGGCGAACTCGTCAATTATGCAAGAAGCCTTGGGCTTTTGGTCGGAATCGCTACTAACGGAATGTTTCTGTCAGAGAGGTTGCTCGACTCTTTGCCACGAAAGGGCGTAATCATTAGCGTCAGTTTAGACAACCTCCACGTTATGGACCACCCTGAGGGCAATTTCAAGGTTGCTACTGAGGGTATCCTCCGAAGTCAAAAGATGGGATTTCTCACGAACATCATGACGAATACTAATCGAAAGGATATCGACCATCTTCACGGATTTATAGATTGGGCGAAAGACCACGGTGTGTCGGTAAGAGCCATCCCATTCAGTCCCATTGGCCGCGGGGGCCTGAACCGCGAACTTGAGAATACACCCGATGATGTCCAACAAGCGGCGGAATGCTGGATCAAAGAGATGGAGTGGGAACATGAGTACCATGCCAAATGGGGTCTCTGTGCAGGAACAATTTTCGACTATGGACTGACGCTGGGATACTTGACGCGACGATGCAGTAGCGGCCGATCGATTTGCTATCTCAGTTCGGACGGCACCATATATCCCTGCACTTCCTGTGCGGGAGAGAAAATTCTGTCCCCCGGAAATGTAAAGGGCAAGAACTTCGCTGATTTCTGGCGATCAGACTGGGAGATCCGCCACTACAGCTGGGATAATTTCAAATCAACATGTGAAGGGTGCGTGATTAATCGTCCTGAATATCATTGCTCTTCCCGATGCCCAGCGATGTCGTACGCAAGGCACCGCCAATACTTCAAATGTGGGGCTTCGGATTTTGAGATATTAAGCACAGTTGTGAGGACTGCCATGTTGAAGCAGTCGCATCTTTCCGCGTATGAACACTACATTGAAAGAGGCCTAGTGGCCAATGTTGGCGACGAACGCGCTTAAAGACAGCTATGAAAGTGCAGCTAGTCACAAGTCCGCATATCCGGCATCCGGCGGTATTACAAAGCGATTTTCAGGTGGACCAGTCGGTAATGAATACGTTCATACCGATCGGACTGTTATCGCTCATTTCATCTGCGCGACTTGCTTTAAATATCGAGCCGTTTCTCTACGATTTGAACCGTCGAATAATAGACGGTACGATTGGACTCGGGTCTAACTTTTATGAGAATGCGTCCGCTGCGCTCTGCAGCTCGGGGCCAGATCTCATTGGCTTCATGACCGAAAGTGACTCGTATCATCACGTCTTGCAGATATGCGAGCGAATCAAGGAAATGCTTCCTGGCTGCTTGATTGTACTGGGTGGACCTCATGCATCGGCGGTATCCAAGCGAACCCTGCAAAGGTATTCTTGCGTAGACTTCATCGTACAAGGTGAAGGGGAAGTTACTTTCGCAGAACTGCTGAGGAGCATCATGAGTGGGTCCAAAGATCGCGTGGCCGGGGTGGTACAGCGTAATAAGAAGGAGGAGCCTGGGGTGGAAACGGGAATTGCGCGGCCGCAGGTTGGGCTTTTGGATTCCTTGCCCTTTCCTGCATACGACCTCTACCGGCCAGATCCCGGCGAAGAAATTTTTCTCGAGGTGGGCAGGGGATGCCCCTTCCAATGTACGTTCTGCTCAACCGCGCCATTCTGGAAAAGGCAGCATCGCGTCAAATCTCCAGCACGGATATTGGCGGAGATTAACCACCTGACGATGCTGTACGGCCCTCGTAGAATGCACTTTACGCATGATCTTTTCACAGTGGATAGGGCATGGGTGCGTGATGTCTGTAAAACGCTAATTGATTCCGGATCGCCTGCGCGCTGGACTTGTAGCTCCCGCACTGACACCATCGATGAGGAACTCCTCCACTTGATGGCGACGGCTGGTTGCAGTGCCATATATTTTGGATTGGAAAGCGGATCAGAGCGGATTGTACGAGATGTCGGGAAAAATATACCCAAGGCGCATTCGTTTCGTATGCTCAAGGCTTGTCTGGACGCCGGGATCACGCCGAACGCGGGTTTTATCGGCGGTTTGCCCTCTGAAGATGAAGAAAGCTTGGAGGAGACGTTCACGGCTTATACTCAAGCTCTGGAACTCGGGTGCAATCCAGTTCACTTATTTCTTTTCACCCCATATGCAGATTCCTCAATTTTCAATTCTCTAGGCCAAACGATTTGCACCGGTCATTTTCTTGATCTGCCGCTCGGACACGAGCTCGATATATCCAACCGTGAACTCATCGCAAGTGATCCTGTTCTGTTCGGAGCCTATCATCGCCCTAGGCACAGTTGCGCGCGCGAGGTATTGTTCGACGCGCTAGAGGAATTTGGCACTCTGGTGGCATCGGCTTTGCTGCCAACGCTCGTTCTCGCGCGTCACGCGGGCGGTATGTTCCATCTTTTTGAGCAATGGATCGAGTGGGTCGGCTCGTTCAACATAAATCGTGGGGCCGAGCCTTTCAGGCGGTACTGCGCTAGCGCGGCCCGCTTTTGTGATTTCCTTATGGATCTAGCCACGAAATATGAAGGCGTGCCTCCACATTTGCACTCTTTGCTACGTGTGGTTCAAATGAACCACCTGCTCACTGGTTCGATCCGAATTCCGACCACAATGGCCAGTTATCGAACAAAAATGGCGTCCACTGAAATGCAACTGGTCAATCTCGGATCGAAGCTATCAATCGGCAATGTGGTCGCAACTCTCGAAGTTGAACACGACGTCAGCGCTGCATTCTCGAACCCTGCGGCAAGCGAGCTGCCGGTGCCCCGCTCCGGGCCCCTATATCTGGTTTGGCACCGCGATTCGACCGGCTACATGCAACTGATCAAAGTTGATGCTTTTACCTTCCAAGCAGTTCAGATTCTCCGCCTGAGGCCGAAGGCAACGGCTGACGTAATTGTCGAGTCGCTACTCAACTCAGGAAAGGCGAGAGTCTCAGGAGATTTTTCGGAACTGTTATGCAGCTTGACCGATGCTGCGAAACTTGGAATCATCACTCAGGATGCGTAATGTCGCAGCAATAAGGCCACATGATGCAAGGACTCGGTTTTGATGGCGAAGTACATCATGGACTACCAAATGGGAGCCTCTCACGCTCCTGGTCCGAACGCGGCTCACGCAGGAATCCACAGCATGAGTGGCTGGTTGTCACCCGATTTTACTTTTCCTAAAGCTCCGTGTCGGAGTAGATCTGCAAGAGGGGCAGAGGTAGGCCTGCGGCGCTAAGCGAATATGCCATATTCCGTTATCGCCTTCGCAACACTAGTGGTGTGTGTCCTACCTACCAGGGCCTACTTTCGCCGCCGGTACGGATGCTCTCCTCCTGCAACTGTTCAATATTTAGTCGAAACCGTGGCACTTAGCTGCTTGCTGCTGTTGCTGCTCCGTCGCGAAGGTGTCCCGCTGAACGCAGTTGGGCTTCGACTAACCACACTCTCCTGCTTTGCCTTTCACGCCGCAATCGGCATAATCGCTGTAGTTGCGACAGATATTCTTGCGGTGCTCTTGCGAAGATTTAACCCCGGAATCATTCGGCCCGTGCCAGCTGCTCATTTCGACTCGATCCCGCGAGGCAAAGCCGTGCTTGCATTCATTCCTGTATGCATTGTCGGAGCATTTTGGGAAGAACTGTGCTTTAGAGGTGTTCCGTTGTACCAGGCGCCGCCGAGCTTTCTTGGCACAGCGGTCGTCTGCGTCGTAAGTTCACTTATCTTTGGGCTACAGCACTTGCGCGGTGGCCTCGTCTCGGTAATCTTTAGTGGCTACTTCGGGATGATCTTTTGTATTCTGTATCTTGTCACTCGGGATCTTCCGTCGATAATGCTGGCACATGCAGTCGGAAACCTTACTGTGATCTTTTATTTTGCGCCGAAGTCACGTAATTTCGGACGTCCCCTTCCGGCGTTTTTTTGAAGACGGAGGTTGTGGTGTCAAGGCCGGAGTAAAACCAGACCTGTGGTTCATCAAAACTAAACGCCTGTGGTTCATCAAAACTAAACGCCGCCGAGTCTTTGATGCAGGAGGCGCCTCCTTGGAAGGCAGCGCTTTGCATGGCGTGGTCTTCGACCGCTCTGCGCGTCCCCAGAAGCGAGCGGGAGAGGCTCGACTGCCAGGATCCGGGCGTGAATCTCCCTCCGATCCTGACAGCGAAGGAGTTCAGTTCGGAGCTGGAAATTGTTAGGCCGCGACTGTGTAGCGGTGATGCAGACCACCCAGTCGCGGCAGAGAGATAACCTTGTGGCCACCCGAATGCGGTGACGCTGCAACTCGACCACCGGGAGTGTCCTTCCCGAGTCCGAGATGTTTCCGATTCAGCACGATCACATGATCGAGTAAGTCCCGCCGCACACTGCCAACCCAGCGCTCGGCAATGCCGTTCTGCCAAGGACTGCGGAATG
>PLXE01000076.1 GCA_003151335.1 Acidobacteriaceae bacterium
TGAAACGATTTCCGCTCCAATACCCGCCCTGATAGCCGGTGCCGACGTAGCCGAATCCGTAGTTAATACCGCCGTAGTAACCGACATATTGGCCCCAGAAGCCGTAGTTGTATTGATACATGCCGCCAAAAAATCCCCAATATCCAGGTGTCCACAGGAAGCCCACCTGAGGCGGCCACGCCCAGGCGCCGGGCACCCAGTAGTAGCCCTGAGGAGCGTAGCTCCAATATCCGGGCGTCCACAGATAGCCATCCCCGGGGCATGGAGGCTGCGAATATTCAGGCAGCGGTGGTGGGGGTTCTTGTGCCTGAAGCACAGGCTGGCCGTAGCTCGTATCCTGGTAGCCGTTGTCGCAGGGCTCACAGGCGCCGGAGTTCCTCAGGTTCACCGACCTGCGCCGCCGCGGCCGCTGCTGCTGATAGTTCTGCTGCGTCGCCTGGGTTGCTGGCTGCTGCTGATCGTTGGTGGCGGTCGCCTGAGTCCCGTCCGTGGGGGCCAGGTTGGCAGTATCGGCGGGATTCTGCGACTGATCGGTCTGCGCCGGTTGACTCTGGGCGCTGTTGTCGGGGGTGTTGGTTTTATTGCATCCTACAACTCCAAACGTCAGTGCGATGGATGCGGCTGCCAGAACGATAAGAGAAGATACTTTGTTCGACATATTCCTCCTGACGGAGATGCCGAAAGGGGACAACTCCACCTGATTACTCTCTCATCTCGTGCTCCTTCGGGTCTGTGCAAAAGGGGACACTTCCACCCAACGGGCCTTTCGAGATTCTCCAGTTTTTAGTTAACCGCAGGGGGGCCTGCCTGATTTTCGCTTTACCTTAAGTAGCGCCGCCCGAACTTGAGACACTGATGGAGCAGCTCGGCTCAAAGCCCACGACCGGAGTCGTGGGCTTGCACCTTTTAGCTTGCCGTTCGGTCAGTTAGCGGCGTCCGCCGCCATGCCCACCACCACCGCTGAAACCACGTGCTGCGCCGTGAGATCCACCGCCGATGCCGCCACGGTAGCCGCCACCTGGACCGCCAGCATAACCGCGTCCACCATAGGCCCCGTGGGAGTAGCCGCGACCGTAGCCCGGGCCTCCGCGAGCGTAATTTCCAGGACCATAGCCTCCGCGGCCGTAATAGCCCCGACCCCGGGCGCCCCGGCCGTAATGTCCCCCATACCACGGCCCGGCGCCCAGGAACACTCCACCGACAAACCAGTTAGGCCCGTAGTAGCCGTAAGGCGCACAGGCGTATGGTGAATATCCGTAGTAGCCGTAGGCGCATACTGGCGGTCCGGTAACGTATCCCGGCCCGAATCCGATCCCAACACTGACCTGGGCTTGCGAGTAGGCCAGTGGAATCATCAAAACTGCCAGCAAGGCCACATATCTTAGACAACGCATTTCTTCTTCCCCTGCCCCAGATCCACCACTATCAATCTGGAGGCACCTATTGACTTAAACGCGGAATCAGAAAGAAAGTTGCAAAGCTCGGGGTGGCTGTATTTAGCCATCCTCGCTGAAATCAGCCGTGGGCGAGGCGCGATGAACTTTGATCAGTCGCAATCGCAGCAGACTGTCCTGCTACGCTTCGGAAGCCAAGTCAGCATTCTGCCCGAGAGCTTTGCGCATCTTGCAATATGCGACGTCGAATTGCGCCACTTCTTGATAGAGGCGACTGGAGTATGCCACTTCGTATAGTTACGCATTCACCAAGCCATGTTTCCTCTTCATGACGATCCGTCCTTTCGCAAGCTCGCGATGCAAGCAGGCCTGCCTCCACTGTCTTAAAGTGCGAGGTCAAGAAAACGGCCTCTGCTAATTGAGCTACTGATAAGCGGGTCACAAAGATCCGGCTTCCGGTTTGGCGACACTACTTCCGGGAAGGTGTTAGTCGGATTAAGCCCGAGTCACGAGCAAACCGGAAGTTGAGTGTCAGTTGGCGAGAACAGGGCTTAGCGTGAGTTGAGGCGGCCGTAGGGACAGACACGGCTGGTCGCGAAGCATTCCCTTTTTTTCGATTAGTAATGGTAAGCCGGCTCGTGGAACGTTATTGGGCGATAGCGATCTCAATTTCCGGTTTGCTCCCGGGTCACGGGCTGCTCAGAACGAACCCCGGCTCGAGGTGTTCTTCACGTTCTATTTACTGATGAGTTAACTCGCTGTAGGCAAAATTGTAACTGTCAAAGCCTCAAAGAACCGCACATTTCAATAGCTTTCAACCAGAGGCGTGCAACAGGTTCAATATCAATCAATTGCAAACCTCAATTTTCCATAAGTTTCAATAGCCAATGGAATCTGGTTCGGGAGCCAGGTTCTCGGCCCTTAAGTGGTACAAGCAAGTCATTTAATGTCAGTAGCTTAGCGCGAGGGCATATGGGAATCTGTTGAACTCAGTGGATTTTTAGCTGCCACAGAAAATGTCCACGTTGACTGCCGAAGTGTGATCCAAGATGACTTTCCCCAGCGTTGCTCACGTAGGTTCTACAGAAAAAGTCCCACGGCAATTGTGGGAGCACTTTGGTTGGCTTTGCGGCTGCCCCTTACGGATATGCGGCACCGTATCCAGCATAAAGAGCTACAGTTCGATGTGCAGCCAAAATCCAGTGAAGACCACCGAGCGCTGCCTCGGTAGCGCTGGTTGTTTTCAAGCCGTGGCGGCGCTTACTGGTTCTCAGCGGGGATTTACTACATTGCTGGCAGTGACATGTTCAAACGCGCATTTTGGGTTATCCGGACGCCACGTGCATTCTTTATCACATTGACAGCATTGGTGCCGAATCTTCAAGGCGGTTAAAGCGCGAACGCGAGCGTCAGCGTTGGCTGTGGTCGCGACGCAATGCGCCAATACCGGTGATGAGCATGCCGACAATCCCGCTGATAAGCATGGTTTTGCCGAGAATATCATGCCAGTCGCCCATCTTAGTCATCAACAGCATCGAGCCGCCGATCACGAGAGCAGCGAAAGCGATGGCACCCGCGAGCCGCCCGAGATTGCGGCTTAAACGACCTCCCAGGGCCTCCAAACTCGGAAGTCGGCCCAGATTGCCTTCGGCGATACGCCGGAGGATGCGTCGCGTGTCGCCGGGCGCATCTTTTATCAAGCGCTCCAGTTCGCGCACAAGCTTGGTTGTCTTTTCCTTTATCTGCGTCAGGGAGAAGTGCTTCGCGGTCAGGCGTGAGATCTCTTCGCGAAACGATTCCATGTAGTTATGGTCCGGGGCAAGTGCGCTCACCAGAGATTCCAGGAGGACGAAAGCACGTGTCAGTAGGAAAAACTCGCTTGGGTTGTGCACCCCGTTCCGGCTTCCGGCATGCAGCAGCGACTCGAACGCATCCCCGATTGAAACATTCGCCAAGTCGCTCTTGCCGACTTCATAGAGCGTGGCCTTGATGTCCACCAACAGCGCTGCACGGTTGACTTCTTCGCTTGCCGGTGCCATTTCGAGGTAAGCCTCGGTGGCGGCCCGCGCATCGCCTTTGACGACCGCTTCGAGCAGGAGTATCAGCGATTCGCGCATCGGCTCGTCAAGGTAGCCCGTCATCCCGAAATCTAGAAGGGAGAGCCGCCCGTCGGGCAGAACGAAGATGTTGCCGGGATGCGGGTCGGCGTGAAACAACCCTTCTTCGAAGATCGTTTGCAGCATCAGCTTTACCAGGGTGTTGATCACCCGCGGCATCGCTTCCGCGTGCAGCCTGGCGTAGAGATCCACCCGTTCGCCGGCCGAGTACTCCATCGTGAGCACGGTTTTCCTCGAATATTCCGCAACGACATCCGGAATCCAGAGGTCGGGGGCATCTGCCAGCGCGCTGCGAAAGAGCACTATGGAGCGCGCTTCACGAGTGAAGTCGGTTTCCCGGTTCAGAGTGTTGGCAAATTCATGCACCACAACAGGGAGGTCAAGTGCGCGTAGATGCGGAAAGAGCTTTTCGCCCAGCGCTACCAGGTAAGTCAGCGCCGCGATATCCTTCGAAATCACTGCTTTAAGGCCGGGCCGCTGCACCTTCACGGCCACGTGACGCCCTCCGTGCATTGTCGCCTCATGCACCTGGGCGATGGTAGCGGCGCCTAACGGCGTTTCGCTGAACGACGAGAACAGCTCCGTCAACGGAGCCCCCAGTTCGACTTCGACCGTCGCCCGCACCGCGCCAATGCCCATTGGCGGCAAATCGTCATGCAGCAACTCCAACTCATCGATGTAGGCGGCAGGCAGCAGATCGCGCCGCATCGCGAGCACTTGGCCGA
Organism: Acidobacteriaceae bacterium; assembly: GCA_003151335.1. Taxonomy (GTDB): domain Bacteria; phylum Acidobacteriota; class Terriglobia; order Terriglobales; family Acidobacteriaceae; genus Bog-257. Next base: position 4,237 of record PLXE01000076.1, read on the forward strand.
ATTTGAGAAAGGTTAGGCCCAGTTCCTCGAAAGTTTCCCGTACCTGTTTCGGCGACGGCCAATGTTTCTTGCCGAGCAGGGCCCCCAGGAACTTGTGTCGGGCGAGCACGCGTAGGATTTGCATTAGTCGCGGTGCCGCTCGCAGCAGGCTGCTGCTCTCCGGGTCGATCATTACATCCATGCGCTCCTCCCAACAGTTCATACGCAGGATAATTCCGGAAACACTGAGCATACAACCTCTGTGCCTAAAGAGGCCGCGGGTGGCCCGCCTCCGAACGTAGCTGGGTCAAGAAGGTTGGGTCGATTTGCTTCATGATGGTTGTCTCCTCTAGCGTAAGCCGAAACGTTGCCCGACTGCGCTCAAGTATTCGTACTAGATGATCACGAGGCATATGCGGAGCGCACAGATTTCACCTGCGTGACCGGAATATTAGGGCCAGAGCGATGATCAGCACCACCCCCAACATCCACATCCAACCCATGTTCCACCCTTGCATGCCATTCCCGTGCACGGGACCTCCTTCCGGACTGCTGTTTGGGAATACGAAACGCTGTCAGATTCACTTCTTCTGATCGTTCATCATCCCTTTATCTTTCTTCATCGTCTGCATGTGATCCGTCATAGTTTGCAGGTAGTTAACTATCGCCTGCTGCAACTCCATCTGGCTCTTCATGCTGGCTTGTTCGGTTTCCATGTGGCTCTTCATGGCGGCATCGGCGGCAGCCATTTTCGTCATGGTGTCCTTCATCTGGGCCTGTATCTGGTCCATCTGCGCACTCATCTGCTCCATCTGCGCTTTCATGCTCTTCATATCCATGCCGGAACCTTGCGTGGCGTTTTGGGCCTGCAGCGGCGCACCGTAAAAGCCCATTAGCAATAGTGCGAGAATCGATACGAACAGCAGTCTTGTCATTTTCATTTCTTCATCTCCCATTTGTTCTGAAATCGATTGTTGATAAAGATCGGCTCAATCAAACCAAACGGCGCCGTCAGAGCGATGGTCCAGAGAATGGCCGCTGTAAAGCCGGCCACACGACAAACAGCGCAGTCCAAGACAGCAGAAAGAAACCAGTTCTTATGAGCCGTACATAGCCGAAACTAGGGACAATGTTGGGTATTACTTCCACCTGCGGCGTTGTTGAATTTAGCCGCAGCAGCCAGGGCCGCTCTTCGGCGTTCCAGCGGCCTTGCCCGAGTATTGGTCCGGCTTAAGATCGAACTTCTCTTTGCACTTAGAGCCGCAGAAGTAAAACGTCTGCCCTTTGTACTCGGTTTGTCCGGCGGCGGTAGCGGTCTCTATGTCCATACCGCACACAGGATCTTTCACAGCTGTTGTACTCGTCATTTTGATCTCTCCTTCGTTCGTAACTTCTGGCTCGATGGCAGGCCAAATGTTGATTAGCCGGTGTTAGCGACTGACTATGCGCTGGCCCTGCCTCTGCGTCGTTTGGAAATCCTCTGCGCAGCGCACTGTTACCGAGATTAACAATCGTGGTGCCGTTTCTTCTGAGCAAGAATGACCACTGTCGCCCGGCCCATCGCATGTACCCTCCAAATTGAGGGAATATGGACCACAATGAGGCGCACGGGAAAGCGGCCGACCCGCATGCCGGTCACAAGATGCCAGACACTCACGGGAGCCATGACCGTCACGCCGGTCACTCCGTCGCCATGTTTCGCGACAAATTCTGGCTGAGCTTCGCTCTCACGATTCCTGTCGTATTGTGGTCAACCGACGTTCAAGACTGGCTCGGTTACACCGCGCCCTCCTTTCCCGGCTCGCAGTTCATGCCGGCCATCCTCGGAACAGTTGTCTTCGTTTATGGCGGCCTAATCTTCATCCGCGGGGCATGGGGCGAACTTGCCGACCGCAAGCCCGGCATGATGACTCTCATCAGCCTGGCGATCATAGTCGCCTTTGGGACGTCGCTCGCCGCAACATTCGGCGTCTTCGAGATTGAAGTCTGGTGGGAACTCGCATCGTTGATTACGATCATGGTCCTCGGCCATTGGCTGGAAATGAAAGCCATTTCCCAGGCTCGTGGCGCGCTTAATGCACTCGCTGCGCTGCTCCCAGACACTGCCGAACGTGTAAGCGGAACTGAGACCCAGACCGTTCCAATCGCCGATTTGCATCTGGGTGACATTGTCCTTGTGCGGCCCGGCTCCCGCGTTCCGGCGGATGGCGCAGTCGTCGAGGGGTCCGCCGATGTTGACGAGTCAATGATCACCGGTGAGTCCCGGACGGTCTCGAAGGGACCAAGTGGCAAGGTCATTGCGGGAACGGTCGCCAGCGGCGGAAGTCTTCGAGTCCACATTACGGCAGTCGGGGAGCAGACCGCCCTATCCGGCATCATGCGGCTGGTTGCCGCTGCGCAGGCTTCTGGATCTCGCACCCAAGCTCTTGCCGACCGAGCCGCCGCAATCCTCTTCTACGTGGCGGTCGCGTCTGGTGCAATTACTTTCGGTTACTGGTGGCTTTCAGGGGACAAAGAACACGCCCTGATCAGGACGGCCACCGTCCTTGTCATTGCCTGCCCACACGCCCTGGGGCTGGCGATTCCGCTGGTGATTGCAATCTCGACATCGCTCGGAGCCCAGAATGGTCTTCTCGTCAAGGACAGACTCGCGCTAGAACGCGCCCGCAATCTGGACATGGTGATTTTCGATAAGACCGGAACGCTCACACGAGGCTCTCCTGCAGTGTCGGGAGTCGTAGTTGCGCCTGGCAGCAACGAGAGTAATTTGCTTGCCCTCGCCGCTGCCGTAGAAGCCAACTCCGAACACCCGCTCGCGAAAGCCGTTGTGGCCGAAGCCAAGCACCGAAATCTGCCCACATTGCAGGCTGCCAACTTCGAAGCACTATCCGGTCGAGGAGCAAAAGCGTTGGTAAACGGCAAAAGCGTCATTATCGGCGGACCGCGCCTGTTGAGCGAAGATAAGGTAACAGTCCCCCCAGAAGTTGAAAAATTGACGACCGCCTGGGCGTCCGAGGGAAAGACAGTTCTCTCTGTCGTCGCAGACGGGAGACTGCTCGGCGCTTTCGCGGTCGAGGACGAGATTCGGCCCGAATCCCATGCGGCCATCGCGGAACTTCATCAGCTTGGTATCCGGGTCGCAATGATCACCGGAGATTCCAAGACGGTGGCTGATTCGGTCGCCCATCGCATCGGTATAGATGAGGTCGCAGCCGAGGTTCTTCCGGCCGACAAAGCATCGGCGGTCAAGCGTTTTCAGGCCGGCGGGAAAAAGGTCGCGATGGTTGGTGATGGCGTGAACGATGCGCCAGCGCTGGCGACCGCGGATGTTGGCATCGCGATTGGCGCGGGAACCGATGTAGCGATTGAGTCGGCCGGAATCGTGCTCGTACGCAGCGATCCACGAGACGTTGTGGGAGCGATCGAACTATCCCGTGCTACCTACCGAAAGATGATCCAAAATCTGGTTTGGGCCACCGCCTATAACCTTGTTGCCATCCCGGTCGCAGCTGGACTTTTCGTCCGCTGGGGCCTGGATCTGCCCATGAGTGTAGGGGCAGTGGCGATGAGCCTTTCGACGATTATTGTGGCCGCGAACGCGCAATTGCTTCGCCGACTGAAGCTGCAGCAAGTGCCAGTGTAAAAGGGAAAACCTTCTTCGAAGAAGAATCCTCAGACGGCTACTCCAATCGATACGATCTACTCGGGAGGGTCACTTGGCGCTCACAGGGTTTCGCACGAACTGGCAGTTTGTCGTCGAGAAAAGAAGACGCCCCGAAAGCCGACCAATGATTGTGGATCTGTGGTCTGCCAGGACGAAGTTGGCCCCAAACCGGCTTAGGGGAAGTCAGCCGGATTGGTACCGAGAAGGCGGTTTGTCGAATTTGACTGGCTGACTGTGATTGCCGGGATTGCTTTCGAGTCACGGATCTCGGACTTCATATTCCGAGGGCTCTATTTACTGATAAGTTAACCCGCTGTAGGCAAAATTGTAACTGTCAAAGCCTCAAAGAACCACACACTTCAATAGCGCTCAACTATCGCTGCGCAACAGGTTCCATATCAATCACTTACGGTCAACAAGTTTCTACAAGTTTCACCAAGTGTTGGAATCTGGTTCGGGATTAGGTGAGTTACCTTTTTGGTATACATCTTATCTCCCGTCGATTCAGCAGGTTGCATTTTACGGGTTGTGAAACTCTGTTGGTCCCTGAGGAATTCGCAGTTACAAATTTGACTACAGCTGCATGCAGATCCCACGCCAAGCGTCCCGAACTGATTGAAAACAGGGGTCTATTGTCGGCAGGGCCGACGCTCGACCACCTAGTATTACACTAGGTGCTCTAAGGAGTGGAGCCGTTCGCATGAAACACCTCATCCGACTCCCAACCCTCCAGTTTTGGAAATTAGTGGCGACAAGGGCGTCTATGTGGTGAAACTTCCCGCAAGAGGACTTCTGGGGAACTTTGCAGATTTTCGACCCCAATGCACCAATGCAATCCCGTTCCAGCGTTCGCGCAGCATCAAGCTTGCTCGTGATTCGAGAGGAATCAGGCTTCTGAGATTTCTCGTAGGCTATCGCCATTTTGCCGCTCGTGCGAAGGCGATTTCACACCAGCTACCCCTGACGCTGGTAGCGAGAGGTTGGTTTTGAGCTAACGAGCAACTGCTAGTTGTCACTTTGCTCCCCGCAGCATCAACTGGACGAAACGGTCGCAAGTCTAATCACTGAGCGCGAAGAAGAAGTCAGCAGTGTCATGGAAATGGACGCGGAACAATCTCGATAGGAGGCAATTCCACAAATGGCACTGCGTTACTGCGTTTTTTGTTCGGAGGTCCAGTCTTGGCTCGAGGAACCGCCCACGAGCAGTACCATATGTACAGAGCGGATCTCAAGAAAGCACAACCCCGCTTAATGCAATCACTCGTTGCGGTTCGACGGACTCACGGGCCCCGCAAAGATGGAGGCTCGCCGACAGGCGAACGAGGGGGCAACATGGAACCAATCTGGTTGAGTCACTACCCACCCGGGATTCCAGCCGAGGTCAATGTGCATGAGTTCGCTTCGCTGAAGGACATGCTGCTACGCAGCTGCCAGTGCTTCGGCTCATTGCCCGCCTACAGCAACATGGGCGCCTCGATGACCTATGCCGAACTCGACCGATCGAGCCGCAACTTCGCCGCCTACCTGCAGAAATCGCTAGGGCTGCATAAGGGCGACCGGGTGGCGATCATGATGCCCAACCTGCTGCAGTATCCGGTGGCACTGTTTGGCGTGCTGCGGGCAGGCTTGGTGGTTGTGAACGTCAATCCGCAGTACACGCCGCCCGAGTTGGAGCACCAGCTCAAGGACTCGGGCGCCGCGGCCATCGTGGTGCTGGAGAACTTTGCCCACACCCTGCAGAAGGTGTTGGACAAGAGCCCGACGCTGAAGCTGGCCGTCATCACGACCGAGGTCGGCGACATGTTTCCGGTGGTCAAGAAGCTACTCACCAACTTCGTGGTGAAGAACGTGAAGCACATGGTTCCTGCGTGGGAGATTTCACGCGCGACGAAGTTCGACGCGGCGTTGGGCGCGGGGCGCAGGCAGCTCGTAGAGGACGTGCCGCTGAGCCATGACGACATAGCCTTCCTGCAATACACCGGCGGGACGACCGGAGTGGCCAAGGGTGCTGTTCTGACACACGGCAACCTGGTGGCGAACGTGCAGCAGATGGGAGCGTGGATGGCGCGGGACTTGGTGGACGGCACGGAGGTCTTCGTCTGTTCTTTGCCGCTGTATCACGTCTACGCGCTGACCTCCAGTCTCGTGTTCATGAGGGTTGGCGCGAATACCGTCCTGGTGACCAATCCGAGGGACATGCACGCCTTCATCCACGACCTCAAGAAATACCCCTTCACGGTCATCATCGCCGTCAATACGCTGTATCGGGCGCTGCTCGATGCGCCCGAATTTGCGGACGTGGACACGCATGCCCTGAAAGTAACCAGTGCCGGGGGTATGGCCGTGCAGCGCGTGGTGGCCGAACGCTGGAAGCTGCGCACCGGCGTGAACATCATCGAAGGCTACGGCTTGACCGAGACCTCGCCGGTGGTGATCGCCAACCCACTGGACATCGAGGAGTGGACCGGAACAATTGGTATGCCGATTCCATCGACGCAGGCCACCATCTTTGATGGGAGCGACAACGAAGTCGCGGTCGGAGAGGTCGGAGAGATCTGCGTGCGCGGCCCGCAGGTCATGCGGGAGTACTGGAACCATCCCGATGAGACCGAGAAGGTTTTCACCCGAGACGGCTGGTTGCGCACCGGCGACATGGGGTTCGTGGACGAGCGCGGCTACTTCCGAATCACGGACCGCAAGAAGGACATCATCGTGGTCTCCGGTTTCAAGGTATTCCCGAACCAGGTCGAAGACGTCGTCGCGCTACATCCGGGCGTGGCTGAGGTCGGGGCGATAGGCTCACGAGACGACGAGTCAGGCGAGGTCGTCAAGATCGTCGTGGTGAAGATGGATCCGGCGCTGTCTGAACAGGCCCTGCTCGAACATTGTCGGCAACACCTGACCGGCTACAAGGTGCCCAGGATCGTCGAGTTCCGCAGCGAGCCCCTGCCGAAGTCCAACCTCGGCAAGATCCTGCGCCGGCAGTTGCGCGAGACGCCGGCACCGGTTGGTACGGTTCCGACGGTCGGCACCCCAGCACCTTGAGTGTTCGCAATGGCGAAACAGTTGCGTACGTTCACCGATGTCGAGGTGCTTCGAATCCGCCGTTAGGAGAAGTCAGGAAAGGCGATCTTGCACTACTTGGTAGGCTTGTGGCCGTACCAGCGATTGTGTGTTTGCTACTCGGCATGATTGGCCCTAGAGGTGAAGCCGCTCACGCGAAGTGCGGACTAATACTTGAAACAAAGCAGGACGTCCAAAAGTTAAGAAAAGAAAGGAAAGGCGAGAACATGAATTTGCGGGAGTTGGTAGCCAAAATCGTTGGATCGTCGCGGGAAGATTGGCACCTCATAGCTGATCCGCCGTCTGGTCTTAACCGTCTTCAGTTTCACGAAATGTACGAAAGCCAGCAGAATGTGCTTCACACCGCAGAGCACCCCAGGGTTGCGGTGTACATCCCTGACATATCAATCACGGTGGCCTGGGGCCCGAAATGGCTAGAAGATTTCACGGACGACTGGTGTAAGAAAATTTCTGACCAGAAGGCTAACGCCGGGTTCGTTGACATGTTCTTCAACAATTCCCTGGTCTACCGGACACCTTATGTCCAGGTAGATGGGATATACTTTCCGCCTCCTCGACTTACCGGCGGGGGTGCGTTAGAAGTCGATAAGGATGCCTGTGTGTTCATGAGGCTGGTTGATTCAATTAGCCGCTCCGCCCGCACTTCCGATGACACGTACGAATCAGACCTCCGTCGCGCCGGGTTTGCGGTCGTGGACAAGGAGTGGCCGAAGTTCGTCCACTAACGACGATGTGAGTGCGGTGGAGGTCGAGTGGATCCAATATGAGGCGAAGCTCAGGTTCTCGCACAAGTAGCGCTTCGTAACACCACATTTCCTCCAACCGGACTTCTGGACAATCTTCGGGAAGGCGGACTCGCTCGGCTGTTGCTCACGATTACTTACGGCATGGCGATTTTGCAATACTTATTTCGGAGTCTGTCCCTCAGCTACCCTCAAGGAATTACCTCCGAGTAGCCGACGATTGAGGAGTTATCGCGGGTGCCTCGGATCGAAACGCCCATTGCGGCCACTTCCACGGATACGTATCGCGCTTGTAACTCTCGCTTCCACCCTCCAAAGGCAATGCGTTGAGGTATGCTCTTCTGGAACATTCCCTAGAGATGAGTGAAAGCGGCCAGACTACGAGCGGAAGTTGGTGGAGAACCCCACTGTCACATCTCGCGGCCCGGCTGCATGATCGTGAAGACCAGGTATTTCTGGTTCTGGCGTTGGTAATAGGCGCATTGACCGGATTGGCGGTCGTCGCTTTCATCCTGCTGACAGAACGAGCTGGGATGCGGTTGTATCCCGTGGGCGGCGCCCGGTGGCGACGCTTGCTGCTCCCGGTCGGAGGCTCGCTAGGCATCGGCTACCTGCTGTACCGCTATTTTCCTAACGCACGAGGCAGCGGCGTGCCTCAAACCAAGGCGGCCCTATTCGCCCGCGGTGGCCGCATCACGATGCGCACCGTGATCGGAAAGTTCTTTTGCACATCGGCAACCCTGGCCAGCGGAATCCCGCTGGGGCGCGAGGGACCTGCGGTCCAAGTTGGCGCAGGCATTGCTTCCGTGCTCGGACGCCGTCTGGGACTGCGCCCCGAAAAAGTTAAAGCGCTTCTGCCGGTGGGTGCGGCAGCCGCCATTGCGGCCGCGTTTAATACGCCTCTGGCGGCAGTGCTGTTTGCGCTGGAGGAGATCATGGGCGACCTCCACGCATCGGTGCTGGGCTCGGTGGTGTTGGCCTCCGCTACCTCATGGCTGGTACTCCGCCTTGTGCTCGGCAACAACCCTCTGTTCAAAGTGCCGCAATATCAACTGGTGCATCCGCTGGAATTTGGCGTCTACGCGTTGCTGGGCGTGGCTGGCGGCCTAGTTTCCGTGGCCTTCACCAAACTCCTGCTGGGCATGCGGGAGCGCTTCCTGCGCTTTCCCCAAAACACGGTCTGGTTCCAACCCGTGGCGGGCGGCCTGTTAGTCGGCTTGATGGGATGGTTTGTGCCGCAGGTCTTGGGCGTGGGGTATGGGTACGTCGGCGATGTTTTGAATGGACGGATGGCACTCAACCTGATGGTTCTGTTGGTGGTCCTGAAGCTTTTCGCCGTGACCACAAGTTATGCATCGGGCAACGCGGGAGGTATTTTCGGCCCCGCCCTGTTCATCGGCGCCATGTTGGGCGGTGTGGTGGGTACGGTGGCGCATCATTTGTTGCCCGCCCATACGGCCACGCCGGGCGCCTATGCATTGGTGGGGATGGGCGCAGTCTTCGCGGGTATTGTGCGTGCTCCTATGACTTCCGTGGTGATGATTTTCGAGATGACGCAGGACTATGCGGTCATCGTCCCGCTGATGATTGCAAACCTAGTTAGCCTCTTCATCTCGTCCCGATTGCAGCGGGAGCCCATCTACGAAGCCCTGGCGGTGCAGGATGGCATACACCTGCCGACGGCGGAGACGCGCCACCGGCGTGATAAGCGCCAGATAACCCGCATCATGCGCGCTGCGCCCGAGTCTCTGCCTGCCGAGATGACGGTCGAGGAAGCTCTGCAAAAGATGGGGTCGAGTGAGTCCCGCACGTGGCTGGTGACGGATCGGCGAGGAGTGGTTGGCGTTGTCAATCTCCCGACGCTCGAACGAGAGCGCGCGGAAGGCGCCGCCAAGCATCTGGGTGAACTCGTGGCTGGGCCTGTTTTTCCGCACGTCCACGCCGACCAAGGGCTCGATTTGGCACTGGAGCGAATGGGCGCAAACCAGATCGAAATCCTGCCGGTAGTGAGCCGTGCTGATGTACACAAGTTGGAAGGCATCGTGACCCTGCACGATGTTCTGGATTCCTATGGGGTCAACATGCCTGGCCGGGCTTAGGCTTACCGGGAGATTCTTCAAGTATCACTGGCAAACCGGAAGTTGGGCTTTCCGCGGATAGATGTTGCTATCAGGCGATTTCACTCATTGACCCTCAATGAGCGCTATGGCGATTTCACAACATCGATCTGCGGGAGTTGACGCTTCCGATATTGCCCGCCGATCAGCGTATGATCAAGGTTGAGGGAGTTTCCCGATTCCTCATTCAGACCCCCTGAACTAGGGTCAGCCGTTCTGGAGTACCCTCCTCTTAGTTGCGCAATCGCAGGAGTTAAAGTGTCAAAACCCGATGTCCAGGTTAGTCCGAAAACTATCTCCCCTATACAACAAGAATCTCCCCGGGAAGCCCCGGCGAGCACCTTCTCGGATGAAGAGATACGAGTCCGCGCTTACCAAATCTACGAGTTCAGCGACAGAACCAACAAGCACGCTGACCAGGACTGGTTCGAGGCCCAGGCCGAACTGATGGCGGGCCGCAAATAGCCCTCTACGGTCGGCCCATAGAAGGCCATACGGGTTGTCGAGCGGCAGTTACCAGTAGCGGTGCGAAAGCGCCGCTTCTTACTTTAGTCCAGCGGGTAGCCCACCCTTTCCGCACTGAGTATCTCCATGTAATTTTGGGTGCCACACCCTAATCGCCCGCCTTCGGCGATAGGGTGGGAGCCGGGGTTGCTCACAGCCATCATTCGCCTCCATGGAAAGACATTAGCTTAAATCAAAGCGGACCACGGCTGTAGACCAAGAGGTTCTACAAGTTGCCGAGATTGTTGGCGTAACCAGCCGATTTCACTCATTGACCCTCAATGAGCGCTATGGGGATTTATCAACAGCAACCGCCCCGGCATTAGGCAGCTAAGCTCCGAGCACGAAAATCAAGAACGCCGACTGCAATAGCTCCGATTCCCGCCGCTACCCAAAATATCCTTTCGGACAGGCGCAAGCTGTTATCCGAAGCGTCTCGGATCGAGACAATTTTGCCGGGTATTCTTTCGCCTCTGAGACCATAAGCAACAGCGGCTACGCCTAAACCCAACCAAAACGCCCACACGTAGTCCTCCAGAAATCATTGAATGGAAACCTACCGTAAACAGCACGTCCGGCGACAATCAGCGTAGCTATTCACAGCGCAGCCATAGGCAGCTCCCAGCTCCCTCTGGAGAATGATACCTGTTGTTAACAGGCGATTACACAACCAATTCCGGAGCGGGAGTCTTCGGTGCGGATTACTTGTGCAATGGGGATGTTACAAGCGCTATCCGAGCCGTGGTGGGATGAGGGGATGATTCGTTTGTCGGCTTGCCGACAAACACGCCCGGAATTGTCGATTCGCTGCAGCCCGGTAACAATCTCATTCTGGCGATCTGGTTTTGGCGACCGTACTCGTCACCAGCTACGTCCCACATAAACGTTAAAGTTGCGCAGGACGCCGTTCAAATTTGGGTTCCAGTAGTCCCGATAACTGCCGTAATAGAAGACCAGGCCTCCTTCGAATTTGTGCGGGAACAGATAGTTCACCTTGGACTCTCCGATCCATTGGGGAACGACCACCTGCGAGATCTGAGTCGAAGCAAATTGCACGTTGCCCAAAGCCCCGGTGAACAGGCCCATCGGATCGAAGGCGCCTTGCTGAATCAGGGCCTGGTTACCGAGCAGTCCGGCATCGTTGGGATTCACGTCGGGCCGCATTCCGCTGTGCGCCGAGTTATAGGTAACTTTGAGGGTCAGCCCCAAACGCTGCTTGATGGTATAGGCCGACTCGCCCCAGTAGGTCTGGCTGAGTTGTTTGTAAGGAACGA
>PLXE01000038.1 GCA_003151335.1 Acidobacteriaceae bacterium
CGCACTGAAAAAATGAGCGCCAAGCAATTCAACGAAATGGTCAATTTCCATTCCGGGCTGCTCGGCGTGTCGGAGACCAGTTCCGACATGCGTGACTTGCTCGTCCGTGAAGCGCTGGACGTGCGGGCGGCTGAAGCGATCGCGCTGTTTTGCTACCAAGTCAAGAAATGGATCGGCGCATTCACGGCGGCGTTAGGCGGACTGGACACACTGGTGTTCGCTGGTGGCATCGGAGAGAATGCGCCCACGGTCCGCGCCCGCATTTGCGATGGGCTGGGATTCCTTGGAATTGAACTCGAGGCAAAGCGAAACGCAGCGAATGAGGGCGTCATTTCCGCGGCTGCAAGCCGGGTTGCGGTCCGTGTCATTCGCACGGACGAAGAACGCATGATAGCCAAAACGGTCTGCCGCGTTCTCAGCCTTGGGATGGCCGGTGATAATAACGCAAAGAAAGGAGCGTCATGATGAATCACGGAGGGATGAATGGCTGGATGGGCGGAGGGATGTGGCTTTGGACAGTGATCGGGGTACTGGTGGTGGTCCTGCTCGTCGTCTTAATTAACAAGGTGTCCAAGAAATAGTCGTGAGCTCACGACTCGCCAGTGAAGTGAATGGATAAACGTGGAAAGGAACCTATGCTGGTCAAACGATTCTCTGATTGAACAAAAAGCGTGTGAAGGGCGTCTCCGAAGATATTTGAAAATAACTCATGAAAACCAAGGAGGGTTATAGATCATGAAAAAGATAGCAATTGAACTCAGCTTTGTTGTTTTACTTCTCGGCGGCTCTTTCGTTTTTGCCCAGATGAACGGCGGCATGAAGGAAGGCCAGGAAAGCGGTATGCATCTGACGTGACCGGCGAATTTTGTACCAGGGCAAATGTTAGAGAAACTGGTACAAGAGGAGCTGAAGCATGGCAAGGAAGAAGCACAGTTATTTTTGGTGGCCTTGGCTGAAAAAAGGGGATGGTATGCGTACACCAAATCCTTCAGCACTCGGCAGACAACGCTGGGCGCCAGAAAAGCCACGGTTGGGCAGAAAGTCGAAGCAAGAGTTATGCAAGACGTTTCGCTGTCTTCACTGATGCGAGTTCGAGCTGCGCCAAGCTGGTTGGACACGTCGTCGAGCCGCGTAAATCCATTAGATTCCCTGCAGTCTTGGCTGGAGGTGCTCACGCAGGACTCTCGGCTGGTGCTGGTTGCTGCCGGGCAGGCCCAGAAGGCTGCGGACTTGGTTCTGAATCAGCCACCTTCAACATCGGGCGCGTAATCGGATATCGCATCTAATCTGTGACGAAAGAGGCCAGCAGCTATAATCGCGAAAACTGTGAAGTTCCTCCCCATCACTTCCTTGCTAGTCGGTATTGCTCTGTTCCTGCCCCCGGTCTGGGCGCAGAAGCCGGGGCAGGAATTGACGTCGGCATCCTCCGCTGCGCAACCGAACAGTCGGCCTCAGCCTGCGGCGCCACAACCCGCAGGTTCTCAGCCCGAAGCTTTTTCTCCGCCGAAGATAATCAGCGCTCATGCATCGGTTACCAAGACGGCCCAGAGTGGAGCGACCAGGGTGGCTTCGGCTCAAACAGAGCAATCACAGAATGCGGCTGCAAAGAGCCCTGGCTCCGGCGCGCCAGCAGAACCCGATGAATCGGTCTTCACGGTGCGCAAGACGGTGAACGAAGTCCACCTGGTTTTCACCGTCACCGACAAGCACGGCCACTACATCAAGGACCTGAAGAAAAACGATTTCAAAATTCTGGACGACAGCAAGCCGCCGGAAGAGATCCTCAGCTTCAGCAGCGAGACGGATCTGCCCCTGCAAGTCGGCCTGTTGATCGACGCCAGCGAATCGGTGAGCGTTCGCTTCAAGTTCGAGCAGGAAGCAGCCATCGAGTTTCTGAAACAGACGATCCGGCGGAAGTACGACCAGGCCCTTGTCATCGGCTTTGACCTGACTCCCAAGGTCACCCAGGACTTTACCGACGACACCGAGCAGCTTTTGGTCGGCATTCGCACGCTGCGACCGAGCAGCCTCACGGCAATGTACGATGCTCTCTACTATGCATGTCGGGACAAGCTGCTGAAGCAACCACAGGCTGGCCCCGTCCGGCGCGTCATCATNNCAACGGGCCGAGGTCTCCGTGTATACCATCAGCACCAACCCGACCGGCTCCGGCGGACACGGCAACAAGACCTTGGAACGCATTGCCGAAGCAACCGGCGGGAGATCGTACGAGCCCTCCCAGATCACCGAAGTAGCCAACGCGTTCACCGCCATTCAAGAAGAGCTGCGCAGCCAATACGCGGTGTCTTACAAGCCGGCGGCGTTCAGGACCGATGGGCATTACCGCACCATCAAAGTTCAAGCGCAGAACCAGAAAGGCCTGCGCATCTGCAGCCGCAAAGGGTACCGCAGCCCTGCAGCATACGACGCGCCCAACCAGTAGCGCTGGTTTGCTCCCGCCCGTGTACTGCAAGAACGCCACTTGTGCTGTTTTGGCTTCTCCTGCGCAATGCAGAATCAATAACTTACATGCTTTCAACACGCACAGGTGGTTCAAGTCCATCCCCCGCAACCATGAACGCCAATGCTTTTCAGGCAGCGGCGTTCAGTATTGCTGCTATCCGCATCGTCTTAGGCCTCGGTATCTGAGCTGTCTTGCTCGAGCCGTTCGTAAATCACGGCGGGTTGTGACTTCAGTCACATGAACTGTGGCTATGAGCTCCTACACTGAAATCAGTCGAATGCGGTATTGTCTCAAACTCGTTGGATTGATCCTGGTGTTGACGCTGGGGGTATTGCCATCGCTTGCGCTTGCAGGGGGTTGTGCGGGGATGCCGAATTCTCACTCTTGCTGTCACCCCAAATTGACTCCGCAGGCGTCAATGGCAATGAACGGCCCGAAAGCGCCCGCACCGTGTTGCCAGTTTTCGTCTGGCCGGGCGGAGCCTGCAACGGAGTTGCAGATCCAAACACCCACTTCCCATGCGTACCGGCCAATCGTAACAGCGGCACCGCTGGCGACTCGTCCGGCACAATTGGAAATTAGCACGGAACAGATCCGCGGGGCCCCTCTCCCTCCGGCACAGTCCTCACTCTGTACCTTCCTTATTTAGCACCTGCTCGAAGTGTCTCTGTCGTTCGGGCGTTCTGCGCCTGAGATACATCCCTCTTTCGAATTGACGAGATTGATCTATGAGCAGGTTAGGATTCTTTCTCCTGGCGAGTCTGCTGGCTTTGCCCGCGCCCGCACAGGAATCCCCGACGACCCAAGACGTCGCCCCACAGGTCGGTCCAACAGCTACGGTTGACCAATCGCCATCGTCGCAAGTCCTCAGGCTGGAAGAGGTGGTTAGCGCGGCACTGGCGAAGAATCCCGGAGTGCAGAGCGCCGTACACTCCGTCGAAGCACTAAGGCACAAAATCCCGCAAGCCAAAAGTCTGCCTGATCCCGATGTCTCTGTAGGCTGGATGGGCAATCTCACGCCATTCAGCGTGCAGGAAGGCGATCCCTCCAGTTATCGCGGCATCGGGGTGATGCAGAGCATACCGTATCCGGGCAAATTGAAGCTGCGGGGACAAATTGCTGCCAAGGACGTAGACGCGGCGCAATGGGATTACGAAGCCGTCCGCCGCCGTGTCGTGGCCGATGTGAAGGCGGCCTATTACGACTATTTCTTCTACGACAAGGCCCTGCAGATAACACTCAAAGACAAAGATCTGCTGCAGAAATTGTCAAGCATCTCGGAGGCCCGCTACCGCGTTGGCAAAGGCATGCAGCAGGACGTGCTTAGGTCGCAGGTGGAGATAACGCTGTTGTTGCAAAGGATTACCGTGCTGAAGCAACAGCGTGCGACGGCCCAGGCAAGACTGAACACCTTCATGGCCCGCGATCCCGGATCGCCACTGCCGCCTGCCGCCAGCGTCGAACCAGCGGCGCTGAACGAAAAGCTGGACGCGCTCTACGCGTTAGCAGCGAAGAACGACACATCGCTGCAGCGGGAACAACAAATGGTCGAGAAAAGCCAGTTGGCCACGCAACTAGCGCATAAGGACTACCTGCCCGACTTCGGCGTCGCCTACATGTACCAGCAGCGGCCCAATATGCCGGACATGAACGGTATGACATTCACGGTGAATGTGCCGATCTTTTACAAAACCAAGCAGCGCGAAGAGGTCAGGCAGGCGGCGGAAGAAGTAATCAGCGCCGAGCGCAGCCGGGATAACCGTAAAAACGAACTGCAGTTCGAGCTGAAACAGAACTACCTTTCTGCCGAAGCGTCGAAACAACTGCTCGATCTCTACTCGAAAGCGGTTGTACCGCAATCGTCGTTAGCGCTGGAGTCGTCGATGTCAGCCTACGAGGTCGGGAATGTCGACTTTCTCACGGTACTGTCGAACTTCAGCACCATCCTGAATTACGAGGTGGACTACTACCGCGAACTTGCCAATTATCAGGCTGCGCTGGCGCGCATGGAAAGCCTGGCCGGCATGGAACTGACTTCGGCACGACAACTGCCGTCCGATGGCGGAGCCAACTCCGCGAAATGAAGGAGCAAGAAATCATGAACAACAGATCATTACGAATCGGCGCTCTGGTTCTCGCCGGCATGGCTGCGCTCGGGGCCGTTTACGGCCGGCGTGTGCTGGCCTGGCAGGACCCTCATGCTGCTCACGGGAGCGCCCAGAGCCCATCGGGACAGCGAACGGTCCTCTATTACTATGACGCCATGAATCCGCAGCACCACTATGAAAAGCCGGGGAAAGCGCCCGACGGAATGGACCTGGTGCCGCAGTACGCGAACGCCAGCGCAACGCGCAATAACGCCGCGCAGTCCAGCACACAATCGGCTGCGCCAGGCGAGCGCAAGGTCCTTTATTGGTATGATCCCATGCACCCGGCCTACAAGGCCGATAAGCCCGGGATCGCTCCCGACTGCGGCATGCAACTTGTCCCCAAGTACGCGGACGAGCAAGCCAGCCTGGCGAAAATGCCTGTGGGCACGGTCATGATCCCGCCTGAGAAGCAGCAACTGATCGGCGTCCGCACCGGCAAGGTGGAAAGGCGATCGCTGGTGCGCACGATACACACTACCGCTCAGATCACGGCAGATGAAACCAAGATTGCGCACATTCACGTCAAGGTGAGCGGCTGGATCGACAAGGTCTATGTGGACTATGTCGGTCAACTGGTGAAAAAGGGACAACCACTGTTCACGCTGTACAGTCCCGACCTGGTGGCGACCCAGGACGAATACCTGATCGCGAGGCGTGGACAGGCATCCCTGGGAAACTCGCCCTTTCCGGAAGTCTCGGATGGCTCGAATTCACTGTTCCGGGCTGCGCGCGACCGGCTTAAGTTGTGGGACATCAGCGACGAGCAAATCAAGAAGCTGGACGAAACCGGCGAAGTCACCAAGAACCTGACCTTTTACTCGCCGACCACGGGCTTTGTAACCGATCGCAAGGCGTTTCCCCAGACTTCGGTGACTTCCGATACCGAGTTGTACACGATCTCCGATCTCTCGACTATTTGGGCAAACGCTGACGTATACGAATACGAAGTTCCGTACATCCGACTGGGCCAGCCGGTGGAATTGCAACTCAGCTATTATCCCGGACGCACCTGGCACGGAAAGGTCAGCTACATCTACCCGGTGGTTGACGCACAGTCACATACCGTGAAGGTCCGCATCGAGCTTCCCAACGCTGAGTTGGAACTGAAACCGCAGATGTTTGCCGATGCGCAACTGAAAGTCGACTACGGCAGCAAGGTTGTTGTGCCGGCGGAGGCCGTGCTGGATTCCGGCAATGAGCAGATCGTTTTCGTGGTGCATGATGGCGGCATGTTCGAGCCGCGCCGGATCACGATGGGTCCGCAGTTCGACAATCTCATCGTTGTGCTGTCCGGATTGAAACCCGGCGAACAAATCGTTGTTTCCGGCAACTTCCTGATCGATTCCGAGAGCCGCCTGAAGAGCGCGATGGGCGGAATGCAGCACTGAGGGGGACAAGATGAGCGCACAGAAAAAGACAGGGCTTGCGGTACTTGGCCTCGTAGTGTTGGGGATGCTTGGTCTGGGCTGGTACGAGTACAGGGAATTTCGCACTCCGAAGGTATGCGGCTTTTGCCAGCGTCCCTTGCAAGAAAAACTGCGCGTCGTGGTCGAGATCGGTGGACAGCGGAGGGAAGCGTGCTGTCCACAGTGCGCGGTAAGCGAATCTCGCCAGGAGCACAAGCCGGTGCGCCTGATCACGGTTCGTGATTACACCACGGGGCACGATCTTGACCCCAAGCAAGCCTGGTATGTCAACAAAAGCCGCGCCATGGCCTGCAGTCACGACAGAATGCACATGGATGAGATGAAGCACACCGACGAGTTGGCCTTTGACCGTTGTTCGCCTGGAGCTTTCGCGTTCGCTAAGAAGGAAGATGCGGAAGCCTTCATTGCTCAGAACGGAGGGCAGATCCTGAGCATGGAGCAGCTGCTCGGAGAGGGGAATACCCCATGATCAACAAGATTATTGAATTCTCGGCAAAGCGTAAGTTCCTGGTGTTCCTGCTGGTTGGTGCTGCCGTCCTCTTCGGCTGGCACGCCATGAAGAACACAAAGCTTGACGCCATTCCCGACCTTTCGGACACGCAGGTGATCGTTTATTCCAAGTGGGATCGCAGCCCTGACATCATGGAGGACCAGGTCACCTACCCAATCACCTCGGCCTTGCTTGGCATGCCCAAGGTGAAGGACATCCGCGGCTTCAGCGACTTCGGCTATTCCTATGTCTACATCATCTTTGACGAAGGCACGGACATCTATTGGGCGCGCTCGCGCACGCTGGAGTATCTCAACTCGGTCACACCTCACCTGCCGAAAGGCGTGAATGTTGAACTGGCGAAGGATGCCACGGCAGTCGGATGGATCTTCGAGTACGCGCTGATGGATACCAGTGCACAGTACAGCCTGGAGCAAATGCGTACGTACCAGGACTGGTACCTGAGCTATGCGTTGCAATCTGTGCCAGGCGTGGCGGAGGTCGCTGCCGCCGGCGGCTTTGTTCGCGAATACCAAGTCAACGTCGATCCCAATAAGCTGCTTGGTTACAAGGTCCCGATCGACATGGTGGTAAACGCCATTCAGAAGGGAAACAACGATGTGGGTGCGCGACTGGTGGAAATGAGCGGCCGCGAATACATGGTGCGAGGACGCGGGTACATCAAGTCGCTGAAAGACGTGGGCGACATCGTCATCATGTACAACCCACAGACGGGCACTCCCGTGCTGGTGCGTGACGTCGCCACCGTAACCTACGGTCCCGAGATGAGGCGCGGCGTAGTTGAGCTCGATGGACGAGGCGAAACTGTCGGCGGCGTGGTCATCATGCGGTTCGGGGAGAATGCCGAGAAGACAATCGAGCGCGTGAAGGCCAAACTAGCTGATATCGAGCCCACGCTGCCCAAGGGCTTGAAGATCGTCACTACCTACGATCGATCCGAGCTGATCGATAACGCGATCGACAACCTGAAGCACACGCTGATGGAAGAGATCATCATCGTGAGCCTGGTGATCCTTGTTTTCCTCTGGCACTTTCCCAGCGCGATCATTCCGATCATAACGATCCCGGTCACGGTCATTCTGATCTTCATTCCCATTCAGATGAGCGGCATGACAGCGAACATCATGTCGCTGGGCGGAATAGCGGTGGCGATCGGCGCCATGGTCGACGCCGCTGTCGTGGTCGTGGAACAGACCCACAAGAAGCTTGAGCATTGGGAAGCGGACGGCCGCCCCGGCGATTACCACAACGTCGTGATTTCGGCCGTCAAGGAAGTGGGTGGCCCCAGTTTCTTTGCGCTGCTGGTCATCGCCGTCGCCTTCCTGCCGGTATTCACTCTGGAGGCGCAGGAAGGCCGTCTGTTCAAGCCGCTGGCCTATACCAAGAATTTTGCTATGGCAATCGCGGCCGTGCTGGCGATCACACTCGATCCCGCGATGCGGCTGCTGTTTACCCACATGGCGAACTTCAACATCCGTCCCCGCTGGTTGGGCAAGGTGGTGAACTCGATTCTGGTCGGCAAGATCCAGAGCGAAGACCATCATTTCATCAGCCGTCCGCTGATGAAGCTGTATCACCCAGTGGTTGAGTTTGTACTGGAGCACAAGTGGAAGACGATCGCGGCGGCCCTGCTTGCAATGGCGGTCACGGTGCCGATTTTCTTCAAGCTGGGTTCCGAGTTCATGCCTCCACTGGATGAGGGCACCCTCCTGTATATGCCGTCCACAATGCCCGGTATCTCCGTGGCGGAGGCGTCTCGCATTCTGCAAGTGCAGGACAAGATCATCAAGGGGTTTCCGGAAGTCGAAACGGTATTCGGCAAGGCCGGCCGGGTGGAAAGCTCAACCGATCCGGCTCCCTATTCGATGATGGAAACCGTCATCGTGCTCAAGCCGCACGATCAGTGGCCGACACTTCCGCGCTGGTACTCCGGTTGGGCTCCCAACTGGATGAAGTCCTTTTTGCGCCGCTTCTGGCCCGACCACCAGTCAACCCAAGAACTGGTCTACGGTGCGGCCGGCATGAATGATGCTTTGCAGATCCCAGGAATCGCCAACGCCTGGACCATGCCCATCAAGGCCCGCATTGACATGCTCACCACCGGCGTCCGCACGCCCCTTGGCGTGAAGGTGCTTGGTTCCGATCTTGGAGAGATTCAGAAGATCGGTGAAGAAGTTGAGATGGCGCTGAAGGACGTTAAGGGCACGACTAGTGTGTTTGCGGAACGCACTTCTGGCGGCTACTTCCTCGACTTCACTCTGAAGCGCGACGAGTTGGCGCGTTACGGGCTGACGATTGATGCCGCCAATGATGTGCTGATGTCGGCCATCGGGGGAGAGCCGGTAACCACGACGGTCGAAGGCCGCGAACGATACCCGGTAAACGTGCGCTACCTGCGCGACTATCGCAGCGATCTCGAAGCGCTAAGACGCGTACTGGTTACTACTCCCTCTGGCGCCCAGATACCGATGGGACAAATCGCCGACATCACGGTCAAGACCGGACCCGGCATGATTCGCGATGAGAATGGGCGGCTGAGCGGCTACGTCTACGTGGATGTATCCGGACGTGACATCGGCAGCTACGTCACCGATGCCAAACGGGTGGTTGCTGAGAAAGTTAGCGTTCCTGCGGGCTACCAACTGGAATGGAGCGGTCAGTACGAATCGATGGAGCGGGTGAAAGAACGGCTGAAGATCGTGCTGCCGGTCACTCTGCTCATCGTCTTCCTGTTGCTCTACTTCAATACCGGCTCTGTGACCAAGACTGCGATCATTTTGTCGGCGGTCCCGTTCTCGGCCATCGGCGCGGTTTGGCTGCTCTACCTGCTGAACTACAACATGAGCATCGCGGTGTGGGTCGGGCTTATCGCACTACTTGGGGTCGATGCCGAAACCGCCGTCTTCATGCTGCTCTATCTCGATCTCGCCTATAACGACGCTATCCGTAAGGGCGAAATGCGCAATTGGGATGATCTGCGCGAAGCCATCGTAAACGGCGCCGTCAAACGGCTTCGTCCCAAGGTGATGACAGTGGCTTGCATGTTGTTCGGCTTGCTGCCGCTCATGTGGTCCTCAGGGAGCGGGGCAGATGTGATGAAGAGAATCGCCGCACCAATGGTGGGCGGCATCATCACGTCCTTCCTGATGGAACTTGTGGTTTATCCGCCGGTGTACGCCATTTGGAAGTGGAACTGGGAAGTGAAGCCAGCCCTGAAGAAAAACCCAGCAGGCGTGCAACTCATTCCCGCAAACGAGGTGGGGCATGCATAAGGCACTCCTTACTGGCGCGGCCCTCGTCTTGGCTGCTCTTTGTGTATCAGGGGCTGAAGCCCAGTCCAAAGTGGCAGCTACCGCTTCAGTGCACGTTGCTGAACAGTTCTCCGCCCTGCACGAGGTGCTGGACCGCACAGCGGACAACCTGCTTGCCGATGCGGTGGGGCGCATGGCCGATGCCGCCAATGACAATCACGGAGGTGGCCCGCCTCACTTCCCCGAATTGCTGGTCCGCAATTTCGATCAGAAATATCGTCCGAATGTGTCCCCTGGCGTCGCTGCAGCACTTAGGCGCCTAAGTCAGTTGCGCCCGTTGCTGATTCCAATCCTGGAGGACGAAGGCATCCCGCAGGAGATTGCTGCGGTTGTGGTCGTGGAGAGTGGCGGCAGAAGCAACGCACTGTCGCCAAAGGGCGCCCTTGGCCTCTGGCAGTTGATGCCCGAAACCGCTCGTCGTTACGGTCTGGTCGTCACTCCTTCAAGGGACGAGAGATTGGATGTCGAGAGGTCCACTTGCGCGGCGGCGCACTATTTGCGCGATCTCTACCAGCAGTTTGGTTCCTGGCCTCTTGCCCTTGCAGCTTACAACGCTGGCGAGCAGAGGGTCCAACGAGCCGTCGCACGCGCCGGCATAGCCGATTTCATTCAACTGAGTAGCCTGCGGTTGCTGCCACAAGAGACCCGTAACTACGTGCCAGCAGTTCTCTCAGCCATGCAACTGCTTGGCGTCTCGCATTTACCGGTTGAGCCCCGGCAGACCGCAAAGCAGAACGATTCCAACGGAATCACCTTTGCGGTGCCGGGGGCACAACCGTGAATTCCTATGAATGTTCTTTATGGCTGGCAGATCTGGAAGTTCGAAAACGAGGAGGATTGATGAACACGCGAATGATTCGACAGATACTTAGCGTGGCCCTCATAAATGCGGCATTAGCCACGATCACCATGGCCGCACCCCAGAAATTCACGGGCGTGGTCAGCGATGACATGTGCAAGCAGAAGCACATGATGCCTGGTCACACCGATGCCGATTGCACACACGCCTGCGTGAAATCTGGCAGTAAATACGCCCTCGTGGCGGGTGATCAAGTATTCATCCTGAAGGGCGACGCGAAGCAAATCGAGAAGTATGCCGGCAAGAAGGTTTCGGTTACAGGCGAAGTGGCGGGCAGCAGTCTGCAGGTGGCGTCTATCGCGGATACCAAGTAGCGTCCGATGGGCCGCCCCGGTCACCCGAGGGTCGCCGAGAAGCGGCTGCCTCAGGAAGGCGTCGTCATCCACTGCCCCCCAAAGCTAACCGGCGTCATCAGTGATGACATGTGCCGGCAGAACCACATGATGCCGGGTCACTCAAAGCGCCGCACGCTGCAGCTTCAGCCGGCGAAGTAACTGTGCGTTCGCCGCTACGATGATGGTGGAGAGACTCATTGCGACTGCGCCCACACTCATGGGAAGATCGAGTCCCCAGCGGACGAAAAGACCCGCTGCGACCGGGATGGCGACAAGGTTATAGGCGGTCGCCCAAACCAGGTTCTGGATCATCTTTCGGTAGGTAGCGCGAGATAGTTCGATCGCTCCCACAACGTCTCGTGGATCGCTGCGTACGAGCACGATTCCGGCCGACTCAATCGCTACATCGGTTCCCGCGCCAATCGCGATCCCCACATCCGCGGTCGCCAACGCTGGCGCGTCGTTCACGCCATCACCAACCATTGCGACCTTTTTCCCGCCCGACTGAAAACGCTTGACCGCCGATGCTTTGTCGGCCGGAAGAACCTCGGCTGCGACCTCATCTATACCGATCCGATGGGCGACCGAATCGGCCACCGTCTTGGAATCTCCGGTGATCATTGCGACCCGGATACCAAGCTGATGAAGTTCCGCGATGGCCTCATGGGATTCGGGCCGAATCTCGTCCTCGACCGCGAAAGCGCCGAGCAGTCGCCCTTCTGCGACGACCGAGAGAACCGTCTTTCCCTCAGATGCCCAGGCGGTCGTCAATTTTTCGACTTCTGGGGGAACTGTTACCTTGTCTTCGCTCAACAGGAGCGGCCCGCCGATAATAACGCTCTTGCCGTTTACACGTGCGTGAGCCCCTCGGCCGGGTAGCGCTTCAAAGTCGGCAGCCTGCAATGTGGGCAGGTTTCGGCGCTTGGCTTCGGCCACAATGGCTTTCGCGAGCGGGTGTTCGGAGTTGGCTTCTACGGCAGCGGCGAGGGCAAGCAAGTCACTCTCGTTGCTGCCAGGCGCANNTCGAAAATCACCATGTCCAGATTGCGGGCGCGTTCGAGTGCAAGCCTGTCTTTAACAAGGAGCCCGTTTTGCGCCCCAAGTGATGTCGAGATTGCGATGACGAGCGGAATCGCCAGTCCCAAGGCGTGGGGGCAGGCAATGATGAGGACGGTTGCCGTCCTGATCAGGGCATGTTCTTTGTCCCCTGAAAGCCACCAATAACCGAAAGTAATTGCGCCAGACGCGACCGCCACGTAGAAAAGGATCGCTGCGGCGCGGTCGGCTAGAGCTTGGGTGCGAGATCCAGAGGCCTGCGCAGCGGCAACCAGCCTCATGATGCCGGATAGCGCGGTCTGCTCCCCGACAGCCGTAATGCGGACTCGAAGGCTTCCTCCACCGGCGACCGTTCCCGCAATGACCTTCCCACCTGGCCCCTTCGAGACTGTCCGGGACTCACCGGTAATCATGGACTCGTCAACATCGGCGGACCCCTCGACGACTGTGCCATCTGCCGGAACGCGGGTGCCGGGCCGCACCAGGACAATGTCACCCAGGCGCAACTCGGCGATTGGAACGGTCTGGGTCTCGGTTCCGCTTACACGTTCGGCAGTGTCTGGGAGCAGTGCGGCCAGTGCATTAAGCGCGCCACGAGCTTGGGAAATGGCTTTCATTTCCAGCCAATGGCCGAGGACCATGATTGTAATCAGAGATGCGAGTTCCCACCAGACTTCAATCTCGAAGAGGCCGAATGTTGCGGCGAGCGACGTTCCAAAGGCGACTACGATCGCCAGGCTGATGAGTGTCATCATGCCGGGCTTGTGATCAGCAAGTTCTCCCCATGCCCCGCGGATGAAGACCAGGCCGCCATAAACGAAGACAACTGTTCCGAGGATGGCGGGGATAAACTGCGAGCCCGGGAAGGAAGGCGCTGCGTAACCGAGCCAGTGTTGAACGTCGGTCGACCAGAATACGACGGGAATTGTGAGGGCGAAACTCAGCCAGAACTTGTCCCGAAACATGGCGACGGAGTGACCGGCGTGACGGTCGTGGCTCCCGTGAGTGTCTGCCATGTTGTGACCGGCATGCGGGGCGGCCCCTTTCGCGTGCGCCTTATTGTGATCCATATACGCTCATTTCAGGGTACATGCGATTGGCCGGGCAACAGTGGTCACTCTTGCTCAGAAGAAACGGCACCACGATTGTTAAGCTCAATACCGGTTCGCTGCGCAGGCGATTTCCAAACGACGCATAGGCAGGGCACTGCATAGTCAGTCGCTAAAAGCGGCCAATCAACATTTGCCTGCAATCGAGTCTAGTTCACGAACAACGGAGAAATCGTAATGAATAGCACAACAGCTGTGAAAGATCCTGTGTGCGGTATGGACATAGAGACGGCTAGCGCCGCCGGACAAACCGAGTACAAAGGGCAGACGTATTACTTCTGCAACTTGCAGTGCAAAGAGAAGTTCGAGCGCAAGCCGGAGCAATACTTGAGCAAGTCCGCGGGAACGCCGAAGAGCGGCCCTGGCTGCTGCGGCTAAATCCAACAACTCCGCAGGTGGAAGTTGATGCCCAACGTTGGCCCTCCTTTGGGCTAAGTGTGGCTCATATGGGCTGGTTTCTTTCTGCCGTCTTGGACTGCGCTGTTTGTTATGTGGCCTTCGTTACGGCCGTCCATGCTCTGGGCCAGTGCCCTGACAGCACCGTTGGGTTTGATCGAGCCGATATTTACCCAACAATCGATTTGAGAACACCTGGGAGATGAAGCAATGACAATGACAAAACTGCTGTTCGCATCGATTCTCGCTCTATTGCTAGTGGGCTTTTACGGTGCGCCGCTGCAGGCCCAGAACGCCACGCAAGGTTCCGGCATGGACAAGAAGAGCATGAAATCGCAGATGGAGCAGATGACTGCGCAGATGGAACAGATACAGACCCTCGCATAAGTACCTGATGTGGGGCCGAACCTATTTTTGAAACACGCTCTACTTAGACCACGACTGGGAAAGGGAAGCGGGACGGAAGTTCGAGGAGTACTTCAAATCGTCGCGTTTGAGCTCAGGTGACACCGAGGAAATGCGCCGCCCCCTGAGAGAATGGATCCACTGAGGGGCCGGCTGGAAAATGGAATCGGCTGATTCTCCAACTCAGATAGCAAGCATCTCGCTGCTAGCTTCTGTCGCGCGAAGAACCGGCCGCCCCGCGGTCCAGTTCGGAAAAGGATCTCTGCTGGATGTCCTGAAGTCTTCGATTAGCCGACGGACTTTGCTGCGTCGCTCCAATAAGCAATCCAGCAAGCGTTGCAGTTCGTCTCGTTCTCCGTACCACTCGCAAGGGATCTCGTCCGCAATGCACTGTAGTTGTTTCGCGGGGAATCTTTCGATCCGCGACAACCACGGATCAAAGTCGTCCCACGACCCGATCCGCTCATAGACATCATTGAGCCCGTACACTCCCCGCAGCGGCGCGTCGGGGAAACTCCACTCGCCCGCATTGAAGCAGTATCCAAAATCAATGAATTTCGCGTTGTATTTTCGCTGATGTGCCTCCTTGTGGAATACCACCTGTCGGCCATCGGCATTGCCGGTCCACTTATCGAACGCGAGCAGACCGGCAAATTCCCTCAAATTCCTGACCCGCCCAAGCATTGTCCCTGGTAACCAGTCCAGGACCTCTCCGATCACTAGGGCGGAGCCGAATTGAAGTCCCGGACGCGCAGCAACCGCCCGGCCAGCCAGCGTGAAGGAGATTTGCTGCTCAAGGATTGTCTTTTCGTCCACGAGAATAATGACCGGTTCTGGCACGCTGAGCCCGACCGTGCGCGCCATCCGACAGGCCAAGTAGTCATTGGCCAGCACTCTGGTGCATTGTGGGTTGCCCATGAGCTTGGTCACGAATTTCTTGCCGTCATCGGCCAGCATGATTCGCGCTTGCGAACCGCCGCGGACCTGGCAGATGTGTGCGACTGCCTTGGTGGACACGTTGCCGCCTCCGAATGTTTGTCGTGTTTTGGTGCGGAAGGAAATCTTCGCTATGCGCACAGAGCGGGGACACCGGTATCCATGTGCCCCCGCATTTGTTGTGGCGGCGGTGACTAGGCTGCGTGGTGTTGGTCAGAACCGGCGAGTTCTTCGAGGCCGAAGACCACGTGTTGCAAGGTCTTCATGTCCGGTATCTCGCCTAACGGCGGGGCTTGCAGCTTGGCCAGAAGCGCCTCGACGGTCTTCGCGTCGAGCCGTTTGGTGACGGCGTCCAATCGCTCAATGCCGCGTGCTGCGGATTCGAGCATCTGCAGGACGGTTCTCTTCACGGCGGGATCACGGATCAACTTTGGCTGGTTGACGCGGCCGTACTCGCGCAGGATGTTGCGGTACAACACTGTGCCGACCGTCTTTTCCATGCTCAGAATGCGCGCATCGAGGTCGTCGCCGTTGCCTCCGCTCGCGCTGCCTTTGCTGTCTCCGGCTTGAGTGTGGCCATTGCCGGAAACCCTTGGGGAGTTGCTCCCGTTGGCTTGGCTTCGTCCATTTGTGCCGTTGGAAGGTGCGGCGGTGGTGCCGTTGCCATTCCGACTTGATGGCCGCATTCCTTTGCGCCAATTGTCCGGAAGCGCCCAGGCGAACAACGCGGGTGTTCTCACCGGCTGGCGGTTCTGGTCCAGATCAACCCAAACGGCTTGGAGATCGTAGAAATACCGGCCAAGACCAAAGCACGAACACGCCCGCTTGAAGGCCTGGGCATCGGCTGACGTCATGCCGTTATCGTCGTCGGCCCATTCTTCGCCGGTGCCGGAATGCGACCCAATGCCAAGAATCGTGACCGTGCATGTGACCAGGACCTTACCCGAGACGATGCTCTCGCCCTTCTTTACGCGGGTGATATTGGTCATCGTCTCGACCTTGTAGTCACGCGTCCAGCCCTGTGGCGTGAAAAGCGCATTCAGCCGGTCAGTGTAGGCGCGGCAATCGGCGTACGGCACGATCTGACCGCGCCTCTTGTCGTTGGTTGTGTTGGTAACCCGCCACCGGACTTGGTCGGGTGAAAACGGGACTTCAAGCTCCGAAAGGAGCTTGGTCACATCCAGTCCCGAGGACGATGTTGGTGTGTCTTCAGTTGGCATGGCGAGGCACCCTCCTTCAGGTACCTGAGGTTTTGTTGAGGTTCAGTTGTGGTGTCGTGGAGATGCGAGCCAAGTATTGGCTGGGGGGTGGGTTGGATGCAACGGGCCTTCACTGGCCGATTTAGAACGGAAGTCTATGGCCCTTGCTGTGGCCATTTACCGCGGTCGCCGGCGCCAACTCGAGACGGACTTCTCAATGCCCACGGAATGAGTCGATGGGATTGACGGGCAAAAGCCGTGACTGAAGGAAAAGCCGGATTACCTACGGGTTGGCGATTTCTCATCGGTAATCGAGGACTGCCTGTAGCGCCGGTCCCGGAACCTGTTCGGATAGATGGACTACTTCCGCTTTGCCGACAACAGGCCCGGAATCTCTTTGACAGCCAGACAGACCAAGCTGTATGCTGCATTGCAGCAATTTTACTGATTGCAATCCGGCCCCTGATTGGCAAAGTAGCTATGACTAAGGCGTCTACTGTTGATTATTCTGCCGCCCTGGTAGGGTTCGGTCGCTTAGCGACTGACACCATCGCGGGATTGACTGACGTGGTGGAGGCTGTACACCGTCAGATTGCGTTTCCGTCTCGCGGTCCGGGACCGCCGTCGACACAAGGATTCGCGGCCAGCATTGCCACGCTGGTCTACAGCAACATTCGCGGGGTCACCAGATTGGTCGATCGTGGTCTCAGCGTATTGGCGCCGCCAGCGGCACCGGCAAATGAGAGGAAGTTGTCACCGAGACACGAGGCCGTGGTGGCCGCTCTGAACGGTGTCGTCGGGGACTATTTGGCCCGAACGAACAATCCGCTCGCGATTTCCATGTCTCTGCGCCGTCAGGGCCGGCCACTTGAAATCGAAAGGAATGGCCTGCAGGCCACCATACCGCAGCCCACCGGCAAGCTGCTCCTGCTGGCACACGGTCTCTGTCTGAACGACCTGCAATGGAATCGAAAAGGACACGACCACGGAGCGGCACTGGCCTTCGATCTCGGCTACACGCCGTTGTATCTGCACTACAACACCGGTTTGCACGTCTCTGAAAATGGGCGTCTGTTTGCTGACTTGATCGAGACG
>PLXE01000055.1 GCA_003151335.1 Acidobacteriaceae bacterium
GCCGGGAGTAGTTTGTCTGCGGTGCGTAAAGCAGCCCGGCAGAGACCACAAATGCGATGCCGAAGGGCGGTTCAACCCGAAAAAAATGACCAGGGCGAGAAGCTGCCATGAAAGTATGCGAATTTTTCAGCAGCCTCTGAAGCCGTGCCCCTTCAAAGCGCTCGGATTTCTAGCGCCGCTTCAACCCGAGCCTGAACGCCCGCTCTGTCGGCTGACCGTTTCGTTACCACTCACTGACCCATTGCCCCTGCTCGCTTCCGTTTGACTTGCACGTCCTTACCTGCGTAACTTTTTAACTTGTGCATAATCACGTTGCCCTCTGGAGGCACGATGAACCGCTGGTTTGCCAAATTGACTTGCCTGCTCCTGCTGGTGGCCGCTTTGCCGCTGGTGGCGCAGGACCTGGCGTCCTACGAAAAGCGCGTCTCGGTAAGGACGCTGCCCAACGGCTTGACGGTCGTCCTCTGGCGACGCCCCGAGGCCCCGGTGTTTTCCTTCTTCACCCTGGTTGACGCCGGCTCCGCGCAGGACCCGCTCCACGAGACTGGTCTGGCGCACATGATGGAGCATATGGCCTTCAAGGGCACGCCCGACATCGGCACCAAGGATTACGCCGCCGAGAAGCCCGCGTTGCAAAAGGTGGAGCAGACGTACGCCGCTTACGAAGCCGAGCGCATCAAGCGCGTGGGCCAGGACCCGCAGAAGCTGGCGCAACTGAAAAATGCCTGGCAGCAAGCGATCAACGCGGCCGACCAGTACGTGGTGCAGAACCAGTTCGGCGAGATCGTGGAGAGCCACGGCGGCGTGGGCGTCAACGCTTTCACCAACTACGACGAAACCGCCTACATGTACTCGATGCCGTCGAACATGATCGAGCTGTGGGCGGCGCTGGAGTCCGACCGCCTGCTGCACCCGGTGATGCGCGAGTTCTACAAGGAGCGCAATGTGGTGATGGAAGAGCGGCGCATGCGCACTGACAGCCAGCCGACGGGGCGGCTGGTCGAGCAATTTCTGGGCACGGCTTTCATGGCGAATCCCTACCATCGGCCAACCATCGGTTATGCTGCCGATCTGCAAAGCTTCTCGGCCAGCGATGCGGCGGAGTTTTTCAAACGCTATTACGTGCCCAGCAACATGGTGATCGGTCTGGTCGGCGATCTCGATCCCGCGCAGGTACTGCCCATCGTGGAGAAATATTTCGGCCAGCTTGCCACCACGCCCAAGCCGGAAGAGTTGTTTACCGACGAGCCCGCGCAGAATTCGGTGCGCGAGGTCACGCTACACGATCCTTCGCAGCCGTTCTACCTTGAGGGCTATCACCGGCCCAGCTACCTCGCCCCGGATGACGCCGTGTACGACGCGATCAGCGACATTCTGTCGAACGGCCGCACCTCGCGCTTATACCGCTCGATGGTGCGCGACAAGAAAATTGCCGCCTTCGCCGCGGGCTTCACTGGCTTTCCTGGAATAAAGTACGGCCACCTGTTTGCCTTCTATGGCGTTCCTCTGCCCGGCCATACCAATGAAGAAATGCAAAAAGCGGTGCACGAGGAGATCGACAAGCTGAAGACCCAGGACGTTACCGACGAAGAGTTGCAGATGTTTAAGACGCGCACCAAGGCCGACCTGATTCGCGGGCTCGCCAGCAACGAGGGGCTGGCGCAGCAGCTGGCGACCTATCAGACGCGTTACGGCGATTGGCGCGAGCTGTTCCGCTATCTCGACCGCGTGGACAGGGTCACCAAGGCCGACATCCGGCGGGTTTCGAACCAGGCATTCGCCGAGACGAACCGCACAATCGGCATCATTCAAACGCAGACGGCGGGCGGCCATCCGGCTCCAGCGGCCAGCAAAGGAGCGGAACAACAATGAGCGCCCACGCGAACTCCATCCTCACTTGTCATCCTGAGCGGAGGCGGCGCTGCGCCGCCGGAGTCGAAGGATCTGCGGTCCTCACCCAGTCCCGTTTCCTGTTAGCGCTCTTCTGCTTCTTGCTGCTGTTGACCGTCTTCGGCCCCGCCCAGGTCAAGCCCTGGAACCAGATTCAAGCTCCGCCGCTGCCGGCGTTCAAGCCTCAGGAGCCCATTCGCGTCCAGTTGCCCAACGGCATGGTGATCTTCCTTCAGGAAGACCATGAGCTGCCTCTGATCGACGCGACTGCGCGCATCCGCGGCGGCTCCATCTCTGAAGCCGCGAACAAGACCGGACTCACCGATTTGTATGGCGAGGTCTGGCGCACCGGCGGCACCAAGACGAAGACCGGCGATCAGATGGACGATTTCCTGGAGGCACGCGCCGCCAAGATCGAAACCGATAACCAGTCGGACTCGACGACGATTTCGCTGAACTGCCTGAAGGGCGACTTCGACGCCGTGTTCGCGATGTTTCTCGATCTGCTGCACCATCCCGAGTTCCGCCCGGACAAACTGGAGTTGGCGCAGGAGCAAATGTACACGGCCATCTCCCGCCGAAACGATAATGTCGACTCCATCGTGCATCGTGAAAGCCGCATCATCGCCTACGGCAAAGACAATCCTTACGCGCGTGTTGCCGAGTACGCGACGGTTGCCGCGGTCACCCGCGAGGACTTGCTGAACTGGCATCAGCAGTACGTTCATCCGAATAACATCATCTTCGGCATCACCGGCGACTTCGACGCCAAGGCCATGGAAGCCAAGCTGCATCAGGCCTTCGATTCGTGGCAGAAAGGGCCGGACGCCAAGGCGCCCGACATCAAGTTCACCGCGCCGAAGCCCGGCCTGTATTTCGTGCGCAAGAGCGATGTGAACCAGAGCAGCATCGACATGCTCGACCTCGGCATCGAGCGCAGCAATCCCGATTACTTCGCCGTCACGGTGATGAACGAGATGTTTGGCGGCAGCTTCTCCTCGCGGCTCTTCAACCATCTGCGCTCCGGAAAAGGGCTCGCCTACAGCGTGGGAGGAGGCGTGGGTTCTGGCTGGGACCATCCCGGCGTGGTCAACATCCAGATGCAAACCAAGAGCGCCAGCACCGTGGAAGGCATCCAGGGGCTGGACGAGGAAATCGATGGCCTGCTAAAAAACGCGGCCACACCGGACGAACTAAAGCGCGCCAAAGACGACATCCTGAACTCGTTCATCTTCCAGTTCGACACGCCGGAAAAAGTTCTGCGCGAGAAGATGGCCTACGAGTTCTATCATTATCCGCTCGATTTTCTGGAGCGCTACCGCAGCGAAGTGGAAAAGGTAACGGCGGAGGACGTCTTCCGCGTGGCGCGCAAGTACGTTCACAAAGAACGGATGGCGGTGCTGGTGGTGGGCAATGACACGGAATTCGGCAATGCCCTCAGCACGCTTGGCCCGGTGCAGGAGGTGGATATCACCATCCCTCCGCCGCCGGCGAGCCTGATGCAGCAGGGGCCGGGCGGAGAGTAGATACCGTGGCTCAGAGATCGATCAAGCTTCCCGCAGCCGGCCGGAAGCATACTTGTGCAGTAGGCTGGAGATCAGGGTTTGATATGGAAGGCCCTCCTCCAGCGCCCGCTTCTGGATCGCCTCCAGGTCCCTGCTCGAGATGCGGATGTTGAGGCGCCGGTCTTTGCGAAATGTTGCCCTGGCATACCGGCTGTAGCGGTCCACGTCCCCCTTCACGCCCTTCACCGAGCGCCATTCACCGCGTTCAACAGATTCGAGAATCTTTCTTTCCTCTCCGTCAAGTTTCATCGTCTTTGGCCTCCTCGCCCAAGTACCGCTTCGTCGCCTTGCGGCTCGGGATGATCGTCTTTAGGAACACCAACCTGTCGTCCTCGACGAACGGCACCAGGTACACATAGTCATCGCGTTGAA
The DNA here is from genome assembly GCA_003151335.1 of Acidobacteriaceae bacterium. GTDB lineage: Bacteria > Acidobacteriota > Terriglobia > Terriglobales > Acidobacteriaceae > Bog-257. Next base: position 3,828 of record PLXE01000055.1, read on the forward strand.
CAACGAAGACTCGCTGGCTGCCGTATCGTTCCTGGTTTGGATGTTCAAGCACGTCCAGCAAGTTTCCCCGTTCGATGAGGAAGATGATTTCTTCGAAACCAATGCCGCGCTCCGCCTTAAGCTTCTCGTTCTTCGCGTCGTCCCAAGTGAAGTACTTCACCCGTTGCAGTGTAGCACAATGTGTGCCTGACAGGCACACATTGGCATCTTTGTGTATCGTTCCCCTTTTTGCGGGTGGTCCAATTAACGGTAAGATGCGGTCATGTCTGACGCGGTGCAGCGCAAAATCCCGCCCGGCCAACACCTCCTGATCGATGCCGACGACACGCTCTGGGAGAACAATGTTTACTTCGAGCGGGCGATCGCCAACTTCATCTCGTTTCTGAATCATCATGAGTACACGCCCGACCAGGTGCGCCAGGTGCTGTACGACGTGGAGCGCGAAAACATTCGCACCCACGGCTATGGCATGCACAGCTTCGCGCTGGCGCTGGTGCGATGCTTCGAGCAGTTGTCGGTCGAGCCGCTTACGCCCGCGCTGCACGAGACCATCCGCGGCTTTGCCTACGCCATCGCTGAGCATCCCATGGAGATCCTGCCGGAGGTACCCGAAACCCTGGCCGACCTCGCCCAACGCCATCATCTTTTCCTGGTGACCAAGGGCAATATCACGGAGCAATCGGGCAAGGTCGAGCGCTCCGGGCTCAAGCAACATTTCACCGCCGTCGAAGTCGTGGCTGAGAAAGACGCCGCCACTTACAACGCGGTCGTCGAGAAGTACGGCTTGCTGCGCCAGCGCACCTGGATGATCGGCAACAGCCCCAAGTCCGACATCAACCCGGCGCTGGAAGCCGGACTGCACGCCGTCTTTGTTCCTCACCACAACACGTGGATGCTGGAGCGAGGCGAACTGCGTCCCGAGATTGGCGACGGCCGGCTGTTACAAGTCGAAAGCTTCGGCCACCTGCGCGATCATTTTTGAGCTCGGGCAGTGCGGTGCTCAGCCAGGTGATTCATGAAGAATCTTTTCTTTGAAGGGGCACGGCTTCAGCCGTGCCATAAAGCCGCTGTCGTTATGACGATGGCTTTAGCCACTGAGGGATTTCGTTCTTGAAACAACTGCCATTCCCTCAGGGGCTAAATGTGGTGTGTCAAGAGG
>PLXE01000053.1 GCA_003151335.1 Acidobacteriaceae bacterium
CAACTGAGCCATCTGCCGGATACTGGGAGCCGGATGAGCCGAGAGGTTCACGTCCGTTTCTGAGAGAGCGCGGTGGTGATACTCCGCCGCGCCACTCGCCCGCAGGCCCCCGACTTCGCTCGGGATGACAACCGTGGGAGACTGACTCGATCGTGAGGCTCTTCGGGCTACTTGCCGCCGACAAGTTCCATCAGTTCGGTCGCTGCTTGACTCCAATCCTCGTCAGCACTCTTCGTGCTACTCGCTTCCCAAGGTTGTGTTTCTACGTTTAGTATTAGTGGATGGGGCGCCTTCGATCGGTGAGTCCTCGAACACTACATCGAGAAAAGTGGCGAATGCTGTTGATAGCGCTCGCCGCAGGAGTGGTGTTCTTGTTTGCGTTTCACGCAAAGACTGGGGTTTACAGCAGCGCTACCGGCGTTAAAGTGACGGCCTCGACGTGTGCCAAGATGTGGCTCAACGGCCAAAAGGCGGAAGTCGAGCCCACAGGTCAAGCTGGCGCCCTGCTGATCTGGTTTGCGATCCTCTTCATCCACTATCTGTATCTGCATCGCCAGTTTGGTGTTCAGACTCTCTTTCGCGCTCCCGCCCCAGTCCGCCGCAGTCTGTTGCACTGGCGTCGGTGTCTCCGTCCTCCTCCGGTTCGATAATTAGCCAAAGGTTTACCCGATCAGCCTCATTCTTGCTTGAGTTCCCGGTCTGGGTGAGACACGTCAATCATGGATGCACGGTTGGCAAATTAAGTTCAAACGAATTCGAGGTAAGTCATGAGGATTCGTCGAAACACGCTGCTTGTGTTCGGCGCGATTTTGTTTTGTCTGATGGTTGCGGTCTGGCAGGTCAAGCGGGTGCGTGCGGGCAGCGCGTCGCATGGCAAAACGGTCGGCGTCTCGTCAGACAACGGGGGCGTCCCATTTGCGGCTGTGGCTCCGGTGACGCGGGCTGACATCGCCAACTCGCTGTCCGTAGCCGGCGAGTTTCTCCCCTATCAGGAAGTCGAGATTCACGCCAAAGTGGCGGGATACATTCGCAAAATCAACGTGGACATCGGCGACCGGGTAAAGCAGGGCCAGGTGCTGGCGGTGCTGGAGGTGCCCGAGTTGGTGGCGGAGTTACTGGGTGCAGGGGCCGGAGTCCGGCACAGCCAACAGGAGGTACAGCGCGCCCAGAACGAGGTCTCGCGTGCCGAAGCCGACCACGCGGCCGTGCATTCCAATGCGCTGCGTCTGAAGCAGGCATCGACGGCCCGTCCGGGTTTGATTGCGGAGCAGGAACTGGACGATGCCGAGGCCAAGGACCGCGCTACCCAAGCTCAGGTTGAAGCCGCCAAGTCGGCGTTGGCCGGCGCGCGACAGCAACTGGAAGTTTCCCAGGCCAACAACAGCCAGGTATCGGCCATGTCCGATTACGCGCGCATCACGGCGCCTTTCGATGGCGTGGTCACGTGGCGCTATGCCGACACTGGCGCCCTGGTGCAGGCCGGCACCAGCAACAGCAATTCCGCACCGGTGGTGAAGCTGGCACAGGTCAACGTACTGCGGCTGCGCATACCGGTGCCGGAATCGCTGGCTGCATCGGTGCATATCGGCCAACCCGCCAACGTGACCGTGCAGGCCACGGGCGAGCATTTCACCGGTAGAGTGACGCGCTTCACCGATTCGCTCGACCGTACCACCCGTACCATGCAGGTAGAAATTGACGTTCCCAACGAAAAGTACAAGCTCCAGCCCGGAATGTATGCCGATGTTGGGCTCGAGGTCCAGCGCCACACAAACGTCCTGACCGTCCCCATACAGGCGGTGCAGCGCCACGACGGCAAGTCTCGAGTGTTGGTAGTCGACCCGCAGGATCGAGTTCAGCCGCGAGAAATTCAGACCGGTATGGAAGACCCGAATCGAATCGAAGTACTTGCGGGCTTGGCCGAAGGCGAACGGGTCGTGGTGGCTAACTTCGATTCATTTCACGCCGGGCAGCTCGTCGGGCCCAAGGTGACGAGGTTCGAAGAAGCAACCAGCGAAGCGGGAGGCACACAGTAATGTCCGGCTTCGCCATCCGGTATCCCTTCTTCATCATCATGATGTGCCTGGTGATTACCGTGGTGGGCGTCACCATGGTGGCACGCATGCCGGTGGACCTGTTTCCCGCAATCAACATCCCGGTCGTCGTAGTCGCAACGTTTTACTCGGGCATGCCCCCGGAGGAGATCGAAACCGACATTACAGGACGCTTCGAACGCTTTTTCACTTTGGGGAGCGGCATTGACCATATCGAATCGCGATCGTTGCCCGGCGTGAGCTTGATCAAGATCTACTTCCAGCCGGGCACCGATGCCGACGCTGCGGTCAGCGAAATTTCCAATCTCGCGCTGGCCGACCTGCGCAAGCTGCCACCGGGCACATTGCCTCCGGTGGTGCTGAAGTTCGATGCCTCCAGCTTGCCGGTGTGCCTGATCACTTTGAAGGGGCAGGGGCTGACGGAAACGGAACTGCGCGACCTCGGCCAGTACAACGTGCGTAACCAGGTGGCGAACGTCCGGGGAGCGTCCGTGCCCCAGCCTTTCGGAGGGAAGTATCGCCAGATCCAGGTCTATGTCGATCCGGTAAAACTGCAGGCCAATCAATTGAGCGTGATGGACGTGGTCCGCACGGTGAACCAGTCCAACCTGATTCTACCGGCCGGCGACGTGCGCATCGGCCCCAAGGACTACAACCTCTACACCAACAGCCAGCTTCCGACCACGGATGAGATCAACCGCTTGCCGCTGAAAACGGTCGGCAATGCGTCCGTTCTGGTCGCCGATGTCGGCCACGCCATGGATGCGGCGCAGATTCAAACCAGCATCGTGCGCGTGGATGGACAAAAGTCCGTATATCTGCCGGTGCTCAAGCAGGGTGGTGACAGCAACACCATTGCCATCGTGAATGGCATTAAGGTCGCCATCAAGGATTTGGTGGATGTCCCGAAAAACCTGGTGGCCAAAGTTGTCTTCGATCAGTCGGTGTATGTAAAGACGGCGATCCGGAACCTGGGCAACGAAGGCGGCATTGGGCTGCTGCTCACAGCACTCATGATCCTGGTATTTCTGGGCAGCGTTCGCGCCACCGTTGCGGTGATGCTCTCGATACCGTTGTCGGCGCTGGCTGCGTTGCTGGCGATCAACCTGGGCGGCGGCACCATCAACACCATGGTCCTGGGCGGACTGGCACTGGTCTTCTCCCGCCTGATCGACAACTCGGTGGTGGTGTTGGAGAACATCTTCCGCCACCTCGAGAATGGCGAACCGATGGCGCAGGCAGCCGAGCAGGGCGGACGGGAAATGGGCCTCCCGGTACTGGCGGCGACGTTCACCACCGCCATCGTTTTCTTTCCCGTGATTTTTCTTTACGGGGTCAGCCGTTTCCTGTTTACCGCCCTCGCGCTCGCGGTTGTATTCTCGCTCTTTGCTTCGTACGCGGTGGCCATGACGGTGGTCCCTCTGTTCTGCTCCCGGTTCATCAAGTCGGCCCACGGTGCGGCGGCGCATCATTCCTCCGAGTCACGGTTCGGGCGCTTCGTCACCCGCTTCAATCGCAAATACAACCAGATGTTGATGAGGTATGACATCGCAGTGGGAAAGACCCTATTGCGGCCGGTGGCGACGGTGATGGGCGTGCTCGGGATCTTCCTCATCAGCCTTGCGCTCTATCCCTTGCTCGGGGTCTCGTTCTTCCCCCGCACTGATCCTGGACAGTTCATGATTAACCTGAAAGCGCCCTCCGGCACGCGCCTGGAGCTAACCGACCAATACATGCAGAGAGCGGAACAGGACATTCGCCAGGTGGTGGCGCCTCGGGACCTGGGGATGGTGCTCTCCAACATCGGCGTGACGCCGGGCTTCTCCTCCATGTACACCAGCAACTCCGGGCAGCATACGGCGACCATACAAGTGAGCCTCAAGGAAGGACACAAGGTCGGCAGCTACGAGTACATGCACCGGGTGCGGCGAAAACTGGCTGAGGACATGCCCGAACTGACCAGCTACTTTCAGTCCGGCGGACTGGTGGATGCGGTCCTCAATCTAGGATTACCCGCGCCGATTGATATCCAGGTGAGCGGTAGCCACTTGCGCGAGACCTACCGCACCGCCCAGGCGCTGCGGCAACGGATACAGGCCTTGAAAGGCGTCAGCGACGTGCTGGTCCCGCAGGACCTGGACTATCCCGCCTTGCGGCTGGACATCAATCGCGAGATGGCAGCGCGGCTCGGACTCTCCTCCAAAGAAGTGGTGGACAACGTGATCACGGCGCTGACTTCGAATCAAATGATCGCGCCCAGCTACTGGGTCGACCCCAAGACCGGCAACGACTATATGCTGACCGTGCAGTATCCCGACACGCAGATCCATTCTCTGTATGACCTGAAGCAAATCCCCCTGCGCTCTGCCAATGGAACCGATACCACGCAACTGGGCGCCGTGACCGATATCACCACCATCAACTCCCCCACCGAAGTCGATCACTATCAATTGCAGCGGGTAATTGACCTGTATGTAGCGCCTTCCGGCGAAGATCTCGGTTCGGTGGCTTCTAAAGTGGACGACATCATCGCGCGCACCAAGTTGCCCGAGGGTGTGCGCGTAAATATGCGCGGTTCGGTGGAGGGAATGCGGCGGTCCTTCAAGAGCTTCGGCCTCGGCCTGCTTCTCTCGATTGTCCTGGTTTACCTGGTCTTGATGGCGCAGTTTGCCTCCTTCATCGATCCCTTGATCATCCTGCTGGCCATTCCGCCGGGGATTACCGGCGTGATTGTTGTACTGCTGCTTACCGGGACCACGCTGAATGTCATGTCGCTGATGGGGGTGCTCATGATGACCGGTATCGTGGTCTCCAACAGCATTCTGATCGTGGACGTGACCCGAAGGTATCGCGAGGGCGGCATGCCCATCCGGGAGGCCGTCGCCCTGGCTTGCCGGGTCCGGCTGCGGCCCATCCTGATGACCTCGCTGGCGACCCTGTTGGGGCTTTTTCCCCTGGCCTTGGCGCTGGAAGCCGGCAGCGAGCAGTACGCACCGCTGGCGCGTTCCATCATAGGCGGTCTCCTGGTCTCGGTGGTTCTGACCGTGTTCATTGTTCCTGCGGCGTATCTACTGATCCATCGCAAGGAAGAGGCGCAGCCCCCGCAGGAGGTGCAAGCTTGAGACCCAAGATCCTCTGGCTGATTGTTTCCCTGATGCTAGGCAGCTGTTCGCTCGCAGCTCAAACTAGTTCGCCAGCGTCGCCGGCGACGGCGCCCGCACCACAGACGGCGCCCGGGCAACCAGCGGCGCCCGCCGCTCCCACGTCTGCGCCGTCGCCAATGCCAACCATCCCAGGCACCCAGACACCAGCTCAGTTGCCCACCAGCGGAGCGCGGCAGCGCCTGACGGTGCAGGACGCGGAGGCCCTGGCGCTGAAAAACAATCCGCAGATTTCGGTTTACCGCCTGCTGGCCCTGGCTTCCCAGCAGGTTACGCGGGAAGTGAAATCCGTGTACTACCCGAGCCTGTATGGAAGTCTTACGGGGGTGAAGGCGGACGAGGCAAGCCGTATCGCGGCGGGCAATCTCAACAACCCGGTTCTCTATACGCGTGCCGCCGGTGGGCTTGCCTTGTCGCAACTCATCACCGATTTTGGGCGCACGAACAATTTGGTGGCTACCGCCGCGCTGCGCGCCAAGGCAGCCGACATGAATTCGCTGGCCACCGCCGACCAGATCAAGCTGGCGGTGGACCAGGCCTTCTATAACGCCCTGCAGACGGTCGCTCTGCTGCAGGTTGCCGAGCAAACCGTCGCCGCGCGGCAATTGGTATCGGACCAGATCACGACCCTGTTTCAAAACAAATTACGCTCGCAACTCGACGTCAGTTTTGCCGACGTCAACGTGGCGCAAGCGAAGTTGTTGCTGCTCGACGCGCAAAATAATCAACAGGCCGCGCTTTCGTTGCTCTCCGAGATCCTGGGATATCCAGCGCAACAGCCGTTTGATTTGGTGCAGTCTGGGGAGCAGTTGAAGCCTCCCCCCGATTCTGTCAGCACGTTGGTGGACGAGGCCTTCAGCAATCGGCCGGAAATTGCCGCCCAGACCTATGAGGTTCAGGCCGCACAGCGCTTCCAGAAAGCGGAGCGCGACCTGCTGTTTCCCAGCATTGCGGCGTTGGGCGTGGTAGGCCGTATTCCCAGCAGCGATACCATCAAAGGCGTTTCGCCATTCACCAGTTGGTACGGGGCGGTGGGAGCTAATGTCAACATTCCCATCTTCAACGGCTTCCTGTATCCCGCGCGCTCGCGGGAAGCAGGCTTGCGCGCACAGGCCGACCAAGAGCAACTCCGCGATCTGAAAGACCGGATTGCGAACGACGTTCGTGCCAGTTGGCTGAACGCCATCACCGCATTTAACCGCATCGGGGTCACCCAGCAGTTCGTCGATCAGGCCAACCTGGCCCTGGATTTATCGCAGACCCGCTACAGCCTTGGCTTGAGTTCGATTGTTGAGTTGAGCCAGGCGCAGTTGCAGCAGACGGAAGCCGCGATCCAGTTCGCTGCCGCCAAATACCAATACCAAATTGCGAAGTCGGTATTGCGCTTCCAGATCGCATCTTCTTCGCCCAGCGTGCCATGACCCTGCAGGTCAATTCAGGGTCGTAATACTGCACCCAGCGCCAGACCGTTGTGTGATCGACATTGAGACCGCGCTCCTCCAGCAGTTCCTCAACATCGCGCAGCGACAGAGAATAGCGAAGATACCACCGGACCGCACAAAGTATGAGGCCGGGTTCGGTCTGCCGCCATTTGAAGATCGCGGGTCGGGCTATCATTTCGCGATTCTTTCACGTCGCCAGCCAGCAACCCCGAAAGTTGCAACACATCCGAGGCGAGAGTCTCATGCTCGGTTCTGCGAGAGGCCGGTGG
>PLXE01000072.1 GCA_003151335.1 Acidobacteriaceae bacterium
AACATCAGCTTCCCAGTTCTTGGCCGAATTGACAACAACCTATTGAAACATCACATCTAAAGCCCATCGAGGCGGACAAGGCGCTTGAAATCCTGTGTTCAGTTTTGACCAGACCTGTGTGGTATTAGAACGAAACAATACTCTTTGGTTTTCCAGCGTCCCGCACTGCGTCGGCGTGTCGAGCATCGTGGTTGGATCAGACACTTTGCATCAACCTAACAAAGGAGATCCGTATGTCAAAGGCTTGGGAGCACTACCATCACGCTGCTCGCCATCATGAGCGGGCGGCTTACCATTTTAACGAGGCAGCGAAATACGACGAGGGCGAGGAGCACGAAAAGGCTGCGCACCACGCATACTTGGCTCACGGACACAATCAACATGCAATTCATCATGACGTCGAAGCTGCAAAACTACATGCCGAGCACTGCGACAGCCTGGCGACGTCCGCTTCCGAGCAAACAGAAAAGAAAAAGAGTGCGGCTTAAGCGGGGCTACATTGGGGCCCATGCCCTGTCGGTAGCGAATGAGATTCACCTTTCGTGAGGCAGGTGGGTCGGCGTATGGGGAATGCCTTGCACCTTCCCGGCAGGCCGGCGGCGGGCCGTTTCGCGAGGATTGCTAGGATGACACGCTCATGAACAGCAAGACCGAAAGTGAGATCAAAACGTATGGCTGAATATGTTGGAGCGATTGAAAAACAGACGATCGATAATACTTATTTCCGCCGGGTTCTATTTACGGCGCCACACTCCCAGCTTGTCGTGATGTGCTTGCGACCGGGCGAAGAAATTGGGGATGAAGTGCATCCGAATGTCGACCAGTTCTTCCGCGTCGAGCAGGGGGAGGCCAAATTCGTCTTTAACGAGAAGGAGGAACGCCGGGTGCATGACGGAGATGCGGTCGTGGTTCCGGCAGGAACTTACCACAACGTAGTTAATACATCGAAGACGGCAATGTTGAAGCTATATACGATCTACTCTCCGCCGAACCACCCGGACGGGACAGTGCATAAGACCAAAGCCGAGGCAGAGGCTGCAGAATTGCTTGAACATCGCTAGAACGTACGGTCTGTAGCCGCTAGTCGGAAAGATGAGCAGGTTCTCGTAGCCGGTGAGTGAGCCGTCCACGGAGACCGCTCTTGGCACATAACCGATGGCGCGGCGACGCGACCCCATGGGGGTTTATCGAGAAGCTGGCCACGCGCACCTCGCCCGAGAAGGGCGGCAACAGCGAGGTGAGCACTTCGATCGTTGTGGTCTTGCCGGCCCGCGCCTACTGCGATGAAGTGGCTTTCTGATTCTTAACCTGAAGATCATTCGCGACCTGCTTCACGTTGGGCACGCTCATCCGCCAGCTTTGCCAAGCGATTGCATCTTCGCCCGCACCACGCTCACCGTTTCGGCGGACTTGAAGACGCGGATCACGCCCTGTCAGTTTGGCGGCAGTCCTGACTGTTCCCAGTGCGGCTGCATCGCGAACATGACAGCGATCATTCCTGCAAACAAGACGGCGCTCTTTAGACTGAAAGCCCTTCCTTTTTGCGCAGGCGGAGCAGTTTCTTGCCGCACGCTTAGATAATGTCTGAATAGCGCCGTAGACTAGCGCTGCAATTCCCGCCGCGGCCAGAGCAAAGCGCATCTCGTACAGCGTCGCTCGGTTGGTGGCCGCCAGTACGGCGGTCATCTGCAGGATTGTTGCGACCGTAGACAAAACCGCTCCCGCCACTGCTAGCCGCGCCAGCGCTGGCTCCTGCAAAGCGAGCGCTCCCATCGCTCCAATCGTGGCGGTGCTCGATACGAACCCCGAAGCCAGTCCTGCGATCGGCAGTCCAAAACGCGGGCCCAACAGTCGCACCGCGATGGGCGTCCTCAGGTAGGCCACTATGCAAAACGCGGCGATAATCCCTGTCGTTACTGCCAGTAGCAGGTTGCCCCCCAAAACGACACTCACGCCGCCCAGCAGTGACGCCAGCGCGAATGTGCGGATCCCTGCGGCAGAACGCAGCGGGCCTTCTCCCTTGCGCCGTTCACGCTCAGCGCCAATCAAAAGGCCAATAGCCAGCGCACTGGCCAAACGGAATGCGGGTTCGCCGATGGAGAACATGCGCGGAGATGCTATCACCGCTGCGTGTCCGAACCCTGTGACAAAGCCGAGTCTTACCCGCGGTATCAAGCTGAATGCGCTTAAACACAGTACAGTTACAGTTTCCTCGGAATATCACTTGATGAAAACAGGCTTCGCCTGAGCTGAGGTCTCCAAGTCGTCGATGGTTGGCCAACCGGCAGTTGGCCCGAAACCGGCTTCCAGGAAGTTGGGCGCGTTGGTACCGGGAAGTCGGCATAGCCGAAGCTGTCTCTCGCAGACTCGACATTTGTTCCGGATCATTCCCGAGTGACGGGCAACTCGGAAGTATGACGGATTCCGGCCACGGGCACGCTTCAATAGCCACCGTAGTCGATGCTGCGGTCGTCTCCAGCAGATCAGGACGCAGACGGGCGACAGAAACGTCGAACCATGCCGGCATCTGCTGAGGGTAGGAGTGGGAAACCGATCCGAGTCCCGTAGGGACGGCAGAGGTAGCGACACAGTCTCTTCAGCCCGCGAGGTATCGGCGGGTTCGTTCATCGCGTCGACTTTTTCCGCAGCCTCTTTAGCGCCGGACAACACAAATTCTTAGAGCATGTAACAAAACCCTCCTCAGACTCACAAGCGAGTCCCGAAGGCTGGCACGCACCGGTTAGCTTCCAGTCTGCAAACCAACCGGGAGTTGATCGGCTTGGTCAATACAAGCGCATTTCCCGTTACCCATCTGGTGAAACTTCCCACAAGCCGACTTCTGGCCCACTGCAGGTCGGATATTTCGACCGGTAGGGCCGTTCTAGATCCAGGTGACTTTTTTCCGAGTACGCTCTTATGTACCCGGAATTGCTGGGAAGCGAATACTGGACATCTCTTCGGCCAGGAAGTTGTCTTGTCTAGGCACTGTAATACATTCAGTTCTAGGTTCGAATCCCCGGAAGTACCCGAAGCTTACGAAATTACGTCGAAACTCAAAGGAGTCTCCAGGGGAGAGAGAATTTTGAAACCTCCGCCCGGTCCCGAAACCAGCAGGTCGCCCATCCAGACTGATATCCAACCAGTTCACAATGCGAACCGTAACCAAGTAATCTTGCTAAAACCCCAGTTTCCGTGAAACGTTTAGCGATCCAGGAGCACTACGATAAGGGAGGTTTCCATGAAACGATTCATTGGAGCAATCGCCGCAATGCTTTTGAGTCTGGGGGTGGCTGGTGCCTACGCCCAGAATTTTTCGACAGGTGCGGTTAATCAATACAGCACCTGCGGCATTACACCGGACCTGGACAACCGTCTCGAGGACGCGAAACGCTTTCGGGATTGGTATACCCAGGCGGGATTCCCTCTGGTTACGCGGTGGGAGAACGACGATGTGTGGAACACCGATTTCACGGACGGCCCCGGCAAGGACATGGATCCCAGCGGCGGGAGTGACCTGCCGAACATTTACCTCTTCGCGGGCCATGGTTCTTGCCAAAACCCGCCCACCGCAACCGATCCGGATTATTTGGTGACATGCAGCCACGGAACGGGGATGTTCACCGATATTGGTGCTTCTTCGCGGTGGGGAAATGCAGGCGGGAGATTGCAGTTTGCCTTTATCGACGCAAGCTGCCCCATGGATCTCATCTCCATAGGCCACAACTGGTTCCCGCCCTTCGAGGGACTCCATATTGCGACCGGCCATTCCGGCACTGCCTCGCACGACACGCTGGACAGCGCTTCGCGCAGTGAGCAGTTTGCGATGCGCACAACCGGCTACCAGACGACATTCCTTGGCTTCGTGATCTCGACGGTGCCGGCCGAATCTGTCGCCTGGGCTTGGATGGATACGGGCCTCATCGACGTGGAGAGCCAGGTTTGCGCTGTCGTTGTCGCCAACGATGCAACCGCTGATGCTGCAAGCCACCGCCGCGACAATGAGTTTGTCTTCTCGGGCTGGGGCAACCCCAGCGGCAATTGGTATGCATGGCGGTGGGTCTGCAATTAGCAATCGGCAAAGTCCTTTAACTTACGCTCGATGAAAGTGAGTACCCCATGAACACACTTAATTTGGTTTTGGCCTGTGTGCTGCTTGCCGCAACAGGCGCAGGTTTTGCGGCAGATGAACAGCCTGGAGAGAAAATGCCCGGCATGGCGCAACGCGAGGTCGTCTCGCCCAAGAAGGTTGAAGACTTGCCCAAGGCGGAAATGCTGCCCGCCAAGGATGCGGCACGCCTTAAAAATATTGGCACAAAGGTTTTCCGCATCCAATGGGGAAAAAAGCTGGTTGCCGTATCCGACCACGGCTTTCAGGCAATCACCGACGGCACCACGACGATCAGCTACCGCCCCGCTGGAAATGCCTATTTTGTGCAAACCGGCAAGGCGGGGCGGTCTGGCAAAAGCGCATTTCGCGGCACTGATCAGCAGTTGATCGAACGCGGCAGGGCTATCTTGGCCGGTCTCGGCATCAACAGGAATGAGATCGCCGACACGAAAATCCTCCAGCAATATGTCACCGAAGGCATGATGAATCCGGCCACGCGACAAGTCGAAGTCAACCCGCCAAGACAGGACCGCCGGAGCCTGATCGTGAGGCGTGTCGTTGGCGGCGTGCCGGTCTTTAACTCGCGCCTGGCACTGGACCTTGATGGCGATGGGAAAATTGCCGCTCTCGAACTTTCGTGGCCCCTAATCGAGCCCAAGGTACTGGAAGAGGCTGGACGCTTGCAGAAAATCGCGGTGGCCGAATTCAAAGCTCCGGAACGCAAGGGAGCCCGCATTGAATCGGTGCAGGTGGGAATCCTCCACTCGCCTGGGGCGTCGTTCGTGGAAGACCAGATTGCAGCGATACGGGTAATCTACGCACCGACCGACCCGAAGGTCGGGATGAAACCGGTTGTCTACCTTGGCAGGGATGGCCGCCCGGTGGCAATACCCCGGCAAATGATCGCTAAAACCGAGGCGCCGACCGGCGGGCGACCTGTTCCGGATGACATGAAGAAGCCCCGGTAATCCATTCGAAAAACAAGACGTAAAAAACCAGTCCGCGTTGATTGTTGTGCATCGCCAAAATTGAAATCGCACCGTTCGTAGAGCACAATTGTGGCGTCTGCAGGCTCGGCTTGGATAGTAAGCGAAGTCCCCTCTTGCGAGGAGTTGACCAGGAATGGGGACCAGGGCAGGTGGTCGACTATCTTAATGGTCTGCTGACGGCACCGCTCGAAATTCCCACTCGGTGGGAAAGTTGAAACCAGATCAAAAGCAGGAGAGTCCGTCTACAGCGAGGGCGCAACGACCGTCACAAAATCATCTACACGTGAGGCGCAAACGCACCGGGTGGTCGAGTCATCTGCTTGAAAAATAAACTGTTGCGAGAAAACGCTCTAGGTAGGCCCTCTGGGCCCAAGCCAGTGGGTCTAGTATTCACAGACCAAAGTCCCCAGAAACGAGCTTGTGGGAGATTACTCCTGTTAAGTCGGCTTCTAGGAAGTGATCTCCGCTTTTGGCATGGAATGTGGGGAGATCAGGGGCAACCAGTCGACAATCGTCCCGGACCGAGCAGGCCGTTCCGCGATTCTGCCGGGTCATTGCGAACTCGTCATCCCCTTAAACACCTCCCCGCCCTTCATCACGAAGTTCACGCGCTCCAGCTGGGTGATGTCGGCCATGGGATCGGCGGGCACGGCGACGATGTCGGCGAACTTGCCTGGCTCCAGGGAGCCGATCTGGCCCTGCATACCCAATAGTTCGGCGGCGCTCATGTTAGCTGAGCGCAAAGCCTGCGCCGGGGTCATGCCGTACTTCACCATCAGGGCAAATTCCTTCGCGGGATCGATGGTCCACGCAAACCCACCGGCGTCGGTGCCGAAAGCGATCTTCACGCCGGCGTTCTGCGCGCGCCGAAACGTGGCGGCGTGAATGTTGACCATGTCCAGCCAGACGTGCGCGCCCGCGGCAGCGCGGCCTGCGGCCATGTACTCCCCTACGAACAGCGTGGGCACGTAGTAGGTTCCCTTGGCGGCCATGGTCTTGAGGTCAGCGTCGGCGATGTAGAAGCCGTGCTCGATGGAATCGACTCCCGCCTCGACCGAGTTGTGAACGCCGTTCAGCGCCGAGGCATGGGAAGCGACCTTGTGATGCTCGCGATGCGCTTCGTCAACGATGGCGCGCAGCTCGTCAGGGGTGAAGGTGGGAATATCGTCGAGCACGCCGTCAGGCCGCACCCGGTAGCTGCGATCGGAGTACACCTTGATCCAGTCCACCCCGTTGGCGATCTGCTCGCGCACCGCCTTGCGGCCGCCTTCCGCGCCGTCCACTTCCTGCACACCCTTGGGCATCTTCAGCTCCCAGGAATAGCCGAGCAGGGGGTAGGAGCCGGTCACGTCCATGGCGCGTCCGGCGACCTGCATGCGCGGGCCGGGAATCACTCCGGCTTCGATGGCGCGCTTGATGTCCACATCAGCGTAGCCGGCGCCTTCGGTTTCGACATCGCGAATGGTGGTGAAGCCGTAGCCGAGTGCGCGCTGCGCCGCCACCGTGCCGAGAATGGTGCGGTACGGGGTCGAGTATTTCAGCAATTGCACATCGTAATCTTCGGCGGTGATGTCGCCTTGCAGCAGCACGTGGGTGTGAGTGTCGATCAGTCCTGGCAGACAGACCTCGCGGGTAAGGTCGATGACTTGGGCGCCGCTCTCGGGCTGGGGCGTGTTGTCGCCGAGTTGATCGATCTTTTCGCCGGCGATGCGCAGCGTGACGTTCTTGCGCGCCGTGTCGCTCTTGCCGTCGTACAGGGTGCCGCAGCGCAGATAGGTGATGCTGGGCGAAGAGGACTGCGGTTTGGCCTGGGCGAAAGCGATGGTGGCGGCGAGGAAGAAGAAGAGGACGAGACGGAATTTCATGGTGTGCTCCCGTATGGGTGAACGACCATGACTATAACAGCGCACACTGAAGACGTGGGGCTTTGTGATCACCGCGGAGAACACGGAGAGAAGCAGACTGAACTGGTTCCGTCCGTGCCTCCGCGGTGAGCAGTTAGTTAGTTACACACCAGCGGCCGGACGTTCACACATCTTTCCGCCGCAGCAGCCCTTGCCGCCTTTGGCCATGTCGCACTTGCCGTCTTTGCAGCATCCGCCATCTTTGCCGCAGCACGACATCTTGCCGTCCTTGCCGTCATTTTTCGCCATCATCGGGCACTTCATTCCCGACTTGCCGTCCTTGGACATCATCTCGTCATGGGACATGGTGGCGTCTTTGCCGTCCTTGGACATCTGGCCGCACTTGCCGTCTTTGCCGCAGCAAGCCATCTTGCCGTCGGCCTTATCGTGGTTACAGCAGGCACAGGCCTTGGGGTTGTCGCCGGATGGGGCGGCAGGAGTCTGGGTTGCGTTCTGGGCCATCAGACCCAGAGCCATGACCAGCGTGCTCAGAATTACCAGCATCTTTGATTTCATAGTTTCCTCATAATTTTCGGTTGAACATCGGCTCTGTCACAGGGCTGCAAGGCCCCGGTATGCTCATGGCCACTCGCACAAAGTAGTGCTGCGCGAATCAGGCGGAAGCTGGAGGATTTTGCGGGGCGCGCTAAATCCGCAGGTCCGTCTTCAGCTCGAAGACAGGGCGGACGAACTGAGGAGATTTATCACCCCACAGGAATGCAGAACTTGATAGTGCAGGCAGCGAGATTGTGCCTGCTGGGCCGTTGGCGCTCAACTGGAGGGAGACAGAATTGCCCGAGGCGACCAGAAAAGCCAACGGCCTGGCAGGCTGGCTGCTCATGTCGCAACAGCCCGGGCGATCTGCCCAGTGGGTGGCAGCAGGCGCCGGGTGCGGCGGGCAGCCAGGCATGGAATGCGGGCCCTGTGGGCAACAACCAGACGGGGTTGCGAGGGTCACGGAGTGGGTCGCGTACCGGTGCATCTGCACCATCCGGACATGGCATTTCGAACCATGGCCGGGTGCGGGCGGCATCGCCAGGCCAGTTTCGGCCCATAGAACGATGACCAGCGACAGCACCAACGACAAGCTTCTCCGCATTGCGCTCCGCGAAATCATGCCGATCTCATTGTTGCTTCCAGCGACCCAGCCGTCTGTGACTAACGTCACTGCCCTCTGGTTTGACGGAGCAGGTCTGAAAATGGTGCCCCTGAGATAGCGCCTGTTGGGCGGCCCGCTTTTCCTCACAATCCACAGCTATCCACATAGCTGCACCGAGAATAGGCGTTGAATCGGCTGCATTGCGGGGCTAGAGTCCAAAGGGGGAGCCAATTTTCGAGCTTCGAGTTTCGGGGCGAGATCGAACCGCAATGGTTGCACTCGCGTTCGCCTCAATGCGGAAAGCGGCTAGCGAAAAGCGTGTTGTCACACGGTTAGCGAGCTGGCATCATACGCCGACGCCTCGTCCAGCCCTGAAAATTGAGAATTTTGGGGGACCGGAGGGGTTGACTCTTTTGGTTCGGGTTGAAAAGGCGTAAAATACAAGATGTAGTGTTATCCACTTGACATCCACAAGATGTCGGGAGTACTGTTCGCCGAAGCTGGGCGTTTTTGGAGGCGTTCTCCCCCAGAGCCAAGGCGGGCAGAGGTGACCGCCCTGGCGCGAAAGTGGGCCTGGGTTCTTGACGATTCCTTCTCTGGACGCGGCGCAGGTTTCGCCAAGCGCAGCGATTTAGGGCAGGGCTCTCCGCGATTTGCGAGAGAGGAGCTTCAAAGTGGGGTTCCCTGACGCACGCGCCGTTAGCGTGTCGAGGGCTAGCAGGTGGGCCGACGAAGTCATCGCAAGACGATGACATCAGCGGTGTTCCTTTCCAAGTCAGTGCGGCACTTCAGCGCGTGCTGTTGCGCGCATGAGTTGCCCGTCCGGATTCCGCCACAGGAAATTTCCTGGGCGGCACGCGGTTGTGCGGTGGCGCCGGACAAAAGATCAACCGGGGGCTTCTTTTCCTGTCCACGTTTCGCTGGCAGGCGAAGAGGCCCCCACAACCTTCTGGGCGGAAATTGATAAAGCGGGCCTTCAGACCCGCGCAAATGATGAATCGACCTGAGCAAGAAATACGCGTAATACGAGCAATAAATAATTAACACGATCAGGAGCACTCTCCATGGCCGAAGTCACCAACAAACCAACTACTGCGACCACCCCGTCCATCGCGACCGGCGAACCCACCACCACCGCCGCATCCGTCACGCCCACACCCAAGAAGCGCGCGCCCGGGCTCGGCTTCAAGCGCTTCTTCACCAAGGCCGGGGTCTCGCCCTACGACGAGCTGGAGTGGGAGCTGCGTCTGGCGCAGATCACCGACACGCAGGGCAGCATCATCTTCGAGCAGAAAGATGTCGAGGTCCCCAAGGACTGGTCGATGACGGCGACCAACATTGTCGCCAGCAAATATCTGCACGGGCCGCTGGACACGCCCGAGCGCGAGACCGGCGTGCGCCAGCTCGTCACCCGCGTCGCCGAGACCATTCGCGACTGGGGCATCAAGGGTGGATACTTCCGCAGCGACGACGACGCGGCCATCTTCCACGACGAACTCGCCCACCTGCTGTTGCAGCAGAAGGCGGCCTTCAATTCGCCGGTATGGTTCAACGTGGGCTGCGATCGCATCGAGCCCAACTCCGACGCGCAGAACTGGCACTGGAATCCGCAGGCCCAGCGCGTGGAATACGGCGCGGTCGGCTACAAGAATCCGCAATGCTCGGCGTGCTTCATCAACTCGGTACACGATTCGCTCGACAGCATTCTCACTCTCGCCAAGACCGAGGGCATGCTGTTCAAGTGGGGATCGGGCACGGGCACCAATCTGTCTCCACTGCGTTCGTCCACTGAAGCGCTCTCCGGCGGCGGCACCGCCAGCGGCCCGCTCAGCTTCATGAAGGGCTTCGACGCTTTCGCCGGCGTCATCAAGAGCGGCGGCAAGACGCGTCGCGCCGCCAAGATGGTCATCCTCAACATCGACCATCCTGACGTGGTTCAATTCATCGAATGCAAGCAGAAGGAAGAGGCCAAGGCCTGGGCGCTGGTCGAAGCCGGATACGACGGCAGCGGTCCCGACAGCGAGGCCTACTCGTCCATCTTCTTCCAGAACGCCAACAACTCGGTGCGCGTGACCGACGACTTCATGTACGCGGTGCTGCGCGATGGCGACTTCAGCACCCGCTCGGTGAAGGACGGCCATCCCGTGCAGACCTTCAAGGCGCGCGATCTGCTGCACAAGATTTCCGACGCTACCTGGCACTGCGGCGATCCCGGCATGCAGTACGACACCACGGTCAATCGCTGGCACACCTCGAAGAACACGGCGCGCATCAACGCGTCGAACCCTTGCAGCGAGTACATGTTCCTCGACGATTCGGCCTGCAACCTCGCCAGCTTGAACCTGATGAAGTTCGCGCCCAACGGCACGTTCGACATCGATGCCTATCGTTACGCCTGCGCCATCATGATTACCGCGCAGGAAATCCTGGTGGACAACAGCGGCTATCCGACCGAAGCCATCGGCAAGAACTCGCACGACTACCGTCCGCTGGGACTCGGCTATGCCAATCTCGGCGCGCTGCTGATGGCCGCGGGCCTGCCCTACGACTCCAACGCCGGACGCGACTACGCCGCCTGCGTTACCGCCATCATGTGCGGCGAAGCCTATCTGCAATCGTCGAAGATTGCCGAACTCTGCCAGCCGCTCACACCCGCCACTGAGGCGACCTCGGCTGCTGAGATCACCGGCGCCGCCTGTCCCGGCTGGTACATCAATCGCGAGCCCTTCCTCGACGTCATTCGCATGCATCGCGCATCGGTGAACAACATCGACAAGACCCACGTCCCGCCGGCGCTGTTCGAAGCCAGCAAGAGCACCTGGGACGAAGCCCTGAAGCACGGCGAGAAGTTCGGCTATCGCAACGCGCAGGTCACGGTGCTGGCCCCCACGGGCACCATCGGCTTCATGATGGACTGCGACACCACCGGCATCGAGCCCGACCTGGCGCTGGTGAAGTTCAAGAAGCTGGTGGGCGGCGGCATGATCAAGATCGTAAACAACACCGTGCCGGCCGCGCTGTTCAAGCTGGGCTACACGCCCGACCAGACCAACGCCATCGTCAGCTACATCGACGCCACCGGCACTATCGAAGGCGCGCCCTCGGTCAAGGAAGAGCACCTGCCCATCTTCGACTGCTCGTTCAAGCCGTCGAAGGGCACGCGCACCATTCACTATCTGGGACATGTGCGCATGATGGCGGCCGCCCAGCCGTTCATCTCGGGCGCAATTTCCAAGACCATCAACATGCCCGAGAACGCCACGGTAGAAGACATCACCGAAGCCTACATCCAGGCGTGGAAGCTGGGGCTGAAGGCGGTCGCCATCTATCGTGACGGATCGAAGAAGGCGCAGCCGCTCAGTTCCATGGGATCGGCCACCGCCAAATCGAAAAAGGGCGACGCGCTCGCTGCCCCGGTCGAGGTGGAAGACGAGGCCGCGGCGCCGCCCCGCGCCATGCGCCATCGCCTGCCCGACGAGCGCCTGTCCATCACCCACAAGTTCAGCGTGGGCGGACACGAAGGCTATCTCACCGTCGGCCTCTACAAGGACGGCATGCCGGGTGAGCTGTTCATCACCATGGCCAAGGAAGGCTCGACCGTCAGCGGCCTGATGGACAGCTTCGCCTGCGCCACGTCGCTGGCGTTGCAGCACGGCGTGCCGCTCAAGCTGATGTGCGAGAAGTTCGCGCACACCCGCTTCGAGCCCAGCGGCTGGAGCGGTAACCAGGACATCGGCTACGCCAAGTCGATCATGGATTACATCTTCCGCTGGCTGCAGTTGCGCTTCCTCACCGGCCAACAGCAGGCGCTGTTCGACGGCCTGCGTCCCAAGTACGTCAACGCCCCGCCGCCGGGCGTGCCGGACGAGAATGGCTACGGCTCGGACAAATCCATTACGGGTGTCGTCCTGAGCGACCCCGAACATCGTGAGGGGGAGTCGAAGGACCCCTATAACAGCAACAATCCGTCCCAACTTGTCATCCCGGGCACAGCCGGTGCCCCATCCTTGTCCGCTGGTATTAGCGGACAGGGTGGGAAAGCCGGCCTCAGCGGGCCCAGGGGCCACCATCACGCCTCCGACGCGCTACAGGACCTGATTGACATGGGCGACGCGCCCGTCTGCTCCGTCTGCGGCGCCATCATGACCCGGAATGGAAGCTGCTACAGATGCATGAGCTGCGGCAGCACCAGCGGGTGCTCGTAAGAAGGATTCATCACAGAGGCACGGAGGACCTCCCCGTACCTCTGTGACCATGTCGGAAGCGCTCCATCCATGCATATCTGCGACGTTTTCCACAATTTTGAATTCCGTCCGCGCGAATTGAGCGGTACGCGGTCCCGCCGATGTGTACTGACGATCCGTTTGTTTTTCAAACGCTGGGCGGGCTTCATGCTGAAATCTGGTGCATAAGCCTGTGAAGCAACGTGCAAATGGTGCCAAGTAATTGAGATCAAATGCTTAAATTCTGCGAAGTTTCGGATGGACGGAACCAGACAGAACTGAGATTATCCTTGAGTTCCCGATGATTAATTGCGATGGGCGGCTCCCGTGAATCTTGCAGCATTACTCGAAATTGTATTGCGATTTCGGGATGAAAGGGACTGGCGGCAGTTTCACACCTTGAAGAATCTCGCCGCAGCGGTCTCCATCGAGACAAGTGAGCTGCAGGAGTTGTTGCTCTGGAAGACCGACGCCGAGGCACTCGATTTCGTGCAATCCATGAAGGGCAAACGTCGCCTCGAAGAGGAGATCGCGGACGTCCTCATCTACATGTTCCTGCTGTCCTTTGAAGCCGGAATCGATCTCGGCGTGGCCGTTCAGCGTAAGTTGGCAGCGAATGCAAAGAAATACCCCGTCCAATTGGCGAAAGGAAACGCGTTGAAGTACTCGGAGCTTCGATCGTTGGGCCTTGAACACGGCGACTCTTCCCAAGCCAAAGACCCTGCCTCACCCCTTCACGAGCAATTTTCCCTTTTCCCGGGCGGCGTTTCTCCTGTACAGTGATCTCCGTCATTCCCTTGACCGGGCGTCTTAGTGTTGAGAGTCGCATCAAATGCTCATGACCCGGAATTACTTAGACGAAATGCTATTGCAGGCTGACATTATAGACGCGCAGTATCGCAAAGCGGTGGAGCAACTGCTGGCTGCGAACATGGCTGATTCTGAGCCGCGCTCATCGCTTTTTTCAATAATGAAAGGCGTCTTCCCAGGGGACCTCCTCCAGTACAAGCCCGAGCTTAAGGGCGCCTGGGCGACACCGCAGGGCCCATCGATTCCAACTTACTATCCGGAACTTCACGCGTTGAACTATGAGTGGTACTTCACTACTCAGACGGCTGAGAACCTTGTTCAGGAGTTTGTAAGTCCACATGGTTTGACCGTCTGCCTAGGTACACCGACGGTAGCCTCAGCTGCTGTAAGAAAAGACAAGAACATTATCTTGGTCGATCAGAACCCGGCTATATTAGCGCGATTTCCTGGACTTTCTTGGTCGTCGGAACTGCATTTGATGAACGCCGCTGATGCAGGACGGCTCAGCCTCAAGGCCGATGCGTTGATCTTCGACTCACCTTGGTACCTTGGGGATATTCTCGCGTGGTTGGCGGCGTCTTCCTGCTTGGTGAGGCCGGGCGGGACGATTGTGTTTGCATTATATCCTTCGCTTATAAGGCCAACCGCGCAACTGGAGCGAGATTTCGTGCTGGAGGTCGCTTCCGCTATCGGTGACGTCAAAATAATGGAGGACTCCTTAGCGTACGAGACCCCCCTGTTCGAGGCGGAGGCTCTAAAGGCGTGCGGCTTTTCTTTTGTCGGCGAGTGGCGTCGTGGTGACACCGTTGTTATCCAGGACACACGTCCCCTCAAACTGTCCTTGCCGAATCTTCCCAGCAGGAGCGAAGTTGACGGACAGTGGGAGAGTTTCCTAATCGGCTCGCAGGTTTTGAAACTCCGTGCGAAAACACAACAGGAATCTACTCGCCATTTTCAGAGCTTCCTAGAACCGGTCGGCGAAAGTTTCGCTTTTGCGTCCGTCAGTGTGCGGCACGACAGACGGAACGAAGCCGATTTGTGGACATCTAGAAATCGTGTCGCTAAGACGAGAGACAGGAACACGTTGCGCAGCATCCTGCGACAGCTTCAGGCGGGAGTGACTTTGCACGATGCTTTGGCTCCGCATGCGAACACGTTGGGGTTGGCAGGCGAGGACCAGATGCGCGCGATTCTATTATTGGAGAATTGAATGCGGCGAACTGCGATCTTACGGTTCAGCGACGCGGAAAAAATTCCCACAGTCGGAGCGCACCTGGAGATAATTAGCTCGAAGCGGACTGCGTGGTGGGGCTGGTGGCGTAAGGAAAAGGAATCGCCTTGTCTAGATGTTCTTCGCAAGCTCCAGGCGGAGATAAAGGTACACACACCGCTTCGCATGGGCTTAGTCAACAGGAAAGGAGACGAGAGTTTTCATGTCGCAAGTTGTGTCGAGCTTCAATACGCGCCTGATGGCAGCAAGATAAATAGTCCGGACCCCGACCTGACACCCGAGTACTACCGTTCTGATATGTATCCCGCGTGGTTCAAGTTTCAAGCTATTGACACCGTAACCAGAGCCGATTTCGTGCGAGAATTCGCTGTTGTGCCCTACCTGGACCCGACTCTCTATGAGGTTTTCTGGAAAACAGACGGGGACTTTAAGACGGTGGAGGTCACGCCAAGCGAAACGTGGACAATGAATCCCGTTTCAACCTACGGGGAAGTGATCCTTCACATCTCAGATCTTCATTTTGGAGAACTCCACGGTTTCCCCATTAACCCATCTCAACCTGGTCAAGGGATTAACGGTAGGCCGTTGTGGGAGGTTATCTCAACTCGCGTTAGGCGTGACCTCGGTGTGCAGATAGGCGTGTTGGTGGTTTCTGGTGATCTCATTTCAAAAGGAAAGGATGAATCATACGCACAAGCGCGAGATTTCCTTGACGAACTCTTAAACTCCCTGGGTCTAGATAAGAGCCATTGCATAATAGTTCCTGGTAATCACGACATGTGGACGGTGGGTGTTGAGCATCCTTCGAGAGACTATGGACACGAGCGGCCCTACCGAGATTTTATGGAATCATTTTTCAAAACTGACTTCAGGACCCTTGAACGCGTTCGTCGTTACCTAACGCCCTCGGGCCGCGATCTCATTTTCATAGAATTGAACTCGGCTCGGATGAGAAGTGACGAATTAAGAGAATACGGCTATGTGGCAAAGCATCGCTATGATCGACTGCTAAGCTTCGTTTCTGATTCATTGAAACAAGAGGACGGTTCTAAAGAGCCAGTCTTCTTTGCAGTGTTACACCACCATATCATGCCGGTTAGTTGCGTCGAGATTCCAGACGAAAAACGCCCTGTAAGCATCTGCCTTGACGCGGGCGAGTTAATGGACGAATTTCAGAACTTCGGCATTCAGTTTGTCTTACACGGACATCAGCACGCACCGTTTATTGGCACGGCTTCACGCCTGCCACGCAATTCCCTTGCAGAGGAATATGTTCCGCGTCCGGTATATGTGATTGGATGTGGAAGTTCTGGTGGTAAGCGAGACATTCTTCCTCGCGATCTCGAATCCAATACATTCGGAATCTACCGACCCGATGGCAATAAACTAAAGGTTACGGTCGAGAAATATACGGAGACCGCTCCACCGGTCTTGTATCGTCAGGTTTCGCTGCCTATACAGCCCTGGGAGCCACCTGCGTAGAGTTGGCCGGCCAGCCCAGAACGGGGGCGGGTGGCCCACCCCTTCGGCTTGACCGGGCTTCTCGGACATGGGTGCCCGAAGAACAGTTGTCAGTAGCCAGTAGCCAGTTGTCAGAGAAGACACCCCGGCGGGTGGCCCACCCAAGCTTCTTTTGCTTGGGTGGGGTGTTCGTGGTTACAACGAGAATCCCCGCGCTAGCCGAAAGAGGGCTAGAAAGGGGGCACGCGGCTCCGGTGGTGTCGCCCTTCGGGCTATTTGCCGCCCACCAGATCCATTAGTTCGGACTGCGCCTGGCCCCAATCCTCGTCAGCACGGTTGTGGATGCTGCCGCGAGACTCGTAGATTTGGTAAGCGCGGGTCCGTATCGCGTCTTCCGAGAAGGTACTGGCTGAATCTCTGTTCAAGATTGCTTGCGGTTTGGAGCGGTCAGACTTCTGGCTAACGCGGACTTTGGGATTAGACACTATAACTCCTATGACTGCCACGACTAAGGGGAGAAAACTCCAGAACGGCTGACCTAGTTCAGGGGATCTGAATGAGAGGTGGGAATTCTCTCTCGCTTTCGATGGTACGCTGAGTAAGCGCTGTTGTCCAAGTTTGACAATGCTGAGGCAATCAGGTATAGTTGAAATTGAGGTTAGTTTCTACCCTCGCCTCTTTCAGGTTCCCTGAATATAAGTCAGCCCATCTGAAGTTCCCTCCTTCTTATATGCGACGCAACCTTTAGGAGGTTGAATATGTACGCACGCAATATCTCTTTTCGGCTGAAATCCAATATGCAGTCTGATTACACCCGCACATTCGAGAACCAGATTCTTCCCATGCTGCGCAAGCAGAAGGGCTTCAAAGACGAAATCACGCTGTGCAACACCGGCAGCCAGGATGCGGTTTCAATCAGTCTGTGGGAGCACAAGAACAATGCGGACGATTACAACACCAACACCTATCCAGAAGTGTTGAAGACCCTGGCGAAGGTAATCGATGGAACGCCGAGAGTCCAGACGTTTGAGACGGTCATGTCGACCTTCCATAACGTTGCAGTAGCTGTGTAAGGCCTGGCGGGCGCCGGCTAAGCGCTCGACCTGTTTTAAAATCCAGATGGTGCCCCATTCAAGCTTGTTTTGCTTGGGTGGGGCATTTCGTTTTACCAACGAAAATCGCCGAGACATGAGTGCCCCATCCTTCTCGCCCGCTTTTGGCGAGAGGGTGGGAGCCGGCAATCCGCAGCCCGAAGGGCGTCACAATCGTAGCCCGGCATCCGGCGAGACACAGTGTGTGTCCGCTTTGGGAGATTGTGGTTACCTTCGTTCTGCGGAATGCGTTTTCTCCTCGGCCCTGCTCCGATCCACAAAATAGAATGGGTAGCGCTGGAGTCAGCCTCCAGCGCTGCGAATGCCCGCCTGCGCTATGCAGCCGTGATAGTGAACCGGCTTGCGGGCCGCAGCAGGGACCTTTGAAAATCAGCCGCCCGGGAACCTGTTGGAGCACCGATAAGTGTCTTGTTCGGAATACTTTGCTCATATCTGCTTTAAATAGAATACTTTGCGTGGAATCTCGCAAAGTATTGAGCAGCAAGGACTTACGTCTGCCAGTAAATCGCTTGTTATGAATACTTTAGGGGCAAAGTATTGAAAACAAAGATGCAGAAATGCCGGGGGGAGGGGGGTATTTAGCGGCGCGTGCTGGGTAAAGCGTTTTAGATGCCCCGAGTCGGCGGGTGGCGCATCCCTTCGGCTTGAGCGGGCTTCTCAGACATGGCTGCCCGAAGAACAGTTGTCAGTAGCCAGTAGCCAGTCGTCAGTGAAGACAACCGCAGATCCTTCGGTTCGGTCGCCGCGGCGACCTCGCTCAGGATGACAAATTCATGAGAGAGGCTGGATTGGCACTCGAAACTGGAAACTTGAAACTCGAAACTGGGTTCCGGAACTTGGGCGGGCAGCGAGCAATTTTGCACAGATTAAGTGGTGGCGGCAGCCATACCATGGTGTCTGACCAACCTGAAAAAGGAGAATCGAATGAAATCCCAGAAGCTATTTGTTGTCGTCCTGGCGTCGCTGATCGTGCTCGCCCTGTCCCTGCCGGTACTGGCACAGAGCACCACACAATCCAGCACCTCCACGACGACACAGAATCCACCCGCCGCTCAGAGCACCACCACCATGACATCACAGGAGCCGGCATCGGTGCCGCCGCCCAAGGTCACGCAGAGCACGGATACGACGGTTACGCCGGCCGGCCCGGAAGTGAAGCAGACCGATTCGACGACGACCACAACCACGCCTCAGCCAAAAGTAACCGACACCACGACCACCACAACCACGCCAGCGCCGGTAACCGACGTCACGGCCACTACGACCGCGCCGCCGCCCAAGGTGAAGCAGGACACCACCTCGACCACCACAGTGACGCCCCAGCCCCCGCAGCAATAATTGCGGGTAATCGGCGCGTGGCCTAGGCAAGCTAGCAGCCGCAGCATTCAGAGGCGGAAGAATGTCTAGCTAGACGCTCGTTGGACCCGGCTCAGGAGTGCCAATCAGACATGGTGGGTGGCCAACTTGATCGTGGTCACCCGCCCACCTTGAGTCAGTCCAGAAGCGAGGCTGTTGACCTCGCTGCGGGCTGCTGTCTCTGCCAGTTCCTGCGTAAGGGCATGTCCCCAAGACACTAATTCGTCGGGGTTCTGCGCCCGGCAAATCATCCAGTGGTGGCGCCTCCCTTTGCGAAAAGACTCCGCCTGAAACGACACGACGTACCGAGCAACTGCCTGTGTCATTCAATACTTCCTATTCTGTGCACTGGCCTTTTAAGCGACCTTGCCATGAATTTTGGCTTCGGGATTCTTCTCGCTGCCAAAGAGGAAAAACTTCAGATGGGCTGACTTAGTTCAGGGAACCTGAAAGAGTAAGGAGAGGTACTTGCTCAATAATAATGCTACGCTTGCGCGCTACCGTTGTCCAGCTACCGCGGCTTGAGGTAGCGGGTCACTCTGATTTCCACAGGGCATCCATCTCTGCATATAGGTCAGTTCTTTGTTGATCAATGGAGATCAGCTTCTCTCGTAACTGATTACGAGCGCTGGCGGCAGGTTCTCGCGACATCTGGTAAACCAGGTCTTTAGCTTGAGCACACAGCCGGTCGTAGGTGTGTTCCAGTTTCAGAAGTGCTTCTTTGCGTTCTTCGTTTGTCATGGTAATAGCCTATTCTCCCAGAGTTTTCAGCAGCAGTTTCTGGTCTATGCGCTGCGGGGCGAAGGCAGCGCTGGCAGGAGATTGCACAGGTTCCTCGGCGACGAGGGCAAGGTATCGTAAAAGGTCGCGCGATGGCCAAGCGGTCCCGCCTGGGCAAAAAGGAAACGAAAGAGCGGACTAACCTTTGGCCGTCACTCCCCTGACGATCGGGACGGCGGCTTGGCTGAAGTCCTCGCGGACCGCTCCCTTTCTCCGATTTTGCGCTGGACGACGGGAAGCCTTCTTTTCGAGTTGATCGGCTTGTCGCTGTGCTTTATCGAATTTTGTTCGTTTCTCTGACATACAGACAGTTTACGCCCAACGCCCGAGGTGCAAACTCCGTGGATTTCAAATTGCACCTCAGTCCACGACCTCGATCAAGTCTGCATCAGAGAGCTGGTCGGTGATCTTCTGGAAGTGATGGCCCATCACCGCCAGAGTCATGGCGGCGCCGAAGGAGGCGCGGTAGCGCGTGGCGGCGGTGAGCAGAAACTTCCAATAGCTGAGGCGAGCTTTTCCCAGCAATCCCTGGTGCACCATGGAAGAAAAGAAGGCGCGCAGGCTGCCGTAGCTCCAGCGCTGCCGGAATTGCGGCTGGCAGCGGCTGAGGAAGAGCTTGACCCGCTCATAATAGGCATCGCAGGCATAGATTCTAGTGAGCACATGACGATAGCCCTCGAGGAGGCGGGTGGCGTTCATGCGGGGAAGGAAATTCAGCTCACAATCAGTGTTGTTGCCGCCCCCGGCATGCAGAATTCGGCCCTCGCTCAACAGGCGGCGAAACAGTTGCGTGCCTGGCATGGCTTGGAGCAGGCCCACCATGGCAACGGGAATGGCGCTCTTTTGAATGAACTCGACGAGACGCTCAAAGACGTCTTCGCGGTCGGTATCGAAGCCCAGGATGAAGCCCCCCATCACTTCGATGCCGTACTGCTGGATGATGCCGATGCTTTCCAGCATGTTGCGCCGCGTGTTCTGCAGTTTGTGGTTGGCGACCAGGCTGTCCTCGTCCGGGGTCTCGATGCCCAGGAAGACGGATATGAAGCCGGCCTCTTTCATCAACTGCAGCAGTTCGAGATCGTCGGCCAGGTTGAGCGATGCTTCGGTGCTGAAACGGAAGGGACGACCGTGGGCTTCTCCCCACTCGGCCATGGCCGCCAACAGCGCCTTGGCACGGGGCTTGTTGCCGATGAAGTTATCGTCGACGATGAAGACCGCGTCGCGCCAGCCCGCCTCGCGCAACTGATCGAGTTCGGCCAGGACCTGGGCCACGGCCTTGGTGCGGGGACGGCGGCCATAGATCTCGATGATGTCGCAGAATTCGCAGTTGAAGGGGCAGCCGCGCGAATACTGGACGGTCATGGTGCTGTAGCGGTGCATCTGGATAAGACGCAGGTCGGGTAATGGGCTGCGCTCCATGGCGGGACGCTCGGCCGCCTGGTAGTGGGGGCGTGCTGTGCCCGCCTCCAGATCTCGGGCCAGGCCGACGATAAGGTCCTCCGCCTCGCCGATCACCACGTGGTCGGCTTGCAGTACGGACCTGGGCACGCTGCTGGTGATGGGCCCGCCCACAACGGTCCGGAGTCCGCGCGCACGGCAGCGCTGCACGATGGAGACCAGATCCTCCTGCTGAATGTGCATGCCGCTAATCAATGCGACGTCGGCCCAGGCGAGGTCAGAGTCCCTCAGGCACTCGACGTTGGTGTCAATCAGGCGCTTGTTCCATGGTTGGGGAAGCAGCGCGGCTACGGTCATGAGACCCAGCGGCGGCTGAGCGGCCCGCTTGCCTTGAATCGACAGGGCATAACGGAAGCTCCAGTAGGTGTCAGGAGACCTGGGATAGACGAGTAAGGCGTTCAGGGTTCACCTCCGCCGCAAGAGCGCGTGTCAGCATGTAACAGTAATGAAGTGTGATCCTTTGAGGCTTGAGGGCGCAATGGGATTACAAAAAGATTACAGAGGCCCAGTGAGCCTTATCCCACAGGCCTCAGATTCTGCACTCTACTGGGGGACAACCGCGGCAGGAAGAACATTGAGTTTGGGCAGTTCGCTAGGGTCCGGAACAATTTATTTCGAAAGGGCCTAGCGCCGGTGAAGCATTGCCGGAAACGGCGCCTGGACCGGGCTTGGCGAGTCGGAACGATGGGAGAACATCACCTTGGGGGTGGCGATGGCGGAGAATCGCGCTGACACGCTGCGCCGAGCTTTATACGCTCTCCCGCAGACGCGGATCGACCACGACAGATCTTTTGACCGACTCCGCAATGCGGGGCTTTGCCATTTCTTTTTTCACCTCGCGGAGGGCGGCGGAGCTGAATGCGACCTTCTTATTTTTCTGTACCATAACCCAGTCATCATGACACGGGCCGCAAGGCGAGAAACGGTCAATTAAGACCAAGTAAGCAGAATTCTGGAGCTGTGTTGTTAGCGAAATAAGAACGGACGTGCGCAAGTAAATCCCGCAAAAAACTGCGGCAACCCTATTCCTGCAAAAAGATATTGAGAAGGGAGTTGTGGACCCGAATCTCACCGTTGTATTCAATGAACCCCAGTTTCCTGAAGCGATTCATAAAAAAACTCACGCGGGACCGGGTGGTGCCAATCATCTCAGCCAATACCTCCTGGCTGACCTTGGGAACCACCGTCTCGGGTTTGCTCTCCTTGCCGAACTGTGCGAGCAACAACAGAATCCTCGCCAGCCGCTTTTCGCTGGAATTGAAAAGCTGATCCACCAGATCGGCCTGGATGCGAGCGTTGCGGGTAAGAAGAAAGGATACGAACACATTCGAAAATGCCGGGTCCTGATGAAGGGCGCGGACCATTTCCGTCTTGCTGATCCTGAGCAGTGAACACTCGGCCATCGCGGTAGCAGTCGCGAGTCGAACCGGATGAACGGAGACCATGCAGTTCTCCCCCAGGAATTCCCCGGCGCCCACCAAGGTGATCGTGGCTTCTTTTCCTGCCGCGGAGGTAACGGTGACTCTCAACCGGCCCTTTTGCACGTAAAAAATGGTGTCGGCAGGGTCGCCTTGCGCGTAGGCCACCTCATCTTTTTTCAGGTTGACAATTTTCTTGCCCAACCCAGCTCTCGCGAGGAAGGCCTCAGGATTAATACCCCCGTCGCCATTTGTGGGTTGCGGCTTGGGCGTTTGCAACCGGGGAAGCTGTGCAATTTCGTGCGTGGCGAGTTTTGCGGACCGCACCAAATTCACGGATGGAACCCGTTTGGCTGGAGGGTCCTGGCTGCGGGCTTGAATGCCCCTGCTGTTCATGTCGTACCTCCGGACGGGGCGTTCAGACGACTGGATTATACACCTTAATTAACAGCCGCCGGTTGGTCGTTTTCTGTTCAATATCGCACCGTTTCCCAATTTTGAAATTTGTGCAAATTGAGCGCTTTTGCACAGCCTTATCTGTTCCCAAGCGGTAGCCTCAGGTTTGTGAGGGGAATTTGCGGGCAGCGATGTCCCGCCTCGACCGACGGATCCATGTGCCGCTAGCTGACGAGTGGGCCCGTATCACTGCGGACGAGATTAACTCTTCGGGAGGCGGCAATGCCAGGCAAACGCGCGCTTACTTTTAATCCCGGTACGTTTCTTAAGAAGATCGGCCAGCGCAGCACCAGCCGGGAGTACCGCAACAAAGAACTAATTTTCGCTCAGGGCGAGGCTGCGGATGCCATGTTCTATGTCGAGGCTGGCAACGTGAAGCTGACGGTCCTATCGAAACATGGCAAGAAGGCGGTCATCGCTATTTTCCGGCAAGGCGACTTTTTCGGGGAAGGCTGTTTAGGAGCGCCGTCTCTGTGCATGTCCACCGCCACCGCGGTACGGCCGTCCACAATTATACGAGTGGAAAAGATCGCCATCATTGGCATCATCCATGACGACCCTCTATTCGCGCGGCTGTTTATCGCGCACTTGATTTCTCGCGTTACCCGGACTGAGGAGGACCTGCTCGATCAACTGCTCAATTCCAGCGAGAAGCGGTTGGCACGGACTCTGCTGTTGCTCGCGGGCTTTGGGACGCAATCCAAGCCACATCCCGCCGCCCTGAAGGTGAGTCAGGGAACGCTGGCCGAGATGGTGGGCACCACCCGCTCGAGAGTGAGCTTCTTTATGAACCGCTTTCGCAAGATGGGGCTGATCGATTACAACGGCAGCTTGCACGTGCACTGGGCACTGCTCAACTTCCTTCTCCACGAATAACAGCCCCATCCGAGGTCGCGCGTTCCTCACCCCCCATCAAAGTGCTGGTGTTCACCCTGGCCGCTTCTGCAAAAAAGGGCAAGGGCAGGGCAGCTAAGGTGAGAAATTGGTTGGAACTTTGGTGCAAGAATGTGCACTCACAAAACGGAAATCGCCTGCTCTAAGGAGGTTAGCGCGGGCATAGAATTGCAATTACTGCCTTGGGTGCTGTCTGCCATCTGTCACCATTGTGCCATTCCTTCCAGTGACAGAGGCCGGGCTCTCTTGGATTGGAACGAGGCGGAGCCACTTTATGAAGCTGTTGCGCATGTGTTGTCTTGTCCTCCCTTTGTTCGCCCTCACAGCCAATGCCGACATCCTCGGGAGCGCCGACGCTTTCGGCGTATTGGGTGCCTCAGCCGTAACCAACACCGGCCCCAGCGTCGTGTTTCAAGACTTGGGTGTCTGGCCCGGAACTTCCATCACTGGATTTCCTCCTGGAATTGTGCACGGAACGATTCATAACGACGATGCGGTTGCGCATCAGGCGCAGTTAGATGCGTTGACTGGGTATAACTATCTCGCAGGCTTGGCTCGTACAGGGACTCTGACGGGTCAGGACCTCGGAGGCCTGACGCTTGACCAAGGGGTCTACTTCTTCGCGTCGTCAGCACAGCTGACCGGACAACTCACCCTGGATTTCCAAGGCTTGAGCAATATGATGGTGGTCTTCCAGATTGGGAGCACGCTGACCACAGCCAGCGCTTCGTCGGTGCTCATCATCAATCCGGGGAGCAATGACCAAGTCTACTGGCAGGTTGGCAGTTCTGCGACGTTGGGAACAACCACTGACTTCTATGGGAATGTGATCGCGGACCAGAGCGTCACTCTGGATCACCGCGCCAACATTACTTGTGGTAGAGCAATAGCCCTGAATGGCGCCGTCACCATGGATACCAATAACATCGATACCGGCAATTGCGCTGGTGGGACAGGGACCACACCCGAGCCAGGAACGATTGCCCTGGTGGCCACTGGTGGCGCAATGGCTGCAGGCGCCAATTTCTCGAATTTCTCTTTTTGGGGATTGGGCGCTTCAATCCCTGCGTTCTTCAGGAAGCGGAAGCGGTAAGCGTCGAAGAATTGAATGTGCAGGCCCCATCCAAGCTTCTCTTGCTTGGATGGGGCCTTTCACTGCAGCGCATCCCCTATTTTGCCCCGCATCACGAGCCTCGCATATTGCCTGCCTCTAATTTCACTATTTCACTAAAGTGTGATGGTGTGCAGTTTTGACCAGTCTTGCGAAAGGAGCGACTGCTACTGTCAAAAGGCCTAAGTCTGATCAAGTGGACGGGAGATCCAGTCATGATCGATGTCATTATTGCCGACCATCAGGAGCTCTTTCATATTGGGGCGGCACAGATACTGGCGGGCGCCAACGACGTTCGCATCCTCGACCAGTCACAGTCTCCCGAACAGTTGCTGCGGGCTTTGAAAACCTTCACCCCTCACGTATTAGTCTTGTCGACGAGTTTTCTGGCGGCGTTTTCGAAGATCAAGCCGGTGTTGAAACCGAGCCAGACTGCACTGCTAGTGCTCGCCGAGGACCACGACCGCACCGCCTACGTGCGTTGGTTGCGAGCACGGGGGGTCGTCTATCGTTCGACGGATGGGCCGGTCCTAGTCGATGCGCTGCGCCGAGTCGCACGAGGCGAGTTGTTTGTTCAGAGCCGCAGCTCCGACATGAGAATAGACCCGTCCGAAGCTGCATGACGGGGAGCAAAATCCTATCTGCGATACACATCGGCAGCGCACGTGTACTGAGGCGATGAAGGCCTTCGCCCTGCGGCAGACAACCGGCGGCCGAAATGCGCGTCCCGACGAAGGGCACTATGAGTGATCTCACAACGCCGTTCGTGCGGTGCAACTGCACAAATCAGACACGGCCCGGGACTGCTCACTGAGCAATGTTGAACAGCTTTCTGCGTCTCGCCTGATCGATAATCTTCCCAGGAGTGTGTGCGGCTTGGCGCGGTCGCGCTGTCAAGGATACGACTGCACGTTGAGAGTGCGGGCTTCCTTGAGCCGGAATTTGGAGTAAGGACACTGGGCGGTCCAGGCTGTCCATCAGCCAACCCAACCAGCGAGACGAGTGCGCTGTTCGGTATTGAGAACAGTGCTACGAATCGAAGAATGCACTTATTATCCGCCCATTGCCGTGTATGCAAGGGAGACCAGTTCAGGACCGCGCCTCCTGAGGGATGGTTCGAGAGAGTCGTCCTGCCTCGCCTCTTCCTGTGCCCGGGGCGCTGCATTGTCTGCCACAAGCGCCGCTACTTGCCTACATTTCAACGATGGACGGCTGTTCCCAACTCGTGGCGCTGAGCACCCTGCATCGGGCGGAGTGGAGTAGGGCTACAGGGTGTTTCTCTTCCAGAGTTTTGCCGGCTAATCACCAGCACATCACCCCCAAATGAAGTGTTCTGTTTTGACCAGACGGGGGCAGCGTGGGCATGACATCGTAGTGAAGTGGGATTTGTTCTGTCTGCCACCATCAGGAGAGCACAATGCCGAACGGCGCCAAGCCTCAGATTCTCGTTGTGGACGACGAACCCTGCATGCGGGAAAGCCTGGGAATGTTGCTGGTGGCGTCCGGATACGACGTGGCGGAGGCGGACGACGGCGTCAGCGCCTTGTCGCACTTGAACAGAACGGTCCCCGATCTGATCGTCACCGATCTCAACATGCCGCAGATGTCGGGCCTCGAGTTGATCTCGCATGTGCGCAGCCGGTATCCGTCGATTTCGATTGTAGCGATGAGCGGAGATTACCAGGGGGATGCGGTACTTGCCGGCATCATGGCTGACAGGTTTTACCCTAAAGGACAGCACCCCCACAATCTGTTGACAACAATCGCTAGCCTGATCGCAACCAACCCGG
Organism: Acidobacteriaceae bacterium; assembly: GCA_003151335.1. Classification (GTDB taxonomy): domain Bacteria; phylum Acidobacteriota; class Terriglobia; order Terriglobales; family Acidobacteriaceae; genus Bog-257. The sequence goes on from PLXE01000072.1 coordinate 26,201, forward strand.
CCCGCGCAAGTGCTCACCAAAGTCGCATCGCGCCGGAGCTTGTTTCGTAAGTACGAGGAGGAAAGTATGCTCGGAACTATCTTGATTGTTCTACTGATTTTGTTTCTGGTGGGTGCCCTGCCGAGGTGGAATCACAGCCGTTCATGGGGTTACTTCCCGAGTGGCGGGCTGGGGTTAATCCTCGTCATTGTGGTTATTTTGGTGCTGCTTGGCCGGATCTAGTGGATCGCTGAGTAAACCGCTGGCGGTCCCGAAGCCTTGCTGCTGACAGCAAAGCAGTGGACTCATAGCGACTTTCGGTGCGATTACCGGCACAGGCGCTATTACTGAGTAATCACACAACCTTGACGCTCATAACTAGCATTAGGAGGAACGTATGCTCTGGACAATTTTTGTCATTCTGTTGATTCTGTGGCTTCTCGGCTTCAGTTTCCACATAGCCGGCGGACTGATCCACCTCTTGCTGGTGATTGCCGTCGTGGTCCTGGTCATCAATTTGATCAGTGGCCGAAGAACAGCCTGACCTTTACGCTGGAAATCGACCGCCACAAACTCACCCATAAACCCACATGCGATGAAGAAGGAAGTGTTTGATGAAGAAATACGGAACCGCATTAGTCGTTTTGTCGTTGGCGACCTTCGGGTTCGCTGGTTCGGGAATAGAAGCCACCAACGCGCGCTTGCAGGCGGCCGGCGGCGTGCTCCAGGCGATCATGGCTGCACCTGACAAGGGCATTCCTGCAGAAGTGCTCAATGACGCCAAGTGTATTGCGGTGGTGCCCGACATGGCGAAGGGTGCATTCATCGTCGGCGGAGAGCATGGACGCGGCGTGGTTACCTGCCGGACCGCCCACGGCTGGAGTGCGCCGGCATTCATCTCGATCGGCGGCGGCAATTTTGGGTTCCAGGCGGGCGCTCAGTCGGTCGATCTCATCATGTTGTTCATGAATGACAAAGGTGTGCAAGGGCTGCTCTCGAGCAAGTTCGAACTAAGCGGCGAAGCCTCCGCGGCAGCAGGTCCGGTTGGACGGCATGCTTCGGCAGGCACCGACTGGAAGATGAACACCGAGGCCTTGAGCTACTCGCGTTCCAAAGGCCTGTTTGCTGGAGTCGCAGTGGATGGCGCCAAGATCCAGCAGGACAACGACTCCACGGTTGCGATCTATGGCAAAGATGTTACCTTCCGTCAAACGCTGTCGGGCGAAGTACGCGCTCCGGCGAGCGCCGAGTCGTTTCTCGCAGCGGTCAATGCCGCTGAAAAACGCGGGAACCAGCGCGAAGCTGCTGAAACTAAGTAGTTGAGGTTTGCCGGTGGTGCGGCCGAATGCGGCACACGGGCAATTGAAAAGTTCGCGGCGCCGTCAGGCGAGGTGTTCTCGGGGGAGAACCGAACTGGACAGCGCCGCGATTGTTTCACCAACCTCCGGGATGGTGAGCAGATAGGGCCCTTATGTCATTGCCAAAGACGCTGCCATTCAGGAGACCATTGGGACTTGCAAGCTCACTGCCGCACGTGGCGGAGATCAACTCAGCGAAGCCGTTCGACACAGCGGTTAATCTTTCTCTTCCCAGTCGAATCGCTGTCATCGGGAACTATCTTCCCCGGCAGTGCGGTATTGCCACCTTCACCACCGACTTGTGCAACGCGGTTTCGACCGATTACGGAACCGAACGGTTATTCGCGCTACCCGTGAACGATCCGGATTCCGAATACAGCTATCCCGAGCGCGTGCGATTCGAGCTGACCGAAGAGGAGCTGCCGTCGTATGAACGTGCGGCCGAGTTCCTCAATTTCACCAATGTCGATCTGGTTTGCGTGCAGCACGAGTACGGAATTTTCGGCGGGCCGGCCGGGAGTCACATCCTGGAGCTGCTGCGAAAACTCCACATGCCCGTCGTGACTACCCTTCATACGGTGCTGCGCGAACCCAACCCCGACCAGCATCGCGTGATGGTCGAAATCGCAGAGCTCTCCGACCGCCTTATCGTGATGAGCCAACACTCTGCACAATTTCTCCAGGAGATCTTCCAGGTCCCTGCGGCAAAGATTGACGTCATCCCGCATGGAGTTCCCAACCTGGCGTTTGTCGATCCGAATTTCTACAAGGACCGCTTCGGAGTTGGGGGCCAATCGGTATTGCTGACCTTCGGCTTGCTCTCGCCAAATAAGGGAGTGGAAACAGTCATAAAGGCCCTGCCGCGCATTCTGTCTCAGAACAGCAATGTTACGTATATCGTCGCGGGCGCGACCCATCCTCACATTAGAAAGCGCGAGGGAGATAAATACCGGGAGTCGCTGCAGTTGCTCGCTGAGGACCTCGGAGTTGGGGAGCACGTCATATTTCATAATCGATTCGTTAGTCCTGAGGAGATGATGGAGTTCATCGGCTCAGCCGATATCTACATCACACCTTACAAGAATGAGGCGCAGGTCGTTTCCGGAACCCTGGCCTACGCCCTGGGTGCGGGGAAGGCGGTCATCTCGACTCCCTACTGGCACGCGCTTGAGCTGCTCGACCAGGGCCGTGGAATACTGGTCCCATTCAACGACCCGGACGTAATTGCAGAGCAGACCATTCAGCTCCTGGAGAATGAAGCCGAACGGCACGCTATGCGCAAACGGGCGTACTTGTACTCCCGCAACATGGTTTGGAAAAGCGTGGCCCAGGACTATATGCGCAGCTTCCAGCGGGCCCGGGCGGAGCGCATGTGGAACCCTCGCCTGGTCAGCCCAAACCCAGTCGGGACAAATCGCATCCACAGTTTGCCGGCAGTGAAGCTCAATCATCTCAATCGCATGACGGACGATACGGGAATGTTGCAACATGCCGTATTCGCCGTTCCCAATCATCACGAGGGCTACGCCACCGACGATAATGCCCGCGCCCTGATCGTGTCGATTCGCGTGCAGCAACTTGCGGCGCCCGGGAACGCTGAGGCGAAAGAATTGGCTTCGCGATACCTGGCTTTTCTCTGGCTGGCTTTTAATTCGGCCAATGGAAGGTTCCGCAATTTTCTCAGCTATGGGCGTCAGTGGCAGGAGCCACAGGGGTCGGAAGACAGTCACGGCCGCGCTTTGTGGGCCTTGGGAACTGCGGTCAATCAGACCGTCGATGAAGGTCTAAGGGGCCTCGCTGGGCGTTTGTTTGAACTGGCGGTTCCGGCGGTGCTGACTTTCACCAGTCCCCGAGCCTGGGCGTTCTCCTTGTTCGGAATTCAGGCGTATCTTGATCGCTTCCCGGGAGACCGGTCTGCGCAAAGGCAGAGAGATGCACTCGCCGACAAGCTGTTGAATATCTATCGAATCACCAGCACGCCGGGTTGGAACTGGTTTGAAGAGAGTTTGGCCTATTCCAATGCACGTTTGCCCCAGGCGTTATTGTTGGCAGGCTCACGCACTTCGGACAAAGAGTTGCTTACGGCTGGCCTCGAGTCGCTGGAGTGGCTTGCGACGCAACAATGCTGCAACGTGAACGGCCACTTCGTCCCTATCGGCTCGCAGGATTTCTACTGCAAGGCGGGTGAAAAAGCTCGTTTCGATCAGCAGCCGGTAGAGGCAGGTGCGACAGTTTCTGCATATCTCGAAGCGTATCGCGCCACCGGCGATGAGCATTGGCACAAGCAGGCCTGGACTGCATTCAATTGGTTTTTGGGAGATAACGACCTGAAGGCCGCCTTATACGACGCCACCACCGGCGGCTGTCGAGATGGTCTTCATCCTGACCGCGCCAACGAAAATCAGGGGGCGGAGTCAACGCTGGCGTTCTTGATGGCGCTTCTGGAGATGCGGCAGCTCCAGGATGTTTAAGCGCAAGAGATTGGGTTCTAGCTGGTTGCCGGCGCGATTCGAGTGCTTTGCGCTCCAACGTTTTGCAATATCAGTTTCCTGTTCCTGTAGAATGACTTAATGACCTTGGCCATCGACGCTGCTGCGTCTATCGACGCTGCCGAATCTCTCCTTCACAGGCATCCCGCCAATCCAATCCTGACCAGCAAAGATTGGCCTTATCGGATCAATAGCGCATTTAATGCTGGAGCAACATTGCTTGCGGATGGCTCCACGCTACTGCTTTGCCGGGTGGAGGATCGCCGTGGTCTCTCCCATCTCTGCGCCGCGCGCTCTGTGAATGGTGTGAACGGATGGGACATCGATGCAACGCCAACGCTGATGCCCGATCCAGATGAATATCCAGAGGAACTGTGGGGAATCGAGGATCCGCGTATCACCTACGTTCCCGAGTTGCAGCAATATGCGGTGGCCTACACCTCGTACTCCAAAGGCGGTCCCGGAGTTTCTCTCGCTCTAACTAAAGATTTCCGGACGTTTGAGCGATACGGGTTCCTCATGTCGCCGGACGACAAGGATGCCGCTCTTTTGCCGCACAGGATCGACGGACTGTGGGCGCTCATCCATCGACCGATGACTCCTCTAGGAGCTCACATCTGGGTTTCTTACTCTCCCGATCTGCGTCATTGGGGCGGCCATCGAGTGATGATGTTGGCGCGCAAGGGCGCGTGGTGGGACGCAAACAAGATTGGCTTGTCGTCTCCGCCCATCGAGACTGAGAGAGGTTGGCTGATGCTGTATCACGGAGTGAAGCACACGGCCTCCGGCTCGCTATACCGGGTTGGTCTCGCTCTCTTTGACATTCTGAAGCCAGATGTTTGTTTGCTGCGAGGCGATTCCTGGATCTTCGGACCGGAAACCGACTATGAGCGCGGAGGCGACGTGCACGACGTCGTATTCCCTTGTGGGCACACCATGAGCCCCGACGGAGACACCATCAACATCTACTATGGTGCGGGCGATTCCTGTATAGCCCTGGCCCAGGCCAGTTTGCGTTCTCTACTGACCTGGTTGGAGCATAACGGAAAGCCGTGCTGTGTCAATTCCTATTGACGTCTGCACGACGTAGTAGCATCCCATTTTGTCAGCACGAGCGCAGCGAGGGACCGGCTTTTGTGTGGATCCCCAACCAGCCACGCCGCTGTAGATGAACTTTACTTCAGACTAGAGCGATTCCGGAATTAGTGTATCCGCCCGCACGGGTAGTACGGCGCTTCAGCGCCGCGTTCGCCGCGCCCAAACGCCTCGCTTAAGCCGCTGAGGTCAAAGACCTCAGCGGCTTAAGCGATTTTTCTTCTTGTCCTACACGCGGGCCTGAAGGCCCGCACTACCCGTGCAAACCGGACGCATCTATTGCAGAACTGCTCTAACCCCTTCCTCTGAGAGAAGGGGCGGCGATCAATGGTCGGCCACGGTTTCGGCGACCGGAACCGGCGTCGCGGCCCTTAACTGGTCAAGCAATGCGAGCACACTGGTCGATCGGACGACCTTATCGTCCTTCGTCTGGATCGATGCCGGGACATCGGAATAGAACTGCAAGACATTGTCACGTAACTCGGGCGTCGTATGGTCGAACTTGCTTTTGGCTAATTGACCCAGCAACTTTGCGTAAGTCGTGTCCGTGAGGGAGTATTCGCCTTCCTTGGTCGGATTGCCGCTGTCCAGGTCATAGTTGGGCAGCACGAGCGAGTTAGCGCCCACTTCTTGGAGGAAAGCCCGGTATTGATCGACAGTAGTATTGATGCTCTTGATGTACAGGTCCTCGGTTTGCGGAGTCGGGCTCTTGAACCCCAGACCTTTGAAGGGACCAATTCTCGGCATGAATCGCAAGAGCGTTGACAGGATCCGCGTGCCCAATCCGGGTTTCACGTAATCCTTGCCCCACTCCTTCTCATAATCGGAGCGGGAAAGACGGTACAGAAACTTTTGTTTAGCGAAATTGGGCGTTTCGCGCATCAGGTCCTTCTTGTGGGTCTGCAGCGCGACCCGGGTCATTTCCGGGATCAGCTGGCTGACCGAGTAACGATACGAGCCGATCGCCAGGTCCTCGCGGGGCAGCACGTCTTTCAACTGCACTCCGTATACGATAGGAAATACCCGTTCCAGCAGGGACTTGGATACTTGAAATCCAATGAACTCGTGATATTGCTGCGAGGCGTAACGATTCTTCTCGACCTGCACCGTGTCAAACCCAAACTCTGTTTTCAAATGCGCTGCCTTGTCCTGGGCATAGCGGATTGATGTGCCAAACTTCGCTTGCAGCTTCGGATATCCCATGGCGACTGCGTGGTTGACCGCAGGGTGGCCGGCGATATCCGACGCATAATGGGACAGTGCGCCGAGGGCAAAGGCGTACTCGTCGGCATCGCTGCTCTGCGCCAGCAATTCACGAACGAAGTCTCCGCTACGAACGTAGTGCACCAGGTTGCTGAATTCGACGCTGCCGAAGGGATAGTAGCCAAGGTCCTGTATAACGGCCCCGCCATAGGCGTAGGCATGAGCTTCTTTGAGTTGCTCTTCGGTGAGCCCAGGATAGCGCTTGAGGATGAGCGGACTGATCTGGTCCGTCCACAGCAAGTCAACGATCTCCTCGTGGGTCAGCACGGAATAGCCTGCCATAGCGCCGCTACACATCAGAATTACCAGCACCAGCGCCAGCGTGTGAAGCGAGAGCGTCCGGCACTTATTTACGATCGCGTTTCTCATGGCAAGTCCGGCGTGCATCGTGGATTTTGGTTGTATTCGGTCATTGCGCATACGCTTCCGCACTCTGGGCTTCGAATTTGTTCTGGTGCATCATCCTTCTCCGTTACGGCTTGCCAACGTGAATGTTGGAGAGAGAACTAAGCAGCCCAAAGATATTCAGCAGCCATAGCACCACGGCTATGACGACCACAGCGTTCAGGATTGACTTAATGGAACTCGCCATGGGAATGAAGCGATTCACCAGCCACAGAAGAACTCCAACGACGATCAGGACCAGGACAACTTGAAGTAACGGCATATACTCTTTTTACCTTCCTCTATTTTCGGTAGAGCGCTTTTCTATTGGCGCTCCTGCTGTTTAAGGGCCCTCGTCCTTAGGGCGATGTCGCGAATGGGGGAACAGGGTTTAAACACCCGCTGCGAATAGCGGGCCCCTGCTGCAAGTGAGGCTGAGGGTCAGAGTGACGGCTGGAAATCCAGCTAACTGCAAGGCCCCCGGTCAGAAGGAACAAGGGAACGTTCATGGAAACAGCCCCAAGCGAATCTTAGTTCCATCTGCTAGAAGGTTAGACGACCGCGGCAGGCCGCGTCTGTTCAAATCTGCTCACATCCCTAAGAGGCGCATAGGAGATCGCAGAGATCCAAATAAACTCAGCCGAAGCTCCGCCATCCAGCATCTAATTGAAGATGAGGTATGTCAGCCTCCATCTCGCGGCCCTTGCTCTGCTCATGTGTTCTTCTTACGCCGGCTCGTACGGGCCGGAGACGCAATCCTCTGCACATGATCTTGTTAAGGACATGGTTGCCAATGAAGTGACTGACCGGGCAGAGCAAAGTAACTGGATATACCGAGTCACCAAAGTAGTCGAGCAGCAGACGTTGAGCGAGCTGGAAGTTGAAACCAAAGACGGTCCGGTGTACCGTCTTCTCGCGATCAATGACGCACCGCTGGATTCAGGGCAACGAGAGCAGGAGACTGCCCGCCTCAATCAGTTGATTCGCGAACCCAGCCAGCAGCTTACGGTCAAGAAACAGCACGATGCGGACGAACGCCGGCTGGAGAACCTGGTGCGTTTGTTACCGAGCGCCTTCGTCTATGAGTACGACGGTTGGGACGGTCCCTATCAGCGACTCGACTTTCGCCCTGACCCGGCATTTGTCCCGCCTACGATGGAGTCCAAGGTTCTGCAGAGCATGGCTGGAACACTCCTGGTCGATCCCCAACAGAAACGGCTGGCACGCTTGAACGGGCTTTTGGTAGAGAACGTCAGCTTTGGCTTCGGACTTTTCGGGCACCTCGCCAAAGGCGGCACATTTGCGATTGAGCGGACCCAAGTCAGCTCATCTCATTGGAAGACAGACCTCGTCGATATTCAGATCGCGGGACGAATGCTGCTGTTCAAGACAATCAGCAAGCAGCAACATGAAACACGGTCCGACTTTGAACCAGTGTCGAAGGACCTCGATTTGAGGCAGGCGGAAGATCTCCTACGGTCGCGGCCGGAGTATCAGGCGGTTGCGGTTCATCCTACATCACCGCATTAAGATATCGCGAGCTGTTCCGGCGATACCGATCCACTCTGCACATTTGATGAGAAGGCGATCTTGAGGCGATAGGTGGAGCACGGTTCCGGCCGTTTCCATGGGCCCCTTTGCATACTGGGCTGAAACCTATACGTCCGTTGTGCTCCGCAGTCAAAACAATGTTGCGAGGGTATTTCCTCCCCGTTGCGACGTATGGGCCAACCTACATTGGCGGGGGACACAGTCTTAGTATTCGCATCAAGCTACCGAATGCTCTGGGCATGGTTGCAGTCAGAAGGCCTCCTGTTAAACACGGCGGCCCGGTGGATTCAAGGCCACAAGTAATCGTCGTTGGGGATGGCAGGTCGCGCCTGCTCAAGATTGACCATCCGTAGAGAATGCCCGCGGATGTTTAGGACGGATGGCTCTTGTTCTCGGCAGCGAGCGTTTGCATTTCCTGCTTTATTTCCTGCCGCCTTCGCTCGCGCACCTCATAGGCTTCTGTTTCCACTCGACCCTTGGGGCCGGCACTATAGTCTTCATCCATAGCGTTATAAACGGACAGTTCTTTCAAGAGACCCAGCATTTGCTCAGATCCTTCGCTGCTCATGAGGCCACCTTATGGAAGCAAGTCGCTTCGGTCAATTCTGAAATGTGCTGAGGCACAGCGTCCGCGAAGGCCCAGATTTCGTGCCGAGGTACAACCTGTCTTGTCTCACTTCACTATCAGCACCGATTCTGCCTTGGTGCGCTGGAAATGGATCCTGTACTGCCGCCACAAGAGAATGAACAAGACTATGATCGCGAAGCCAGCCACGGTGATGCCGATCAACTTAGCATCCGCTTCAAAGCCGCGCGGATGCCGCAGAAACCGCAGTATTGAATGGCTGTACTTTGCGGCCAGAAATCCGAGCACTGCGTACCGAAGGGCCCGGCCAGCGAGCACCGCTGAAACGAACCTCCCCTGCGGATATCGCAGTGCACCCGCTCCTATGAAGAATGGCGAGGTAGGAAATGGCGGTGGGGCAACGCACGAGACGAACACGGCGGCGAACCCCCAGCGTTGAAGCAGGCCCTGGATCTGTCGAGAGCGTTTCTTCCCAATGCGCTTTTCGAGCCAGGACTCTCCCGCCCGGGCTGACACGCGATAGGTTATGTAAGCACCGATCAACGAACCTGCTGTGCTAGCAGCGGCATAGTACGGCCAAAGCTCGTGATTCTTCACTGCCAGGATCGCGGTAAGAATATCCAAGCTGCCGAACGTGGGGACCACCGAGCTGTCCACGATCCCCAGTATTACCAGGCCAACTCCTCCCAGACTACGGAGAAGTTTCCAACCTGGAATGGCGATGAAGAGCGAAATCATCAAACTGCCACCGTTTGGGGGTGCGATCTGAACGTTGAACCTGGCGGCTGCAACCTATCGCCTGCGCGCCTTACCGCTTGGTTGACTTCTCAGTTTAGGCAGCGCTCTTTAGGGTGCAGCCCCCGCCTGACCTAATCAACTAGATCGTTACATCCCAACGCTGATTGCAATGCCGACGCCGGGATACCTCTGGTTGTACATGTAGTATCCGTCGTTCTCATAGACAACATAAACGTTGTCATTTTCGTACCAGTTGTTTCCCCAATAGTCAGGCCACGGGTCAACCAGGCTAAACCAAAAGCCGTTGTACTGGAAGCGTGGGAAGCCGCCAACAATCATAAAAGGTTGGTTGTAGATGACGAACCCGTGCTCCGGGCCAAAGTAGCCGTTGTAACGATTGTCAGGGATACGGTAACCGTTATAGCCACCGCGTTGCTGCCACGAGCGGTGGTCGGACTGCCAGTTTTGTGATCGATGCCCCTGCCATGCGACCTGCTGTTGCTGCCGCTGTTGTGGGGTGTAGTGTGCCGCCTGCTGGACGCCCTGCTGGGCATGCTGCTGCTGCTGTTTGGGTTGCTGCTGGGCATGCTGCTG